>NZ_CALPCK010000002.1:0-493192 GCF_943193035.1 Caniella muris
CGGTGGGAGAGCAGGACGCCGCCGACCAGCGACGGGCGCGGGACAGCGCGAGCACCGAGGGGCCCTCCGGGGCCCCTCTCGCTTTTCGGGGGGCGCCGGCGAGCGATGTGAATCTGAGAGGGCAGGTCTTCGACCCGCCCTCTCTTGTTTTCAATGGGCTTGCAGAGCCGTCGGGCAATGGCCCTCCGGGCGTCGGGGGCCGCTGCCCCAAGGGGCCGTAGGGCCCTTCTCAGTGCCGCAAACTATATGTTCGCGTGCTTCTTATGCATAGAAGTATATCGATATACGCGTGGGGGCTTCCTGCCGCCGGCCGATGTCGGAGCCGTGTCAAATTCCACTTGTGATGAATATGACTGAACTGACTCTGAATGCACTTTGGTCACTTCCCGGGGTTAACTGCCCTGATAGTGAAGTTGCTAATGGATAAACAGGGCAATGGAACGGGCTGCATCAATATGGATAAGATTTCCCCCCGGCGCCGTGCTTTCAGGGCTTTAACAGACGTATTGTTCCTCGTGCATCTTTGCCGACCTGAGAAGAGGAACCCATGTCCGAGCCTAGCCCCCGCCCCGTCCCTGTCGAGGAGCGCCTGAGCGACCTGCTCCTCTCCCGGCTCCCCGTCGGGGTCGTGGCCGCCCCCGTCCCGGAGAGGCCCCGGGTAGAGCGCTCCGGGCTCGTCTCCTCGCTCGTCGCCGACCTCGCCTGCTGCCATCTCGCGTTCTTCTGCTGCAACCCCGGCCATGGGGCGAGTTCGACTGCCGTGGAGACCGCCTACCGCCTCGACGGGGGCAGCCGCCAGCCGGTCTTCCTCGACCTCTCCGGGCTCGCCCCCTCGGCCCAGGCCAACGTCTTCGACGTTGTCGACGACCTCCTGACCGGCGAGGGGATCGACTCGGAGGACGACGAGCTCGCCCTTGTGTTCGACGGCCTCCACGGGCTCGAGGAGCATCACTGCGCCCGTATCGCGAGGATGGTCACGCGCCTGGTCCGCCGCGGCACGGTCCTGCTCCTTGGGTCCTCCGAGTGCGCCCTGCTCTGCGACGCGCTCCCGGAGCACCGCCTCGTGGGCGCCCGCGACCTCCTCGCCCTCAGGTCGGAGCTCGCCTCGTGGGCGCGTGGGCTCGACGACGAGGGCACCCTGCGCGACCTCTTTGCCTCCACCGGCGGCATCCCCTCCCTTGTGGAGGCCCGCGTCATGGCCTCCACGCCCCGGGACGACCCCTCGAGGCGGCTCGCGGCCTACCGCCGACGGCGGGCCTCCCTCCTGCTGGACGCTGTCACGTGCCGGCTCATCGAGGACGAGCGCCGTCTCCGCTGCGCCCTCGTGCTGCTGGGGAGCGGCTCCCTGGAGGAGGTCTCGGCCCTCGGCGTGCCACTCTCCGCGGAGCTCGTGGCGTCGACCCGCGAGGAGTGCCCGGTGCTCGGCATCGACGCCCTGGGTGTGCGCTTCTCGGTGGTGGGGAGCGGACCATGCCCGGCGTCGTGCGTGGACGAGGCCTCGTGGCGCTACCCCGACCTCGTCTTCGAGGCCGTCCAGCGGCTGGTGTCCCGGGGCGCCCTCTCCCAGGCCATCGCGGTCGCGGCGAGGTGCGTCGACTCCATCGACATGCTGTCGGTCGCGGCCGCCTTCCCCGCCGAGATCCTCGATGCGGGCGGCGCCTCGCTGCTCCGCTCCACCCTGGCGGCCTCGGCGTCGGACGGCTGCGACGGGCCCGACCTCCGCCGCGTGCGGTCCGCGCTCGCGGCCGCCGAGGGGTCCGGGGCCGACCTTTCCGAGCAGGTCCTGGGGTCCGGCCCCGCGGCCGACCAGGTGCGGCTCCTCGGGTGCGTCCGCGACCTCTACGGCACGGGACCGGGGCTCCCCTGGCGGTGCGGGGACGGCGCCCGCGGGGAGGGTGGCGTGACGTCGCTGGTGCGCGAGGCCACGCGCACCAGGCTCGCGGCGCACCTGCGGGCGCGCACGCACATCCTGTCGGGGGCGTTCGGGGAGGCCCTCAGGGTGCTCGCCCGCGAGGAGGGTCGGGAGGACGGCGGCTCCACCCTGGGCGGGGCGCTCGTGGCCGTCGACTCCTACGTCTGCGCTCGGCTCCTGGGCAAGGTCGTCTCCCTTGGCGAGAGGGCCGCCCTCGCCGACGCGCTGGCGTTCCTGAGGACCTCCGTGCCCGAGCCCTGGGGCGTCTACGAGGAGGCGCTCTGCTGGGTCGCCGACACGGCCTGCGGCGCCTCCGCGGGCCGCGGGGGCGCCATGGAGGCGCTGGCGGCGGCCGAGGGGCACGGGGACGGCGCCGTGGCGTCGCTGGTCAGGTGCGGCATGGCCCTCGGGGAGCTGGCCCGCGGCGAGCTGGACGACGCCGTCGCCCACGCCCATGCGGCGCTGGAGGGCCAGGGCGGCCCGTGGGTGTCGCGGTGCTGCTCGCTGACGGTGGCCGTGGTCTCGATGCTCCGCGGCGAGGAGGGCGGCGCCGGGGCAGACTGGGGCGGCGGGCCCCTCGGGGCGGCCGCCGAGGCCGTGGCCTGGGGGCTCGGGGGCACGCGCGACGCGGCCCGCGAGCGGCGGATCAGGTCGCTCCTGGCGTCCCAGGGGTGCGATGCGGCGTCCGCGCTCCTCGTCGGCGCCGCCCTCTCCCTGGGCCGGGAGGGGGCCGACGGCCTCTGGCGGCTGCTGCCCGAGACCTGGCGCGGCGCCATCAGGGCAAGGAGGGGGTGGGCCGACCGGGCCGCCCCGGAGGGGGAGCGGGCCGCGGTGCGGGTGGCGGTGCTCGGCGGCCTCCGCGTGACCGTGGACGGGCGAGAGGTGCCCCCGTCCTCGTGGCGGCGGGGGTCCGCGCAGCTCCTGGGGTACCTCGCCGTCCGGGAGGGGCACCGGGCCTATCGCAACGAGGTCCTGCCCACCTTCTGGCCGGACCGCGGCCAGGAGGCCTGCCTCCAGGCCTTCTACCAGATGACGTCGGCCGTGCGCCGCGCCGTCGGCCGGGCCCGGGAGGGCGAGCCGGTGGTCGCGTGCCGGAACGGCGTCGTGGCGCTCTCGGAGCGGCTCGTCGAGTGCGACATCGACGAGCTGCGTGCCGCGTTGGCGGCGGTGTTCGGCCCGGGGTCCGACGAGCGGCGCGTCGACGCCGCGCTGAAGGCCATGGCGCTCTACTCCGGCGGCCTCCACGTGCCCGACGCGGGGCCCGGGTTCGAGTTCTTCGCCGCGGAGCGGGACCGCCTCGAGTGCCGTTACGTGGACGCCCTCGTGCGGGGCGCCTCGCTCTCCGCGGGCTGCTCCCGTGAGCACGACGGCATCGTGCTCGCCCAGGCGGCCTACGGCCTCTGCCCCGCGAGGGACGACGCCGCGGCCTCCTACGTGCGCATGCTCATGGCCGCCCACCGCTTCTCCGAGGCGGCCCAGGTGTGCCGGGAACACGAGAGGACGGTCGAGGGGGTCTACGGGGCGCCGCCGAGCCCCGAGCTCTCGGCTCTCGCGAGGGAGGTCGACCGGAGGATCAGGGGGCTGTGCCAGACCGTCGAATAATCGATTGTTGTAGGTGTGTAAATATGGCACTACGAGGGGGAATGAGGTAGTCTGCATGAAGCTTGAAATACTGCCGCGGAAGCGCCCTCTCGGTCGGAGCCCCGTCGGCTATGGCTATAGTGGTATGGCGGCGCGGCGTCTATCGGCCCCGCGCCCCGTCAAGAACAAAGGGTAGGTGCCTATGGCTGGACTGTTCTCGAAGATCCTGTCGATGGGATCCGATAAGGAGCTCAAGGAGTTCCAAAAGATAGCCGACCGCGTCAACGGTCTTGCCCCCACGTACGCCGACAAGAGCGACGAGGAGCTCGCGGCCATGACGCCGCTGCTCAAGGAGCGCCGCGCCAACGGCGAGTCCCTCGACGACCTGCTCCCCGACGCCTTCGCGGCCGTCCGCGAGATGTCCGACCGCGTCATCGGCATGCGCCACTTCGACGTGCAGGTGGTGGGCGCCGTCGCGCTGCACCGCGGCATGATCGCCGAGATGAAGACCGGCGAGGGCAAGACGCTCGTCTCCACCCTCGCGGGCTACCTCAACGCCCTCGACGGCAAGGGCGTCCACATCGTCACGGTCAACGACTACCTCGCGCGCCGCGACGCCCAGTGGATGGGCCGCCTGTACCGCGCCATGGGCATGAACGTGGGCCTGCTCCAGAACGGCATGCCCCTGGGCGACAAGCACCCCGCCTACGCGGCCGACGTCACCTACGGCACCAACTCGGAGTTCGGCTTCGACTACCTGCGCGACAACATGGTCACCCAGGCCTCCCGCCGCGTGCAGCGCGGGCACCACTACGCCATCGTCGACGAGGTCGACTCCATCCTCATCGACGAGGCGCGCACGCCCCTCATCATCTCGGGCGCCGGCACCAAGTCGGCCTCCATCTACCGCGACTTCGCCCGCGCCGTGAAGGGCCTCGTGGCCGACGAGGACTACGAGCTCGACGAGGCCAAGCACACCATCATGGCCACCGACGAGGGCCTCAAGAAGATCGAGGGCCGCCTCGGCATCGACAACATCTACGGCGACATGGCCGGCCAGCTGGTGAACCACCTCCAGCAGGCCCTCAAGGCCGAGTACATGTTCCACCGCGACCAGCAGTACGTGGTCACGGGCGGCGAGGTGAAGATCGTCGACGAGTTCACGGGCCGCATCATGGAGGGCCGTCGCTACTCCGAGGGCCTGCACCAGGCCATCGAGGCAAAAGAGGGCGTCAAGGTCCTCGAGGAGAACCAGACGCTGGCCACCATCACGCTGCAGAACTACTTCCGCCTCTACGACAAGCTCTCCGGCATGACGGGCACCGCCATGACCGAGGACGGCGAGTTCCGCGAGATCTACAAGCTCCCGGTGCAGGAGATCCCGCCCAACCGCCCCGTGCGCCGCGTGGACCTCGACGACCAGATCTACCGCACGGTGGACCACAAGTTCGCCGCCGTGGCCGACGACATCGAGCGCCGCCACGCCAAGGGCCAGCCGGTCCTTGTGGGCACCGTGACCATCGAGAGCTCCGAGCGCCTGTCCGACACCCTCGACCGCCGCGGTATCAGGCACGAGGTCCTCAACGCCAAGTTCCACGAGCGCGAGGCCCAGATCGTGGCCCAGGCCGGCCGCGAGGGCGCCGTGACCATCGCCACCAACATGGCCGGCCGAGGCACGGACATCCTGCTCGGCGGCAACCCCGAGGTGCTCGCCGAGGACATGCTCGTGGCCGAGGGCGTGGAGCTCGAGGAGGCCACGCAGGAACAGCGCGACGACGCCCTCGCCCGCGCCAAGGCCGTGTGCTCCGAGGAGCGCGAGCACGTGGTGGAGGCCGGCGGCCTCTGCGTCATCGGCACCGAGCGCCACGAGTCACGCCGTATCGACAACCAGCTCCGTGGCCGCTCCGGCCGTCAGGGCGACCCCGGCGAGACCCAGTTCTACCTCTCCCTCGAGGACGACCTCATGCGCCTGTTCGGCGGCGACCGCATGGACCGCATCGGCGCCATGATGCAGCGCTACGACATGCCCGACGACATGCCGCTCCAGGCCAAGATGGTCTCCAAGGCCGTCGAGAGCGCCCAGCGCAAGATCGAGGAGATCAACTTCGGCATGCGCAAGAACGTCCTCGACTACGACGACGTCATGAACCAGCAGCGCCAGGTCATCTACGCCGAGCGCAACCGGATCCTCGACGGCGAGGACCTCGTGGGCCACGTCCAGGAGGTGCTCGACCAGACCTGCGAGACCGCCGTGGACGAGTTCTGCCCCGGCAAGGACGTGGAGGGGTGGGACCTCGACGGCCTCCGCGGCTGGCTCGAGGAGCTCACCGGCAGGAAGGACATCCCCGAGCTCGACGCCGACCTGGACCGCGAGCGGATCCTCTCCATCGTCCGCGGCTACGTGTCGGACCTCTACGCCCAGCGCTCGGAGGCCCTCGGCGCCGACGTCATGGCCGACCTCTCCCAGCAGGTGATGCTCCGCGTCATCGACCAGCGCTGGATGACCTACCTCCAGGAGATGGACTACCTCAAGACCGGCATCGGCCTGCGCGGCTTCGGCCAGCGCGACCCGCTGGTGGAGTACAAGCAGGAGGCCTACCGCGCCTTCCAGGCCCTCGTGAACGCCATGTACGAGGACTACATCCGCACGCTCCTGCGCATCGAGGTCTCCACCAGGCCCCAGCCCGAGCCCGAGCGCGACAACCTCGCCGGTGCCACGTTCTCCGGGCCTGCCGAGGTCGACGGCGACCAGGGCGACCGCCCCCGCGGCCGCATCGCCGCCACGAGCAACATCGCCCGCGACGGCAAGGACCGCGAGCCGGCCAAGCCCCGCCCCTACGTCAAGGCGGAGTCCGGCGACCCCTACGCCGGCGTGGGTCGCAACGACCCGTGCCCCTGCGGGTCGGGCAAGAAGTTCAAGAACTGCCACGGAAAGAAGCACTAAGTGAGCGAAGAAGCCACCACGGCGGACCTCGGCCTCCTCTCGGCGCGCCTTGAGGAGGTCGAGGGCTATCTGCACCTCGATGAGACCCGCGAGCGCATCGCCCGCCTCGAGCGGGAGAGCGCGGCCCCCGGGTTCTGGGACGACGCCGACGGCGCCAGGGCCGTCATGGAGGCCCTGGCCCGCGACCGCGACGACGTGGCGGCCTTCGAGGCCGCCCGCTCGCTGCTCGAGGACGCCCAGGCGGCCCTCGAGCTCGGCGACGAGATGGACGACGACGACCTGCGCGAGGAGTCCCAGGCCCTGGCCGAGCGGCTCTCCTCGAGCCTCTCGGAGCTCGAGCTGTCCAGCTGGTTCACCGACGACCTCGACCACGGCGACGCCATCGTCACCGTCACGCCCGGCCAGGGCGGCCTCGAGGCCCAGGACTGGACGGAGATGCTCTTCCGCATGTACCTGCGCTACTGCGAGCGCCGCGGCTGGAGGGTGGACGTCAACGACGCCCCCGCGGGCGACGTCATCGGCCTCGACCGCGCCACGTTCACCGTGAGCGGCAAGAACGCCTACGGCATGCTCCGCGCCGACCAGGGCGTCCACCGCCTCGTGCGCATCTCGCCCACTGACGCCAAGAAGCGTCGCCAGACCACCTTCGCGGGCGTCGAGGTGCTCCCGGTGCTCCCCGACGACATCGAGGTCGAGATCGACCCCTCCGACCTCAGGATCGACGTCTATCACGCCTCGGGCCCCGGCGGCCAGGGCGTCAACACCACGGACTCCGCGGTGCGCATCACCCACCTGCCCTCGGGCATCGTGGTCACCTGCCAGAACGAGCGCAGCCAGATCCAGAACAAGGCCAGCGCCATGCAGATCCTCAAGGCCCGCCTCTACGAGCAGGAGAAGGCCAGGCGGGAGGCCGAGCTCGACGAGCTGCGCGGCCCCAAGCACGAGATCTCGTTCGGCAACCAGATCCGCAACTACGTGCTCTACCCCTTCCAGCTGGTGAAGGACACCCGCACCGGCATCGAGACCGGCAACGTGTCGGCGGTGCTCGACGACGGGGACCTCGACCAGTTCATCGTCGGGTATCATCGGTGGGCGGTGTCGCAGCAGGCGGAGTAGGGGGTTCCATGGGCGGTGGGGTCGATGTCAGGAGGGTCGCGCGAGACGTCGTCCTCATCGTCGTGGGATCGGCCCTCTACGCCTTCGGCGTGGACGCCTTCGCCGTCCCCGAGGGCCTGGCCGCCGGCGGGGTCACGGGTCTTGCCACGGTGATCTACGCCGTGGGGGCCGAGCACGGCCTCTACCTTCCCGTGGGCACCCAGACCTTGATCATGAACGGCCTGCTCATGATCCCGGTCATCCGCACCGGCGGCCTGCGTTACGCCGCCCGCACCATCGGCGGCATCGTTGCGAGTTCCCTGTTCATCGACCTGTTCGCCCCGGTGGTGCCGCCGCTCGGCGGGGGCGACCTCCTGCTCTGTGCCCTGTGGGGCGGCGTGATATGCGGCGTGGGCCTGGGCCTCGTCTTTCGTACCGGCGGCAACACCGGCGGCACCGACATCGTGGCCCAGCTCGCCAACCGCCGCCTCGGCATCCCCGTGGGCACCGCGTCGGTGATCGTGGACGCCCTCATCGTGCTCGTCTCCATCCCGGTCTTCTCGCTCTCCAACGCCCTGTACGCCATGGTGATGATGTATCTCATGTGCAGGGTCCTCGACGCCGTCATCGACGGCCCGAGAAGCGAGCGGGCGGCCTGGATCATCTCCCAGAACCACGACCGGATCGCCAACGCGGTCATGTACTCCCTCGGCCGCGGCTGCACCGAGGTCTCGGCCCGGGGCGTGTGGTCGGGCAACCCCAAGCCCATGCTCCTGGTGATCCTGTCCAACCGCGAGGTGGGCATGCTCAAGGAGATCGTCTCCGACGCCGACCCGGAGGCGCTCATGATCATCTCCGAGGTCCACGAGGCGTTCGGCGAGGGCTTCGAGGGCATGGGGCGTCGCTGACCCTCTGGAAATGCGGTGGTCGGGCTTCTTTGGCGCTACCGTGGGTACCATGTGTGTAAGGTATGCCCTTTGGAATGGGCCATGGCCCGGCGGTCGTGACCGGGCGGATAAGGAGATTCGAGATGTACAAGGCGCTCGTTGCGTGCAGGGCCGGCATGGGCTCTTCGATGATGCTCAAGATCAAGGCCGACCAGGTCATCAAGGAGAACGAGCTCCCCATCGTGACCCAGCACGGGTCCCTCGACTCCATCGCCGACTTCAAGGGCGACCTCATCCTCACGCAGTCCGACTTCGCCGACAGGGTGGACACCCACGGCGTCTACGTCGCCTCGGTGGACAACATCCTCGACAAGGACGAGATCAAGGCCGTCCTCGAGGGTTTCCTCGCCACCCGTCAGGGCTAGGCCCGGGGCGCCCGCCCCTTCTGCCCATCCGATGAAAGGCCACATAGGCAACCCCGGCCTCTGATAGGCTATGGGCGCACGTCACACACGCACGACAAAAGGAGCACCACGTGGCCAATCACTTCCGCAGCCCGGATGCGGAGCCGGACAAGTCGCCGGCGCCGCGCCCCGCTGCCCCCGACACGGCGGACGCGCCCGCCGACGGGGCCCCCGCCGCGAACGAGGGCCTCGAGCCCGTCGTCGTGGAGACGGCCCACGCGCCCGCCCGCGAAAGCGCCTTCGACCCCACCAACGAGCCCGGCTTCACCAGCGTCTTCGCGCCGCTGCGCCCCACCGACGAGGACGAGAGCCATATCAACCGCTCGGGTGCGCCGACCATCTCCATGCGCGACGTCACCAAGATCTACCCCGCGCAGCCCAACAAGCCGGCCCTCGAGAACGTCTCGCTGGACATCTACCCCGGCGAGTTCGTCTTCCTCGTGGGCCACTCCGGCTCGGGCAAGTCGACCTTCATCAAGCTGCTCACCCGCGAGCTCAAGGCCACCAGCGGCAAGGTGATCGTGGCCGGCCAGGACCTCACCACCATGCGCAACTGGAAGGTCCCGTACCTGCGCCGCCAGATCGGCTGCGTGTTCCAGGACTTCAAGCTGCTGCCCGACAAGACCACCTATGAGAACGTGGCCTTCACGCTCGAGTGCATCGGCAAGCCCCGCTCCGTGGTCAAGGCCCAGGTCCCCGAGGTGCTGCGCCTCGTGGGCCTGCAGGAGAAGATGGACATGTACCCCGACCAGCTCTCCGGCGGCGAGCAGCAGCGCGTCTCCGTGGCCAGGGCCATGGTCAACCGCCCGCCGCTGCTCATCTGCGACGAGCCCACGGGCAACCTCGACCCCGCCATCTCGCTCGGCATCATGAAGCTGCTCGAGCGCATCAACCGCACCGGCACCACGGTCCTCATGGCCACCCACGACCGCGAGATGGTCGACTCCATGCGCAAGCGCGTCATCGCGCTCGAGGCCGGCCATGTGGTCCGCGACCAGGAGAGGGGAGGCTACGGCTACTATGGCGCCCTCTAACTTCGGCTACTCCCTGCGCGAGGCCGGGCATCACTTCCGCAGGAACCTGTCCACGGCCCTCGGCGCCGTGGTCACCATCTTCCTTTCGCTCTTCATCATCGGCGTCTTCGTCCTCGGCAGCTCCATCGTCAACAACATGGTGGGCTCCGTGGAGGACAAGGTCACCATCCAGGCGTTCCTCTCCGACGACGCCGCCCAGGACAAGGTGGACGCGCTCCAGAAGTCCGTCCAGGGCTGGGACAACGTCGAGTCGGTGACCTACAAGTCCAAGGACGAGGCCCTCGAGGAGTACCGCACCACCATGTCCAACAAGAACGCGGCCGCGGCCGTGGACGCGCTGGACGGCCAGAACCCGGTGCCCGCCTCCCTCGTCATCAAGCTCGACGACCCGCAGCAGGTCTCGGCCACGGCCGACAAGCTCATCGCCGACCCCTCGTTCGCCGAGGTCTGCGACGACACCGACAACCCGGCCGCCTCGGTGCAGTACGGCCAGGAGACCGTCGAGCGCCTCTTCTCGGTGGCCAACTACATCCGCGTCATCGCCGTGGTGCTGGTGATCATGCTCACGTTCGTGGCCTTCGTGTTCATCAACAACACCATCCGCCTGGCCATCTCGGCCCGCCGCCGCGAGATCGCCATCATGCGCCTCGTGGGCGCGTCCAACGGCTTCATCCGCGGGCCCTTCCTCATGGAGGGCGCCCTCGAGGCCCTCATCGGCGCGCTGCTGTCCATCGGCGCCCTGCAGCTGGTCCTCTCCGTGGTGCTGCCGCGCCTCGAGAGCAGCCTGCAGTTCCTGGCCATCACGGTCGACCCGGCCATCGTCGGCTTCACCTACGCGATCCTGCTCGTGGTGGGCCTCGTGATCGGCCTGTTCGGCTCGGCCATCGCCATGGGCCGCTACCTCAAGGTGTAGCCCGGGCGGCCCCCGTATGGGGTAAGAACGGACAAGAGCGACAGGTGCGGCCCGCGCTGAGCGCGGGCCGCTTTGTTTGAAGGAGGGGTTCCCATGGCCAAGGGGAGGAAGGGCTCCAACCGGCGCAGGCCGCCCAAGACCAGGCCCAAGCACCGGAGCGCCCTCATCGGCACCATCCGGGTGGCCCGGCCCGGCGTGGCCGAGGTCGAGACGGCGGAGGGCACGTTCCCGGTGGCCCGGGGCGGCATCCGCGAGGCCATGAACGGCGACACCGTGGGCGTGACCCTCTCGCCGGCCCATCACGGGCCCGGCAAGATGGCCCGGGTGCAGACCGTCGTGACCCGCGCCACGACCTCGTTCGTGGGCATCTACGGGCGTCTGGACCCCCTCGGCGCCGTCACGCCCCTCGACGAGCGCATCCGGCGGGACTTCTTCGTGCTGCCGGACGACCGCAGCGCGGGGCGGCTGGGGGTGGGGGACGGCGACCTCGTGCGGGCCCGGATCCTCACCTACCCGTCCCGCGGGGAGGCCGGTGTGGTCACCCTCGACGAGCGGCTGGGCTCGCCCGACGACGTGGACGTGGACATCGAGGCGGTCATCGCCCGCCACGACCTGCCGCGCTCGTTCCCGCCCTTCGTGGAGCGGGAGGCGTCCTACGTGAGGGCGGGCATCGAGGAGGCGCTGTCCGAGCCCGGGCGCCTGGACCTCCGCGACGTCCCGTGCGTCACGGTGGACCCCACGGGCGCCCGCGACTACGACGACGCCGTCTTCGCACGCCGCACCGAGCGCGGCTACGAGGTGTCGGTCTCCATCGCCGACGTCACCCACTACGTGGGGCCCGGCTCCGCGCTCGACTCCGAGGCGGCGTCGCGCACCTGCTCGGTGTACCTGGCCGACCGCGTGCTGCCGATGCTGCCCGAGGCGCTGTCCTGCGACGTCTGCTCCCTCGTGCCGGGCATGGACCGCCTGGCCATGAACGTCACGGTGGAGCTCGACCGCGGCGGCGCGGTGACCGGGTCGCCGCGCATAGCGCCGGCCGTCATCCGCTCGCGGGCCCGCTTGGAGTACGGGCAGGTGGACGCCCTCCTCGGCGGCGGGTCCGAACCCCGGGACCTGCCCGTGGCCGAGGGCGACCCGTCCGTGGTGGCCGAGTCGCTCGCCGTGCTCGACGAGGTGGCCTACCGGCGCAGGGTGCTCCGGCACCGCCGGGGCGCCATCGACTTCGCCTCGAGGGAGTCGAAGGTGACCGTGGACGCCGACGGCCGCCCCGTGGGCGTCACCGTGCGCCGCCCCACCGCGGCCACGGAGCTCGTGGAGGAGGCCATGCTTCTCGCCAACGAGGCCGTGGCGGCCGAGCTGGCCGGGCACTCCGTGGCCACGGCCTTCCGCGTGCACGAGCAGCCCTCCCCGGAGGACCTCGCGCGCGTGGTGCCGGTGCTCAAGGAGTTCGACCTCGTGGACGCCGCCCAGGCGGCGGCAGTGGCCGCGGGCGACCCCTTCGCCATCGAGGGGGTGCTCGAGCGCGCGGGCGGCACCGTGGCCGAGACGCTCGTCTCCACGCTGTTGCTCCGGGCCATGAAGCGGGCCATCTACCTGCCGCGCAACGACGGCCACTACGCCCTCGGCGCCAAGGCCTACTGCCACTTCACGAGCCCCATCCGCCGCTACCCCGACATCCTCGTGCACCGCGCCCTCAAGGCCCTCGCCCGCGGGCGCCTCTCCACGCGGGAGTGGCGCGCCGCCGAGCGCCTGCTGCCCCAGCGGTGCCGCGACTGCTCCGACGGCGAGCGCCGCGCCGCCGCGGCCGAGCACGAGTCGCAGGCCATCAAGATGGCCGAGTTCTACGCGGGGCGCATCGGCTCGGTGGAGGGCGGCGTCGTGAGCGGCTGCGAGCGCTTCGGCCTGTTCGTGACCCTGGACGACACCGGCGCGGACGGCCTCGTGCCCGTACGGCGCCTCGGCGACCAGTGGTTCACCTACGACGAGCGGCGCCTCACGCTCACGGGCGAGGAGGACGGCACCCGGTGGGGCCTCGGCGACCGGGTGCGGGTGCGCGTGGAGGACGTGGACGTGCCCCGGGGACGCATCGACTTCACCCTGGCCGACGACGGAGGGGTGCCGTGCCACAATGGGTGCGGCCACAACGGAGAACGGGAGTCTTAGATGGACCTCAGCCAGATGACGGCCGACCTCGTGCAGGCCGAGATGCTGCTCGCGGCCGGTCAGGCCGAGCAGGCGGAGCCCATGCTCACCGCCATGGCGGCCGACGCCGAGGAGTACGTCGACCGCAACTGCCACACCACCGACGAGGTGCAGTGGTTCAGCTTCCCCACGGTCTTCGACCGCCTCGCCTACCGGCGCGTGGAGCGCGACCCGCGTCGCCTCGAGCAGGTGGGGGAGCCCCTGGACCGCCTCTACGGCGACCTCGCCTTCGCCCTGGTGAACCTCGGCGACTACGACCGCGCGGCCGAGGCGCTCAAGCAGGCCGTGCGCTGGAACCCCATGGGCTGCGGCTACCGCCTCGACCTCGCCGAGCTCTACCGCATCAAGGGCGACATCGACGAGTGGCTGGCCCTCACCTTCTCGGTGTTCGCCCGCGCCAGCGAGGCCCAGCACCTCGTGCGCGCCTACTGCAACTTCGCCCGGCACTTCGAGGAGACTGGGCGCCTGCGCACGGCGGCCGCCTGCCTCAAGAGCGCCCAGAACCTCTCGCCGGACGACGCCGCCCTCGGGAAGATGGTGGACGCCGCCCGCGGCACCGACGGCGACCCCGACGCCCTGACCCGCCGGGAGGCGGCCGAGCTCGTGGAGGCCGAGGGGCTGCCCGACGGCGCCAACGCCGAGATCGCCGTCTGCCTGCTCATGTGCGCCACCGACGCCGCGGACGCCGGCGACCGCAACCTCGCGGCGTCGCTCACCCTCCGTGCCCGCGACCTCGTGGGCGCCGAGGCCTGCGCGCTGCTCATCGACGTCATCCGTTCCACGGACGACGGGGAAGGGGGAAAGTGATGGCCTCTCCCGCCAAGGGCGGAAAGAAGAAGGGACCCTCTATCAAGGTCCTCGCCAAGAACCGCACCGCCCGCCACGAGTACTTCATCGACGAGACGTTCGAGGCCGGCATCGTCCTCACCGGCAGCGAGGTCAAGAGCCTCCGCGAGCGCTCCGCCCAGATCACGGACGCCTTCGTGCTCGTCCGCGGCGGCGAGGCGTGGCTCCACGGCATGCACATCCAGCCCTACAGCCACACCGGCGCCTGGGGGCAGGACCCCGACCGCAAGCGCAAGCTCCTGCTGCACCGCCGCCAGATCGACTACCTGGCCGGCAAGCTCAAGGTCAAGGGCGTCGCCCTCGTGCCCCTCGAGCTCTACTTCGACGAGCACAACCGCGTGAAGCTCCGGATCGGCCTCGCGCGGGGTAAGAAGCTCTACGACAAGCGCGCCGACATGGCCAAACGCGACTCCGACCGAGAGATCGCCCGGGCACTCAAGGAGCGCAACCGACGTATATGAGCGGCGGCGGGCCGGCGCCCGCACCCGCCCGGAAAGGGGGAGCCATGGTGGATCCCACCGTCATGTTCAAACACTCCTACGGCCTGTACATCGTCTCGTCCAAGGACGAGGAGGGCGCCGCCGCCTGCCTCGTCAACACCGTCACGCAGGTCACGGCCGACCCCATCCAGGTCGTCGTCTCGGTGAACAAGGACAACGTCACCTGCGGCCGCATCGCCGCCAGCGGGCACTTCGCCGTGACGGTCCTCGACGAGTCGGCCGACATGCCCTTCATCGGGCGCTTCGGCTTCCGCAGCTCCACCGACATCGACAAGTTCGAGGGGCTTTCCTGCGCCACCGACGAGTTCGGCGACGTCTACACCACCGACCACTGCTGCGGCATGTGCGCCTGCGCCGTGCGCCAGACCGTGGACGCGGGGACGCACCTCGTGTTCCTCGCCGAGGTCGTCGAGACGCGCGACCTGGGCGACGGCACGCCCATGACCTACAGCTACTACCACACCACTCTCAAGGGCAAGACCCCGCCCAAGGCCGCCAGCTACGTGGCCGACTGACCCGGCCCAAGGTTTGCGGGCTTACGCGCCCGTGCGGCTACGGGGCGTGCCGCGGGGTATCTAAAGACAAAGCCGGACCCGCCGGCACGTCGCCACGTCAAAAAAAGGAGACATCATGGCTGATGAGAAGAAGACCTACACCTTCCGCTGCACCGTGTGCGGCTACGAGGTCACCATCGACGAGCCCGAGCTTCCCGAGGACTACGTCTGCCCCGTGTGCGGCGTGGGCCCCGAGCTCTTCGAGCTCGTCGAGGAGGATTAGCCCTGCCTGCGGGTCCGGCCCTGTGCTAGACTCGTTCTTCCTTCGGGGGCGACTGGTTTCGACTGGATGGTCCTGAGGTGGGAAGCAAGCCGTGGTCTCCTCGCCACGTTAAACAGGGGTACCGTCAAATTCAATTGACGACACTGAGTTCTCTGGGCAGTATGCCCTCGCTGCTTAGTCTTAACTAACCAGCGCGCCGAGCACGGGCTCGCTCCTGGCCCGTGCAAGGTGTCATCTTAGGGAGATGCGCCTGCGGACGTGGTCGGTATGCCGCAGGCTAAGATAGAACCGACTGGAGCCGGGTGCGTGGGCCACCGTACCAGCCCGGCTCGAGACCCGATCGGTGGCTGAGCTTGGAGATGCCCGCCAGGGGGCCATGTAGGACCGGAGTTCGATTCTCCGCGCCTCCACCAATGGCAACGCGGCCCTGCGCCAGACCGTGGCGCAGGGCCGCTTTTTGTGTCGGTCGGGTTCCGGTGCGCGGCCCGGGCTCAGCCGGTCTGGCCCGTCGCGCGGGCGGGCCGGTTGCGCTGGGACGTGAAGCAGAGCTCGAAGAAGCCGGGCACCTGCCGGGTCTCCGTGTACTCGATCATGATGCCGGTGCCGTCGTAGGCGTTGCAGCGCATGACGGCCATGGCGTTGAGGCCCCCGAGGTCGAGGAGCGCCTCGTCGACGGCGTTGGTGCGCTCGACGGTCACCACGCGCTTGCTTGTGACGATCCGGATGCCCAGATCCTCCTCGAGGTAGCGGTAGACCGACCGGTCGACGATGGCGGGGGTGAGCCCGGGCACGCTGGACGAGAGGTAGAAGCTCTCGTCGGTGCCCACGGCCACCCCGTCGGCGTAGCGTACGCGCAGGATGTGCGTGAGCCCGCTCGACCGGGAGAATCCCGTGAGGTGCGCGAGCTCCTCGTCCGCGATCACCTGTTCGAGCACGACGGTGCGCGTCTCGGGGACGAAGCCCCGGCGCGCGCCCAGCTCCTGGTAGGTCTCGAGGCCGTTGTCCTCACGCTCCCTGGGACTCTCGTGCAGCGGGTTGTAGATCACCCGCACGCCCTTGCCCTGCATGGGCTGCACGTACCCCTCGGCTGACAGCTGGGACAGGGCCCGGCGCACCGAGCTCCGCGAGCAGTCGAACCGCTCCGTGAGCGCGTGCTCGGACGGTATGAACGACTGGTAGGGAAGGCGGCCGCTCACGACCTCGTCCTTGAGGGTGGAGTAGATCTGTCGGTAGATGGCCTTGGGCACGGCGGGTTCCTCGGAAGAAGGACGATTACTTTCAGCACCCAGCATACTCTACCTGTGTCTAACTTATTCGTACAACGCTTGCCGGGAGAATACGACCGTTCACCCTGGTTCCCCTTAAGTTGGCAACTTATACGAACAAGTTGCTGCACCATGAATGCGTGCCTTGTACGAACAAGTAATGCCCCGTGGCGCCGCGGGGCCCGTGCGAGGCGGCGGCCCGAGGGCCGCCAGTAAAAGACATCGCACGACAGACAAGAAAGGGGGATGCCCGAGATGATGGAGAAGATCCAGAAGTTCGGTGGGGCCATGTTCACCCCGGTGCTGCTGTTCGCCTTCGCCGGCGTGGTCATCGGGTTGGGGACGCTGTTCACCACCGAGGTCATCTTCGGCCCCATGGCGGCGGAAGGCACCATGTGGTACGGCGTCTGGAACGTCGTCCTGCAGGGCGGCTGGACCGTGTTCAACCAGCTCCCGCTCCTCTTCGCCGTGGCCCTGCCCATCGGCCTGGCCAAGAAGCACAACGCCCGGTGCTGCATGGAGGTGCTCGTCGGCTACCTCACGTTCAACTACTTCGTCGCCACCATGCTCTCCCAGTGGGGCGGCTTCTTCGGCGTCGACTACTCCCTCGAGACCGGCAACACGAGCGGCCTGGCCATGATCGCCAGCATCAAGACGCTCGACATGGGCATGATCGGTGCCCTCGCCATCTCCGGCATCATCATCTGGATCCACAACCGCTTCTTCGAGTTCGAGCTGCCCGAGTGGCTTGGCGTCTTCTCCGGGTCCACCTTCGTCTACATGGTCACGTTCTTCGTGATGCTGCCCGTGGCCTTCCTGGCCTGCCTCCTGTGGCCCCATGTCCAGGACGGCATCCGCATGTTCCAGGGCTTCGTGGCCACCACGGGCATCTGGGGCGTGGGCCTGTTCGCCTTCCTCGAGCGCGCCCTCATCCCCTTCGGCCTGCACCACCTGCTCTACAGCCCGTTCTACTACGACAACGCCGTGGTCAACGGCGGCATCTACGCCGCGTTCGCCACCGACCTGCCGCGCATCGCCGCCTCCGGCGCCTCCCTCAAGGAGCTCGCCCCCTACGCGGCCTTCACGTGCTCCAGCTGGTCCAAGATCTTCGGCTGCCCCGGCATCGCGCTGGCCTTCTACGCCACCGCCAAGCCCGAGAAGCGCGAGGAGCTGCTCGGCCTGCTCATCCCCATCACGCTGACGGCCATCGTCTGCGGCGTGACGGAGCCCATCGAGTTCACGTTCCTGTTCATCGCGCCGGCGCTCTTCGTGGTCCACGCGGTGCTCGCCGCGGTGCTCGCCATGGTCATGAACCTCATCGGGTGCGTGGGCGTCTTCTCGGGCGGCCTCATCGAGATGGCCTCCCTGAACTTCATTCCCCTCATGGCCAACCACTGGCAGACCTACCTGCTCGCCCTCGTCGTGGGCCTGTGCTTCACCGGCGTCTGGTTCGTGGTCTTCCGCTTCCTCATCCTGCGCTTCGACTTCAAGACCCCCGGCCGCGAGGACGACGAGGAGGAGGTGAGGTTCCGCTCCAAGGCCGAGTACCGCGCCGCCAAGGACGGTTCCACCGACGCCGTGATCGCCTCCGTGGACCAGAGCGACCCCTTCGCCGTGACCGCGGCGGCGGTGCTCGAGCTGCTGGGCGGCAGGGACAACATCGAGGACGTCACCAACTGCGTCACCCGGCTGCGCGTCACGGTCAAGGACGAGAGCCTCGTGGCCGACGACGTGGACTTCAAGTCCATCGGCACGAGCGGGTGCGCCAAGAACGGCCGCGCCATGCAGGTGATCATCGGCCTCAACGTGCCCAAGGTGCGCGACCGCTTCGACGCGCTGCTCGACTCCTAGGCCCCTCCCGAACCCTCCCGGGGCGCCGCCCGTGGCCACCGCGGCGCCCCGCCCTCCCAGACCCGTGGCCGAGATTGGATGTGCCCCATGGCTAAGAAGAGCTACTCCGTCGTCATCGCCGGCGGCGGCTCCACCTTCACCCCCGGCATCGCCCTCATGCTCCTGGAGGAGCACGACCGCTTCCCCGTGGACCGCGTCGTCTTCTACGACAACAACGCCGAGCGCCAGGAGGCCGTGGCCAAGGCCTGCGAGATCTACTTCAAGGAGAACGCCCCCGAGCTCGACTTCTCCTACACCACCGACCCCGAGGAGGCCTTCACCGGGGTGGACTTCGTCCTCGCCCACATCCGCGTGGGCCTCTACGCCATGCGCGAGCTCGACGAGAAGATCCCCCTCAAGCACGGCGTGGTCGGCCAGGAGACCTGCGGTGCCGGCGGCATCGCCTACGGCATGCGCTCCATCGGCGGCGTCTTCGAGATCCTCGACTACATGGAGAGGTACAGCCCCGACGCCTGGATGCTCAACTACTCCAACCCCGCCGCCATCGTGGCCGAGGCCTGCCGCATGCTGCGCCCGAACTCCCGCATCATCAACATCTGCGACATGCCCATCGACCTCATGGACAAGATGGCCCACATGTGCGGCATCGCCGACCGCCGCGAGCTGCAGTACAGCTACTACGGCCTCAACCACTTCGGCTGGTTCACCGAGATCTTCGACAGGGACGGCAACGACCTGATGCCCCAGATCAAGGAGCACATGGCCAAGAACGGCTACATGGACGGCTTCGAGACCTCCGGCGACAAGGCCCAGCACATCGACGAGTCCTGGGTGCACACGTTCGGCAAGGCCAAGGACGTCTACGCCGTCGACCCCGAGACCATCCCCAACACCTACCTCAAGTACTACCTGTTCCCCGACTACGTGGTGGAGACCTCCAACCCCGAGTACACCCGCGCCAACGAGGTCATGGACGGCCGCGAGAAGAAGGTCTTCGGCGCCTGCCGCGAGATCATCGAGAAGGGGACGGCCGTCGGGTCCGACTTCGAGGCCGACGCCCACGCCACCTACATCGTCGACCTTGCCTGCGCCCTCGCCGAGAACACCCTCGAGCGCTTCCTGCTCATCGTCCCCAACGACGGCGCCATCTCGAACTTCGACCCCACCGCCATGGTGGAGGTGCCCTGCATCGTGGGTAGGAACGGCTACGAGAAGATCTGCCAGGGCCAGATCCCGCAGTTCCAGAAGGGCATGATGGAGCAGCAGGTCTCCGTGGAGAAGCTCGTGGTCCAGGCCTGGGCCGAGGGCAGCTACCAGAAGCTCTGGCAGGCCCTCACCCTCTCGGCCACCATCCCCTCGGCCAAGGTGGCCAAGGACGTCCTGGACGACCTCATCGAGGCCAACAAGGACTTCTGGCCCGAGCTCTCGTAGGGTCGCCCCCGCCGGCACCGGCGTGTCGGCGGCGGTTACGGTAACAACGGTGGGGCCGGCGGGTGCGACCGCCCGTCGGCCCCGTGTGAGACGGCGCCCCCGGCGCCCGAGGAGGAGGCACACCATGGCATCCAAGAACCGCGCCCGGGAGGCGCGGCGCGGCACCAGGCTCGACCCGGCCCGCTCCGCCGCGGCCCCGGTGGCGGCGGAGACGGCGCCGGCCGGCCGTCCGGACTCCTCCCGCGAGCGCCTCACCCGGCGCTTCTTCACGGGGGTCGAGATCCTGCTGGTGGTGGCCCCCTTCGCCGGGCTCGCCGTGGCCGGGTCGCTCAACCTGGACGCGGCGGGCGTCTCCAGCCTTAAGGACCTCATGGCCCAGGACCCGCGCTTCATGGTGAGCTTCCTGGCGGCCTGCGTGCAGCCCTTCGCCGCCTATATCGTCCACATCGCCTACCGCCACTACCGCGACGGCGACGGCGGCTACGCGCTGGGCAACCTGGTGGGCGTCCTCTGCGCCGAGATGCTCATGCAGAGCATCCCCGGCGTGGCGGGGCTCGCGCTGCTCCTGTGGCGCGTGTGGCGACCGGCCGCCCCGGAGGGCGTGGCCTGGCGCAGGCGGCGCGGCGTCGGCGGGGTCCTCGCCGACGTGTCGGGCTCCGTGGTCGTGGTGCTGCTCGCCGCCGTCTGCGCCTTCGCGAGCTGGCGGCTCAACAACGGTTAGTTCAAGGGAGGGCGGCCCGGGCCGCCGAGACAGGGAGAGGAAGAACCTATGGGACTGTTCGATCGCGTGTTCAAGGGGGCCGGCAAGGCGCAGAAGGCATCCGAGGGGCCCCGCGTCCTCTCACCGGCCGACGGCGAGCTCGTGGCCATCGAGTCGGTGGCCGACCCGGTCTTCGCCGAGAAGACCATGGGCGACGGCGTGGCGATCGTGCCCGTGGGAGGCCCGCTCGCGGCGCCCGTGGACGGCACCCTCTCGGCGCTGTTCCCCACGGGGCACGCGTTCGGCGTGGAGGCCGGGGGCCTCTCGGTCATGGTCCACGGCGGCATCGACACCGTGGACCTCGAGGGCGCGGGCTTCGAGGTCGCGGCCGCCCAGGGCGACGCCGTGACGGCCGGCCAGACCGTGGTGACCATGGACGCCGACGCCGTGCGCGCCGCCGGCTACGACCCAACCGTCATGGTGGTGGTCCTGGAGGCGCCCGCCGGCATGACCATGCGCAAGCGCGAGCCCGGCCCCGTGAAGGTCGGGGAGCCGGTGATCTGGTTCGAGTAGCGGGCGCGGCGCCTGAAGGGGCGGTCGGGGCGACGATGCCCTGGCCGCCCCTTTCGCATGGGTCCCTAGCGGAGGTCCTTCTCCACCACGAGCTCGGCAAAGGACCGGATGGAGTAGGAGGGCTGGTCCTTGGCGGTGTCCACGAGGTTCCACAGGCAGCTGGGGACCTCGTGCTCTGCGAGGTTCTTGGCGATGCAGGGCGCGCAGCCCCGGCTATGGTTCGAGGGATGATAGGGGCAGGCGAGGTCGGAGCAGGTGCAGAAGGGGGAAAGCCGGTCCATGGGGCCTCCTCGGCGGGTCTCGATGGCAGCAGCTCCCTCCATTGTGTCACGGGCGCAGGAGTCGATGCGTCGGGGTGCCGGTGCCAGGGGTGCGGCCATGCCGGAGGGGCCTTCGGCATGGGTTTTGGGGCCGGCTGTCGAGAAGACCCATGCCGGAGGGGCCTTCGGCATGGGATGTGGGCCACAGGCGCCCGGGGGACCCATGCCATAGCCGCCTTTGGCATGGTTCTGGCCGCTCGTATACGGAGAGCCCACGGCGCAAGGTTCTGCGCCGTGGGCTCTCCGGTCGGTCTTTGTCCGGTGCGGTCTGCGGCGGCCCTAGTGGCGGCCGGCCTTGCGGGCCTTGCCGCCGAGGTCGCCCGGACGGCGCCCCTTCTTGCGCGCCGGCTTGGACGGGCGCGGGCCGTCGTAGCTCTGCCAGCCGGCGGAGGAGCCGCTACGGCGCTGCGACCTGCCGGGCCCGTTGCCGCGGTGCCGGTTCTGGCCGCCCTTGGGGCTGCCTCCCTTGCCGTGCCTGGGGTCGCCCTCGGTTCGGCGCCTGGCGCCGTCGCCCTTGCCGTGCCCGGAGCTGCCGCGCCCGTCGCGGGATCGGCCGCCCTTGGTGCCGCGGCCGTCGCCACCCTTGGCCTGGGTCTTCCCGGCGGCCTTCTCCACCGACTCCCCGGTCCTCGCGGCCGTGGAGGCGCCCGTGCCGGACGCCGCGCCGTCGCCCGAGGCGCCCTCCTGACGCCGCGGCCGCCGCGCCTTCCTGGGTGCCGGCTCGCCGTTGCCGGCGCCCTTGCCGGCCTTGGCCTGACGTGCCACGGCCTTTGCGGCGGCGGCCTTCGTGCGGCTCTTGCGGTGCTTGCCGGAGGCGGGCAGGTTCCTCACCTTGGCCGGCACGCGGTCGGGGTCGAGCTCGGGCGGCGTGGTGCCCAGGTCCAGGCCCTTGGTGCGCTCGAAGGCGGGCACGGTGCGGCCCATGAGGGCCTCGGTGGCCAGCATGTCGTCCACGTCGTCGGGCGTCACGAAGGTGAGGGCCCAGCCAAACTCCCCGGCGCGGCCGGTGCGGCCGATGCGGTGGACGTAGTCCTCGGGGTCGCCGGGCACGTCGAAGTTCACCACATAGTCCACGTCGGGCACGTCGATGCCGCGGGCCAGCACGTCGGTGGCCACGAGCACCTCGATGGACCCCTTTCGGAAGTCGCGGAGCGCCCGCTCGCGCTGGTTCTGGTTGCGGTCGCCGTGGATGGGCGCCGCGGCGATGCCGGCCTTGCGCAGGCGTCGGCAGGCGGCGTCGGCACGGTGCTTGGTGCGGCAGAACACGATGACGCGGCTGTGGCCCTCGCGCTCGAGCACCTTGGCCAGGAGCTTGTTCTTGACCTCGGGCGACACCGGCAGCAGGAACTGGTCGATGGTCTGGGCCGCCGTGCCGCGCCGTGCGATCTCGATGACGGCGGGGTCGTGGGCGAGGTCGGTGATCTCGCCCACGGCGGCCTCGTCGAGGGTGGCCGAGAAGAGCAGCGTCTGGCGACGGTTCCTGCAGGCGGCCACGATCTTGCGCACGGTGGGCAGGAAGCCCATGTCGAGCATACGGTCGGCCTCGTCGATGACGAGGGTGGTCACCTCGGACAGGTCGCAGTCGCCCGTGCCCATGAGGTCCACGAGGCGCCCCGGGGTGGCCACGAGCACGTCGCAACCGCGGGCGAGTTTGCCCCGCTGCGGCCCGTAGGAGACGCCGCCCACCACGGTGACGGAGCGGTGGCCGGTCTTCTTGCAGATCGTCTGGCACACGTCCTCGATCTGGATCGCCAGCTCGCGGGTGGGGGTGACGATGAGGCAGAGCGGCCCCTTGGCCTTGCCGTGGTGCGGGAGGTCGTTGAGCACGGGCAGCAGGAAGGCCGCGGTCTTGCCGGTGCCGGTCTGGGCGGCGGCGAGCACGTCCTTCCCGGCGAGCACGGCGGGGATGGCCTGTTCCTGCACGGGGGAGGGGCTCTCGTAGCCCAGGGACTTCACGGCGGCAAGGACCTTGGCGCCGAGGCCGAGCTCGGCGAAGGTGCTGGATTGGGTTTCAGACAAAAGGGTTCCTTACAGGTCGATTCACAAGGCCCGCCCATGGCGGGGGAGCGGCCCCTGGACGATGGGCGGCGTGGGCCCGGACCGACAACTTGAACACTCTACACGCCCGCGCCGCCGTCACGCGGTCATCGCAGGCAAAATCCACGGGACCGCCGCCGGTGCAAAAGAAGAGGCCCGGGCGCCGGGGCCTCGACGGACGGCCCCTCCTGCCGATGCCCCACCCGTGTCTCCCGCGCCTGAAAGCGCCTGAGGGTGCCCTCGGGCGCTTTCAGGCGCGGTGCCCGCCTACGCCCCCTCGACGGCCCCGTTGCCGCCGGCCTCGGCGGTCTGCTCGCGCAGCTTTCCTACCACGAGGGCCACGAGGAAGAGCGCGACGGCAAAGAGCAGCACCACGGCGAGGTCGACCGCGACGGCCTCGAGGGCGGCGTCGGTGCCGGCCGACCCGGCGAGGTCGCGGGCCCGGGTGAGGGCGTCGGTGTACCACCAGCCGGGTGTGAAGCGCGCCACGGCCTGGACCTCGGGGCCTAGGAGGCTGAGCGAGATCCACGCGCCGCCCAGGAACGACATCGCCATGCCGAGGAGGTTGCCGATGGCGTTGGCGCCGCCGAGCCCGCAGCCGAACTGCCCCGCGAGGAACGACACGGCCAGCGGCACCAGGCAGAAGACCAGCGAGGCGCCCAGGGTGGCGGCGAGGCCCACGGGCCCCATGGCCGCGGCGTCGGTCCCGAAGAGCGCCAGGCCCACCGCGGTGGCGACGCCCCAGCACGCCAGCGTGACCACCAGGGCCGCGCCCGCCACCTGGAGGGTGTAGGAGGCGTAGGTCTCGGGGGACGCGAGGTCGCGGCGGCGCACATCGGTGCGGTTGAACGTCGAGAAGAGCGACGCGGTGCACGCGACGACCGACGCGACGGTGGTGTAGATGGACCACTGCAGGTAGAACGTGAAGGCGTTGACGCCCCCGTCGGCACCCTCGGCCCGCTCGGAGGGGAGCACCGCCACGGACACGGTTTCGGCTGCGGCCCTGGCGGCCTCCTCGGAGACGGCCGCGCCGCCGGCCCCGGGGTCGGCCGCCGTGGCCACGGCGGCCGCGGAGAGCCACCGATCGGCGGTGGCGGAGGCCAGGGCGCCTCCGGCCCCCACGAACCCGTAGGCGGCCTCCACGGACGGCGTCTCCCGGCCCGCCCGGGCGGCGGCGAGGAAGTCGTCGCCGAAGCCCGGGGGGACGATGAACAGGCAGTCCACCTGCCCCTGGGCCACGGCCTCCTCCATGGCGAGCCGGTCGTCGGCCACGTCCTCGCGGGTGCCCAGGCCGGCCAGGCCCTCGACGAGGCCGCGGGACAGCTCGCTGCCGTCGCGGTCCACGACGGCCCAGTCCACCTGGGGCCGGGCCACGGCCGCGGCGGTGTCCTCGGGTTGCGTGGACACGACCGCCAGGGCCATGGCCACGCCCATGAACGACAGCCCTACGGCGTAGATGAGGAAGAACAGCGGCTTCCTGACGGCCATGGTCAGTGCGTACCTAAAGACTCTCACGGCGCAGCCTCCTTAGGCGGACGACGGCAACGGCGCAGCACACGACCCCGAATGCGGCCACGAGGCCCAGGTGGAACCAGTAGGGGGCGAGGCTGTCGTAGTAGACGAGGGAGGAGAGCGAGTCCATGACCTGGCGCACGGGGTTCACCCAGGCGGACGCCGGGACCTCGCGGGCCAGGGAGTTGGCCATCTCCATGACGGGCTCGCCGTAGAGGCCGGCGAACAGGGCGCCCACGCACGTGACGGCCGTGAGGATGCCGTCCTTGACACCGGCGTCCCGCGGCCCCGTCACCGCCACAAGGCCGCCGAGCCCCGTGGCCATGAGCGAGGCCAGGGCGAGGGCCAGCACCACGAGGGGGAGCCGCGCCCCGAAGTCGATGGAGGCGGCGACGCAGATGTAGGCGAGGCATACCGCCAGGCCCGCGAACGAGGTGGCCCAGGAGGCCGAGAGCCAGCAGAGGAGCTGCTGGGACCGGGGCCTGCCGCCCACGGTGATGCGTGAGGCGCACCCCGTGGCGCCGGGGACGAGGGTCAGCGCCGCCATGAGGCCGCTCTGGGCGCTCATGAGCGCGGCGAAGCCGAGGAGGGCGAAGTAGAAGGCGGTGGTCTCCTTGGGCGCGGTCTCGGTGAGCGAGACCTTGTCCACGTGGCCGCCGCCCGAGAGCGCGGCCGCGACGGCCTCCGAGGCGAGGGCCGCAGGGTCCCTCCCGGCCACGGCCCCCGCGGCGGCCATGCGGGCGGCCCAGCCGTCGAAGACCGAGACCACCACGGACTGCTCGAGCTCCACGGTGGAGTCGGAGGTGGGGGCGAGGTCCACGGAGACGTCGGCGCCGTCGAGCGACACCACGGCTATGGGCGCCCTCCCGTTGCCCGCGGCGGAGCCCTTCGCTGCGGCCTCCTCCGCGGCGCGGCGGGCGTCCTGCTCGGAGTCGTACCAGGAGACCGAGAAGGCCGCCGGGGCGCCGTCGCCCGTGGAGAGGGCGTCCACGAAGTCCCGGAACGCCTCGCCCTCGGCGCCGTCTCCGGGGCGCACGGCCGCCACGGGGAGCTCCTCCAGGACGGTGAGCCGCTCCAGGGGCTGGAACATGAAGACGAAGATCGTGGCGAGGCCCAGGGGGAGGCCCAGGCACCAGACGAGGAAGCTCCTGTCGCGCACCAGGGTGAGCAGGGCGAGCCACCAGTTCTTGAGCATGGCGACCCCCTAATCCCTGAGCTTGCGGCCGGTGAGCTCGAGGAACACGTCGTTCAGCGTGGGCGGCTCGCTCCACACGCGGCCCGGCGTGCCGTGGCAGTCGCGCACGGCGCCGAGGACGTCGAGGAGGTTGTGGGGCCCGTTGGCGCAGCGCACCTGCAGGGTGCCGTCGCCATAGGAGGCCTCGCGGCACCCGGGCAGCGCCTCGATGCGTTCCAGGAGCCCCGCAGGCAGGCTCGCGAGCTCGACGGAGACGGTCTCGCCGATCTTTACCTGGGCCTTGAGCTCGTCCACGGTGCCCTGGGCGATGATGCGCCCGTGGTCGAGAATCGCCACGCGGCTGCAGAGCTCCTCGACCTCCTCCATGTAGTGGGAGGTGTAGACCACGGTGGTGCCCGCCTCGTTCATGGAGCGGATGCCCGAGAGGATCTGGGCGCGGCTCTGGGCGTCCACGGCCACGGTGGGCTCGTCGAAGAACGCGAGGTCGGGCCGATGGGCGATGCCGCAGGCGATGTTGAGGCGCCGCAGCAGGCCGCCCGACAGCTTGCGGGGGCGCCACGAGGCGAACTCCCCGAGGCCGCAGAAGTCCACGGCGGCGTCCACGCAGCGGGCGCGCTCGGCGCGGTCCGCCACGTAGAGGCCGCAGAAGAAGTCGATGTTCTCGCGCACCGTGAGCTCGTCGAAGACCGCGATGTTCTGGGGCACCACGCCCACACGGCGTTTGAGGGCGTAGCTCGTGGGGGTCATGGGCTCGCCGAAGAGCTTGATCCGCCCCTTGTCGTAGGTGAGCAGTTGCAGGATGCAGTCGATGGTGGTGGTCTTGCCGCTGCCGTTGGGGCCGAGGAGCCCGAAGACCTCCCCCGGCCGGATGGAGAGCGAGAGGTGGTCGACGGCCACGAAGGAGCCGTAGCGCTTCACGAGGTTCTCCACCGACACGGCGGGCGTCGGCGGCGAGGTTGTGTCCATGATGGGTCCTCCCGGTGGGTCTGGGTGCCAAAACGTGGCCACAGCATGGCCCGACGGCCGCCAGAAGCGGAAGTGACTTCTGTCACGGGCTTTGTCTTCGCAGCTAGATGGGGGTGCTGGTTCAGGGGGCGACGACGGGTCCGCGATAGTAGAGCGAGACGAGCTGGGCCCGGTTGCGGAGCTCCTTCTTGCGCAGTATCGCGCTCACATGGTTGCGCACCGTGCCCTCGGAGAGGTAGAGGCGGCCGGCGACCTCCCGGTTGTCGAGGCCCTCGGCCACGAGGGCCAGCACCGACCGCTCACGGTCCGTGAGGCCCTCGAGCGCGGCCTCGGCGGCGGGGGCCGCGGCGGAGCGGGCGGCCTCGTCGGCCAGGGCGGTGTTCTCCTCGCCGAGGGCGATCACGCGCTCCCGGAGGCCGTCGCGCAGGGCCGTGAGGGCGGCGCGCTCGGCGGCCGAGGCCTCGCTGCGCACCGCGAGGGCGAAGGCCACGGCCTCCAGCAGGGCGAGCCCGACGGCCGCCGTGGGCCCCATGGGGGCGAGCGACACCGCGGCGGGCGCCAGCCAGGCCAGGCGCACCCATCGGCGGCGGTTGGAGGCGGCGAGGGCCGCGACGAGGGGGCCGAAGGCCGCGAAGGGCCCCCAGAGGGCGAGGAGGGCGAAGGCCACGGCCGTCACGGCGTCGCTCCAGCGGGGCCGGGCGAGGTCGAGGAGGCAGGCAAGGCAGAGGGCGGCCAGGAAGGCGGGCGCGTGGGGCTCCAGGGTGGGGGAGAGGAGCTGCGCGGCGATGCCGAGCGCCAGCGCGACGGCGTGGTTCACGGTCCTGTCGACGGGCACGGCGGCCACGGGCGCCCCTCTCTCCTCGGCGGCGGATGCGGACCCCAGTAGGGTAGCGCACGGGACGCCACCCGCCCCACGCCGCCCGCTTCACGCCACCCGCCCCACACCCCTTCCCCCTTCTCCACCTGAACGCGAATGAGGGCGGCTCCCGGGTCTCATCGGCCCGCGAATCCGCCCTCAACGACGTTCAGGTGCCCAGAATCCGCCCCCGACCGCATTCAGGTGGGGGATGCGGTCGCCCTCGATCGCGTTCAGGTGCCGAGAGGCAGGTGCCGAGGGGGTGCCGAGATGGGCTTCCCGGCCTTTCCGGGGGCGGGCCCTAGACGAAGCTCACGTCGCCCTTGAGCGACTCCACGAGGTCCAGCGGCGCCGGCTGGGTGCCGGACTGCATGGCGTTGGCGGAGCCGGTGGCCATGGCGAGCACCATGACGTCGCGGGCGTCCATGCCACGGTCGCAGCCCAGCGCCAGCGCCGCCACCACGGAGTCGCCGCAGCCCACGGTGGAGGCCACCTTGACCTTGGGCGAGCGCACCACGGTGGCGCCGTCGGCGTCCACGAAGACCGCGCCGTCGCCGCCGCGGGAGACCACCACGCGCTCGATGCCGCCGGCCACGAGCTCCCGCGCGGCCTCCACGACCTTCTCGTCGGTGTCGAGGTCGCGGCCGAGCATGGCGCCCAGCTCCACCTCGTTGGGCTTCACCAGGTACGGCTTGGCCTCGAGGCCCAGCTCGAAGGCGTCGCCGGAGGCGTCGAGGAACACGCGGGCGCCGGCGTCGCGGCAGGCGCCCACCCAGGTGCGGTACGTGTCGGCCGGGGCGCCGGCGGGCAGGCTGCCGGAGAGCACCACGATGTCGCCCTCCCCCACGATGTCCACGAGGGCGTCGAGCATGGCGGAGAGGTCGGCGGCGGTGACGGTGGGGCCGGGCTCGTTGATGTCGGTGTTGGTGTGCAGCTTCTCGTCCACCACCTTGGTGTTGGTGCGGGTCTCGCCCGGGACCTCGAAGGCCCAGCAGTCGATGGAGGCGGCGGCGAGCATGTCCTGGATGCGGCGGCCCACCGACCCGCCGAGCAGGGCCAGGGCGCGGGACGACCCGCCGAGGGCGTCCACCACCTTGGTGACGTTGATGCCCTTGCCGCCCGGGTCCTCGCGCAGGGACCGCACGCGGTTGACCTCGTCGACGGCGAACCCGTCCACGTAGATGGTCTTGTCGAGGGCCGGGTTGAGCGTGACGGTGTAGATCATGGCCAATCCCTTCTGGTCTGTGTGCCGTGTCAGAGGACGTCGACCCCGTGCTCGGAGCACGCCTCGCGGAAACCGGCGGGCAGGCCGTCGTCGCCCACCACCGCGTCCACGGCGTCGAGGCCGCAGATGCGGAAGGTCCCCCGGGGGCCCACCTTGGAGCCGTCCATGAGGGCCACCACGGTGTCCGCCTGCTCGATGCAGGCCCGCTTGAACCGGGCCTCCTCCTCCGAGCCGCAGGTGAAGCCCATGGAGTCGCTGTAGTTGGTGACGCCGAAGAAGAACGTGTCGAAGTGCACGTCGCGCACGGCCTCCACCACGGCGCTGCCGTTCATGCAGCGGGAGAAGCGGTTGAGGGTGCCCCCGAACACGTGGGTCTGGGGGTTCGCGAGACGGGCGAGCTCGCTGGCCACCGTGAGGCTGTTGGTGAAGGCGAGCAGCCGCTCGTCGGGGATGCGGGCCGCAAGGGCCGTGGTGGTGGAGCCGGAGTCGATGCAGATGCAGCTGTCCGGGCGCACGAGGGCCACGGCCTTGGCGGCGATGGCCTCCTTGGCCTCGACGTTGCGCACCGTGCGGCGGTCGAGCAGGTCGTCGGTACCCACCACGTAGCCCACGGAGCGAGCCCCGCCGTGGATGCGCACGATGCGGCGCTCGGCGTCCAGGGCCTTGAGGTCGGTGCGCAGCGTCATCTCGCTGACCCCGGGCAGCTCCTGCTTCACCTGGGCGAACGAGACGCTGCCCTGGCGGTTGACGAGCCCGACGATGCGCTCGCGCCGCTGGTGCATCTCCTGGGTCATGGGTCGCTCCCTCACGCCGCCCCCTCGGTCTCGGTAATTGTCGTTCCAAAAGGAAAATACCATCGTTTCGCAAGGGGGTGCGGCGCGACGGGCATGGCTGACCGAAAAGCCCCACAGGGCGCCCGGGGGCGGCCCTGCGGGGCTCTCGGGGACCCCGGGATCAGGCGTCGATGGGGTCCCAGTTGTCCAGCAGGTAGCGCTCGGCGGCGGCGCACCACAGGCCGTTGTTGGCCTCCACGATGGCGGCCAGCTCGCCGAAGCGCGGGTCCTCCGCGGCGAGGCCGCGGAAGTCGTCGATGGCGGTGAGCGGCATGCTCACGTGCGTGTAGATGAGCTTCTTGCCGCCGGGGATGAAGGGCAGGTTCAGCGTGGCCTCCGCCGCGGCGTCGAGGCCGCCCACGTGGGTGACCATGACGGCGGGGTCGATGCGGCCGGCGGCCGAGAGCTCGAGCGACTCCACCATGTCGGCGGTGTTGCCTCCCGTGGTGCCCATGACGTGCGCGCTGTTGTAGTGCACGTCGTAGAAGTTCATGGACGCCGAGAAGTTCGGGTCGGTGGGGCCGGCGAAGAAGTTGAGGCAGCCGTCGCGGCCGAGGATGGCCGAGGACTGCGTGACCACGGCCGCCACGGGGGCGTAGCAGAGCACGTCGTCGTAGCCCGCGCCGCCGGTGATGGCGCGGAGCTCGGCCACGGGGTCGTCGAGGAGGCCGGTGTTCACGAAGTGCAGCTCAATGCCGCACTCCTCCTTGACCGCGGCCGGGTCGAACAGCGCGGCGGCGCGGTCGAGGCGCTCCTGGTCGATGTCGGTGACCGTCACGAGGCCGGGGCGGCGGTCGGCGTGGAGGGCGTAGGTGAGGGCGCCGAGGCCCATGGGGCCGGCGCCGGCGGTGATGGCCAGGTTGCCGCCCTCGCGGATGCCCATCTGGTGCTCGTAGACGCCCATCTGGGTGTGGTAGGCGGCGTGGAACGCGCCGATGGAGCAGCTCATGGGCTCGGCGAGGGAGGCCTCGTAGTAGGCGTCGCCGGTGTACTCGAGCATGCAGCCGGCCTCCATGACCTCGGAGGGCAGGATGCAGTAGGTGGCGTCGCCGCCGCAGAACTCGTAGGAGTAGCCGGGCGACCACATGGTGCCCTGCCAGTTGAGGGCGGGCTGGATGGTGAAGCGCATGCCGGGCCTGAACTCGCCGGCCCAGCGGGCGCCCACCTCCACGATGTCGCCGGCGAACTCGTGGCCCATGATGGCGGGGTGGTTCGCCAGGTCGCGGGTGCGCTTGTGGCCTTCGCCCAGGGTGGCGCACTTGTAGGTGGACATGCAGATGCTGTCGGAGACGATGCGCACGAGGATCTCGTCGTCGGCGATGGCGGGGAGCTCGACCTCCTCGAGTCTGAGGTCGTTCTTCCCGTGGAGCCTGACCGCCTTTGCCTTCATGGCGCTTCCCTTCCTTTCGGTTCGATGGTGCTCGTTGTTTTGTAACGAAAGTTGTTCAGAGCAAATATTGTTGATTCAACACTAATGGCATAGTAGCCCCGATGGGGCCGTTGTCAAACTCTTCGCACTGTTTTTGCCAGAAATCGCGGGAAATAACCGTTCGCGGCGAAGATGATACCGTTCATCTGACTACGAACTGAAGTCCATGTATCTGTCGAAACAACAACAATAGTATGGGGTCCACCGATTGCGGCCCGCACGGGGCGGGCCGGGAGGCGAGCAGGGGAGGAAGCGCCGTGTCTATAAAAGAGAGCGTCTCGAGGTTCGGAAAGTTCCTGAGTTCCATGGTCATGCCCAACATCGGCGCGTTCATCGCCTGGGGCTTCCTGGCCGCGCTGTTCATCGCCTCGGGCTGGATCCCAAACGAGCAGCTGGCCCAGATCTCCGACCCCATGCTCAAGTACCTGCTGCCGATCATGATCGCCGGCCAGGGCAGCTACATCACCGGCGGCGACCGCGGCCGCGTGGCCGGCGTCATCGCCGTCATGGGCTGCATCGTGGGCTCCGACTACACCATGCTCATGGGCGCCATGGTCATGGGCCCGCTCGCCGGCCTATGCGTCAGGCGCTTCGACCTGTGGGCCCACGACCACACCCCCGGCGGCTTCGAGATGCTCGTGGACAACTTCTCCGTCGGCATCATCGGCCTCCTGCTCACCATCGTGGGCTACTACGCCGCGGCCCCCGTCATGGAGACCATCCTCGTGGTGCTGTCCGCCGGCGTCGCCGTGCTGGTCAACCACGGCCTCCTGCCGCTGCTCGCCGTCTTCATCGAGCCCGCCAAGATTCTGTTCCTCAACAACGCCATCAACCATGGCATCCTGAGCCCCATCGGGGCCGAGCAGGCCGCCACCATGGGCCGCTCCATCATGTACATGCTCGAGAGCAACCCGGGCCCCGGCGTGGGCGTGCTCCTGGCCTACTGCCTGTTCTCCCGCGACGTCAAGGCCAGGCAGTCCGCCCCCGGCGCCGTGGTCATCCATTTCTTCGGCGGCATCCACGAGATCTACTTCCCCTACGTGCTGTCCAACCCCAAGCTCATCGTGGCCCCCATCGCCGGCTCCGCCGCCGCCATCGCCTGGTTCTCCATGACCGGCTGCGGCCTCGTGGCCCCCGCGTCCCCGGGCTCCATCATCGCGTACCTGTCCATGACGCCCGCCGCCTACATGCTGCCCACCGTCGCGGGCGTGGCCATCTCCGCCGGCGTCTCGTTCCTCATTGCCGCGCCCATGCTCCGCGCCACCGCCCCCGCCGCCGCCGACGAGGCCGCCGAGGACCTGCGCGCCCAGCTCGGCACCGCCGAGGCCGTGGTCATCTCCAACACCGAGGACGCCAAGATCGTCTTCGCCTGCGACGCCGGCATGGGCTCCTCGGCCATGGGCGCCACCCGCTTCCGCAACCGCATCAAGGCCGTGCGCCCCGACCTCACGGTGGAGCACTCCTCGGTCGACACCGTGCCCGCGGACGCCGCCATCGTGGTCTGCCAGCGCATCCTCTCCGAGCGCGCCCGCTCGAGCGCCCCGCAGGCCCAGATCGTGGTCATCGACAACTTCCTGGACGATCCGGCCCTCGACAGCCTCTACGGCGCCCTCACCGAGCTCTCCCACGCCTCCGAGCTCATGGAGACCCAGCCCGTGGCCCCCGAGCCGGAGCCGGAGCCCGAGCCCGACCTCGGCTCCCTGGCCATCACCCTCGACTCCATCCACCTCGGCCTGCCCAGCGTCGACCGCGAGAGCGCCATCCGTGCCACCGGCCGGGTGCTCGTGGAGAAGGGATGCGTCGACGAGGCCTACATCGACGCCATGGTGGAGCGCGACGAGCTCACGAGCGTCTACATGGGCATGGGCGTGGCCATCCCCCACGGCACCGGCGAGGCCAAGGAGTCGGTGAAGGAGACCGGCGTGGTGGTGCTGCAGTACCCCGACGGCGTCGAGTGGGGCGGCGAGAAGGCCCACCTGCTCTTTGGCATCGCCGGCAAGGGCGACGAGCACCTCACGGTCCTCTCCAACCTCGTGAACGTGATCTCCGACGAGGCCGTGCTCGAGAAGATGAAGGTCTGCGACGACCCCGAGTGGATGCTCGAGCAGCTGAGCTAGGCCGCCGCCACGGGGCGAGGGGGCCGGGCGCCGGGGAGCCGATCCCGGGGCCCGGCCCCCGTTCCGTCCCGCCCCCGACGGGGTATCCTGACCCAATACGACGGGAACCTGGCGGGAGGGGCGTGCGATGGAGCAGGATACCGGCAGGAAGGTCGCCCTCGTGCTCGAGGGCGGCGGGATGCGCGGCATGTTCACGGCCGGCGTGCTCGACGTCTTCCTCGAGCAGGGCTTCCGCGACTTCAGCCACATCTACGGCGTGTCCGCCGGCGCCATCAACGGCGCCAACTTCAAGGCGGGGCAGGTCGGCCGGTTCTGCCGCGACACGCTGGCCGCCCGCGACAACCCCGCGTTCATGAGCCTCCGGAGCCTCGCCCTCACCGGCAACGTCACCGGGCGAGAGTTCCTCTACGACACGGTCAACACGCGCATCGACCCCTTCGACTGCGCCGCCTTCAACGCCGACCCCGTCCCCTTCACCGTCGTGGCCTCGGATCTCACCTTCGGCACGGCGGCCTACCTCGAGGTGGCCGACCTCCCCGCGCAGATGGACGCCGTCATGGCCTCCTCCTCGCTCCCGTGCCTCTCCGAGGTGGTCGCCTACGACGGGCGCCGGCTCCTCGACGGCGGCACCTGCGACTCCGTGCCGGTGGAGCGGGCCTTGGCCGACGGCGCCGACGAGCTCGTGGTGGTGCTCACCCAGCACCGCGGCTACCGCAAGTCCGAGACCTACTCCCTCATGGGCGTGGCGCGCCGCCTCTACAGCGACTACCCCTACTACCTCGAGGCCCTGGAGACCCGCGGGGCCCGCTACAACGCGCAGCTGGACCACGTCTTCGAGCTCGAGGCCGAGGGCGTGGCCCACGTGGTGGCCCCCTCCGCCCCGGTGGAGCTCGCCCTCATGGAGGAGGACGGCACCAAGCTCTTGGAGCTCTACGTGGACGGCCGCCGCATGGGCACCGCGCTCCTGCAGTCGCTGGGCTGGGAGGGAAACCCCACCCTCCACTAGGCCCCCGCGGCCCGAGACCCGGCGTGACAGCGGCGTGACAGCGGTGCCCGGCCCATCTGTCACTTCGCATATTCGATGGTTTATGCCATGCGGTGCCCGCCCCGAGGCGCCCGCCCCGCGGCGCCGCAGACGCCCCCTCCAGGGGCGCCCTGCGCGAGAAGCCTGTCCCAACCGGCCGTTGCGGGGCGGTCGGGCCACCCTGCAACGGCCGGTTGCGGCCGGGAGGCCCCCTCCAAGGCCGCCTTGCCGCAGGACCGCCTTGCGGGGCGCACTCTAAAAGGCATGTGCGCCACGGGGCCCCTGGAGGGCGCCTCTCCGTTCGCCTGCGCCCCTAGAGGGCGGGGGAGCGCCACGGTCCCGCCCCGTGCGGAACCCCTCGGGGGCGCCCCTCGGCCGGGTCTCGGGCCCCCGGCGCGGGGCGCCGTGACCCACCTGTGGAGAAAGCCCAAACTACCGGCGCTTTTCTGGGCCGTTCGTGTACAATCGACAGGCTTCTTTTGCTGAGCCCCGTAACCTCGTAAAAGAACACGTACCACCAATGCATGGAGGAGTTCGTAGCATGAAGTCGACCAAGTACGCCAAGCCCGGCGAGGTCGCCCGCAAGTGGGTCCTCATCGACGCTGACGGTGCCGTCCTCGGCCGTCTCGCCACGCAGATCGCCACGATCCTGCGCGGCAAGAACAAGCCGCAGTACACCCCGCACGTCGACACCGGCGATTTCGTGATCGTCATCAACGCCGATAAGGTCCAGCTTACCGGCAACAAGGCCGCCCAGAAGAGCTATTGGCGCTACTCTGGCTGGCTCGGCGGTCTCAAGACGGAGTCGTTCGAGGAGGCCATGGCCAAGCACCCCGAGCGCGTCATCGAGCACGCCGTCAAGGGCATGCTCCCCAAGACCACCCTGGGTCGCCAGCAGTTCGGCAAGCTCAAGGTCTACGCCGGCCCTGAGCACCCCCACGAGGCCCAGAACCCCGTCAAGATCGAGCTGGAGGGCTAACCCATGGCTGAGAACACTGTTGTTTACTACGGCACCGGCCGCCGCAAGGAGGCCGTGGCCCGCGTGCGCCTGATCCCGGGCACCGGCAAGTTCATCGTCAACGGCAAGGACGCCCTGGCCTACTTCGGCCGCCAGCACCTGGTCGACGCCGCCCTCGCCCCCTTCCGCGTGACCGACACCCAGGGCCGCTTCGACGTCCTCGCCAAGTGCGACGGCGGCGGCATCTCCGGCCAGTCCGGCGCCGTGCGCCTCGGCGTCGCCCGCGCCCTCCTCGAGGCCGGCGACTACCGCCCCGAGCTCAAGAAGGCCGGCTTCCTCACCCGTGACGCCCGTGCCGTCGAGCGCAAGAAGTACGGCCTCAAGAAGGCCCGCAAGCGCCCGCAGTTCTCCAAGCGTTAAGCCTGGCATCTGCGCAGTCGCCACGAAGATTGTCCTGTGGGGGCCCGTCGTCCGCGACGGGCCCCTTTTCGTTCGCTACGATTAGGCGAGGCGCCACCCACATCGCGCTCATCCGCTGAAAGCAGCTAAAAAGGAGATAGCAGATGAAGTACTTCGGCACCGACGGCTTCCGAGGAAGGGCCAACGAGGGCCTCAACGTCGACCAGGCCTTCAAGATCGGCCGGTACGTGGGCTGGCACTACGGCCTCGAGCAGGGCCGCAAGGCCCGCGTGGTCATCGGCAAGGACACCCGCCGCTCCAGCTACATGTTCGAGGCGGCGCTCATCTCCGGCCTCGTGGCCTCCGGCGCCGACGTCTACATGCTCCACGTCATCCCCACCCCGGGCGTGTGCTACGAGGTGGTGGACGGCAGCTTCGACTGCGGCATCATGATCACCGCGTCCCACAACCCCTTCACCGACAACGGCATCAAGCTCGTCAACCGCGAGGGCTTCAAGATGGACGAGGCCGTGCTCGAGCGCGTGGAGGCCTACATCGACGGCGAGTTCGAGATCCCGCTGGCCACCGGCAACGAGATCGGCTGCACCGTGGACTACATGCAGGGCCGCAACCGCTACATCGCGCACCTCATCGCCAGCGCTAACTTCTCGCTCCAGGGCGTCAAGGTGGGCCTGGACTGCGCCAACGGCGCCGCCTCCTCCGTGGCCAAACCCGTGTTCGACGCCCTCGGCGCCGACGTCCGCGTGATCAACAACGCCCCCGACGGCTTCAACATCAACGTCGACTGCGGCTCCACCCACATCGAGCGCCTCCAGCGCCTCGTGGTGGAGCAAGGCCTCGACGTGGGCTTCGCCTACGACGGCGACGCCGACCGCTGCCTGGCCGTGGACGACCGCGGCCGCGTGGTGGACGGCGACCTCATCCTCTACGTGTGCGGCAAGTACCTCAACAAGCACGGCCGCCTGGCCGGCGGCACCGTGGTGCCCACGGTCATGAGCAACTTCGGGTTCCTCAAGGCCCTCGAGATCGCCCAGCTCAACTACGAGACCACCGCGGTGGGCGACAAGAACGTCTTCGCCTGCATGCGCGAGAACGGCTACTCCCTCGGCGGCGAGCAGTCCGGCCACATCATCTTCGGCGACATCGAGAAGACCGGCGACGGCATCATGACGAGCCTCCGGGTCATGGAGGTCATCCGCGCCGAGCGCGAGACCCTGGCCGAGCTCGTGCGCCCCGTGCGTCTGTTCCCCCAGAAGCTCGTGAACGTCACCGTGGGGGACAAGGACGTCGCCATGGGCGACGACTCCGTGACGGCCGCCGTGGCCGCCGCCGAGGAGCGCCTGGCCGGCAACGGCCGCATCCTCGTGCGCGCCAGCGGTACCGAGCCCCTCATGCGCGTCATGGTGGAGGCTGAGACCGAGGACCTCGCCGCCGAGCTCGCCGAGTCCGTGGCCGACGTCATCCGCGCCCTCGCCTAGACGGGGCCGTCCCCCGCAAACCAGACCAAAGGAGACCTGTCATGTGCGGCATCGTTGGCTACACCGGCGCGCGTCAGGCGCTGCCCTTCCTCATCGACGGCCTGACCACCCTCGAGTACCGCGGCTACGACTCCGCGGGCGTGGCGCTCGTGACGCCCCAGGACGACATCCTCCAGATCAAGTGCAAGGGCCGCGTGGCCGCCCTCGCCGAGCTCTGCGAGCGGTTCGACACCGCCTCCACCTGCGGCATCGCCCACACCCGCTGGGCCACCCACGGCGAGCCGAGCGACGCCAACGCGCACCCGCACCAGGACTGCGACGGCACCCTCTCCGTGGTGCACAACGGCATCGTGGAGAACTACCAGGCCCTCCAGGAGGAGCTCTCCCGGGCGGGCCACACGTTCCGCTCCCAGACCGACTCCGAGGTGATCGCCCACCTGGTGGAGGACGCCCTGGCCGGCCCCGCGGAGGGCGACCTGCTCACGGCCGTCTCCCTGGCCTGCTCGCGCCTCGAGGGCTCCTGGGCCATGGCCCTCGTGGACGCCGCGGACCCCGGCACCATCGTCTGCGCCCGCAAGGGCTCGCCCCTGGTGCTCGCCTCCACCGACGACGGCGCCTACGCCGCCTCCGACGTCACGGCCCTCGCCGGCATCACCAACCACGTGGTCAACCTGGACGACGGCCAGCTCGCGCGCCTCTCGCCCGACGGCACCGTGGAGGTCTTCGAGAGCGACCTCTCCGCCTGCGCCGAGCCCGACTCCTTCGACATCGACTGGGACGCCGGCGCCGCCGCCATGGGCGACTACCCCGACTTCATGGCCAAGGAGATCGCCGAGCAGCCCGAGGCCATCGAGCGCCTCCTCAAGGACCGCCTCACGCCCAAGGGCATCCGCCTCGACGAGCTCGAGATGACCGACGCCGAGATCGCCGCCATCGACCGCGTCTACATCGTGGCCTGCGGCACCTCCTACCACGTGGGCCTCATCGCCCGCTCCCTCATCGAGTCGTGGGCGCGCATCCCGGTCTCGGTGGAGCCCGCCAGCGAGTTCAACTACGAGGACGTGCTGGTCTCCGACCACACCCTCTGCATCATCATCACCCAGTCCGGCGAGACGGCCGACACCCTGGCCAGCGCCCGCAAGATGCATGCCGCCGGTGCCAAGGTGCTCGCCGTGACCAACGTCATCGGCTCCTCCGCCGCCCGCGAGGCCGACGGCGTCCTCTACGTGCAGGCCGGCCCCGAGGTGGCCGTGGCCTCCACCAAGGCCTACACGGCCCAGATGGTGGCCTCCGTGCTCGTGGCCCTGTTCCTCGCCCAGCGCAACGGCTCCCTCGGCTACCGCGAGGTCTCCCGCCGCTTCCGCGAGCTCGAGCGCGTGCCCGGCCTCATCCGCGAGGTGCTCGCCCGCGCGTGGCAGGACGAGGCCGCGGCCCGTGCCTTCGTCGACGCCGGTTCGTCGCTGTTCCTGGGCCGCGGGCTCAACTCCACCACGGCCGCCGAGGGCGCCCTCAAGCTCAAGGAGATCAGCTACCTCCACGCCGAGGCCTACCCGGCGGGCGAGATGAAGCACGGCCCCATCGCCCTCATCGACTCGGGCTTCCCCGTGGTGGTCATCTGCCCGGACGACCGCGTGCGCTACAAGACCATCTCCAACATCCAGGAGGTCAAGGCCCGCGGTGCCGTGGTGGTGTCGGTGGCCACGGACGGCGACCAGAAGATCGCCCAGCTCTCCGACTACCTGCTCATGATCCCGCCGGCGCCCGAGTACTACGTGCCCATCGTGGCCGTGGTGCACCTGCAGATGCTGGCCCGCTACGTGGCGCTGGCCCGCGGCTGCGACGTGGACAAGCCGCGCAACCTCGCCAAGTCGGTCACGGTAGAGTAGCCCGTGGCCTGCGCCGGCGTCGGGGTCGACATGGTCGAGATCGCCCGCATGGAGCGGGTGCTGGAGCGCACGCCCCGGTTCAGGGAGCGGGTGTTCACGGCCGAGGAGCGCGCCTACTGCGACGGCCGGGCCCGGCCCGCGGAGTCGTACGCCGCGCGCTTCGCGGCCCGCGAGGCCGTGCTCAAGGCCCTGGGCTGCGGCTTCGCGGGTATGGGCCTCGCCGACGTCTCGGTGGTGCCCGACCCGCGCACCGGCGCCCCCAAGGCGCGTCTCGCCGGCGCCGCCGCCCGGCTGGCCGCCGAGCGGGGTGTCGTGGAGGTGGCGCTCTCGCTCTCCCACACCCGCGACGTGGCCCAGGCCATCGCCGTGGCGGTGACCGAGGACGCCCGCCCTCCCAAGGAGGAGCGGCCCGACCCGGCGGCCGAGCTCACCCGCTCGTTCAAGGAGGCGCGCTCGGTCCTCGACGACCTGGAGCGCGTCCAGGAGACAGAATGGAAGGCCGCCCAGGCGGCCCAGCCCGCGCCCGCGGGCCCCGAGGAGGTCTGATCCCATGCAACCGGTTCTCAACGTCGAAGACGTCCGCAAGGTCGAGCAGGACCTCACGCTGGAGGGCGTGAGCCTCGCCGAGCTCATGCGCCGCGCCGGCCACGCCGTGGCCCAGGAGGTGCTCGACCTCGGCAACCTCGGGCCCGTGGTGGTGCTCTGCGGCACCGGCAACAACGGCGGCGACGGCTGGGTGGCGGCCGAGCTCATGGCCAAGGCCGGCGCCCAGGTGGAGGTCATGACCCCCGTGGAGCCCGAGGCCCTCAAGAGCCCGCTCGCCCTCATGGTCGCCCAGTCGGCCGTGAACGCCGGCGTGCCGTTCTTCGTGGCCCCCAGCCGCGACGAGCTCGACGCCCACCTGGCCCAGGCGGCCGTGGTGGTGGACGCCCTGCTCGGCACCGGGTTCCACGGCGAGCCTGCCGCGCCCTTCGACATCTGGATCGACGCGGTCAACGCCAGCGGCGCCCACGTGGTGGCCGTGGACGTGCCGAGCGGCCTCTCGGCCCAGACCGGCCACGCCCCGGGCGGCGCCGTCTTCGCCGACACCACGGTGACCATGATCTGCCTCAAGCCGGGCCTGCTCTCGGGCCGCGGCCGCGACGTCTGCGGCGCCATCGTGCTCGCGCCCCTCGCCGAGCAGGCCGAGCGCCTCGTGGTGGAGGCCGACCCGGTGGCCTGGCGCTGCGACACGGCCGACTACCTCGAGACCCTCCAGGAGCCCACGGCCGACGTCGACAAGTACTCCCGCGGTTCCGTCCTCGTGGTGGGCGGCTCCACGCGCTTCCCCGGCGCCGCCGTCATGGCCGCCATGGCGGCCGCCCGCTCCGGCGCCGGCTACGTCACCCTCGTGGTGCCCGACCGCATCGCCACGGTGTGCCGCACCCACCTCCTCGAGATCCCCGTGGTGGGGCTCCCCACCAACGAGGAGGGGATGTTCTCGGCCGACGCCCGCACGGAGATCGTCAAGATGGCCGAGCAGCGCAGCTGCGTGCTCTGCGGTCCCGGCATGGGGGTGTGCGCCGACACCGTCTCGGTGGTCTCGTCGCTCCTCGAGTGCAACGTCCCCCTCGTGCTCGACGCCGACGCCCTCAACGCGCTGTCGCGCATGACCACGAACCGCCTGGACAACTTCCCCGAGCTCATCCGCCGCGAGGCACCCCTCGTGCTCACCCCGCACCGCCGCGAGCTCGGCCGCCTCGTGGGCCAGCCCGGCGAGCCGCCCAGCTCCCTCACCGCCGCCCTCGAGGCCGCGCGCCGCATCGTCTGGGCCGACGGCGGCTCCGACATCTGCGTGGTGACCAAGGGCGAGGCTACGGGCTGCGTGGGCGTCGAGATCGCCCTGCTCCCCAAGCCCGGCCCCGCGTGCCTGGCCACCGCCGGCTCCGGCGACGTGCTCGGCGGCATCATGGCGGCGCTCCTCGCCCGCGGCGTCGTGGAGAACGACGTGCTGCCCCTCGTGTGCGCCTTCGCCTGCGAGGTCCATGGGTTCGCCGCCAACCTCGCCGCCGAGGCCCACGGCAGCCGCGGCGTGATGGCCTCCGACCTCATCGGCAACCTCGGCCTCGCCCTCGACGCCATGGAGGAGCAGGTCTCGCTGGCCGCCGCCGGCGTGTCGCCCGAGGAAGGTGAGTGAGGTGGCGGAGAGCCGCTGCCCCGACACCCGCTGGGCCTGGGTGGAGGTGAGCCGAGCCGCCATCCGCCACAACACCCGCGAGTACAAGAAGCGGCTCGCGCGGGGCGTCAAGCTCATGTGCGTGGTGAAGGCCGACGCCTACGGCCACGGCGCCGCCGTGTGCGCGCCCCTCATGGCCGCGTCCGGCGCCGACGCCTTCGCCGTGGCCACGGTGCGCGAGGGCATCGCCCTGCGCGAGGCCGAGGTCTCCAAGCCCATCCTCGTCCTCTCGCAGCCCCCCGCCACGGCCATCCCCGACCTCCTCGCCTACGACCTCATGCCCTCGGTCTACACCACGGAGTTCGCCCTGGCTTACGGCGAGTACGCCGCGGCCGGGGGCCGCCAGGGGGCCTACCACCTGGCGCTCGACACTGGCATGACGCGCATCGGCGTGCCCTGGGCCGAGGCCGTGGAGTTCCGGCGCGCCGTGGACTTCCACTCCGGCCTCGTGTGCGCCGGCACCTTCACGCACTTCGCCACGGCCGACGTGCCGGGCGACTGGGACTGGGAGCTCCAGCGCAGCCACTTCGACGAGGCCGTGGCGGCCCTGCGCGACGCCGGGTTCGACCCGGGCCTCGTCCACTGCGACAACACCCCCTCGGTGGTGCTCCACAAGGACACCCACTACGACATGGTGCGCGTGGGCATCGGCCTCTACGGCCTGCACCCCTGCGAGCCCAGCCGCGACCACATCGACCTCGAGCCGGCCATGGCCGTGCGCGCCCGGGTCACCCGCTGCGGGTGGCCGCCGGTGGGCACGGGGGTCTCCTACGGCATGACCTGGCGCGTGACCACCTCCTCGGTGCAGGTGGCCACGATTCCCATCGGCTATGCCGACGGCTACGGGCGCATCCTCTCCAACCGCGCCGAGGTGCTCTGCCGCGGCCGCCGCCACCGCCAGGTGGGCAACGTCTGCATGGACCAGTGCATGTTCGCCGTTGAGGTCAACCAGGTGCGGCAGTACCGCCCCTGCGGCCCCGTGGAGGAGGGGGACCTCGTCACCCTCATGGGTGTGGACGGCGACGAGGAGATAACGGCCGAGGAGCTCGCCGAGCTGTCGGGCACCATCAACTACGAGGTCGTCTGCGACTTCGGCCTCAGGCTCGAGAAGGTCTACGTCTAAGGGGGCGGCCATGGCCATGCTCAAGATCCCGGGTTACGAGAACCAGCGCCCCGGCGAGGTGCCGCTGTCGGCCGTGCGCGACCTCCTCGGCGACTGCCGCCGGTGCCCGCTCTGCGAGACGCGCACGAACATCGTGTTCGGCGACGGCGACCCCTGCGCCCGCGTGGTCATCGTGGGCGAGGCCCCGGGCAAGAACGAGGACCTCTCCGGCGTGCCCTTCGTGGGGGCCGCCGGCAAGAAGCTCGACGCCCTGCTCGAGATCGCCGGGCTCAGGCGCGACGACGTCTTCATCTGCAACGTCCTCAAGTGCCGCCCGCCCTCCAACCGCGACCCGCGGCCCGAGGAGATCGCGGAGTGCAGCCCGTTCCTGCGGGAGCAGATCCGCAGCGTCTGGCCCGACGTCATCGTGTGCCTGGGCAACTTCGCCACGAGGTTCATCCTGCGTACCGAGCAGGGCATCACGTCGCTCCGCGGCCGCTTCTACGAGACGGGGCACTTCCACGTGCTGCCGGTGTTCCACCCCGCCGCGGCCATCTACGACCGCACCAAGCAGGCGAGCCTCGAGGCAGACTTCGCGCTGCTCGGCCAGTGGCTGGCCGAGCACCCGGCCGCGGGCGCCGCGACTGCCGGGGGCGCCGAGCCGGCCACGGGTGCCGAGCCGGCGGGGGAGGAGTGACGATGGGTGCCACCTGCGACGATGCCGCCATGGACGGCCTCACCCGCACCGGGGAGGGCCGCTACGCCTCCACCTCGGCCGAGGCCACCCAGGCCCTGGGGGAGCTTCTGGGGGCCCTTCTCGGCGAGGGCGACCTCGTGATCCTCACGGGCGACCTCGGGGCCGGCAAGACCCAGCTCACCAAGGGGGTGGCCCGGGCCTTGGGCTGCACCGACGACGTCACGAGCCCCACGTTCAACATCATGGCCGTCCACCGGGGCGAGACCCTGGACCTCTACCACTTCGACCTCTACCGCCTGGACGACGCCGACCAGCTGGGCGACGCCGGCGTGCTCGACGTCGCCGGCGTGGAGGGGGCGAGCCTGGTGGAGTGGGGCGAGGCCTTTGCCGACGACCTCGGCGACGAGCGCCTGGACGTGGTCATATCGCGCGCGCCCGTGGAGGGCGGTGCCGAGCCTGCCCGGACCGTGGAGGTGCGGGGCGCGGGCGTGCGGGGCGCGGAGCTCGCGGCGGCCCTGGACGCGGCGGTGGCGGGGTCTGTCGGCTGAGGTCCGTCTCTTCACGGGCGTCCCGGGGAACTAGAATGGCGTGGTGCAACCCGAGCCTTTGGAGGACCTGCCCATGACCACACAAGACCGCGTCGTCCTTGCCTTCGACACCTCCACCGACGAGCTTGCCTGTGCCGTGGCGCGGGTGGGCGAGGGGGACGGCCGCCGGCGCGTGGAGGTCCTGGCCTCGGGCGACCGTCCATGCCGTCGCCAAGCCAACGTGGAGCTCGTGCCCACGTGCCTGGGCCTCCTCGACGAGGCGGGCCTTTCCATGGGCGACGTGGACCGCGTGGTGGTGGGCCGCGGCCCCGGGTCCTTCACGGGGGTGCGCATCGGCATCGCCACGGCCAAGGGCTTGGGCTGCGGGCTCGACCGCCCGGTGGCGGGCGCCTCCACCCTGGACGCCGTGGCCTGGCGCGCCTGGGCCGCCGGCGTGCGCGGCCTCGTGGGCGTGGTGGGCGACGCCATGCGCCGCGAGGTCTACCCGGGCCTCTACGGCGTGGACGACGAGGGTCCCAAGCGGCTCTTCTCGGTGGAGACGGTGATGAAGGCACCGGCCGCCGCGGCGGCGTGGGCCGACCGTGCGGACGGCGCCGACATCCAGCTCACCGGCGACGGCCTCAGGAAGTACCGCGGGCTCTTTGCCGAGGCGGGCCTCGCCGCCGTGCTGCCCGAGGACCTCTGGCACCCCACGGGGGAGTCGCTGCTCCTCTCGGCCGCGGCCGACCCCGCCCTCTGGGAGGGCGACGGCCACCCAGCCCTCGTCCTGCCGGTGTACACGCGCCTCTCGGACGCCGAGGAGAACGAGCTCAAGCGCCTGGGCATGGCCGAGCCGGCCACCGTGGCCACCACCGGCGTCGACGACGCCCTGGCCGGCCGCCACCTCCAGCTGCGCCCCATGGGTGTGAACGACGTGCCCCAGGTGGCGCTGCTCGAGGACGCCGTCTTCGCCGGCACCGAGCACACGCCGTGGAGCGAGGCCATGTTCTCCCAGGAGCTGGGGGCCGAGGGCCGCACCTGGTGGGTGGCCCACGACCAGGGCGAGGTGGTGGGCTTCGCCGGCGCCCAGATGGCCGGCGACGACCTCGAGGTGCTCGACGTCTGCGTGAGCCCGGCCCGGCGCCGGGAGGGCGTCGGCCGCAGGCTCCTGGCCCGGGTGACCTACGACGGCCAGATGCTCGGCGCCCGCACGGCGTCCCTCGAGGTCTTCGAGGACAATGCCGCCGCCCGGGCGCTCTACGGCTCCGTGGGCTTCTCCGAGGCCGGCCGGCGCCCCGACTACTACGGCAGCGGCCACGACGCCCTCATCCTCACGGCGTCCCTGCCCCTGTCCATCGCCGCCAGCGACGACCTGCCCGACCCCACGGCCGCCGTGGAGCCCTGGCCCATGGCCGACGCGGGCCGCACGGCCGAGGCCGCCGCTGCCGTCGAGGCGGCAAAACCGCTGGTGCTGTCCATCGAGAGCTCCTGCGACGAGACCGCCATGGCCGTCATCGACGGCACGGGCGAGATCGTGGCCAACGTGGTTGCCACCCAGATCGACTTCCACGCGCGCTTCGGCGGCGTGGTGCCCGAGATCGCCAGCCGCAAGCACACCGAGGCCGTGGTGGGCGTCTTCGAGGAGGCCATGGCCCAGGCGGGCGCGCACTTCGGCTGCAAGACGCTTCTGGCCTCCGACCTCGACTGCGTGGGCGTCACCCAGGGCCCCGGCCTCGTGGGCGCCCTCGTGGTGGGCATCGCCTTCGCCAAGGGGCTCGCCGCGGCCGCCGGGGTCCCCCTCGTGGGGGTGAACCACCTGGAGGGCCACCTCTACGCCAACCTCTTCGAGACCCCCGACCTCGAGCCGCCCTTCGTGGCGAGCCTCGTCTCGGGCGGCCACACCATGCTCGTGCACGTGCGCGACTGGGGCGACTACGAGGTGCTGGGCGAGACCATCGACGACGCCGTGGGCGAGGCCTTCGACAAGGTGGCCAAGGCCCTGGGTCTGGGCTACCCCGGCGGCCCCGTGATCAGCCGCCTCGCCGAGCAGGGCGACCCCAAGGCGGTGGCGTTCCCGCGGGCCATGCTCCACAGCCACGACTACCGGTTCTCGCTCTCGGGCCTCAAGACCGCGGTGATCACCCACATCGAGGCCGAGAACGCCGCCGGGCGCCCCATCGACCTGCCGGACCTCGCGGCGAGCTTCCAGGCCGCCGTCATCGACGTGCAGGTGGCCAAGGCCCTCACGGCCGTGGAGGAGTGCGACGTGGACGACTTCTGCGTGGGCGGTGGCGTCGCGGCCAACCCGGCCCTGCGCGCGGCCTACCGTGAGCGCCTGGGCGAGCGGGGCGTGCGGGTGACCGTGCCGCCCATGAACGCCTGCACCGACAACGCCGCCATGATCGCGCTGGTGGCCCTGCGCGACTACCGCGCCGGCCGGCTGGCCCCGCTGTCGATGGACGGGGACCCCAACATGTCGCTGTAGGGGCGCCTGCGGCCCCCGGCCTCACCGTCCGGCATGGGTGGATGTCATAAACTGAGAAACATGCGAAGTGACAGATGGGCCAAGCACCGCTGTCACGCTGCTGTCACGCCTTGGAGAAGGACCACAGCGCCCGCGCCTGGGAGAGGGTGCGCTCCAGGTTCCAGGGCTGCTCGGTCCTCGGCTCCGAGTTGGGGTCCATGACCCGCAGGCGCCCGGCGTCGTCCACGGCGGTGAGCACGATGAAGTGCCCGCTGCTCGTGAAGTCGCCCGGGCCCATGGAGGCGATGACGGGCCTGCCCGCGGCCAGCTCCGCCCGCACGGCGCCGGCGTCTGTCGCCACCGGCCGCGACGCGAGGCCCACCGAGGCGGCGCCCTCGTCCATGAGGGTCCAGGCGGTGAGGCCGTCGGTCACATGTCCGCCCCGCTCCGACAGGCGCGCGGCGTCCACCGGCGTGAGGTCGCCGCGGCCCGTGACGGCAACGTACACGGCCGAGAGGCACGTGGGCCCGCAGCCGGCCTCCCCGACGGTCTGCCCGGCGTAGGGCTCCCCGGCCCAGGCGGGGTCGGTCTGGTACAGCCGTGGCACGCTGCCCTGCCGCCACTGCCCCGCTGGGTCGCTCGCCCAGGAGCCGTCCGCCGCCCGCGCCGCCGTGCCCGCCAGGCCAAAGGCCACGGCCACGAGGCAGAGGGCGACCACGGCCGCAAGGACAATGAGCACCATGGCGCCCACGCGCCGGTGGGGCGGCTCCTGCCAGGCCGCCGGTGCGGGAAACGCCGCGCTCTCGTCCAGGTGGGGGTTGGCGGCAACGGTGGTGGGTCGCGTGTCCATGGGGTCCTCCTCACGGCGCGTCTCGGTGTCCCCATCGTCCGCCCTGCCTCCCGGAAAGTCCGTGACGGGCGCCTTACGCTTGCTGACAAGCCCGTAAGGGTGACTTACGAATTCCTTACGGTGGCCTGACAGGGTCGTTCGGCGCCCGCAGTCCCCCTAGACTGGAGGCAACGGAGCGGGGAGAGGGGAGAGCCATGGGAGAGGGACGAGAGGGGCGCACGCCGCGGGTCCTCGTGGTGGACGACGACCCGGCCATCGTGGGCCTGGTGGGCGCCCTGGTGGAGGGCGAGGGCCTGGGGTTCGTGGGAGTGGGCAGCGGCGAGGAGGCCCTGGCCGCCGTGACCGACGGCCCCGTCGACCTCGTGGTCCTCGACGTTATGATGCCGGGCATGGACGGCTTCGAGACGTGCCGCCTCCTCCGCTCCCGCGAGCCCGACCTGCCGGTGATCTTCCTCTCCGCCAAGGACGACGAGACCAGCCAGGTGGTGGGCCTCACCATCGGCGGCGACGACTACGTGGCCAAGCCGTTCCGCCCCCGCGAGCTCGTGGCCCGCATCCGGGCGCGCCTGCGCCGCAGCGAGGGCTCCTCCCACGGCCTGCGCGTGGGCCCGCTGGCCCTCGACCCCGTGGCGCACCGGGCGTCGCTGCTCGACGTGCCCCTCAACCTCACGCCCACGGAGTTCCGCCTCCTCCAGGAGCTCATGGCCGCCGGCGGCGACCCCGTGCCCGTGGGCGACCTGTTCCGCCGCGTGTGGGACGCCGAGCCGGATGCCTCGTCGCGCAACACCGTGATGGTGCACATCCGGCGCCTGCGCGCCAAGCTCGAGCGTGTGGACGCCTCCCGCGGCTACGTGCAGACCGTGTGGGGCGTGGGCTACCGCGTGTCGGGCGACGGCCGGTGAGGCGGCGGGTCTCCCGCAGCGAGCAGGCCCGCGTCCTGGCCCGCCGCGTCGAGGGCCGCACCGTGCTCGCGGTGGCCCTGTGGACGCTGTTCTGCCTCCTCGTGGCATGGGGCTCGCGCGACCTCGTGAGCGCGCTCGGCGAGGCCATCGCGGCCAACGACTCCGCATGGGCCACCTACACGGTGGAGGACTACAACGCCCTCGCGGAGACGGGCCGCTTCTCCGACCCCCGCAAGACCTACCAGGTGGTGGGCGCCTACGACGAGGCCTCGGGCGAGGAGGTCTTCCGCGTGCGCGACATCACGCTCTACACGCGCCTCCACGACCTCAAGGCCCCCGCGGCCGTCGTCGTCTACCTGGGCGGGCTGGTGGTCGTGTTCCTCTGGGCGCAGCGCCGCTACCTCGACGCCTTCGACGACCTCGCCGCCGCGGTGACCGACCTCGTGCGCGACCCCGCGGCGCCGGTGCGCCTGCCCGAGGAGCTCTCCGTGGCCGGGCGCGAGCTGGAGTCGGTGCGTCGGGAGCGCCTGGAGGCCGACGCCGCCGCCAGGGCCGCCGACGAGGCCGCGCTCGCCGCGGAGCGCCGCAAGGACGAGCTCGTGACCTACCTGGCCCACGACCTCCGGACCCCGCTCACCTCCGTGACCGGCTACCTCGAGCTCCTCGACGAGTCGCCCGATCTGCCCGAGGACGCCCGCCGCCGCTACGTCTCGGTGGCCCACGGGCGCGCGGTGCGCCTCGGCGACCTGGTGGAGGAGCTCTTCGAGATCTCGCGGTTCAACCTGCAGACCATCCCCTTGGAGAGGAGCCGAGTCGACCTTGTGCTCCTCGGCGAGCAGGTGGCCGAGGAGGCCATGCCCGACGCCGCGGCCCACGGCCTGACGGTGCGGGTGGCGGCCGACGGCCCGTGCGTGGCCGCCGTGGACCCGGGCCGGGCCGCCCGCATGCTCTCCAACCTGGTGAGGAACGCCGTGGCCCACGGCGACGACGGCACGGAGGTCGTGGTGGGGGTGGGCCGCGCCCCCGACGGCGGCGTGCGGATGACGGTGCGCGACAACGGGCCCGACATCCCGGAGGAGCTGCTGCCCCACGTCTTCGAGCGGTTCGTGCGAGGCGACGACGCCCGTGGCGACGGCGCCGGGGCCGGGCTGGGCCTCTCCATCGTGGAGGAGATCGCCCGGGCCCACGGGGGCCGCGTGTGGGCGGAGAGCGCCGGCGGCACGACGACGTTCACGGTGGAGCTGCCCCGCTGACCCCGCCCGTCCCACCGCCTGTCCCATCACCCGGACACTTTTGTCCCAATGGTCGGACACTTTTGTCCCACCGGCCGGCGCTGCCGCTCGGGTCGCTTTGCCGCGCGCGCTGCCGCTCGGTTACCTTTGTCCCGTCGGCCACCGGAGGAGGACCCATGGACGTGCTCGCCCTCGTGTGCGCCCCGCCGTTGGACCCGGCGGCGCAGGCGCCGCTCTACCGCCAGCTCAAGGACCGCATCCTGCAGGTCATCGCCGCGCGCGCCGTGGGTCCCGACCAGCCGCTGCCCTCCGAGCAGGAGCTCTGCCGGGCCTTCGGCCTCTCCCGGGGCACGGTGCGCCGCTGCTTCGACGAGCTCGCCCGCGAGGGCCGCGTGGTGCGCCGCCGGGGCCTCGGCACCTTCGCCCGATGGCCCGAGGAGGCCGAGGACATCTCAACGGCCCTCAACTTCTCCGGGCAGGTGCGCTCCGCCGGCGGCGAGCCCTTCTCCCGCCTGCTGGACCTCTCCGCCGTGCCCGCTCACGAGCGTCAGGCCCGCCAGCTCCAGGTGGCCGAGGGCACGCCCCTCTGGCGGGTGGTGCGCGTGCGCATGGCCGACGGCGAGCCGCGGCAGTATGTGACGGCCTGGGTGCCGCAGGACCTCGTGCCCGGTCTCTCCCGGGGGCAGGTGGAGGGCACGGGCTCCCTCTACGCCGCCATCGCCGCCGGCAGCGGCAAGCTCCCCGCCCGGGCGCTGGAGGCCTACGAGGCCTGCACGCTGGCGGCGGGGGAGGCCCGGGCCCTGGGGCTGGAGCCCGGCGCCCCGGCCCTGCGCTGCGTGCGTCAGACCCTCGACGGCGACGGCCTGCCGTTCGAGACGAGCGTCATCCTCATGCCGGCCGCCCTCTCGCGGTTCGTGCTCGACGTCTCCGCCGAGGGCACCGCCTATCGCCGCGCCTAGGGCCGCGGTGTGCGCGGATACCGGCCATCGCCCCGCCGCAAACGTACAGAACGTTCAGCAGCAAGGGGTTGTTTTTCCCACGCTCCCCGAAAACGCCTGCGAGCGGTCGTATCTTCGAACAGTCCTTCAGACCCCTTGCAGAGAGGAGCGCCATGACCCCCGCCAAGCCCGCCTCCGAGATGACCCGCGCCGAGCTCGCCGCCTACATCGACCAGTCGGTCCTCAAACCCGAGTTCACGGTGGAGGACATCAGGAGGTACGCCCAGGAGGGCATCGACTTCGGTTGCGCGACCATCTGTATCAACCCGTCGAGCCTGCCCATCGTGGCCCCCATGGTGGAGGGCACCGGCACCGGTCTCTGCGTGGTGTGCGACTTCCCCTTTGGCACCAGCTCCACGGCCTCCAAGGTGGCCCAGGCCGAGGCCATCATGGGCGGCTACGACATCCAGGACCTCGACATCGTGGCCAACTACGGCCGCCTGCGCTCCGGCGACCTCGACTACGTGACCGAGGACATCCGCGCCGTCGTGGAGGCCTGCCACGCCAAGGGCGTCCTGGTGAAGGTCATCATCGAGACGGACGCCCTCACCCCCGGGCAGATCCAGGCCGGCACCCGCTGCGCCGTGGCCGCCGGCGCGGACTTCATCAAGTCGTCCACCGGCTTCTACACCGGCGGCGAGCAGCGCGGCGCCACCAACGAGGTCGTGGACCTCATGATGGAGGCCGGCGAGGGCAGGATCCGCGTCAAGGGCTCCGGCTGCATCCGCGACCGGGAGCACTTCCTCGAGCTCATCGACAAGGGCATCGACCGCATGGGCATCGGGTACCGCTCCACGCCCGAGGTGCTGGGGGAGTAGGGCGGCAGTCCCCTGTCGCTATCGGCACCCCCTCGACGGCCCCCATGGGTACTTGAATGCGATTGAGGGCGACTTCCAGCGCGGAACCGTGCCGGAAGTCGCCCTCATCCACGTTCAGGGAGGCGTAATCCGCCCCCGAGCGCGTTCAGGTGCGGGGAGGGGCGCCCTCAACCGCGTTCAGGTGCCGATAGGGCGGTGCCGAGAGGGGCGGTGCCGGGCGGGGCGCACCTGCAGAGTCGCTCCGCCCGCCTCCCCGCCCCGCCCGCCGCCGTCTTCCCGTCGCGCCGCCGCCCGACGGGTATGCTTGAACCGTCCGTTCACCTCGCAGAAGGAGGACCATCCTTGGACACGCGAGACCTCAGGCTCGCAGCCAACGCCATGCGGCACGACGTGATCCGCATGCTGGCACAGAGCAAGTCGGGCCACCCCGGCGGGTCGCTGTCGGCGGCCGACATCGTGGCCGCCCTGTTCTTCTCGGGCGTCATGGACTATGACGCCGAGAACCCCGACGACCACGCCGGCGACCGCTTCTTCCTCTCCAAGGGCCACGCCGCCCCCATCCTCTATGCCGCCTACCACCGGCTCGGCTGGCTCTCCGACGACGACCTCATGACCCTGCGCCAGCTCGGCTCCAAGCTCCAGGGCCACCCCGACTCCCACGCCTGCCCCGGCGTGGAGGTCTGCTCCGGCTCCCTCGGCCAGGGCCTCTCGGTCTCCGCCGGCTGCGCCCTCGGCCTCAAGATCGACGCCGCGGCCGCCGGCGTCGCCCCGCGCCAGGTCTTCTGCCTGCTCGGCGACGGCGAGCTGCAGGAGGGCTCCAACTGGGAGGCGCTCATGTTCGCCGCCCACCGCGGCCTCGACAACCTCTGCGCCGTCGTCGACCTCAACAACCTGCAGATCGACGGCCACGTGACCGACGTCTGCTCCCTCGGCGACATCGACGCCAAGCTCGCGGCCTTCGGCTGGGACGTCACCCGCGTGGACGGCCACGACATGGCCGCCGTCGTGGACGCCCTTACCGCCGCCAAGGCCGCCACCGGCGCGCCTCAGGCCGTGGTTTGCGAGACCGTCAAGGGCAAGGGTGTCTCCTTCATGGAGGACCAGGCCTCCTGGCACGGCAACGCGCCGAGCCCCGAGCAGGCCGCCACCGCCCTCGCCGAGCTCGACGCCGAGCGCGACGCCATCGAGAAGGAGGCTTAAGGCATGGCTGAGACCAAACCCCGCGCCACCCGCGAGGCCTACGGCGCCACGCTCGTGTCGCTCGTCGAGGAGGGCCTGAACGTCTGCGCCGTGGACGCGGACCTCGCCGGCTCCACCAAGCTGGGGGTCCTCGGCGCCGCCTACCCCGACCGCTTCGTGGACGTGGGCATCGCCGAGCAGGACATGGTGGGCGTGGCCTCGGGCCTGTCGCTCACCGGCCGCACCGTGTTCTGCGGCTCGTTCGCCGTGTTCGCCACCGGCCGCGCCTACGACCAGATCCGCAACACCGTGTGCGACTCCGGCCTCGACGTGAAGGTGTGCCCCACCCACGCCGGCATCACCGTGGGCGAGGACGGCGCCACCCACCAGTCGCTCGAGGACATCGGCATGATGCGCGCCCTGCCCCAGATGCGCGTGCTCGTGCCAGCCGACTACGACAGCGCCGCCGCGTGCCTGCGTCTGGCCGCCGCCACCCCCGGCCCCCTCTACGTGCGGATGGGCCGCCACCCCGTCCCCGCCCTGTACGACGAGGGCTTCACCGCCGAGCTCGGCGGCTCCCGCGTGCTGCGCGAGGGCCGCGACGTGGCCATCGTGGCCTGCGGCGTCGAGGTCTCCCAGGCCCTCGCCGCGGCCGACATCCTCGCGTCCGACGGCATCGAGGCCCACGTGGTGGACGCCTACTCCGTGAGCCCGCTGGACGAGGAGACCGTCCTCGCCGCCGCCGATCGCTGCGGCCGCGTGGTCACGGTCGAGGAGCACAGCACCGCCACGGGCCTCGGCGCCGCGGTGGCCGAGCTCCTCGGCGAGAGGCACCCCTGCCCCGTGCACCGCCTGGGCATGACGACGTTCGGCACCTCCGCGCCGGCCGCCGACCTGCTCGCGCACTTTGGCCTGGACGCCGAGGGCATCGCCCGCCAGGTCCGGGAGTTCTGCCAGGGCTGACGCCGGCCGCGCCCCTCTCGGCACCCCTTGGCAGCACCCCCCCCTTGGCACCTGAATGCGGTTGAGGGCGCCCCGTGGCACGGATTCCGTGTCCGGGGCGCCCTTCTTCATGCCCATGCGGCAGGAATCCGCCCTCAATCGCGTTCAGGTGCGGGATGGGTCGCCCTCAATTGCGTTCAGGTTCGGACCCCGCCCTCGACTGGACCGCCCCGCCCCAGGTCGCCCTCAGATGTGTTCAGGTGCGGAGAAGCCCAGCCGCCCCGCCCCGGTCCCGTTTCTGTTTCCATCTGAAAACGGCCTGTTGTCCCCTCCACAGAACCATGACATACTCCCTCCACAAGCATCAGTCCGCGACCGAGGAGGCGGCCCCATGAACCACGCACCGTCCCCGCGGTCCCTTCTCGCCCTTGCGACCTAGCAAGACGCGAGCACCCAGCACCATCGAGAGCACGCGTCGCCCTTGGGCCCCACGCGTGCTTTCTCTTGACGCTGCGGGCCCCGGACCCCAAGGAGGGACCCCATGACCCGCAAGATCGCCATCTTCGACACCACCCTGCGCGACGGCGAGCAGTCGCCCGGCGCCTCCATGAACACCGAGGAGAAGCTCGTGGTGGCCCGCGAGCTCATCCGCATGAAGGTCGACGTCATCGAGGCCGGCTTCCCCATCTCGAGCCCGGGCGACTTCAAGAGCGTGGCCGAGATCGGCCGCCTGGCCGGCGACGAGTGCGTCGTCTGCGGCCTCACCCGCGCCGTGGACCGCGACATCGAGGTCGCCGCCGAGGCCCTCGCCACCGCCAAGCGCCCGCGCATCCACACCGGCCTGGGCGTCTCGCCCTCGCACCTGCGCGACAAGCTGCGCCTCACCGAGGACCAGGCCGTGGAGCGCGCCGTCCACGCCGTGCGCTACGCCAAGGGCTTCGTGGACGACGTCGAGTTCTATGCCGAGGACGCCGGCCGCGCCGACATTCCGTTCCTCATCCGCATCGTGCAGGCCGCCGTGGATGCCGGCGCCACCGTGGTGAACATCCCCGACACCACCGGCTACAACCTGCCGTGGGGCTTCGGCGCCCGCATCCGCTCCCTCATGGAGAACGTCCGCGGCATCGAGGACGTCACCGTCTCCGTGCACACCCACAACGACCTCGGCATGGCCACGGCGCTGGCCATGGAGGCCGTGCGCAACGGCGCCTCCCAGATCGAGTGCACCATAAACGGCCTCGGCGAGCGTGCCGGCAACACCGCCATGGAGGAGGTGGTCATGGCCATCCGCATGCACGGCGAGGAGCTCGACGCGCACACGGACGTGGACACCCGCGAGCTCACCCGGGCCAGCCGCCTGGTCTCCTCCATCACCGGCATCAACGTGCAGCCCAACAAGGCCATCGTGGGCGCCAACGCCTTCGCCCACAGCTCGGGCATCCACCAGGACGGCGTCCTCAAGGCCCGCGACACCTACGAGATCATCGACCCGGCCGACGTGGGCGCCGGCGGCTCCCAGATCATCCTCTCGGCCCGCAGCGGCCACGCCGCCCTGCGCCACCGCTACGAGGAGCTGGGCTACACCTTCACCGACGCCGAGTTCGAGCCCGTCTACGAGGCCTTCCTCGAGGTGGCCGACAAGAAGAAGGAGGTCTACGACGGCGACCTCGAGTCCATCGTGAACGAGCGCAACCGCGCCGACGAGGCCATCTGGACCCTGGACGCCGTGCAGATCTCCTGCGGCTTCCCGCTCACCCCCACGGCCACCCTCACCCTCATCGGAGAGGACGGCAACCGCATCACCGAGGTGGCCTACGGCACCGGCCCCGTGGACGCCGTCTACAAGGCCGTGGACAAGGTCGTGGGCGTGGGCTGCGACCTCTCGGAGTTCTCGGTCAAGGCCGTCACCCGCGGCATCGACGCCCTCGGCGAGGTCACCGTGCGCGTCACCGGGGGCGACGGCGAGGTCTACATCGGCCGCGGCTCCGACGGCGACATCATCGTCTCGAGCTGCCGCGCCTACCTCAACGCCCTCAACCGCCTCATCGCCGACAAGCGCGAGCGTGCCTAGGCACGGCGCGAGTTAGGAGACAACCATGCCCAGGCCCATGACCATGGCCGAGAAGATCCTCGCGGCCCACGCGGGGCTGCCCGAGGTGCACCCCGGGCAGCTCGTGGAGTGCGACCTCGACCTCGTGCTGGCCAACGACATCACGGCCCCCATCGCCATCGACGTGGTGGAGGACCTCGGCCACGGCGTGTGGGACGCCGACCGCGTGTGCCTCGTGCCCGACCACTACGCCCCCAACAAGGACATCAAGAGCGCCGAGCAGACCAAGAGGATGCGCGACTTCGCCCACGCCCAGGGCATCTCCCACTACTGGGAGCAGGGCCGCGCCGGCGTGGAGCACGCCCTGCTCCCCGAGCAGGGCGTCGTGGGCCCCGGCGATCTCGTGATCGGCGCCGACTCCCACACCTGCACCTACGGTGGCATCGGCGCCTTCTCCACCGGCGTGGGCTCCACCGACGCCGGCGTGGGCATGGCGAGCGGCCGCGCCTGGTTCCGCGTGCCCGAGACCCTGCGCGTGGAGCTCGTGGGCGAGCTGCCCGCCTACGTCACGGCCAAGGACGTCGTCCTGCACCTCATCGGGCTCATCGGCGTCGACGGCGCCCTCTACCAGGCCCTCGAGTTCGGCGGCCCCGGTGTGGCCGACCTCTCCGTGGAGGGGCGCCTCACCATCGCCAACATGGCCATCGAGGCCGGCGCCAAGGCGGGGCTCTTCGAGGTGGACGACGTCTGCCGCACGTGGCTCGAGGGCCGCTGCGAGCGCCCGTGGACCGAGTACCACCCCGATGCGGACGCCGCCTACGCCCGCACCGTCACCATCGACCTGGCCGAGGTGGAGCCCTGCGTGGCCTGGCCGCACCTGCCCAGCAACGTGCACACCGTGGCCGAGAGCCGCCACATCGCCGTGGACCAGGCCGTGATCGGCAGCTGCACCAACGGCCGCATCGAGGACATGCGTGAGGCCGCCGACGTCCTCGAGGGCCGCTGCGTGGCCCCGGGCGTCCGCTGCATCGTGCTGCCGGCCACCCAGGACGTCTGGCGCCAGTGCGTGGCCGAGGGCCTCATGGACGTCTTCGTGGACGCCGGCTGCGTCGTCTCCACGCCCACCTGCGGCCCGTGCCTGGGCGGCTACATGGGCATCCTCGCCGACGGCGAGCGTTGCATCTCCACCACCAACCGCAACTTCGTGGGCCGCATGGGCGCCAAGACCAGCGAGGTCTACCTGGCCGCCCCGGCCGTCGCCGCGGCGAGCGCCGTGGCCGGCCGCATCTGCCTGCCCAGCGACCTCGACCCCCGAGAGGAGTAGCCATGGAGTTCGAGGGCACCGCCTTCCGCTACGGCCGCGACATCGACACCGACGTCATCATCCCGGCCCGCTACCTCAACACGTCCGACCCCGCCGAGCTGGCCCGCCATGCCATGGAGGACCTCGACGAGACCTTCGTCGACCGCGTGCGCCCCGGCGACATCGTGGTGGCCGAGGAGAACTTCGGCTGCGGGTCGTCGCGCGAGCACGCCCCCGTGGCCCTCAAGGCCGCCGGCGTGGCCTGCGTCGTGGCCAAGAGCTTCGCGCGCATCTTCTACCGCAACGCCATCAACATGGGCCTGCCCATCCTCGAGTGCCCTGCGGCCGTGGACGCCGTGGAGGACGGCCACACCGTGGCCGTGGACACCGAGGCCGGCACCGTGCGCGACGTCACCACGGGCCAGGAGTTCACCGCCGAGCCGTTCCCGCCGTTCCTGGTGGAGATCATGGACGCCGGCGGCCTCGTGGAGCGCACCCGCCGGGTGCTCGACGCCAGGGAGGGGGAGTGACCGTGGCCGCCTACACCGTCTGCTGCCTGCCCGGTGACGGCATCGGGCCCGAGATCATGGCGGCGTCGCGCGTGGTGCTCGACGCCGTGGCCGAGAGGTTCGGCTTCACCGTGGACTGCGAGGACCATCTCATCGGCGGCGCCGCCATCGACGCCTGCGGCTGCGCCCTGCCCGACGCCACCCTGGAGGCCGCCCGCGCGGCCGACTCCGTGCTCCTCGCCAGCGTGGGCGGCCCCCGGTGGGACACCACCGACCCCGCCGCGCCCCGCCCGGAGCAGGGGCTCCTCGCCATCCGCAAGGCCCTGGGCCTCTACTGCAACCTGCGTCCGGTGCACGTGTTCGACGCCCTGGTGGATGCCTCGAGCCTCAAACCCGAGCTCGTGCGCGGCGTTGACATGCTCATCGTCCGCGAGCTCACCGGCGGCCTGTACTTCGGCGCCCGCGAGCGCATCGACGACGCCCCCGGCGCCGGCGTGGGCGGGGAGCCGGGCGTGTGGTGCTCCGACGCCCTGGAGTACGGCGAGGGCGAGATCGAGCGCGTGGTGCGCTACGCCTTCGAGGCCGCGGCCGGGCGCCCGCGGGCCACGGTCTGCTCGGTGGACAAGGCCAACGTGCTGGGCACGAGCAAGCTCTGGCGCGACGTGGCCCACCGCGTGGCCGCCGAGTACCCGCAGGTGGCCTTCTCCGACATGCTCGTGGACAACTGCGCCATGCAGCTGGTGGCCCGGCCGGCGCAGTTCGACGTCGTGGTGACCGAGAACACCTTCGGCGACATCCTGTCCGACGAGGCCTCCATGGTGGCCGGGTCGCTGGGGATGCTCGCCAGCGCGAGCCTGGGCGACGGCACGCCGCTCTTCGAGCCCAGCCACGGCTCGGCCCCCGACATCGCCGGCAAGGACGTGGCCAACCCCCTGGCCCAGATCCTCTCCGTGGCCCTCATGCTGCGCCACGGCTTGGGCCAGCCCGCGGCCGCCGACGCCGTGGAGGCCGCCGTGGAGCGTGCCCTTGACGACGGCTGGCGCACAGCCGACATCGCCGACGACGCCACCCCGGCCGACCGCGTGCTGGGCTGCGCGGCCATGGGCAAGAGGGTGGCGGCCTACCTGGCCTAGGGCCTGCTCAGCCTGGGGGCACCCTGCCCCTGTCGCGGCGGTACCCGCGTGAGGCGCCCGAAGCGTCCGACAGGCGGGACGGCCGTGGCCCTCGGTACCCGTAGAACGTTCTGCGGGTGGATAAACGCCCGTGGAAGCTTCTGCGGGTACCGCCCGGGCGCTCCACCACCCGCAGAACGTTCTGCGGGTGGTTTTTGCCGCTCCCGCCACCCGTAGAACGTTCCGCGGGTGCTCGCTCCCGTGCCCGGCTGTAGGGGCGAAGGCCCCGAGGCCCTACAGCTGGGCCTGGACCACCGTCGGCGCGAAGCCGGCGTCGGCCAGGGCGGCCACGATCTGGTCGCGGTGCTCGGCGCCGAAGGCCTCGATGGTCACCCGCAGCTCCACGGCGGCGTTGCGGTTGGTGCTCACGAACTGGTTGTGGTCCAGCTTGATGACGTTGCCGTTCTGGCCCGCGATGATGGAGGCCACCTTCACCAGCATGCCGGGGCGGTCGGGCAGCAGCACGGAGACCGTGAAGATGCGCCCGCGCTGGATGAGGCCGTGCTGCACCACGGAGCTCATGGTGATCACGTCCATGTTGCCGCCGGAGAGGATCGCCGCCACGCGCTTGCCCTCGGCGGGCAGGTGCTTGGCCGCGGCCACCGTGAGCAGGCCGGAGTTCTCCACGATCATCTTGTGGTTCTCGACCATGTCGAGGAAGGCGACGATGAGCTCCTCGTCCTCCACGGTGAGTATCTCGTCCACGTTGTCGCGCACGTAGGGGAAGACCTTGTCGCCGGGCTCGAGCACGGCGGTGCCGTCGGCGATGGTGTCGGCGCCGGGGAGCTTGACCACGTGGCCGGCCTCCACGCTGGCGCGCATGCAGGCGGCGCCGGCGGGCTCCACGCCGACGACGCGGATCTTGGGGTTGTACAGCTTGGCGAACGTGGCGACGCCGCAGGCGAGGCCGCCTCCTCCGATGGGCACGAGGATGGTGTCCACGAGCGGCAGCTCCTGCACGATCTCCATGGCGATGGTGCCCTGGCCCGTGGCCACCGTGGGGTCGTTGAAGGGGTGCACGAAGGTGAGGCCCTGCTCCTCAGCCAGCTCCAGCGCGCGCTCGCACGACTCGTCGTAGACGTCGCCGGCGAGCACCACCTCGGCCCCCAGGGCCTTGGTGCGCTCCACCTTGATGAGGGGCGTCGTCGTGGGCATGACCACCACCGACCGCGCCCCGGCCCTGCTCGCCGCGTAGGCCACGCCCTGGGCGTGGTTGCCGGCGCTGGCGGTGATGAGGCCGCGGCCCAGCTCCTCGGGGGAGAGGGTCGAGATCTTGTAGTAGGCGCCGCGCACCTTGTAGGCGCCGGTGCGCTGGAGGTTCTCGGGCTTGAGCCACACGCGGTTGCCTGTGGCGGCCGAGAGCTGCGGGCTCTCCTGCAGCTTGGTCTCCTGCGTGACGTCCTTGACCTTGATCGAGGCCTCCTCGAAGGCCTCGAGGGTGAGCATCTCTGCCATGGGGCTCCTTCGTGCGGTGCGGTGCGTGGCGCCGGGGCGGTCACCGGGCCCACGGGCGTGGGCCCGGTCCGGCCATTCTCGACTACTATAGGGAAACCCGCCGCGCTGTCGGCAGGGTGTTTTCAGTCTCGACGCACGGGGAGGGCCCATGGGGGAGCCTGACGAGAGGGGCGGGGCCGCGCGGGTCCCGGAGACGCCCGGGGAGAGGCCGCCGCTGTTCGAGCTCCGCGACGCCCAGGTGCGCCGCGCGGGAAAGACCATCCTCTCGGTAGGGTCCTTCTCGCTGGCCGAGGGGGAGTCCGTCGCGCTGCTCGGGCCCAACGGCGCGGGCAAGTCCACGTTCGTGCAGCTGCTCACCCGCGAGGTGCTGCCGCTGCACCGCGACGAGCCGCCCGTGCGATTCCGCGGCCAGGACCGCCCCGCGCTCTCCGACATCCGCGCCTGCCTGGGCGTGGTGAGCGGCACCATGCACGACCAGGTGCGCGTGCACCTGCCGGTGGCCGACGTCGTGGCGGGCGGGCTCTTCGGCACGCTGGGGCTGCCCCTGCGCCGCGAGGTGACCGAGGGGCACCGCAGGCTGGCGGCCGACGCCCTGGACCGCCTGGGCATCGCCGACCTGGCCGACCGCGACGTCATGACGCTCTCAACGGGCCAGGTGCGCCGAGTGCTCGTGGCCCGCGAGCTCGTGCGCGACCCGGGGGTGCTCGTGTTCGACGAGCCCTGCACGGGCCTGGACCCCGAGGGCATGTACCACGTGCGCGAGGCCATGGCCACGCTGGCCGCCGAGGGGCGCTCCGTGGTGCTCGTGACCCACTACCCCGAGGACATCGTCCCGGCCATCGGGCGTGTGCTGCTCATCGGCAGCGCCCGGGTGGTGGCCGACGGCCCCAAGGCCGAGCTGCTGCGCGACGACGCCATGACGGGGCTCTTCGGCGTGCCCCTGGCCGTGGAGGAGCGCGACGGCTGGTACTCGCTGCGCGGCGTGTACGGGTGAGCGGGGCGGGCAGGGCCGCCCTGCGGCGGGGCCCGCGTTCTGGCCGGCCGCCGCGGCGTGGCGCGGGCCCGGGCGCACCTGAATGCGGTTGAGGGCGACCCTCTCGGCACCTGAACGCGTCTAGGGGCGGATTCAGCGCACCTGAACGCGGATGAGGGCGGATTCCGGTGCCGAGGAGCCCCCGAGGTCGTCCCCAGCCGCGTTCAGGTGTCAGGAGAGGGGACGGCCGGCGGCCGACGACTGAGAGAGGGGCCGGTGGCCCCCGGTGAGGAGGAGACGACCCATGACCAAGCTCGACGACGCCATCCCCTACGAGGACCTGCTCATGGTCTGCCCCCGACCCGCCGTCGGTCCCGTGCCGGGCCTGCCGGAGGGGCACCGCTGGGCCGATGATCCCGGCTCGATGGGGGAGGAGTGGGCGGCCCTCATGACGTCGCTCGGGTTCCCGTTCTCGCTTGAGGAGGCCCGGGGCAAGTGGCGGGAGCTGCAGGCGCCCGACGTCGCGGCGCGCCACTTCTTCGTCCTGGGCCCCGAGGGGGACCTGGCGGCCACCTGCACGCTCTGCGCCGGCAAGTACCCCGAGGCCGCGCCGCTGCGGCTGCACTGGGTCATGACGGCCGAGGGGCATCAGCGCCGCGGGCTCTCGCGCACCGTGTGCCGGGCGGCGCTGGCGGCGGCCGACGGCCGGCCCGTGCAGCTCTCCACGCAGGCCCAGTCCTGGCCGGCGGTGGTCCTCTACGAGAGCCTGGGCTTCAGGCCCTGGGAGCATGCGTGGGGCGACGTCGCCGAGGGGGAGGCCAAGGCCCGCTGGGCCCGCGCGAGGAAGGCGGCCGAGGCCCACGGCGCCCGCCTGTGACAGCGGTGCCTGGCCCATCTGTCACTTCGCCTATTGCTTGATTGATGTTGGGACAAAAGTGTCCGGGTGGTGGGACAAAAGTGTCCGGGTGGTGGGACGGGGGCCGCGGCGGGGGCCCGGTCTGTGACGGGTTGGTTTCCGCTTCCCCTGAAATCAATCTAATAAGATACCGTGTCCCTCACTGAGCGATGCGAGGACGGGACGAGTACGGGCCCACCCCAGCCACACCCCGGATGGGACGGCCCCGAAACACCCCCGAGCAGCTGCGGTGCGGCATTCCGTCAGACCGGGCGACCCCCGGTCCCGGCGGGACGAGCCCCGCGGCCGGCGGCCCACCGACACCGGGCCTGTGGGCGCACCCGCCCTCGCTGTGGCTCTGCGGACCGCGTCCGAGAGAGAAGCGAGGGAACATGCAGCTACGAAGCGACGCCGTCAAGAAGGGTCTGGCCCGCGCACCGCACCGCAGCCTCCTCAAGGCCGACGGTCTCACGGACGAGGAGCTCGAGCGCCCGCTCGTGGCGGTCGTCTCGGCCCAGAACGAGGTCATCCCCGGCCACATCCACCTCCAATCCATCGCCGACGCCGTCAAGGCCGGTGTCCGCATGGCCGGCGGCACGCCGCTGCAGGTCAACACCATCGGCGTGTGCGACGGCATCGCCATGAACCACGAGGGTATGCGCTACTCGCTCACCAGCCGCGAGGTCATCGCCGACTCCGTGGAGTGCGCCGTGCAGGGGCACCGGTTCGACGCCATGGTGCTGATCCCCAGCTGCGACAAGATCGTGCCGGGCATGCTCATCGCCGCCTGCCGCCTGGACATCCCCACCGTGCTCGTCTCCGGCGGCCCCATGCTCGCGGGCCGTGGCGCCGACGGCTCCCAGACCGACCTCAACAGCCTCTTCGACGCCGTGGGCCAGGTCACCGCCGGCACCATGACCGTGGAGGAGTGCTCCCGCCTGGAGGAGACCGCCTGCCCCACCTGCGGCAGCTGCTCCGGCATGTTCACCGCCAACTCCATCTGCTGCCTGGCTGAGGCCCTCGGCATTGCCCTGCCCGGCAACGGCACGGTGCCCGCGGTCTACTCCGAGCGCATCCGCCTGGCCAAGCGCGCCGGCATGAAGGTCATGGAGCTCCTCGAGCAGGGCGTCACCGCCCTGGACATCGTCGACTCCCGCGCCATTCGCAACGGCATGGCCCTCGACATGGCCTTCGGCGGCTCCACCAACACCATGCTGCACCTCACCGCCATCGCCCAGGCCGCCGGCTGCCCGGTGACCATGGACGAGTGGGACGAGGTCTCGGCCGCCACCCCCAACATCGTGCGCATCGCCCCGGCCGGCCCCCGGCACATCGAGGACCTCGACGCCGTGGGCGGCGTCTCCGCCATCGTGGGCGAGCTCGGCCGCACCGGCCACCTCGACCTCTCGGCCCGCACCTGCCACGGCACGGTGGGCGAGTGGGTCGAGGGGTGCCCGGAGCCCGACGGCGACATCGTGCGCCCGGTGTCGGAGGCCTACTCGCCGGACGGCGGCCTCAAGGTGCTCCGTGGCAGCCTCGCCCCCGACTGCGGCGTGGTCAAGAAGAGCGCCGTGGCGCCCGAGATGCGCCGCCACCGCGGCCCGGCCCGGGTCTTCGAGAGCGAGGAGGAGGCCTGCGAGGCCATCTTCGGCGGCCGCATCCGCCCCGGCGACGTTGTGGTCATTCGCTACGAGGGCCCCTCGGGCGGCCCCGGCATGCGCGAGATGCTCACCCCCACGTCCGCCATCTGCGGCATGGGGCTCGACCGCTCCGTGGCCCTCGTCACCGACGGCCGCTTCTCCGGAGCCACCAAGGGCCCGGCCATCGGCCACGTGAGCCCCGAGGCCGCGGCCGGCGGTCCCATCGCCCTCGTGGAGGAGGGCGACACCGTCGCCATCGACATCGACGCCGGCACCATCGAGCTCGAGGTCTCCGAGGAGGAGCTCGGGCGCCGCCGCGCCGCCTGGGAGCAGCCTGCGCCCAAGTACGCCACGGGCGTCCTCTCCCGCTACGCCAGGCTTGTCACCAGTGCAGACAAGGGGGCCTACCTGTCATGAGAGACCAGGACCGCATCCCGGCCCAGGCCGGGTCCAACACCGTCGCCGACAAGGTCGTCCGCCGTGCCCGGGCCATCGAGGGCCGCCCCTTCGGCCCCGGAAGCCACACGGAGCACGAGGGCAGGACCATGACCGGCGCCCAGGCCATCATCGCCAGCCTCGAGGCCGAGGGCGTGGACACGCTCTTCGGCTACCCGGGCGGCCAGGCCATCAAGATCTACGACGCCCTCTACGACTCCACCAAGATCCGCCACGTCCTCGCCCGCCACGAGCAGGCCGCCACCCACATGGCCGACGGCTACGCCCGGGCCACGGGCAAGGTGGGCGTGGTGCTCGTCACGAGCGGCCCGGGCGCCACCAACACCGTCACGGGCATCGCCACCGCCTACATGGACTCCATCCCCCTGGTGGTCATCACGGGCCAGGTGACCCGCGGCGTCATCGGCACGGATGCCTTCCAGGAGTCGGACATCGTGGGCATCACCATGCCCATCGTCAAGCACAGCTTCCTGCTGCAGTCCACCGACGACCTCACCCGCACGTTCCGCGAGGCCTTCTACATCGCCTCCACCGGCCGCCCGGGCCCCGTGCTCATCGACGTCCCGAGCGACCTCTCCGGCGCCGAGATGGTCTTTCACTACCCCGACTCCGTGAACCTGCCCAGCTACCGCCCCACCTACCGGGGCAACGCCAAGCAGGTGCGCGCCTGTGCCGAGCTCATCCGCTCCGCCAAGCGGCCACTGCTCTACGCCGGCGGCGGCGTGGTGGCCAGCCACGCGTGCCAGGAGCTCACGGAGCTGGCCGAGAAGATGCGGATCCCCGTCATCACCTCGCTCATGGGCAAGGGGGCCATGCGCTGCTCCAACCCGCTCAACCTGGGCCCCGTGGGCATGCACGGCTCCAAGTACGCCAACATGGCCGTAATGGAGTGCGACCTGCTCATCGCCTGCGGCGCGCGCTTCTCCGACCGCATGACCGGCAAGGTCTCGGAGTTCGCTCCCCACGCCAAGATCGTGCACATCGACATCGACCCGGCGGAGATAGGCAAGATCGTGAACCCGGACGTCCCCATCGTGGGCGACGTCAAGGTGGTCCTCGACGCCGTCAACCGGCGCCTCGACGAGACCGGCGCCGAGCCCGTGGGCGAGGCCTGGTGCCGCGAGGTCTTCGGCTGGCGGGAGCGCTGGCCCTTCTACACCTCGGACTTCGCGGACTTCCCCGACAAGATCGCGCCGGAGGTGCTGTTCGGCCAGCTCTCCGACAAGCTCGACCCCGAGCGCTCCATCGTGACCACCGAGGTGGGCCAGCACCAGATGTGGGCCCTCCAGAACATCCACCGCGAGCACGCCCGCACGTTCATCTCGTCCGGCGGCCTCGGCACCATGGGCTTCGGGTTCCCCGCGGCCATCGGCGCCAAGCTGGGCTGCCCCGAGGACGAGGTGGTGTGCGTGGCCGGCGACGGCTCGTTCCAGATGAACAGCCAGGAGATGGCCACGGCCGCGGCCAACCGCGTGCCGGTGAAGGTGCTCATCGTCAACAACCGCGCCCTCGGCATGGTGCACCAGTGGCAGACCCTCTTCTACGACCGCCGCTACTCGTTCACCGAGCTCGACGCCGTGCCCGACTTCGTGAAGCTCGCCGACGCCTACGGCTGGGAGGCCGCCCGCATCTCCCGGCCCGAGGAGGTCTCCGACGCCCTCGACGCCATGCTCGCCGCCGACGGCCCCTACCTCCTGGACGTCCAGATCCCGGCCGACCAGACCGTCTACCCCATGGTGGCCCCCGGCGCCCCCATCGACGACATCATCGGCGCCCTCGACGTGACCCTGGGCGGCGTGCGAGTGAGCGAGAAGGGCTTCGGGGCCGCCGGCCACCCGCCGGTGTCCGACGACGATGACCGGGTGAGAGGGGATGAGGTCTCATGAACTACCTGCTGTCCATCCTGGTGGAGAACAAGCCCGGCGTGCTGTCGCGGATCACCGGCCTGTTCAGCCGCCGCGGCTTCAACATCGAGTCCCTGTCGGTGGCCCCCACCGAGGACGAGTCGCTCTCCCGCATGACCGTCATCGTGGAGGCCGACGAGGTGGGCTTCGAGCAGATAACCAAGCAGCTCCACAAGCTCGTGAGCGTCTTCAAGATCTCCGACCTCACCTTCGAGGGGGCCGTGGAGCGCGAGCTGGTGCTCTTCAAGGTGCAGGCGCCGCCCGAGCGCCGCCACGAGGTCATCGAGATCGCCAACGTCTTCAGGGCCAACGTCGTCGACGTGGGCCATGCCACCCTCACCATCGAGGCCACGGGCACGGCCAGCAAGCTCGACGCCATGGAGGACCTGTTCCGCGCCTACGGCATCAAGCAGCTCACCCGCACGGGCAAGGTGGCCCAGACCCGCGGCTCCCGCGACGCCTGACCCCTGAGGCCCCGGCACCGCCGGGGCGTCCCAACCGGTTCAACCCGCCCGGCCGGGCGGAGAACGTGTCACCAGAAGCACAAAGGAGAGAACATGGCCGTCACCATCTGCTACGAGAACGACTGCGACCCCAACGTCATCCGGGGCAAGAAGGTCGCCGTCCTGGGCTACGGTTCCCAGGGCCACGCCCACGCCCTCAACCTCATGGACTCCGGCGTGGACGTCCGCGTGGGCCTGCGCGAGGGTTCCGCCAGCGCCCAGGCCGCCGAGGAGGCCGGCCTCAAGGTCGTGCCCATGGACCAGGCCGTCAAAGAGGCCGACGTCGTCATGATCCTCACCCCCGACGAGACCCAGCCCGCGGTCTACGAGAGGTACGTGGCCCCCAACCTCAAGCCCGGCGACACCCTGGCCTTCGCCCACGGCTTCAACATCCACTACGGCTACATCAAGGCCCCCGAGGACGTGAACGTCATCATGTGCGCCCCCAAGGGCCCCGGCCACATCGTGCGCCGTCAGTACACCGAGGGCTCCGGCGTGCCCGACCTCGCCTGCGTCTACCAGGACGCCACCGGCGACGCCTGGGACATCGCCCTGTCCTACTGCTGGGGCGTGGGCGGCGCCCGCTCCGGCATCATCAAGTCCACCTTCAAGGACGAGACCGAGGAGGACCTCTTCGGCGAGCAGGCCGTGCTCTGCGGCGGCCTCGTGGAGCTCGTGAAGGCGGGCTTCGAGACCCTCACCGAGGCCGGGTACCCGCCTGAGCTGGCGTACTTCGAGGCCTACCACGAGATGAAGATGATCGTGGACCTCATGTACGAGAGCGGCATCCACTTCATGAACTACTCCATCTCCAACACCGCCGAGTACGGCGAGTACTACGCCGGCCCCAAGGTGATCAACGAGGAGAGCCGCGCCGCCATGCGCCAGATCCTCGCCCGCATCCAGGACGGCTCCTTCGCCGAGGAGTTCGTGGCCGACTGCAACGACGGCCACCGCTGGCTGCTCGAGCAGCGTGAGGCCATCAACGGCCACCCCATCGAGGAGACCGGCGAGTCCATCCGCTCCATGTTCAGCTGGATCAAGAAGTAGGACCTGTGGGGCCATCGGGTTTTGGCCGCGGCCGGTCGGGCGACCCCGACCGGCCGCGGCTTTTCTCGATGGGTAACGGCAATATCAATCGTCGCTTTCGCTCAGAAGATGCCTGGCTGACAAGGCATGGCCTGCTTGCTTTGGTTGCGGCGAGCGGTCGTGCTCCTTATCAAATTCCATACATGTATGGATGAGCGCCCATACTGGATAAACATGCCGGTATGGGCGCTGTTACCGCATAAAAGCAAGAGGTTGCCGCCTTGATAAGGAGCACGACCGTGGCCGGGAGGGAGCACGGCCGTGGCCGGGAGGCGCTTTCCCCGGCGGCCGAGACGTGCGCCCCCGCCATCGCCAACCGCCTGCTTGCCGCCACTCCGCCGGAACCAAGGATCCCTTCTTGACGAGAGACCAATGTGATATCACAATGACCTCAGTCAGCGGCCAGCGGGGCCGCGGCTCTGAAAGGAGACTTCCCATGACCGTCGAGAAGAAGGCGGCCGCCCCCTCGGGATGGCTGATGCTCTGCCTCCTCGTGCTTGCCTCTGTGGCCGACGTGGCCCTGTACCTGTGGTCCGCCGCCGGCCTCTCCCTGGGTGTCGACGACGCGGTGTACGGGCCCATGCTGCTCGGGGCCATCGTGCTCACCGTCGTCATCGCCGTGCTCTGCGGCGGGTTCTTCACCATCCAGCCCGGCCAGGCCCGGGTGTGCGTCCTGTTCGGCAACTACGTGGGCACCGTGCGCACCGAGGGCTTCCACTGGGCCAACCCCTTCTACAGCCGCAAGCTCGGGTCCTCCGACGAGGCCTCCGTCGTCGAGGACCTCGACGACGCCAAGGCCGCCCTGCTGTCCAAGGGCCTCTCCACCAAGGTGAGCGTGCGCGCCCGCACCCTCAACGGCGAGCGCCTCAAGGTCAACGACAAGGTGGGCAACCCCATCGAGATCGCCGACGTCGTGGTGTGGCACGTGGAGGACACGGCCAAGGCCCTGTTCGACGTGGACGACTACCCCAGCTACGTGGCCATGCAGGCCGAGACGGCCCTGCGCCACGTGGCGAGCATCTACCCCTACGACCACACCGGCGACTCCTCCGACTCCTCCGACGTGATCACCCTGCGCTCCAACGTCGAGGAGGTCTCGGCGGCCCTCCGCGAGGAGCTCTCCTGCCGCCTCGAGCCCGCGGGCGTGGTGGTGGACGACGCCCGGCTCACCCACCTGGCCTACGCCTCCGAGATCGCCCAGGCGATGCTGCGGCGCCAGCAGGCCGAGGCCGTCATCGCCGCCCGCCGCAAGATCGTGGAGGGCGCCGTGGGCATGGTGGAGATGGCCGTCAACGAGCTGGCCCGCGGGGGCGCGGTCGACCTCGACGACGAGCGCCGTGCCGCCATGGCCTCCAACCTCATGGTGGTGCTCTGCGGCGACTCCGAGGCCCATCCCGTGATCAACACCGGCTCGCTCTACTGACCCCATGGCCCGAAAGCAGTACCCCCTGCGCGTGGACCCGGAGGTGTGGGCGGCGGTCCAGAAGTGGGCCGACGACGAGATGCGCAGCGCGAACGGACAGGTGGAGTGGATCTTGCGCGACGCCCTGCGCCGCGCGGGGCGGCTGCCGAAGGACCGCCCGGGCGACAGACCCGACGGCGGCGCGGCCGAAGGGAACTAGCCCGGGCGCCCGGCCCGGTATGACAGGTTCTTTTCCTACTCCTGAATAAAGCCCAATCCCTCTCCCCGCGGGACTACCGTGGGGAGCCGGGTGCGTCCCTCCGTTTGCAGGGGGTGCCCGGCCGTGGCGCCGGAGGGCGGTGCGGCCCGATCAAGAAGGAAGGTGTTCCGTGTCCCAGCCGATTCTCGAAGTCCGTGACTTCACCAAGACCTACGGGGCCAAGGTGGCCGCGAACGGCTACTCCCTCGAGGTCGACTCCGGCCAGATCCTGGGCCTCGTGGGGCCCAACGGCGCCGGCAAGACCACACTCATCTCCTCCGTCGTGGGCATCCAGGACTTCGACGGCGGGTCCATCGCCATCTGCGGCCACGACGTGGTGTCCGACCCCGTCGCCGCCAAGGCCGACCTCGCCTTCGTCCCCGACACGCCCGCGGTCTACGGGTTCATGACCGGCATGGGGTACCTCGACTACGTCTGCGACGTCTTCGGGGTCCCCGCTTCTGAGCGGGCCGGCCGCATCGGGGAGCTGGCGGACCGTCTGGCCATGGCCGACGCCCTGGGCTCCAAGGCCTCGTCCTACAGCCACGGCATGCAGCAGAAGCTGGTGCTCATGGGCGCCTTCGTCCACAGGCCGGCCCTCCTCGTGCTCGACGAGCCCTTCGTGGGCCTCGACCCGGTGGCCACCCGCACCCTCAGGGCCATGCTCCGCGAGCACGCCGACGGCGGCGGCGCCGTGCTCTTCTCGTCCCACGTGCTCGAGGTGGTGGAGCGGCTCTGCGACACCGTGGCCATCGTGCGCGACGGCGCGGTGCGGGCCCAGGGCCCCATCGAGGCCGTGATGGGCGACGAGACCCTCGAGGACGTCTTCATGGACGTCATGGCCGACGGCGCGGGGGAGGGGCGATGAGGCTGTTTGCCCGGGTGGTGTCGGTGCAGCTCCGCTGCCTCCTCTCGTCTGTCTCCCGCCAGGACAGGGGCTGCGGCGTCAGGGTGCTCGTGGGCCTGGCCTATGGGGTGCTGGCCGTGCTGCTGGCCGTCTACTCGGCGTTTCTGGGCATGGGCCTCGAGATCATGGGCGCGGACGGGACGGTGCCCGTCTTCTGCGTGGCGGTTGGCACCGTGGCGGGAGTGGCCTTCACCCTCTACAAGGCGTCGGGCCTGCTCTATGAGGCAGGCGACTACGGCCTCATGATGAGCTGGCCCATTCCCGAGCGCGTCCAGGTGGCCGCGCGGACCGCCTCCCTGGTCCTTGCCAACGTGGCCATGACCGCCCTTGTGGCCCTGCCCATGGGCATCGCCGCCATGGTCCTGGGCGCCTCTTTCGGGGCGGGCCCCACGCCGGTCAAGGTGATGGCGCTTGTGGCCTGCGTGGCCTTCGCCTCCCTGCCCGGCACGGGGGTGGCGGTGCTCGTGGCCGCCGCGGTGACCATGGCCACGGCCCGCTTGGCCCACGCCAAGGCGGTCTACACCGTCTTCATGGTGGCCCTCGCCCTGGTGTTCATGGTGGCCTACTTCGCCCTGGTGGGGTCGTCCCCCTCCATCTCGGGGGAGGGTGAGATCCAGGCCGTGGCCGGGGTCCTGGCGGCGGCTGCGGACGGCATCTGCGCCGTGTGGCCCCCGGCCGCCCTGCTCCGCTCCGCGTGGGTGTCCCCGTCGGCGGCGGGGGCGGTGCCCCTCGCGCTCTTCTGCGTGGTCTGTGTGGCCGTGGGGGCCCTCTGCCTCGAGGTGGTGGCCCGCACCTACCGCCGCACCATGGCGGCCCTCGCCTCCGTGTCCGGCCCGCGGAGGGCCGCCCGGGTGGGGGCTGCCCGGAGTGCCTTCGCCGCCCTCTGCCGCAAGGAGGTGGGCCAGGTCTTCGACACCACGTCGGTGGTGGTCAACGACCTGCTCGGCCTCCTGCTGATGGTGGTGCTGGCCGGGGCCGTGGCCGCGGTGGGCCTCGAGGGTGTCATGGGCGCCCTCGACATCCCCGTCTCCTTCCATGGCGAGATGGGTCCCGTGATGGCGGCGGCCGTGCCGTGGGCCCTTGCGTTCTGCGCGTCCATGGCGCCGGTGCCGGCGGTCTCGGTCTCCCTCGAGGGCCGCTGCTCGTGGATCATGGAGACGCTGCCCGTGCCGGTGCCCGTCCTCATGGCGTCCAAGGTGGTCCCCTGGGCCGTCGCCTGCCTGGGTGCCTCGGCGGTGTCGGCCGTGCTCGTGGCCGTGGCGGGGCTCCCCTGGACCGCCTCGGCCCTCAGCCTGGTGATTCCCTGCGCCACGTTCTGGCTCACGGCCAACATCGGCCTGTTCCTCGACGGCCGCAGGCCCGACTTCCAGTGGACGAGCCCTGCGGCCTTGGCCAAACGGGGCCTGCCCATCACGGTCTCGGTGGTGGTGTCGATGGTGGCCTGCATCATCATGGCGGGCCTTGTGATCGCCGGCCCCCTGCTGTTGGGGTGGCCCGACGGAGGGGCCGCCGCGGTCAGCCTCGTCGTGGCCGCGGTCTTTGCGGCCGTGGGCTCCCTGCTTTTTTGGGCGTCGTGCCGCCGGCCGGTGCCTCGGGAGCGGTTGTAGCTGTAAGGAATTTCAGGCCCCGGTGTGCCCTCTGGCGCGCCGGGGCCTTCTTTTGTGCACTCTCGGGATGTCTTGTGGATGGAAAACCGCCGCCTGTGGTAAAGACCTCGACAACCATCGATGCATCATCTACGATTATTTGTTAGAAATAGTCTGAAAGAGATTGGGGGTGCCATGGGTTGTTATCGCTCGGTATGGAGTTCGACACGCCAGCGTCATCCGTTCCTGGCGCGCCTGACGTCGCTGCGTTCGCGGGTGATCGCCCGTCTTTGGCGCCATGGGCTCCGCAATCGATACTCTCACGCTTCGCTGAAATTCGGCCGTTCTTCCTTTTAGGGTTGAGCGGTATTTTTCTGCCCTCTAACCCCCGGTATGCAGCCGATGTCCCCTGTGGCCCGGGCATGGCCGGGCCGTCCTGCCGCTCGGGTCGGTCCCCCGGGCGCACCGGTCGGTCCCGCCGCACCACCGTGGTGCGTCGTCAGTGTCGCTCGCGTCGCCGCGCCGTGGGAAGGGGGCCGGGAGGCCCGCGGCCCCCGACCCCCTCTCATCAACTGTTCAATAGGAGAAGTGACAGATGGGCCAGGCACCGCTGTCACGCCAGGCGCCACTGTCACGCGCGCGCCGGTGGGCGGGTCAGTCCAGGGCCTCCAGGCCCAGCAGGGCTGCGCCCAGGGCGCCGCAGAGCTGGGAGTCCTCGCTCGTGGTCACCGGCGCCCCCAGGGCCTCGCCGATGGCGGCCACCACGCCCTCGTTGTTGGCGACGCCGCCGGTCATGAGGTAGGGCGGCTCGGCTTTCACCCGCTTGGCCAGACTGCGGATCTTGCTGGCGACAGACCGGTCGAGGCCGTGGATGATGTCGGGCACCGGCGTGTCGTCGGCCACGAGGGAGACCACCTCGCTCTCGGCGAACACGGTGCACATGGAGCTGATCTTCACGTCCTTCTTCCACTCGAGGCCCTGGCGGCAGAACTCGTCGAGGGGCAGCTCCATGGTGCGGGCCATCATCTCGAGGAACCGGCCCGTGCCGGCGGCGCACTTGTCGTTCATGACGAAGTTCACCACGCCGCCGTCGCGGTCGAGCTTGATGACCTTGGAGTCCTGACCGCCGATGTCCACGATGGTCATGGCCTCGGGGGCCAGGGCGTGGGCGCCCCGGGCGTGGCAGGTGATCTCGGTGATGGAGGTGTCCATGTCGGGGATGGAGTCGCGGCCGTAGCCCGTGGCCACGGCGAGCGTCACCTGGTCGCGGGAGATGCCGGCCTTCTCGAGCACCTGCTCGATGGCCTTGCGGGCGCTCTCGGTGGCCTTGGAGCCGGTGGGAAGGATGACGCTCGCCACCACGGTGCCCTCGCCGTCCACCACCACGGCGTCGGTCGAGGTGGACCCGGAGTCCACGCCCATCACGTACACGGGGCCGTCGCCGGCCGAGAACCTCATCTGGTCTGTCATACCCACCAACGTTTCGTCGAAGGCCTTGAGCCTGGTGCTGAGCTGGCCCGCGCTCTGGCGCGTGCCGTCCGTCTCCACCTTGAGCATGGGGACGGGGGAGTCGGCCGAGACGGACAGGTACTCGAAGCCGTAGTAGTCGCAGAACTTCATCGTGTGGTACACGATGCCGCGCTGTCCCGCGGTGCCGATCTGCTCGGAGCGCCGCTCGACGTCGGCCATGCGCAGGCACGGCACCTGGTCGAGCAGGGCGCCGGCGTACCACTGCACGAAGGCGTCCATGGGGTCGGGGCCGGGCACCTGGGCGTCGCAGGCCTCGTGGCACGGCCGCTGCCGGGGCACGCGGCCCAGGCGGGCCGGGGGAGAGACCACGCGGCGGCCGCCGGTGCAGGTGAGGTTCTCCACCGGCACGTCGAAGGCCTCCGCGGCCGCCTCGAGGAGCGAGTCGGGCCCGTGGGCGCCCAGCAGGGTCACGCGGGCGTCCTGGCGCGCCACCGGCGGCTCGAACGACGCGAGGGCGCGCCCCACGTCGAAGCTCGCGCCCGTGAAGCCCTCCCAAGCCGACGCCAGCCGGCGGAGCTCCGCCTCTAGGCGGCGCCGCTCGGCCGGGCCCGTGAGGTGCGGCAGGTCCACGAGGAACAGGAAGTCCAGGCACCGCTCGGCCTCGAGCACGTCGTAGACGCGGCGCATGACGTCGCAGCAGCTCGTGAGCACGAGGGCGTGGACGTCGTCGCGCAGGGCGTAGGAGATGAGCGACTTGCCGAACCCGCACAGGTTGGGGTGGGCGAGGCGGTCGGCCTCCTCGAAGCTGTCGGCCTCGTAGGTCACCGGCTCGCAGACGGCCCCGTAGCCGGCGAGCAGCTCCACCGGGGCGTACTTGCAGGCGTAGTGAACCACGGGCGCCCGGTCGAGGGCGCGCGTGCGCACCGACTCGGGGGCCTCGTCACGGGCGCCCTGGGCGTCCACCGGCGTGGGGCGCGGCATGGCCGCGCGCAGCGGGCTCACGCCACCGTCCTTCTCGCGGGCGTGCCGTGGTCGCAGCGCTTGTGGAGCATCTCCAGGAACGCCCCCAGGCGCGTGGCGGCCTGACCGCCGGGGAAGTTGCCGCGGTTGCAGCCGTCGCCGTCCAGGGACAGGCACGGGTAGCCGTCGGCCTCCAGGGTGCGGCGCATGAGCTGGGAGCAGCCCATGGTCTCCTTGCAGCCCCAGTGGCAGAACACCACGGCTCCGTCGGCCCCGGTGCGCTCGCAGAGCTCGCGCATGCGCTCCACGCGGCGCGACGCCGGGCCGTTGTAGGAGTTGCGGATGAGGCGCTCGGCCATGGCCAGGTAGGGCTCGCGGGCGCCGTCGTGGTGCCAACCGTCGAGGCTGGGCTGGTCGAAGCACATGTCGCTGGCGATGACCTGCTGGTCGGTGTTCACGTCGATCAGCTTCTGGAGCGGCACCGAGAAGAACGGCGCTGTGGCGCTCCACACGAGGTCGATGCCGTCGTAGGGCTCGGCCGCCGCGAGGTCGGCCGCCAGGGCGTCCACCATGTCCTCGGCCGCCTCGGTGCCCAGCATGGTGTGGAGCACGAGGGCGTACTGCATCTCGAGGCCCATGTTGTTGCGGATGAACCGCCCGCGGCGGAGCGGGAGCGTGCCCACGAGGGTGTCGAGCGTGCGCTGGGAGCGGGCCACGCGGGTGCGGAGCTCGTCGCCGTCCACCGAGCCGCCGTAGACCTCGCAGAGCCGGGCCTCGAGGTCGCGGAGCTGGTCGGCCACGTAGGCGCAGCCCTCCTCGGTGTACTCGGCCGGCACGTCGATGTAGCTCTGGGGGCAGCCGTAGCGGTCCGCGAGGAGCCGGAACGACAGGTTGTTGGCGTCGCAGGCCACCGAGCAGTTGGCGATGAGGCGCGGGGGCGCCAGCACGCCGGCGAGGGCGCCGCCGAGGAGCACCTTGTGGAAGGAGCAGTAGGTCTCGGGGATGCCGTTCTTCTCGGCGCTCTCGATGAACGCGCTCTCGGCGTGGGCCCCCGTCACGAAGTTCGCGGCCGCCTCGGCGATGAGGGGGTGGAGGCCCAGGCACTGGAAGATCTCGTTGGGCATGAAGATCGAGGTGAGCACCACGCGGTCGGGGTGCTCGAGGGCGCAGGTCACCGAGTCCAGCGCATGGCGCGCGGCCATGCGCGAGGACCTGGGGGCCCAGCGGTCGGGCAGGAAGCGCGTCTGGGCGCGCTTGACCTGGAACGCCTTGAGGAGCCAGAACCCGGTGATGTCGGGCCGCTCCTCCATGACGTCGTCGATGGCGGCGGCCCAGGCGTCCAGGATCCTGATCCCGAGCTTCTGGTCGTCGCTCTTGGTGGTTTGAGCCATGGTCCTCCTTGGTACACGGCCTCAGACGAGGCGCGACACCTCGAGCTCGGCCGTGGATGCCGCTATGATGTCCGCGCCTCCGATGACGCAGACGCCGCCCGTCTCGCCCACCTGGGCCACGGCGGCGCCGAGGGCGCGCACCGTGTCGACCGACGAGTCGAGCACCTCCTGCCTGACCTGGGCGCGCCATGCGGGGCCGCGGCCCGAGATGCGCAGCTTGTCCTCGCGCCGCATGGCGGCACGGGGCTTCACCGGCGCGTCGAGGCCCGCCACCGTGGAGATGACGAAGCCCTCCAGGTCGGAGGCGGCGGGGTCCCACCCGGACAGCCACGCGCCCGCGCCGGCGTATGCGGCGAGGGTCGGGTCCACCGCGGGGTCGCGGTAGGAGTAGAACCCCATCACCGAGGCCGGCGTCCCGTTGAAGCCGGCCCCGTAGGCGCCGCCCAGGACGCGCACCTCGTTCCAGAGATACCCATAACTAAGGGCCCGGGACGCGACGAGCCAGGAGCCGTTGTAGGCAACCGGGTCCCGGGGCAGCGTGAGGCCGGCGGCGGCGCGGCCCACGAAGCAGACGTTGGCGGGGATGGTGAACGCCTCGCGGGCGGGCGTGGGCTCGGGGACCTCCAGCTGGGCCTTGGTGGCGTGGCCGTCGTTCATGAGGCCGAGGTCGCCCGCCGCCTCCCAGTAGCGCTCCACGTCGCCGGGGGCGCCGGCGAACGAGGTCTCCAGGCCGTCGCCCTTGAAGATGCGGCCCTGGAGGTTGCGGAGCACCTCGCAGAGCGACGCGGCGCGGCGGTCGAAGGAGTCGAGCAGCGACACGAGGAACCGGTAGAAGCCGATGCCCGAGACGGCGTCGGCCACGAGGGCCCCGCGGGAGTAGTAGCTGCGGCAGCGGGCGAGCGCGGCGCTGTGGCCGGAGCCGATGAAGCCCTGCTCCATGGCCACGCGGCGCTGGGTGAGGATGGCGCGGATGCGCTCGGTGTCCTCGAAGAGCGTCTCGAGGCACACCTCCATGGGCAGGCTCGCGAGGCCGTCGACCTTCTCGGAGAGGGAGGCCGCGCCCACCACGAACCTGGGCCGCGCCACGCCCAGGGGGTCGTCGGCGTCGCCGTAGGTCTCGATGAAGGTGGAGAAGTCGCCCAGGGTCGACTCGAGCAGGCAGTCGAGCTCGGCTGCCGTGTGGCGCCGGGTGTCGAGCTTGCCGAGCAGGCAGGCGAGCACCTGGGCGTAGGGGAGCTCGGGCCACGCGAGGCGCTCGAGGTCGAAGTACGCGTAGGTGTAGTCGATGCGGTGCGTGTCGAGGTCGTACACGTGGCAGGGGTAGGGCGCCTCGACCTCGCGGGAGGTCACGGGCGCCGGGGCCTCGGCGATGTCCGCCAGCGTGAGGTGGGGCAGCTTGGCGACGTCGGCCGGGTCGTCGGGGCGCTGCTGCTCCTCCTTGAGGGCGCGGGCCTCCTCCATGACGTCCTCGAGCCACGCGGTGTCCATGGCCTCCTTGATGCGGGCCAGGTGCTCGGCCTCGCGGGCCGTGCCGGTGCCCTCCTGGGGCTCCACGCACACGAGGGCGCTGTGGGGGTTCTCCACCACGGCCTCGCGCAGCAGGCGGTCGAAGATGCCGAGGCCCATGGAGTCGCCGAGGTCGCGGCAGGCGTCCTCGTAGCGCACGTAGGAGAGCGGGTCGTCCTCGTCGTAGAGCCAGCTGCCCATGGCGCACACGGCCAGGGCCACACCGTCCGGGTAGCCGAAGTCGCCCTCGCGCAGGTTGAACTCCGCCTGGGCCAGGGAGGCCTGGAGGCGGTCGGTGGGCACCCCGGCGTCGGCCAGCTCGGCGCAGGCGCCCTCCACGAGGGCGCGGAACTCCTCGGCGACGCCGGGCTTGGCCCCCTTGAGCTCGAAGACGACCATGGGCTGGGCCATGCCGTCCACCACGAACGCGCAGGCGTCGTCGCCCAGGCCGGCGTCGATGATGCGGCGCATGAGCGGGGCCTCGTTGGAGCCCATGAGGGCGTCGAGCAGGATGTCGGCGGCCAGCACGCGCTCGCGGTCGGCCCAGGTGCCGATCACGTAGCCCAGGCCCACGCAGCGGTTGTCGGGGGCGGTGGCCAGCGGCACCTCGAGGGGTGCGGGCGACACGGGCCCCTGCATCGCGAGCTCGTTGGGGCCCTCCTCGCCGCGCACCTCGGCGGCCGAGAAGCGCTCGTCGAGGAAGGCGAGCTCGCGGTCGATGTCGAGGTCGCCGTAGAGCACGGTGTGGGAGTTGTCGAGGCGGTAGTGGCGCCGGTGGGCGTCCACGAACTCCTCGTAGCAGAGGTCGGGGATGGCCTCGGGGTTGCCGCCCGACTCGTGGCGGTAACAGGTGTCGGGGAAGAGCTGGCGCTTGAGCTCCATGAACAGCACGTCCTCGGGGTCCGAGAGCGCGCCCTTCATCTCGTTGAACACGACGCCGTTGATGGTGAGCGGCGCGTCGGGCGACTCCAGCTCGTAGTGCCAGCCCTCCTGCTCGAAGATGCGGGGGCGGCGGTAGATGTTGGGGTCGAGCACGGCGTCCAGGTACACGTCCATGAGGTTCTCGAGGTCGGCCACGTTGGTGGAGGCCACCGGGTACATGGTCTTGTCCGGGAAGGTCATGGCGTTGAGGAACGTCTGCATGGAGCTCTTGAGCAGGTTGACGAAGGGCTCCTTCACCGGGTACTTGGCCGAGCCGTCGAGCACGGAGTGCTCGAGGATGTGGAAGACGCCCGTGTCGTCCGCGGGCGGCGTCTTGAAGGCGATGGAGAAGGCGCGGTTCTCGTCCGCGTTGGCGAGCCACAGGAGCCGGGCCCCGGTGGCGCGGTGGGTGAGGACGTAGGCCCAGCCGTCGACCTCGGGCACCTCCTCGGCGCCGTCCACCACGAAGCCGGCGTGCACCTCGCCCGGGGCGAGCTCGTTTGCATGGGCTGCGGGGGCGGTCTTGGGGTCCATGGGTCCTCCTCGGGGTTCGCGGTATCTAGGAGACTATAGCCCTACGGGGTGCCCGCCGGGCGAGGGGACGGCCGGTGATGTGCCTGTTCAGCTGGTGAGGAACACCATGACGAGGATGGCCGCGAAGCCCGTGAGCTCCGCCGGGGCGAAGGCTGTGCCGGTGAGCAGCACGCTGGCCACGGTGGCCGTGACCGGCTCGATGGTGCCGAGGAGGTTGGCCTTGTAGGCGCCGAGGTTCTTGACGCCCTGGAAGAACAGGCCGTAGGCGAGGACCGTGCCGGCCACCACGGTGAAGGCGAGGAGGCCCCAGCCGCCCGCGTCGAAGGCGGGCACGCTCTCCCAGGGCCGCACGGCGACGCACAGCGAGCCGCCCACGATCACCATCTCCATGCCCACGATGGCCATGGAGCCGTACTCGGCCAGGAGGCGGCGGGACAGCACGGCCACGACGGCCGCGCCCGTGGCGCAGCCGAGGCCGAACGCCAGGCCGGCGGGCGAGATATGGAGCGCCCCGAGGTCGCCGTGGGTGGCCACGAGGTACACGCCGGCCAGGGCCAGGACGAGGCCCGCGAGCTCCCGGCGGCGCGGGGCGCGGCGGGTGCGCAGGCACACGTAGACCAGCACCATGGGGATGGAGAGCGACTGCAGGATGGTGGCCGTGCCGGAGTCCGTGAGGTCCACGGCGTAGAGGTAGCAGCAGGAGTTGAGGAACATCCCCAGGAAGGCCGAGGCCAGGAGCTGGAGCACGTCGCGGCGGCGGCGCGCGAGGTCGCCCACCACGTGGGGGTTGCGCACGAGGGCCATGGCCAGGAGCAGCACGCCGGCGAGCACCTGGCGCACGCAGACGAGCCAGAGGGGCTCGATGCCCCAGGCGCCCATGAGGATCTTGGAGCAGGTGCCCGAGAGGCCCCAGAGCATGCCGCCCACGAGGGTGCAGGCCACGCCCGTGGCCGCGATGGAGCGCGGGGAGGGCGCGTCCGGGCCCGTCTCGCCGAGGGGCTCGCCCGGTACGGCCCGGACCTCGTCGCCGTTCTCTGCGAGTGCGGGCTGGGTGTCTCGGGCCACGGGTCCCCCTTCGGTTTCGGTCTGGTTACGCAAGGAGCGATTGTACCCCCGCCGTGGTCCTGGAGAAACTGGGGGACAGACACCGTGCCGTCCCGCGGCAAGGAAAAAGGCCGGCACCCGGTGGGGGTGCCGGCCTCGGATGCCGGTGGGGTGCGCCGCGGGACGGCCTCTCGGGCGCTAGATGCGCTCCATCTCGGCCAGGGTGGCGCTGTACCAGTGGTCCGCATTGGGCGGGCAGTACTTGCGGGCGGCCTCCATGGAGATGGTGGGGCCGTAGATGCGGGCGAGGCCGGCCACGTGGTCGCGGATGGCCTCCTCCCAGCTGTCCCAGCTGGAGCTGCCCCAGCCCCAGGCGTTGTGGGGCTTGAAGCAGTAGAGTCCCTTGGAGCTCTCCGTGTTGGAGATGGCGGGCGACCAGCGCGGGTCCACGCCGTAGTCCCAGGCGGCGTCGGCGAAGGTCTTGCCCTGGCCGCCGAGGGGCGAGCCGGCGAGGTAGGCGTCGATGCGCGGGGCCCAGTGGCCCACGAAGGCCTGCTTGTCCTGGCTCCAGTCGACGGAGCTGGGCGTGGACTGGGAGGGGGCGGGCTGGGCCTCCTGGCCGGCCGGGGCCTGCTGGGCGGCCTGGGCCTGGGCGGCGGCCACGGCGGCCGCGGCCTCCTCGGCCTCGCGGCGGGCCTTCTCCTCGGCCTGGCGCTGGGCCTCTTCGCGGGCGGCCTTGGCCTCCTGGAGCGCGGTCTCGGCCTCCTTCTTCTGCTGCTCGGCCTCGGAGAGCTTCTGCTCGAGCTCGCTCTGGTTGCGGTCGAGCTCGTCCTGGAGGTCGGCCAGGCGCTGCACCTGGTCGACGTTGTGGTCCTCCACGGCGTTGAGGTAGGTGATGGTGGTGAGGAACTCGTTGAAGTCGTTGGACGAGAGCACGAGGCCCAGGAGGCCCGGCGTGTCCTGGTGCATCTTGTAGCTGGCGTTGATGGCCGCGGAGGCCTTCTCGCGCTGGGCCGGGATCTGGGAGCGCACCTCGTCGATGCGCCTCTGGTTCTCGGCCGCCTGCTCCTCGAGCTCGGCCGCCTTGGCCGAGGCCTCGTCGAACGCGGCGCCGGACGACTCGATGCGCTCCTGGAGCTCCGAAAGGTCGGCCTCGGGGGCGTCGGCGTCGGCGAGGGCGCTGCAGGGCACGAGTGCGCCCGCAAGAAGCAGCGCGAGGGCCGTGCCGAGAAGGCGCGACGCGATCGAAGGTCTCTCCATGCCACACTCCTCCGGTTGGGGACAGGGGCTCGCGGCACGGGGCCGGCGAGGGGCGCCTCCCGAGGTGAGGGTTGGCGCGGGGCGGGCGACGCCCGCAGCACCCGGGGTGTCCCGGGTTATGCAACCATACACTCATCCAGAAAGGTCCATGAACTCCGCATATGCCTTAACCGGCGGGAATTGCATAAACTTCAAACGATATGCCGCCTGCTGGAAAAATGGGGCACCGTCTTGCGCCCTGCTGTCACCGGCCCCTACCAAACGGTACTCACGTTTTTGCATAGGGCCCCGGCGCCGCCCGGGGAAGGGACGGCGCCGGGGCCCGGTTATCGCGGCGTCGCGGGCCGCGACGGGACCTTGCCGGCGACAGGGCGGGGCCTGTCTCGGGTCCTACTTGACCACGAGCACGTCGCAGTCGCTCTCGCGCACCAGGAAGGTGGAGATGGAGCCGAGGAGCGCGTACTTGATGCTGGAGAGCCCGCGGGCCCCGCACACCACGATGTCGGGGTGCACGGCGTCGAGCATCTTGTCCTTGAGGGTCTCGCGCACGCGGCCGAGCTCCACCATGACCTCGTACTCCTCCAGGCCGCCGTGGGCGTGGGCCTCCTCGAGCACCGGGGCCACGGACTCCTTGAACGCGGCGGTGCGCCTCTCGACGAAGCCGTCGTGGGGCTCGCCGGCGGCCTCGAGGGCCGAGGTGTCCACGACGTGGCCCACCACGAGCTTGGCGCCGTTGTTCACGGCGACCGTGATGGCGCGCTCGAGCACGTCGCCCTGCTGCTCGGAGCCGTCGAGCGAGACGAAGACCAGCTTGTAGCCCATATCCTTGTACGAAACCATGACCCTCCTTATCGGCCCGGTGGCCGAGCGATGGCGCCGCCTGGCGACGCGTCCGACGTGGCAGATTCTACGCCGCCTGAAAGCCGGCGCGGGTGTGCGGCTCAAGAGAAACGGTGAAAAGGAAATCACATACCAGCCCGAGGTCCATCATGGATAGACCCGGAACCGGTTGCCCGTGGACGAGCCTGCGGGCGCCAACGATGGCTAAGGAGTGAGCGTGGACATCGTCGAGTTGCTCAAGGCGGCACTGTTCGGCCTGGTGGAGGGCGTCACGGAGTGGCTGCCCATATCCTCCACGGGGCACATGCTGCTCCTCGACCAGTTCGTGTCGCTGGACGTCTCCGAGGACTTCTGGAACATGTTCCTCGTGGTCATCCAGCTGGGGGCCATCCTGGCCGTGTGCGTGCTGTACTTCCGGCAGCTGAACCCCTTCGCCCCGTCCAAGACGCCCGAGGAGCGCCGCGGCACGTGGTCGCTCTGGGCCAAGATCGTGGTGGCCTGCATCCCGGCGGCCGTGGTGGGCATCCCGCTGGACGACTGGATGGAGGAGCACCTCTCCGGCCCGTTCGTCATCGCCGCGGCCCTCATCGTCTACGGCGTGATCTTCATCGTCATCGAGCACGTGCGCGAGGGCCGCGCCATGGCCCGGGCCGCGGAGCTGGCCGACGCCCCGCGCCCCAAGCACCTCAAGGCGCAGGAGGAGGCCGTGCTGCCCCAGGCCACCAAGGCCGAGCTCGCGGACGCCGACCAGCCCGTGCAGACCATCGAGGAGCTCGACATGAGGCGGGCCGTGGGCATCGGCTGCTTCCAGATCCTGTCGCTCGTGCCCGGCACGTCGCGCTCCGGCTCCACCATCATCGGCGGCCTGCTTCTGGGCTGCACCCGCACCGTGGCGGCCGAGTTCACGTTCTACCTGGCCATCCCCGTGATGTTCGGCGCCTCCGTGCTGCGCCTGGCCAAGTTCTTCATGGCGGGCAACGCCCTCACGGTCGCCGGCGGCTCCGTGCTGGCCGTGGGCTGCGTCGTGGCCTTCGTGGTGTCGATCCTGGCCATCCGGTTCCTCATGGACTTCGTGCGCAGGCACGACTTCCAGCCCTTCGGCTGGTACCGCATCGTCCTGGGCGCGCTGGTCATCCTGTACTTCCTCGTGGTGAGGTAGGGGAGGACGCCCCCGGCGGCGGGGTCCGGTCCCGGTTGGCAGGGCCCCGTCGCGGATGCGCCCGCGGCGGGGCTTTCTTCGTGGGGTTGGGGCGCGGGCGGCCTTCAGTGCGTGGCGGGAGAGGTGCGAGAGGCCGTGGATGCGCGACATGCTCGCAGCGAACGGCCCCGAGTGCGCGACGATGGCGCGAAAGGCCTCCGATGCGCGGCCGAACTGCCACGAACAGCCTCCAATGCGCGAAACGGGCCGATAATCGCGCACTGGAGGCCGTTCGTGGCGAGAAAATTGCGCACCGGAGGGCTTTCGCTTTTTCATCGCGCAATGGAGGTCCTTCGCGGCGTCCCCGGCACGGACCCGGGGTCGACGGTCTCGGGATCGACGACCCTTCCTACCGGTCGAGGTAAATCGAGCTGATGATCAAGGCGCCATGGGGGTCGGTGTCGTTCCATGAGTAGATGGCGACGTGGCTGCCGACGGTCATCCCTTGGCCGTCCGGCGATTCGGTGACGCTGCGGGGAGGGGAGAAGGTGAAGGTGAGCGTGTCTCCGTCGTCCGTCGTCACGGTCAGCGAATCGTCGTCGATCTCGGCAATCGTCCCGAGGTAAAGCGTGCGCACCGCGGTGCCGGTCACCAGGCCCTTCTGGTCGGCTGGGTCCGCCGGGGGTGGGTCTGTTTGTCGTGTTTGACCGTGGTCTTCGAAAACTGGCATTGATTTTCTTTCGGTATAATGGCTTATTTCAGAAGGATCACTTGATACCAGTGCTATCAGAATAAAAACAATGGATCCCCCTATCAGGATCAGGAGGACCCATTGTTGTTTGGTTATTTGACTAGCCATAACGTATCACCGTGTAGTCGGTCATAGCTTCGCATGCCATGGTGTGACCCGACCTATTATAAGTGCTCGAGTCTATGCGAGGAGCCGGTGTGTGCCCCGCGTCCCTTTTCGGCTTCGTTGCAACCGTCCCGGCCCCGGCCCCCATGGCCTACCCTAGGCAAAACGCCGCCGTGCCCGGAGGAGCCGCCATGACCGCAGACCGCACCGTCGCCCAGATCTTCCGCGACTTCAAGCAGCCCGTCTCGTTCGAGATCTTCCCGCCCAAGGGGGAGCTCTCCGCCGAGGAGGCCCGCTCCCTGGCCGCCGGGCTCGCGCCCCTCGACCCCGCGTTCGTCTCGGTGACCTACTCCGCCGGCGGCTCCGGCAACGCCGGCCCTACCGTGGAGGTCGCCTCCATGGTCCAGCGCGACCACGGCATCCCCACGGTGGCCCACCTCACCTGCCAGGGGCTCACCCACGCCGCCCTGGCCGAGAAGTGCGCCCAGATGCGTGCCGCCGGCATCCGCAACGTGCTCGCCCTGCGCGGCGACCCGCGGCCCGACGTGGAGCCCGGGGACTTCGAGTACGCCAGCGACATGATCCCCCTCCTGGTGGAGGAGGGCTTCTGCGTGGGCGCGGCCGCCTACCCCGAGGGGCACATCTCGTGCCTGGACCCCGAGGTCGACGTGGCCTACCTCCGCGCCAAGCAGGACGCCGGCGCGAGCTTCCTTCTCACCCAGCTCTGCTTCGACAACGAGGCCTGCTACCGCTTCCGCGACCGCTGCGACAGGGCGGGTATCACGGTGCCCGTCTCGTTCGGCATCATGCCGTTCATGTCAAAGTCCCAGGTGAGCCGCATGGTCTTCATGTGCGCGGCCAGCATGCCCACGGCCGTGGTCAAGCTCCTTGCCCGCTACGAGGACGACCCCGAGGCCCTGCGTGCGGCCGGCGTGGAGTACGCCTGCGACCAGCTGGCCGACCTCGCGGCCCACGGCGTGGACGGGCTGCACGTCTACACCATGAACCGCCCCGGGGTGGCCGCCGCCTGCGCCGCCGCCGCGCGCGGCGAGGGCCGATGAGCGCCGCCCCCGTCCCGGCCACGGGCATCCTGGCGGGCGCGGGGTCGTTCTCGCCCGACCGCTCGGAGGTGCTCCGCTACCTGGGGCACCGGGGCCAGGAGCTGGGTCCCGAGCTGGAGGGGCGTCTCACGGCCGTCATGGCCCGCGCCGCCGCCGAGGTGCGCCCCCGCTGGGTGTGGCGCGTGTGCCCCGTGGCGCCGGGCCCCGAGGGGTTCGTCGTGGGCGGAACGGGCCTGGTGCTGCCCGGCCGCTCCATGGAGGTGCTGCTCGGGAACGCCCGGGCCGTGGCGCTCCTGGCCGTGACCTGCGGGCCCGGGCCCGACACCGTGGCCGCCCGCGACGCCTCCCGCGACCCGGTGGGGGCGCTCGTCTACGACGCCTGCGCCATCGACCTCGTGGAGCAGGGCGCCGACGCCTGCAACGACGCCGTGGACGCCTGGGCCGCGGCCCGGGGCCTCGTGCCCACGCGCCGCTACAGCCCCGGCTACGGGGACCTGCCGCTCTCGGTGCAGCCCGCTCTGCTCGACGCCCTGGACGCCGGCCGGCGACTGGGTGTCACGCTGACCGAGAGCCTGCTGATGGTGCCGATGAAGTCCGTGACGGCCGTGGTGGGGATCGGGCCCGCCTGACCCGCCACGCGTCCACCGAGGAGGGTGACCCCATGACCGACGAGAAGCCCGCCGACCTGCTCGGCGCCGCCCTGGCCCGCGAGGCCTTCCTGCTCTTCGACGGCGGCCTGGGCACCATGCTCCAGGCCCGGGGCATGGCCCCCGGCGCCGTGCCCGAGCTGCTGGTGCTCTCGGACCCCGACCTCGTGGCCGGCGTGCACCGCGCCTACGTGGAGGCCGGCGCCGATGTGGTCACGGCCTGCACTTTCGGCGCCAACGCCGCCAAGCTGGCCGGGCGCGCCACCGTGGCCGAGGTCTTCTCGGCGGCTGTGGCCCTGGCCCGCGGCGCCGGCGCGCGCTACGTGGCGGCCGACATGGGGCCCACGGGCGCCCTGCTCGAGCCCTTGGGGCCCATGACGCTGGACGAGTGCGAGGCGCTCTACCGCGAGCAGGCCGAGGCCGTGGCCGCCACCGACGCGGACCTCGTGGTCATCGAGACCATGGGCGACCTCCTGGAGGCCAAGTGCGCGCTCCGGGTGTGCCGCGAGGTCCTGGACATCCCGGTGGTCGTGACCATGACCTTCGGTGAGGACGGCCTCACGTTCCTGGGCACGCCGCCCGATGTGGCCGCGGCCACGCTGTCCGCCGCCGGGGCCGCCGCTGTGGGCGTCAACTGCTCCCTGGGCCCCGACCGCCTGGTGCCCGTGGTGGAGGCCATGGCCCGGGTGTCGCGCGTGCCCGTGGTGTGCCAGGCCAACGCCGGCCTGCCCCGCATGGAGGGGGACCGCACGGTCTTCTCCGTGGGGCCCGAGGAGTACGTGGCCGCCGCCGCCGACCTCGTGGCCGCCGGCGCCACCGTCCTGGGCGGCTGCTGCGGCACCACCGGCGGCCACATCGCCGGGCTCCGGCGCCTCCTGGACGGGGCCGAGCTGCCGGCGCCCGCCTACGTGCCGGCCTTCACCGTGGCGAGCGCCCGCCGGCTCGTGGGGCTGCCGGTGGGCGGGCACCGGGTGGCCGTGGTGGGCGAGCGGATCAACCCCACGGGCAAGCGCCGCCTCAAGGAGGCGCTGCGCGCCGGCGACCTCGACTACCTGGTGGCCGAGGCCCTCGACCAGCGCGACGCCGGCGCCGACCTCCTCGACGTCAACTGCGGCCTGCCCGAGCTGGACGAGCCCGCCGTGCTCGCCGCCGCCGTGGGCGCCGTGCAGGCCGCCTGCGACCTGCCGCTGCAGGTGGACTCCACCGACCCGGAGGCCCTCGACGCCGCCTGCCGCGCCTACGCCGGCAAGCCGCTCATCAACTCCGTCAACGGCTCCGAGGAGTCCCTGGCCGCCGTGCTGCCCGTGGCCGCCCGCCACGGCGCCGCCGTCGTGGGCCTCACGCTGGACGAGGGCGGCATCCCGCCCACGGCCGGGGAGCGCGCGGCCATCGCGCGGCGCATCGTGGCCCGGGCCGAGGAGGCCGGCATCGCCCCGGAGGACGTCTCCATAGACTGCCTGGCCATGGCCGCCTCCACCGACCAGGGGGGCGTGGCCCAGATCCTCGAGGCCCTGCGCCTCGTGCGCGCGTCGCTTCCGGTGCAGACCATGCTCGGCGTCTCCAACATCTCGTTCGGCCTGCCCCTGCGGCCGCTCGTGAACGCGACGTTCCTGGCCGAGGCCCTCTCGGCCGGTCTCACCATGCCGATCATGAACCCGCTGGACGCCCGCAGCGCCGACGTCGTGGCCGTGCACCGGGTGCTCGACGGCGAGGACGACGGCGCCCGGGCCTACATCGGGGGCTACGCCGGCCGCACCGACGCCGCGGCGGCCACGGCGCCCGGGCCGGCCACCGCTGCCGGCGGGGCGGGGGAGGGGGCGCCCGCCACCGACGAGGACCTGGCCCGGCAGCTGATCCTCTCGGGCCGCAAGGGCCCCATGGGAGAGGTCGTGCGCCGCCTGCTGGGGAGCCGCGACGCCCTGGACCTCATCGACTCCGTGCTCATCCCAGCGCTGGACGAGGTGGGCGAGCGCTTCGAGGCGGGCACCATGTTCCTGCCGCAGCTCATGGCCTCGGCCGAGGCCGCCGGCGCGGGCTTCGACGTCATCAGGGCCGCCATGCCCGAGGGCTCCTCGGGCGGCAAGGGCGGCGTGATCCTCGCCACGGTGAGGGGCGACATCCACGACATCGGCAAGAACATCGTGAGGATGCTGCTGGAGAACTACGGCTACGACGTCGTTGACCTGGGCCGCGACGTTCCCCCGGAGGCCGTGCTCGCCGCCGTGGAGGAGACCGGCATCCGCGTGGTGGGCCTCTCGGCGCTCATGACCACCACGGTCAAGGCCATGGCCGAGACCGTCGAGCTCCTGCGCGAGAGGGCCCCGGGCACCTTCGTCTTCGTGGGCGGCGCCGTGCTCAACCCCGAATACGCCGAGATGGTGGGCGCCGACGCCTACGCCAAGGACGCGGCGGAGAGCGCGCGGATCCTCTCGGAGGTCTACGCGTAGCGGCCCTCCCCATCGACGGCCGAACCGCCGCCCCGCCCTCCCGGCGTCGCACCGGCCGGGCCCGCGGGCCCTGCCGCCACCCGTCGCCGACGCGCCGCCCGCCACTGCTAGACTGGAGGGCCGCACCGCACCCAGCCGCGCCCGGAGGGACCCCATGCAAGAAAGCGCCATCGACATCGACTCGCTCAACGACGCCCAGCGCGAGGCGGTCCTCACCTGCGAGGGCCCGCTCCTCGTGCTCGCCGGCGCCGGCTCGGGCAAGACCCGCGTGCTCACGCACCGCATCGCGCACATGGTGGCCGACCTCGGCGTGGCCCCCTGGCAGGTCCTGGCCATCACGTTCACCAACAAGGCCGCCGCGGAGATGCGCGAGCGCCTGGGCGCCCTGCTCCCCGGGGGCACTCGCGGCATGTGGGTGTGCACGTTCCACGCCATGGCCGTGCGCATCCTGCGCGACGACGCCGAGCTCCTGGGCTACCGTCCCAACTTCACCATCTACGACGACGACGACTCCAAGCGCCTGGTCAAGGCCATCATGGCCGACCTCGACATCGACACCAAGCAGTTCCCCATCAACATGGTCCGCTCCAAGATCGGCGCCGCCAAGAACGCCATGGTGGACGCGGACGAGATGGCCGCCCAGGCGGCCGACCCCGCCACCCAGAAGGCGGCCCGGGTCTACGCCGAGCTCCAGCGCCGCCTCATGGTGGCCAACGCCATGGACTTCGACGACCTGCTCGTGAACACGCTCCTCCTCTTTGAGAGGCACCCCGAGGTGCTGGAACGCTACCAGCGGCGCTTCGTCCAGATCTCGGTGGACGAGTACCAGGACACCAACCACGTGCAGTACCTCATCACCAAGAGGCTGGCCGAGCGCCACCGCAACCTCATGGTGGTGGGCGACGACGACCAGTCCATCTACTCCTGGCGCGGCGCCGACATCCAGAACATCCTGGACTTCGAGAAGGACTACCCCGACGCCCGCGTGGTGAAGCTGCAGCAGAACTACCGCTCCACGGGCCACATCCTGGCCGCGGCCAACGCCGTGGTGGCCAACAACTCCCACCGCAAGCCCAAGCGCCTGTTCACCGACGAGGGCGACGGCGAGCCCATCTCGGCCTACCAGGCCGCCGACGAGCGCGACGAGGGCCGCTGGGTGGCCGCCGAGATCGAGCGCCTGCACGCCGCCGGCACCCCCTACGACGACATGGCGGTCTTCTACCGCACCAACGCCCAGAGCCGCATCCTCGAGGACATGTTCCTGCGCGCCGGCGTGCCCTACAAGATCGTGGGCGGCACGCGCTTCTTCGACCGCGCCGAGATCCGCGACGTCATGGCCTACCTCAAGCTCGTGCTCAACCCGGCCGACGACGTATCGGCCCGCCGCGTGGTCAACGTGCCCCGCCGAGGCATCGGCGCCACCTCCCAGGACAGGATCGCCGCCTACGCCGCTACCCACGGCATCCCGTTCTTCTCGGCCGCCCAGGCCTGCGTGGCCGAGGCCGGGCTCCTCTCGCCCAAGGTGCGCAACGCCCTGGCGGCCTGGACGAGCGCCGTCGAGGAGGCCCGCCACTACGAGGGCGAGCTCTCCCGCGTGGTGGAGCTCATCGTGGAGCGCTCCGGGCTCGTGGCCGCACTCGAGGCCGAGCGCACGCCCGAGGCCGAGGGCCGCATCGAGAACATCCGCGAGTTCCTGCTCATCGCCCAGGAGTTCGACGAGAGCCACGACGACGTGGTCTCGGCCCTGGAGTCGCTGGCGGAGCTCCGCGAGGCCGGCGTGGCCGGCGCCGAGGCCGTCGACGACCCCGCCGCATCCGCCCCGCAGCCCGTGGACGACGACGGCCAGGGCGCTCTGTTCGCCGCGCCGGACGGGGCCGCCGCGCCCGCGGCCGACGGCGGCTTCGGCGCCGTGGCCTCCTCCCAGCTGCCCGCCTTCATGGAGTGGCTGGCCCTCCGCAGCGACCTCGACAGCCTCTCGGGCCAGACGAGCGCCGTCACGATGATGACCATCCACTCCGCCAAGGGCCTGGAGTTCCCCGTGGTGTTCGTCTGCGGCATGGAGGAGGGGCTCTTCCCCAACCTCGCGCACGACTCCGACCCGGCGCGCCTGGAGGAGGAGCGCCGCCTGGCCTACGTGGCCATCACCCGGGCCCGCAAGCGCCTCTACCTCACCTACGCCGCCACGCGGCGCACTTGGGGCGCCACCCAGGCCAACCCCCGCAGCCGCTTCGTGAACGAGATCCCCGAGAGCCACATCAAGGTGACCGGCGTGGGTTCGGCGGGCTTCTCGGGCACCGGCTGGGAGAAGCGCGGCGACCGCCGCGGCACCTTCGGCTCCGGCACGGGCTCCTCGGTGTACGGGGGCTCGGTCTTCGGCAACCAGACGCGCTCCTCGGGCACGGCCCGGCCGGCCCCGGTGCGCAAGGACCCCCGCAAGGCCGCCGAGAGCTTCGAGCCGGGCGACCGCGTGCATCACAAGACGTTCGGCTCCGGCACCGTGGTGGCGGTGAAGGGCGACACCCTCGAGGTGCGCTTTGCCAAGAGCGGCCAGACCAAGAAGCTCATGAAGGGCTTCGCCCCCATCGTCAAGGTGCAGTGACGTGGGAGTCGGGACGATGACGGCCGACGTGGCGACGTTCTTCAAGAGCGACCTCGGCGTGCTGGTGGGCAAGGTCATCCTCGTGGCGGTGATGGCGGTCGTCGCCCGGTGCGTGGAGCGTGTGCTCACCCGCATGACCCGGGAGGGGCTCGAGAAGGCCGACGTCCCCAACGCGTCGATCTTCGTCAACGTCGTGCGCGGGACGGTGTGGATCATCGCGCTGCTCATGATCCTGCAGCCGGTCTTCGGCATCGCCCCCAACGCCCTCATCACGTCGCTCGGCGCCGCCTCCATCGCGGTCTCCCTGGGCCTGCAGACCACTATCTCCAACCTGGTGGGCGGCCTCACGCTCATGGTCACCAAGACCATCAAGCCGGGCGACTACATCACCGTCAACGGCATCACCGGCCAGGTGACCGACGTCAGCTGGCGCGACACCACGGTGCGCGACCGCCTGGGCAACGCCGTGGTGGTGCCAAACTCCCAGCTCAACTCGTCGGCCATCACCAAGATCGCGGTGCGCCAGGCCAACATGACCAGCCTCGACGTCACCCTCAAGGCCGGGTGCGACGTGGCCGACGCCTGCGCCAAGATCCGGGAGGCCGCCGACAAGGCCCTCGGCCGCGCCGCCGACCCGGCGAGCGCCACCCGGGTGGTGTGCACCGCCACGGGCAGCGACGGCACCAAGGTGAGCGTCTACTTCGACGTCGACCCGTCGGTGACCTTCCAGGCCGCCACCGACGCCGTGGTCCGCGCCCTCGAAGGGGCGAGCTACCTGGCCTGACCCCTCTCCCAACCCAGCAGCGGCGCCCCGCCGCCTTCGCCCCGACCCCGAGGAAGGAACACCCATGCGCGTCAACCAGGCCATTCTCCACAGCTACGAGGGCAAGTCCTGCGTCAAGGTCTTCTCCGAGGCACCCATGGACCTCACCGACGACGAGGTCAAACGCTATGTGACCTCCCAGGCCCGCCGCGCGCTCTCCAACCTGGACGCCCGTCGCGGGGCCTTCCTGCCCGACAGCGCCTTCGCCAAGGAGGCCGTGGCGTTCTTCCGCGGCAACGCCGACTTCGCCCCGTTCACGGCCGGCGCCGCCGAGTTCCTCATCGGCCAGATGGGCCAGATGGAGGAGACCCCCTCGTTCGACCTGCTCTTCATCGACTTCGAGGGCCGCGAGGAGGAGACCGTGGACGGTCTCGGCGAGGAGGACATCGAGATGATGTACCGCTCCCAGGCGCCGCGGTACCTGGCCATCGTGATGCTGGAGAGCCGCCGGGCCTACATGCACGAGGTGGGCCGCGACGAGCTGGGCCACACCCTGGCCTCCATCGCCCGGCACCACGCCATCCTGCCCAACCCCTCCCAGAAGGTGCGGTCGTTCGCCGTGGTGTCGGCCACGGGCGACGTGCGCTTCTGCGACGAGCCCCGGGTGGTGGCCGGCCGCAGCGTGGAGCTGCTGCCCGAGGCCCTGCTCCAGTGCACGAGCGAGGCCTCGAGCAAGGAGGTCGTGCAGGGGGTGTGCGACCTCGTGGGGGCCGTGGCCGACGAGTTCGGCGCCAACCCCGCCGCCGCCGTGGCCCGGGCCAAGGCCTACGTCTCCGAGAACGCCGAGACCGACGAGGTCCTGGTGCCCGAGCAGCTGGCGCGCGACGTCTTCGCCGACGCCCCGCAGATGCACGACCGCTTCGTCGAGGAGGCCGCCGAGCAGAACCTGCCCGACCGCGTGGCGGTGGAGCCCGAGGTGGCCCGCCGCGTGGCCGCCAAGCACAAGATCCGCACCGACACGGGCATCGACATCACGTTCCCGGCCGAGTACGGCAAGAACCCCGACTTCCTTGAGTTCGAGAGCAACCTCGACGGCACGCTGAGCATCCGCATCAAGAACGTGGGGGCCATCGAGAACCGGTAGAGCCCGGTTTCGGGGCGGTTCTCGCCGACGTAGGGGGCGTCCCCGGCTACGCCCGGGCCGCCATCCACTCCGCCATCTCGGGCATCGCCGGCTGCACGGCCATGCCGATGAGCGTGGGGCCGGTGTGCACCAGCAGGTCCGGCGAGAGCCTGGAGCGGATGAGCCCGCAGGCGTTGCCCACCTTCTCCTGGAGCAGGGCCACGTAGCGCTCGAGCATCGGGTCGTCGCCGGTGGCGGAGGCGCAGGCCAGCACCACGTCCTTGTAGAGCCTCGCGCGCTCGGCGATGAGGTCCACCGTGGCCTTGAGGGCGCGCTCGCGGCCGCGGCACTTCTTGACCGTGCGGTACCTGCCCTCCTCGTCGCACTCGAAGATCGGCTTGATGTTGAGGGCGGAGCCCAGGCGGTAGGTGGCCTCGGAGATGCGGCCGCCGTGGCGCAGGAACGAGAGCTCGTCGAGCGAGAAGAGCACCCACGTCTGCTCGGCCTCGGCGTTGAGGCGCCCCTCCAGCAGGTCGAAGTCCACGCCGGCCTCGACCATGAGGGCGCAGTCCATGACGGTCATGCCAGCGGCCACGCCGATGGACCTGGTGTCCACCACGGCCACGGGGAAGTCCTCCATCTGGTTGGCCACGAGGTGGCAGGTCTGGTTGGTGGCCGAGAGCCCCGAGGAGATGGTCACGACGACGGCCCTCTCGTAGCCGTCGGCCCGGGCCTGCTCCAGGGTCTCCCTGATGGAGGCGGGGCTCGGCAGCGAGGTGGTGGGGATCTCGGTGGAGAACCGCTCGATCACCTCCTCGGACGTGATGTCCACGCCGGAGCGGAAGCTGCCCTCGGTGTAGTTGATCTGGAGGGGGATCTGTCTGATGTCGTGGGCTTTGGCGAAGTCCGCTGGCACGTTGGTGCCGGTGTCGGTCACGACGGCAATCTTCTGGGCGTTCATGGAGGCGCGCTACCCTTTCGGTTGGTGCAGGGGGCCTTGCTCTTGGGGCCGTGCACAAGGGTACCTACCCCGTGCCCGGCGAGGATTGCCAACGGGCGGACACCTCGGGAATTCCCATGGGCCCCATACAACCTGTGAGCCGGCTGATAGAATCGACGTTCAATGAATCGACGGCGTACTAAGGAGCCGCTTGCCATGGCACAGAACCAGCACGTCGACGGTGGGGAGAAGCCCATCGTCATCATCTCAGAACCCAAGGTCAGGGAGCGCCGCAAGAAGCGCCTCCGCCGCCAGAAGCTGACCTCCAACGGCACCGTGGCCGCGGCGGTCATGGTCTTCGCGGCCCTCGTGGCCGTGGTGGTGGCCAACACCCCGGCCTACGAGGCGGTGCACCATTTCCTCATGGAGCCCCTCACGCTGGGCGTGGGCCCCCTTGTGGGCACCCTCTCGGTGGAGGTGTTCGTCAACGACTTCCTCATGGCCGTCTTCTTCCTGCTCGTGGGCATCGAGCTCAAGTACGAGATGACCGTCGGCGAGCTCAAGAACCCGCGCCAGGCCGCCCTGCCCATGCTGGCGGCTGTGGGCGGCGTGGTCGTGCCCGCCCTCATCTACGTCGCCTTCAACGTGGGCGGCCCCGGCATCGGCGGCTGGGCCATCCCCATGGCCACCGACATCGCCTTCGCCCTGGGCGTCATGAGCCTGCTGGGCGACCGCGTGGCCCCCGCCACCAAGGTCTTCTTCTCCACCCTGGCCATCGCCGACGACATCCTCGCCATCGTGGTCATCGCCCTGTTCTACGGCCACGCCCCGTCCATCCCCTGGCTCGCGGCCTCCCTGGCCTGCGTCCTGGTCCTCGCGCTGCTCAACTACGCCCGCGTCTACACCGTGCGCAGCTACGTGGTGGTGGGCCTGGCCCTGTGGTTCTGCATGTTCAACTCGGGCATCCACGCCACGCTCGCCGGCGTGGTGCTGGCGCTGTTCCTGCCCTGCACGAGCGACATCCGCCTCACGGCCCTGCGCCCCTGGCTCGAGTCCAAGAGCCGCGAGCTCGACAACGCCTACGACGGCGACCTGGACGTCCTCGGCCAGCACGGGTTCACCCGCATCGCCTCGGGCGTCGAGCGCGTCATGCACCGCGTGACCCCGCCGCTCCAGCGCATGGAGCACGCCATCACGGTGCCGGTGAACTTCGTCATCCTGCCGATCTTCGCCTTCGTGAACGCCCAGGTGCGCCTCATCGGCGTCGACCCCATGGCCATCGTCTCCGACCCGGTGACCCTCGGCTCGTTCTTCGGCGCCCTCGTGGGCAAGCCGGTGGGCATCATCCTCGTCACCTGGGTGCTGGTGAAGGTGGGCTTCGCCCGGCTGCCCCACGGCGTCGACTGGCACCAGGTCACCGGCGTGGGCATCATGGGCGGCCTCGGCTTCACCATGTCCATCCTCATCTCGGGCCTGGCCTTCACCGAGCCCGCCGAGGTGCTCGCGGCCAAGTGCGCCATCCTGTCGTGCTCGGTGGTCGCCGCCGTCGTGGGCTGCGTCTACATGATGGCCACGGGCCGCAAGGGGAGGGCGTCGGCCGAGGGGTGACGCCCCCCCGCCATGGGCCGCTATGAGGACGCGCCCTCCCCGGCACCGGTCCGGGGAGGGCGCGTCCCTTCTCTCCGCGATGGGGGGCGTCCCGCGGGGACGCCTCAGCTCACGATGCCGTAGCGGCGCCCCCAGCCGTGGGCGGCCAGGGTGGAGTTGATCTGGTCGCAGAACTGCGACCGCGTGAGCCCCATGGGCGGCAGGAGCGAGACCACCTCCACGAGGTCCTCGGAGAGGTCGTGGGACTGGGCCAGGACCAGGGCGTCCAGGCGGTCCGCGCGCTTCTCGGTTGCGAAGAGCAGGTCCACGAGGCGCTGGAGCTCCCCGTGCTCGGGCGATTCCTGCCAGGTCTCCGACATCGCCGCACCCCTTTCACCGACGGCCTGTTTCGGGCGCGCGAACACGCCCGCCGACCGGGCCATCATAGCAAGCCGCCCGGCGCCGGGCCGTCTATACTTTTCTGTCAGCCGAAGCCCGCCGGACCCGAGGGGGACCCATGGACAACGTGTACCTCGCACTGGACGACGCGGCCCTCGCCGCGGAGGTCGACCGTCTCCAGGCCGACGTCGACGCCCTGGCCGCCAAGGGGCTCTCCCTGGACATGGCCCGCGGCAAGCCCTCGCGCGAGCAGGTGGACCTCTCCCGGTCCATGCTCGACGCCCTCGACTCCGGCTCCTGCCTGGAGGACCAGGGCCAGGACGCCGCCAACTACGGCGTGCCCGACGGGCTCCCCTCGGCCCGCGCCCTCATGGCCTCCCTCATGGGCGTCCCGGCGTCCCAGGTGGTCGTGGCGGGGTCCTCCTCGCTCAACCTCATGTTCGACTGCGTGGCCCACGGCTTCGTTCGCGGCGTCCGCGGCGCCGAGCCCCAGTGCGCCCAGGGCCCGCTGCGCTTCCTCTGCCCGGCCCCGGGCTACGACCGGCACTTCGCCGTCACCGAACACTTCGGCTTCGAGAACGTGCCGGTGCCCATGACGCCGGAGGGCCCCGACATGGACGTCGTGGAGGGGCTCGTGGCCGACCCGTCGGTCAAGGGCATCTGGTGCGTGCCCAAGTACCAGAACCCCTGCGGCATCACCTACTCCGACGTGACCGTGCGCCGCATGGCGGCCCTCCGCCCCGCCGCGCCCGACTTCCGCGTGTACTGGGACAACGCCTACGTGGTCCACGACCTCTACGACGAGGGCGACGAGCTGCTGAACATCTTCGACGTGCTGGCCGAGGAGGGCCGGGATGCGCTCGTCTACGAGTTCGCGTCCACCAGCAAGGTGACGTTCCCCGGCTCCGGCATCGCCGCCGTGGCCGCCAGCCCGGCCGACATCGCAGACCTCAAGGGCTCCTTCGCCGTGGAGCGCGTGTGCCCCGACAAGATGTCCCAGCTCATGCATGTGCGCTCCTTCGCCGACGCCGACGCCGTGCGCGCCCACATGGCTCGGCTGGCCGAGGTCCTGCGCCCGCGCTTCGAGCTCGTGGAGCGGCGCCTCTCCGAGGGCCTCGGCGAGACCGGCTGCGCCACGTGGACCACGCCCCGCGGCGGCTACTTCGTCTCCTTCGAGGGGCCCGAGGGCTCGGCCTCGCGCATCGTGGACCTCTGCCGCCGGACCGGCGTGACCCTCACCGGCGCCGGCGCCACCTGGCCCGGCGACGACCCCAGGGACTCCAACATCCGCATCGCCCCCAGCTACCCCACGCTGGAGGAGCTCGACGCCGCCCTCGAGGTCTTCTGCGCCTGCACCCGCCTCGTGAGCGCCCAGCTGGCCGCCGAGGCCCGCGGACTTCGCTGAAGTTCTGGAGAATGGGTTGCATCTGATTGAAGCGCCGAGGGTTGGTATAACCTTCCCCCTTGCTTCGAGAAGTCTCGTTACGGACCTATGCGGGGAGGTGCTGTGGCCGGTTCCAAGAAGGGCCGTAAGAAGCCCACGGGCAAGGAGGTCGCCGTTGTCGTGGTGTCGGTGATCATGGTCGTGTCCATCCTGCTGCCCTCCTTCTCCCAGATATTCGCGTCCCAGCCCACCACCTCGTCAGCGCCCACGTCGTTCGACGGGGCGGCCTCCAAGTACCGGCCCGAGGTGGACAGCGCCAAGGAGGCCGTGGACCGCGACGGCGGCGACAAGGCCGCCCAGCTCAAGCTCGCCCAGGCCTATTACCAGTGGGGCATCTACGCGGAGTCCTACGCCGGCAACGACGACGAGCAGTCCGAGGCCAGGGAGCTCCTCGACCAGGCCCAGCAGGCGTTCGGCGCCTACCTGAACCTCGAGGGCTCCCTCGACAGCGACGAGGCCAAGAACGCCGCCGTGGACCGCGCCCTGTGCGAGTACTACGCCGGGGACACCGCCGCTTGTATCGAAAGCCTTAAATCCGTTGTGGACGAGACCAATTACGCGCCCGCGTGGGCCAACCTCGGTATGATGTATCAGAATCAGGGAAGCACCCAGGACGCCATGGACGCCTACCAGCACGGCATCGACGCGGACCCCGACGGCACCACGGGCGTCAAGAGCTACTGCGAGCAGATGCTCTCGAGCCTCAAGGGCTCGGCCGCCAGCGAGTCCGGCGGCGCCGAGGCGCTCTCCCAGAAGTTGGACACGACCCAGTCCTCCTCGTGACCGAGGGCTGTAGTAACCGTACCGTTGACTGATCCGCGCCCGAGGCGCACGAAGAGGAAGAAGAGGAAGGCCCCATGTCTCTCTCTGTGAAGACCGAAAAGACGGGATCCCACGTCGACGTCGTCATTCTCGGCGAGGTGGACGTCTCCTGCGCCCCCGACCTCACCGAGGCCCTGGCCGCCGTCCTGGAGGACGACGTCGACACCATCGACGTCGACATGGCGCAGGTGCCCTACATCGACTCCACCGGGATCGGCGTGCTCGTGGCCGCCGCGCACCGCGCCCAGGACGCGGGCTCCGAGCTCACCGTGAGCCGTCCCCAGCCCAACGTCCTGCGCGTCCTCACGCTCCTCGGCGTGGGTTCCGAGTTCAACGTCAACGAGGCCTAGGCGGTCTCTTCAATTCTCAACTCTTAAGGGAATCTTGCACCCAGGTTGCCTAAGCCTTAAAGTATGGGCTTACATGCGCTGAACCCGTGGGGACCGCCGCATCCGACGGTCCCCATTTCTATGCAGGGAGGGGGTGCCCCGATTGTTTGGCATCGGAGACACCGAGTTCGTCCTCATCATCATCTTCGCGTTCCTGCTCTTCGGGCCCGACAAGCTGCCGGGCATGGGGCGCACCATCGGCCGCGGCCTCAGACAGTTCCGCGAGGCGCAGGACTCCGTCACCAAGGTGGTCCAGTCCGAGGTCATCGACCCCATGACCAAGGCGGCCTCCGCCGGCGCCGACGGCGTCAAGGCCAAGGTGGCCACCGACGAGGACGCCGACATCGAGGCGGCCGACCTCACCCAGCGGAGCGCCGAGACCTTCGCCGAGCGCAAGGCGCGCCTGGCCGCCGAGAAGGCCGCCCGCGACGCGGCCGCAGCCGACGGCGCCGCCGCAGCCGCGAGCGACGCGGCCGATGCGCCCGCCGTCCCCGCGTCGGCCGAGGAGCCCGAGCCCGAGGCGACCCCCGAGACCGAGGCTGCCCCCGAGCCCGGGGCGAACCCCCGCAGCGCCGCCTCCCTCTACGGCCTCGCGCCCAAGGCGCCCGCGGCCGAGCCCAGCACCGCCGCCCCCGAGGACCCGGCACCCGCCGGGGCCGCAGACCCCGCAGCCGGAGAGGAGGGAGGGAGCCGCGCCTAGCGCTCCCGTCCGCCCATGCCCATCGGACCCGCACGCATGCCCTTGATGGACCACCTCGGCGAGCTGCGCCGCCGGCTCACCATCATCGTGGTGGCCGTCGTCGTCTGCGCCGTGGCCGTCTACATGGCCACGCCCACCATCATCGACATCGTCATCGACCCCATCCGTGGCTTCCTGCCCAACGGCGGCAAGCTCGCCATCATGAGCTCTCTCGGCGGCTTCACCATCCGCTTCAAGGTGGCCTGCTTCGCGGCCGTCATCATCACGTGCCCCATCATCATCTGGGAGGTCCTGGCGTTCTTCCTGCCGGCGCTCAAGCCCAACGAGCAGCGCTGGGTGGTGCCTACGGTGGGAGCCATGGTGGCGCTGTTCTTCCTCGGCATGGTGTTCTGCTACTTCGTCATCCTGCCGGCGGCCTTCGGCTGGATGATCGACCAGTCGAGCGCCTTCGCCACGGTGCTGCCCAACGCCGAGGACTACATCTCCATCATCATGCTGCTGGAGATAGGCTTCGGCATCGCCTTCCAGGTGCCCCTCGTGATCTTCTACCTGTCGATCCTGCATCTGGTGACCTACAAGACGTTCCGAGAGAACTGGCGCTTCATCTATGTCGGGCTCCTGGTCTTCTCGGCCGTGGTCACGCCCGACGCCAGCCCGGTTACCATGTTCTTCATGTTCGCCGCGCTCGTCATGCTCTACGAGGCGTCCCTCGCCGTGGCCCGCGTGGTGTTGGTGCGGCAGGACGGGCCGGAGTCGCTCCGGTGGACCCGCGAGGACTACGAGCTCCACGCGGAGCGCGCCGACGACTAGAGGAACCGCAACCGCCGGGGGTCCGCACGATGGGCGGGCCCCCTTGAACCTATGAGGGAGTGAGAGCCGTGGTACTCGTCATCGCCGAGAAGAACGACGCGGCCAAGCAGATAGCCCGGCTCCTGAGCGAGTCCGGGAAGCCCGAGAACGACAAGGTCTACGACACACCGGTCTACCGCTTCCGCCGCGGGGGCGAGGACTGGGTGGCCGTCGGCCTGCGCGGCCACATCCTGGCCCCCGACTTCCCGCGGGAGCTGCACTACGCCGACGGCGAGGGCTGGTTCGCCGTGGACGAGGACGGCGAGGTCCTGGCCGCCGACGTCCCCGACACCCTGCCGAGGCCCCCGTTCGACGGTGGCCTCAAGAAGGACGGCACCCCCAAGAAGCCCCGCAAGCCCTACCTGCCCGACGGCATCGACATCAAGGGCTGGAAGGTCCCGAGCCTGCCGTACCTCGTGTGGGCCCCGGTGGAGAAGAAGCCGGCCGAGAAAGGCATCATCCGCGCCCTCAAGAACCTGGCCAAGAAGGCCGACGAGGTGGTCATCGCCACGGACTTCGACCGCGAGGGCGAGCTCATCGGCTCCGACGCCCTCTCCCAGGTGCGCATGGTCAACCCCGACGTCCCGGTGACCCGCGCCCGCTACTCCGCCTACACCAAGGCCGAGATCGACCACGCCTTCGACAACCTCGTGGAGCTCGACCAGGACCTCGCCGACGCCGGCGAGAGCCGCCAGTACATCGACCTCATCTGGGGTGCCGCCCTCACGCGCTACCTCACCATGGCCCGCTACGGCGGCTTCGGCAACGTGCGCAGCGCCGGTCGCGTGCAGACCCCCACCCTCGCCCTCGTGGTGGAGCGCGAGCGCGAGCGCCAGGCGTTCGTGCCCGAGGACTACTGGGTCATCCAGGGCACGGGCGAGAAGGACGGCGAGGAGTTCAGGATCTCCCACGCCAAGGGCCGCTTCTGGAAGGCCGAGGAGGCCGAGGAGGCCTTCGCCGCCGTGAAGGGGGCCACCGAGGGCACCGTGCGCGCCGTCACCCGCAAGAGCCGCACCTCCAAGCCCCCCGCGCCCTTCAACACCACGTCGCTGCAGGCCGCGGCCGCGGCCGAGGGCCTCGCGCCCGGCCGCACCATGCGCCTCGCGGAGTCGCTCTACATGGACGGCCTCATCTCCTACCCCCGCGTGGACAACACGGTCTACCCGTCGTCGCTCGACCTCGCCGCCACGGCCAAGGCCCTCAGGAAGGTGCCGGCCTACGCCCCCGTGGTCGACCAGATCCTCTCGGCAGGCCCCGTCAAGGCCACCCGCGGCAAGCAGGAGACCACCGACCACCCGCCCATCTACCCCACGGCCCCGGCCGACCCCGACAAGCTCGAGCCCGCGGCCTGGAAGCTCTACAACCTCGTCGCCCGCCGCTTCCTCGCCACCCTCATGGGCCCCGCCGTCATCGAGGGCACCAAGGTGGAGATCGACGTGGCCGGCCAGCCGTTCCAGGCCTCCGGCGACGTGCTCAAGACCAAGGGCTACCGCGCCATCTACCCCTACGGCCTCAAGAAGGACGAGCAGCTGCCCGCCATGGCCGAGGGCGATGCCGTGGCCGTGCGCGACGTGGCCTGCGAGGCCAAGCAGACCGAGCCGCCGGCGCGTTACAGCCAGGGCCGCCTCATCCAGGAGATGGAGAAGCGCGGCCTGGGCACCAAGTCCACCCGCGCCTCCATCATCGACCGCCTCTTCCAGGTGAAGTACCTCAAGAACAACCCCGTGGAGCCAAGCCAGCTGGGCATGGCCATCATCGACGCCCTCGACCGGTTCGCCCCCACCATCACCACGCCGGAGATGACGAGCACCCTCGAGGACGACATGACCCGCGTGTCCGAGGGCGCCACGAGCGAGGCCGCCGTGGTAGACCGCTCCCGCGCGCTGCTCGCCGGCATGATGGACGACCTCATCGAGCACACCGACGACCTCGGCGAGGCCATCGCCGACGCCGTGACCGCCGACGCCCGCGTGGGGGCCTGCCCCAAGTGCGGCAAGGACCTCGTGCTCAAGAACTCCGCGAAGACCCGCTCCCGGTTCATCGGCTGCATGGGCTGGCCCGACTGCGACGTCACCTACCCGGTGCCGGGCCGCAACACCGACAAGATCGAGCCGCTCGAGGAGCCGTGCCCCGAGTGCGGCGCCCCGCGCCTCAAGGTGTGGCCGTTCCGCTCCAAGCCCTACGAGCAGTGCGTGAACCCCGTGTGCCCCACCAACCGCGAGCCCGACGTCGTGGTGGGCACCTGCACGGTGTGCGCCGAGGCCGGGCGCCACGGGGACCTCGTGGCCCACAAGAGCGAGAAGACCGGCAAGCGCTTCATCCGGTGCACCAACTACGACGAGTGCGGCGTGAGCTACCCGCTGCCCCAGCGCGGCAAGCTGTCGGCCACGGGCGAGACCTGCCCCCACTGCGGAGCCCCCGTGGTGGAGGTAGAGACCGACCGCGGCCCTTGGCGCATCTGCGTGAACATGGACTGCCCCGGCAAGGAGAAGAAGGCCAAGGGCGCGCCCCGCGGCCGCGCCCGCACCGCCCGCAAGCGCTCGTAGCCGCACCCCACACCACGGGAGGTCTGTCATGAAGGTCCTGCTCATCAACGGGAGCCCCCACGCCGGCGGGTGCACGCGCACCGCCCTCAACGAGGTGGCCGGCGTCCTCAACGAGTGCGGCGTCGAGACCCAGGTCAAGAACGTGGGCGCCTCGGTGCGCTCCGGCTGCCTCGCCTGCGGCCGCTGCAAGCGGACGGGCCTCTGCGCCGTCGACGACGTGGTCAACGAGGTCATCGAGCTCCTGCCGGGGGTCGACGGCATCGTCGTGGGCTCGCCGGTCTACTACTCCGGCGCCAACGGCGGCCTCTGCGCGTTCATGGACCGCCTCTTCTACGCGGCCTCCAACCGCCTGGCCTTCAAGCCGGCGGCCGCCGTGTGCAGCGCGCGCCGCGCCGGCACCACGGCCACGCTGGAGCGGCTCAACCAGTACTTCCTCATCAACAACATGCCCGTGGTGCCGTCCCAGTACTGGAACATGGTCCACGGCAACAGCCCCGAGCAGGTGCGCCGCGACGCCGAGGGCCTGCAGACCATGCGCACCCTCGGCCGCAACATGGCCTGGATGCTCCGCTGCATCGCCGCGGGCCAGGAGGCGGGCGTCGACCGCCCGCTCCACGAGCCGGGCGTGCGCACCAACTTCATCGGCGACTGACGTGGCGGCGGGACGCCGCCGCCGTCGTTGGAAGGAGACCCCTTGTCCAGGAGAAAGCTCGTCATCACCGGCGCCAACGGCTACATCGCGAGCCTCATGGCCCTGTACAACGCGGACCGGTTCGACATCGTGCCCGTGACCCGCGCCGACGTGGACCTCGCCGACCCCGAGGCCGTGCGTGCGCACTTCTCGGCGATGGACTTCGACCTGCTCCTCCACACCGCCGCCGTGGCCGCCACGGCCCTCTGCGAGAACGAGCCCGAGATGACCCACCGGGTGAACGTGGAGTCTCCCATCGCCCTCGCCGAGGTGTGCCGCGACAAGGGGGCGCGGTTCCTGTTCATCACCACCGAGCAGACCTTCAACGCCAAGACCTCCGGCGCGCCCTTCGCCGAGGACGCCGAGCCCGAGAGCCACTCCCACTACGGCCGCCAGAAGACCGAGGTGGACGCCTGGCTCGCCGCCTCCGACGTCGACCACGTGACCCTGCGCCTCTCCTGGATGATGGGCTTGCCCCTCCACGGCGTGCGCCCGAGCCCCAACGTGGCGCTCCAGGTGCTCGAGGCCGTGCGCACCGGCACCCCGGCCTCGTTCAAGGTCCACGACCGCCGCTGCCTCACCTACGCCCAGAACCTGGCGGACTCCTTCGCCCAGGTCTGCGAGCTGCCCCGCGGCACCTACAACTTCGCGGCCGAGACCGACGGCTCCGTGTACCAGTGCGCCCGGCGCCTGGCCGCGGCCTTCGGCGCGACGCCCGAGGAGGTCGACGCCCTCATCCGCCCGGACCTCGAGAGCTACGCCGACCAGCCCCGCGACTACCGCCTCGACTCCTCCAAGATCCGCGCCGCGGGCATCGACCCCGGCACCTTCGAGGGCAACGTGGCCGCCATCATGGCCGACTTCGGCTTCCCCGAGAAACCCTTTTAGGAGGCCGTCGTGGAGCGGGGGACGTTCATAACCCTGGAGGGGACCGACGGCTCGGGCAAGACCACCCAGGCGGCGCGGCTGGCGGCGGCCCTCGAGGCCGCGGGCCGGGAGGTCGTGCGCCTACGGGAGCCCGGCGGCACCGCGATCTCCGAGAAGGTGCGGGCCCTCCTGCTGGACCCCGCCAACGGGGCCATGACGGCGCCGTGCGAGCTCCTCCTCTACGAGGCCTCCCGCGCCCAGCTGGTGGGGGAGGTCGTGGGGCCGGCCCTGGCCCGCGGCGCCTGGGTGGTGTGCGACCGGTTCGCCGACTCCACGACGGCCTACCAGCGCGCCGGTCGCGGCCTGCCCGCCGCCATGGTGGAGGGGGCCAACGCCCTGGCCTGCGGCGACTGCGTGCCCGACGTCACGCTTTGGCTCGACGTCAGCCCGCGCCGCGCCCTGGGGCGCGCCCTGTCCGAGGGCTGCGACCGCATCGAGGCCGAGGGCCTCGCCTTTCAGGAGCGCGTGCGCGCCGGCTACGAGGACGTCTGGCGCCGCCACGGCGACCGCGTGGCGCGCGTGGACGCGTCGGGCACCCCCGACGAGGTCTGGGGCGCCGTGGTGGCGGCCCTCGCCGAGAGGGGCGTCCATGTCTGAGACCGCCGCGCCCCCGTGCCTCTCCGCCCTCGACGGTCAGCCCCGGGTGAGGCGCTTCCTCGCCGACGCCCTGGGCCAGGAGCGCGTGGGGACCGCCTACCTGTTCTGCGGCACCGCGGGCGAGGAGGCCCATAGGGCCGCCGTGGCCCTGGCCCAGGCCCTCGTGTGCCCTCGCGGCGGCTGCGGCGACACGGCCTCCTGCGACGACTGCCGCCTCGTGGCGGCCGGCGACCACCCCGACGTGACGATCCTGTCGCCCGACTCCGCCACGGGCTACCGCATCGAGCAGGTGCGCGACGAGGTCATCGCCCGCGCCCAGAAGACGCCGGTGCGCTCGTCCGCGAAGGTGTTCGTGCTGGAGCGGGCCGACCAGCTCCGCGGCGTCTCGGCCAACGCGCTGCTCAAGACCATCGAGGAGCCCCCGGGCGACACCCACTTCATCCTCTGCGCCCCCGCCCCCGACCTCGTGCTGCCCACCATCGTGAGCCGCTGCCAGGTGGTGCCCTTCGCGTCCGCGGCCGCAAGCGCCGTCGCCGAGGTGGCCGCCGTGGCCGGCGCCTCCCAGGCCGAGGCCGCCTGGGCGCTCTCCGTGTGCCCCGCGGCCGCCGACGCCGCGGCCCTGCTCGCCAGCGCCTCCCGCCGGGCCGTGCGCGACGCCGTGCTCGACACCCTCGGGCGCCTGGGGTCGCTCGACGGCTGGGGCATCCTCCAGGCGGCCGACACCGTCGCCGAGGCGGCCGCCGTGTCGTTCTCGGACGGGGAGGGCGCGATGACCGACGGGGAGCGCGAGGAGCGGGACCGCCTCCTCGAGGAGTACCTCACCCGCGGCGCCCTCAAGGCCGTAAAGGAGCAGGAGAGGCGCGAGGATGCGGCCAAGGAGCGCTCGGGTATCATGGAGGCCGTCGCCATCTGCGAGTCCGTGCTGCGCGACGCCTTCGTCGCCACCCAGGACCGCGCCGCCGCGCCTGTCAACGCCGACGCCGCCCCCATCGTGGAGGCCCTGGCCGCGGCCGGTGCCGAGCGCGTCGCCGCCGCCTGCGAGGCGGCCGAGCGCGCCGCCGCGGACATCGCGCACAACGTCACCCCCCGCCTGGCCGTCGAGGCCATGCTGCTCGCCTTCAAGGAGGCCCTATGCCCCGCGTCATCCCGGTGAAGTTCACCTTCGCCTTCTCCGACCTGTGGTTCGACCCCGCAGGGGCCCAGATCGAGGCCGGCGACCACGCCATCTGCGAGACGGAGCGCGGCCTGGAGATGGGGCTCGTGACCGAGGACGCCCGCGAGGTCTCGGAGACCGAGCTCAGGGAGACCATCGGCGACGCCACCCTCAAGCCCATCGTGCGCAAGGCCACCGACGAGGACTACGACCGCGCCGAGGAGCTCGCCGCCAAGGGTGACGAGGCACTGCCCGTGTTCCGCCGCCTGGCCAAGGAGTCGGGCCTGCCCATCAAGCCCGTGGGCGTGGAGTACCTCTTCGGCGGCGAGCGCTGCGTGTGCTACTTCGCCGCCGAGGAGCGCGTGGACTTCCGCCAGCTCGTGCGCGACCTCTCCCGGGCCCTCCACGAGCGCATCGACATGCGCCAGATCGGCGTGCGCGAGGAGGCCGCCCTCATGGGCGGCTACGCCGGCTGCGGCCAGGAGCTCTGCTGCGCCCGCTGGGAGACCCGCTTCGAGCCCGTCTCCATCCGCATGGCCAAGGAGCAGGACCTCCCGCTCAACAGCCCCAAGATCAGCGGCGTCTGCGGCCGCCTCATGTGCTGCCTGCGCTACGAGTTCGAGGCCTACCGCGACTTCAAGGGCCGCGCCCCCAAGAAGAACGCCGTGATCGAGACCCCGCTCGGCAAGGCCAGGATCTGCGAGTACGACACCCCCCGCGAGATGCTGGGCCTGCGCCTGGAGAACGGCAAGTCCATCAAGGTGCCCCTGGCCGGCATGGAGTGCTCCGAGCGGGCCTGCAAGAAGGCCGAGGAGAACCACTGCCCGTGCCGCCCCGACACCGTGACCCGCTCCATGCTCGAGGCCCTGGAGTCCTCCGAGGTGCAGGCGGCCCTCGCCGAGCTCGACCGCGCCAACGGCGTGGGGCAGCAGGACTTCGACGACAGCGACATCGTGTTCGTGAGCGAGCAGCGCCGCCGCAGGCGCCGGGCGCAGGTGGCCGAGAAGAAGGAGGAGGCCGCCGCCAAGGAGGCCGAGCGCGCCAAGCGGGCCGCCCGCAAGGCCGCCAAGGGCGAGAACGCCGGCGGCGACGGGCAGCGCCCGGGGCGCCGCCGCAGGCGCCACCACGCCGGCGAGGGCGCGGAGGCGCAGGAGCGCCGCGGTGCCGAGGCCCGGCAGGACACCCGCGGGGGAGGGGCCGGCTCGTCCAAGGCGACGCGTAGGCGCCGTCCCGGCGACGGCGGCGGCCGCCAGGACCGGCAGGGCCGTCCCGGCCAGGGGCAGGGTCAGGGCGCCGAGGGGCGCGCGCCCAAGGAGCGCGGCACCAAGGAGCACCGCGACCGGGGTGCCGACAGGCCCCGCGCCCCGCGCCCACAGCAGGACGCCAAGGGCCAGCCCCAGGAGGGCCAGGGTGCAGAGAAGCCGCGTCGCAGGCGCAGGCGCCGCTCCAACCGGCCCAAGGGCGACGGCCCCGCTGCCGAGTAGCGGCCGTCGGCGAGGGTACGTGCGACGAAGAAGGCCCCCGCACCCGGTGGGATGCGGGGGCCTCGCCGTCCCGGTGCGGGACGGGCGGTCTTCTCGGAAGCGCTAGTCGGTGAGCTCCAGGAGGATCTGGCCGGCGTCCACGTGGCCGTGCTGCACGAGCTCCACGCGCTCGAAGTCGTCGGCGTTCACGACGGCGACGGTCACGATGTCGTCGTAGCCGGCCTCGGCGATGGCCTCGCGGGAGAAGGCGAGCACGGGCTGCCCGGCCTTCACGCCGTCGCCCTGTTCCACGAGGTAGGTGAAGCCCTTGCCCTCCATGGCCACCGTGTCGATGCCCACGTGCACGATCACCTGGGCGCCGCCCTCGCTCACGAAGCCGATGGCGTGCTGGCTGCCGGCGTACTCCACGGTGACGGTGCCGTTGACGGGGGCGTAGACGACCTCGTTCTGGGGCTTGATGCCGCAGCCGCGGCCGAGGAGGCCCTCGGAGAAGATGTCGCGCTCCACGTCCATGCGCTCGATGACGGCGCCGGTCACGGGCGCGGCGATGGTCGTGGGGTTGGCCATGGCGTCGATGGGCTCGATGCCGTCGAGGTCGGGGCCCTCGTTTTTGTTGAACAGGCCGAAGAGGCTCATGGGTGCTCCTATCTGGCAAAGGGGTAGTCCTCGGGTCCCCTTGTTCCCAGCGTGACTCTGGTGTGGCACGGCCGCGTCAAAAACCACAGGTCCGTCGGCGCGCGGCAGGTTGTCATGCCAGCCGCCCGCCACCCGCCCCCTGTCCCACCACCCGGACACTTTTGTCCCATCAGTCGGACACTTCTGTCCCAACGGTCGGGCACTTTTGTCCCACGATGCCGTTGGATCCGCCCCTGCGCCGCCGTGGCGTCTTTTCCGGAAAACGACGCCACCGTGGTGCGCCTTTCGGCTGTTTTGGCCTATCTCCTGCGCCACCGTGGTGCATCGGGGCCACCGTCGCACCACCGTGGCGCGCGCCCGGTGTGACAGCGGTGTCTGGCACATCTGTCACTTCGCATGTTTCTCTCCTTATGAATCGTGGGCGCATCGGGCCGGTCCCCGGTGCGGGGGTGGATGATGGCCGGACATGCCGATGCGGCTTTCGGCATGGGTTTTGGGCACCCGGCGCCGAGAAAACCATGCCGGAGATGGCTTCGGCATGGGTTTGGAGGCCTCTTCGACCGAAAAGCCCATGCCGAAGGGGCCTCCGGCATGGTCGGGCCCCTGCCAACGGTGGGACAGAAGTGCCCGACCGTTGGGACAAAAGTGTCCGGGTGGTGGGACAGGGGGGGGGCGTCCCTGCGTCCGTATTCATCGTCGGGTGGCGATGGGTCCAGATCGCGTCCCTCTCACGCTGCGATATGCAATTGATAGTAACCTGAATGTATGAATCGCCGCATGGATTCGCCTGAAATCTGAGGGAATCGCGCCGGTTATGCGTTATTACACATGCCTTTATCAGCTTGTTTGTTGGCCCTTGGCCCCATGCGCCCATGGATGCATAGAAACGGGAGCGAATTTTATTTCTATGCATCGACTGTTGCCCCGGCCGTGGCCGTCGGGGTCCGGGGCCGTCGTACCCTTTCATGCCAACGGCGGCCGGAAAGGTGCCGCCCACGGATGCGAAGGAGCAGCCATGACCGAGAGCAACGCCCCCACGGCGCAGCAGTCCACAGCGAACGGCGGCCTGCCCAAGCGCACCGCCCCCTTCCTCACCCTCACCCGCCGCGGATTCCTGGCCGCCGGTGCCCTCACCGCCGCCGCCACGGCCCTCGCGGGCTGCGGCACCGCTCCCGACGGCGCCCAGGCCGAGGCCGCCGAGGGCAGATCCGGGACCCAGACGCTGCGGGTGGGCATGGAGGCGGCCTACGCCCCCTACAACTGGCAGGTGACGGAGGCGTCGGACACCACCATCCCCATCGAGAACGTCTCCGGCGCCTACGCCGACGGCTACGACGTCCAGATCGCCAAGCGTGTGGCCGCCGCCCTCGACCGTGAGCCTGTTGCCGTCAAGCTCTCGTTCGACGGCCTCATCGACGCCCTGACCTCGGGTCAGATCGACGTCATCATCGCCGGCATGGCCCCCACCGAGGAGCGCCGCCAGTCCATCGACTTCTCCGACCCCTACTTCGAGGGCACCTACGGCCTGTTCGTGCGCGAGGGCTCGCCCTATGAGGACGCCAGGACCCTCGCGGACCTCTCCGGCGCCTCCGTCGTGGGCCAGAAGGGCACCAAGCTCGACGACATCATCGACGAGATCCCCGGCGTGGTGCACATGACCCCGCTGCCCTCCGTGCCCAACGTCCTCGCCGCCCTCCAGCAGGGCGCCGCGGACGCCGCTACCTACAACATGGAGAACGAGGCCGCCTACCTGCGGAGCAACCCCGGCATCGTGCCGGTGCGGTTCGATGAGGGCGAGGGCTTCCCCGACGTGGTGACCACCGGCGTGGGCGTGGCCAAGGGCAACGACGAGATGCTCGCCGCCGTCAACGGGGCCCTGGCCGACCTCTCCGACGCGGAGCGCCAGGAGCTGTGGGACGGCGCCGTCGAGCGCCAGCCGGAGTGACCGTGGGTGCCCACGGAGCGCCGCCCACGGGCGGCGACGGCGTCCTCGCGTTCCTCGCCGGCGACGGCTGCCCCGGACTCGACAGCCCGGCGGCGGCCCGACGCCTGGCCGGCCTCCTGTCGTTTCCCACCGTGGCCACGGGGGCGTACGACACGGGTGACTGGGACGCCTTCGAGGAGCAGCGCGCCTACCTGCGGTCCTGCTACCCCCGTGTCTTCTCGACGGCCACCGAGACCCTCGTGGAGGGCGCGGCCGGCGGCGGCCCCCAGGCGCTGCTGCTGGAGCTGCCCGGCTTTGACCCGGACCTCGACCCCGTGATGTTCATGGCCCATCAGGACGTGGTCCCCTGCGTGCCGGGGACGGAGGGCCACTGGACCCACGGCCCCTTCTCCGGGACCGCCGACGGCACCTGGGTCTGGGGCCGCGGCGCCATCGATATGAAGGTGCAGCTTGCCGGCATCCTCGAGGCCCTGGAGCTCGTGCTCGCCGATGGGCGACCCCTCCGCCGCGGCGTCGTGGTGGCGTGCGGCCACGACGAGGAGTGCCTCCAGGAGGGGGCCCGCGCCCTCGCGCGCACCCTCGGCTCCCGCGGCGTGCGCCCGGCGTTCCTCGTCGACGAGGGCGACTACCTGGTGCACGACCTCGCCGGCCTCGGCGGCGACGGGCATTGGATGGGTGTCGCCGTGGCCGAGAAGGGCTACGCCGACCTGTGGCTCTCCGCGGCGTCGGAGGGGGGCCACTCCTCCAACCCCGTGGGCGGCACCTCGCTCGGCAGGCTCTGCCGGGCGGTGTCCCGCATTCTGGACGCCGTGGGGGAGCCCCGGCTCACCGGGCCCGTGGCGGCCATGTTTCGGCAGCTCGCGCCCCGCATCTCCCGCGGGCCGGTGGCGGACCTCCTCCAAGGGGACCCGGGCCGCGTGGACGCCTGCGCCACCGAGCTCGCCGCCCTGCTGGCCCGGGACCCCGAGACCTACCCCCTCGTGTGCACCACGGCCGCGCCCACGATGATGGAGGGCGGCGCCTCCGTGCCCAACGTGATGCCGCAGGATATGGGGGCGGCCGTGAACTTCCGCCTGCTGCCGGGGGAGACCCTGGATGGCCTCGTGGCCGCGGTGCGGGGGCTCGTGGCCGACCTCGGCGTGGAGGTGGCCCTCATGGGCGGCTCCAACCCGCCCTCCGAGGTCTCGCGCTGGGACGGCTGGGGCATGGAGCGTCTGCGCGAGGCCGCCGCGCCCCTCTTCACGGAGCCCGACGGCACCCCCGTGCCGCTCGTGCCGACCTTGGCCGTCGGCGCCAGCGACGCCCGCATGTACGAGGGTGTCTGCGACCAGTGCCTGCGGTTCTCGGCGTTCGTGGTGGACGCAGGGGAGAGCTCCCGCGGCGTCCACGGCACGGACGAGCGTGTCCTGGAGCGGTCCTTCACCCAAGGGGTGGCGTTCCTGCGCCGCCTCGTGGAGGCCTGCTGCCTCCATTGACTTACAGGTTGTATGCAGAAATAGCTGCCATATACGCCGATTGGCTCATGGGTGTGATAAACGACAGTCAATCTACCAGCTATTATTCAAATATGGGGTCAACAGAGCCGTATCTTTTGACGGATAGAGCCGGTTGAAAAGCGCTGTGATACGCAATTCTATTCACGGATTCACGCACTCTACCAGCGACTTCCTACCCGTGTTCCCCTATCCGGCCTATGATGCATAGGATTGCGGGTGCATACTGTTTCTATGCAGTGAAAGGGAGGCACCGCGTCCTACCTCGGTATTCGTCTTTACCGTACTCTGGGACCCACCGACGGGCACAGGGCCCGTCCCGTCTGGATGCGAAGGAGCAGCCATGAACGACCAGAACACCTCCCCGGTGCGCCAGTCCTCGACGAACGGCGGGCTGCCCAAGCGCACCGCCCCCGGCTTCCTCACCCGCCGCGGCTTCCTCGCCGCCGGCGCCCTCACCGCCGCCGTCACGGCCCTCGCGGGCTGCGGCACCGCCCCCGACGGCGCCCAGGCCGAGGCCACCGAGGGCGGCTCCGGCACCACCCTGCGTGTGGGCATGGAGGCGGCCTACGCCCCCTACAACTGGCAGGCCACCGAGGAGACCGAGTTCACCATCCCCATCGAGAACGTCTCCGGCGCCTACGCCGACGGCTACGACGTCCAGATCGCCAAGCGCGTGGCCGAGGCCCTCGGCGCCGAGCCCGTGGCCGTGAAGCTCTCCTTCGACGGCCTGGTGGACGCCCTCAACAACGGCCAGATCGACGTCATCATCGCCGGCATGAGCGACACGCCGGAGCGCCGCCAGTCCATCGACTTCTCCGACCCCTACATCGAGGACAGCATCGGCATCTTCGTCATGAAGGGCTCGCCCTACGAGAGCGCCACCTCCCTGGCCGACTTCGCCGGCGCCACCGTCATGGGCCAGAAGGCCACCCTCTACGACGACGTCATCGGCGAGGAGATGCCCGACTCCGTCCATGCCAACCCCGTGGACACCATGCCGGCCGTCCTCGCCCAGCTCGCCCAGGGTGCCGTCGACGCGGTCACCTACCCCAAGATGAACGAGGAGGGCTACATGCGCTCCAACGAGAACCTCGTTCCCATCCAGTTTGCCGAGGGCAAGGGTTTTGCCACCACCAACCCCGCCTCGGTGGGCTACGCCAAGGGCTATGAGAAGGCCGACGCCGTGAACGACGCCGTGAACGCCATCTCCGACACCGAGCGCCAGGAGATCTGGACGGCCGCCTGCGACCGTCAGCCCGCCTAGCCCAGGCTGCTCGGCCATCCAGGCCACCTGCCTTTGAGAGCGCCGGACGCCCGAGGTGCGTCCGGCGCTCCTTCGCCATCGATAAGGAGCGACTATGGCACTTGGAGTACCCGATCCCAGGCTCGAGGAGGCCGTCCTCGGCGAGGAGGAAAACCTCCACCCCTATGCCGAGCCCCTGCCCGAGGGGGCCGGCTTCTTCCGCCGCCTGGCCCACTTCGTCAAGAGCGACCATCCCTACGTGCTGCTCGGCACGAGCGCCGTGGCCGCCTTTTCGCTTGCCTGCACGGCCACCTTGCCGCTCGGGGCGGCCGGGAGCGCGCTCACCGTTGTGTGCCTTGCCTGGCTCGTGTTCTCGGCCGTGGCGCTCGTGGCCAAGGCGGTCCTGCGCGGCGCCTACCGCAGCCGGTGCCCGCTGGCCCGCGTTTCGCTGAGAAAGCCCTTGCGCTATCTCAGCTACCTTGTGTGGGCCTGCGCCGTAGCGCTGTTCTGCCTGGGACCCGTGGCCCACTTCGTGGCCCTCTGCCAGGGCGCCATCGCCAGCTCCACCAATCCTTCTGGCTTTCTCGAGAGTGCCGTCTACATGCTCTACAACGGTCGCCAGCTCTTTGTCACCGGCGTGACCACCACCATCGAGCTGGCCCTTTTCGGCACGGTCATCGCCTTCTTCCTGGCCCTGCTCCTCGTGTTCCTGCGCATCCAGACCCCCGACCGCGGCGAGAACGACGCCGTGCGGTTCTTCAAGGCCGTGGGTGCAGGTTTCGCCCGCCTCTACTCCACCGTGGTGCGCGGCACCCCCATGATGGTGCAGGGCGCCATCGTCTACTTCGCCGGCCTCGCGGTGTTTCGCTCCATGGGCTGGGAGACCGCCCAGATCAACGCCGTGTGGTCGCCGTTCTGGGCCGGTCTCGTCACCATCAGCCTCAACTCCACCGCCTACATGATGGAGGTGCTGCGCGGCGGCATCGAGGCCGTGGACCCCGGCCAGCTCGAGGCGGCCCGCTCCCTGGGCCTCTCCCAGTGGCAGGCCATGCGCAAGGTGGTCTTTCCCCAGGGCGTCAAGAACTCCGTCCCGGCCCTGTCCAACGAGCTGATCGTCAACATCAAGGACTCCTCGGTGCTGTCCATCATCGGCGTGTTCGACCTCATGTTCGCCACCACCAGCGTCATCGGCATCTACTACAAGGGCCTCGAGGCCTACTGCATCGCCGCGGTGGTCTACCTGATCCTCACCATGGCGTTCTCCAAGGTCCTCACCATGCTCGCCGCCCGCCTCGATGTGGAGGCCCCGGGCCCCGTGGGCTCCACCACCGATCCCGCCGCCGCGCCCGCCCGCGCGCGCCAGTCCTAAGGAGGGGCGACCATGACCGCAGCCGACACCCCCAACGCCGCCCAGGCGCCGCTCATCTCGGTCCAGGGCCTGCGCAAGTCCTTCGGCTCCCACGAGGTGCTCAAGGGCATCGACCTCGACGTGGCCCCGGGAGAGGTGCTCACCATCATCGGCGCCTCGGGGTCGGGCAAGTCCACGCTCCTGCGCTGCCTCAACCTCCTCGAGACCCCCGATGCCGGCCACGTGTGGTTCGGCGGCCAGGACCTCATGGCCCCCGAGACCAACGTCAACGCCCTGCGCGCCGACATCGGCATGGTGTTCCAGGGGTTCAACCTCTTCAACAACCTCGACGTGCTCGACAACTGCACCCTGGCCCCGGTGACCCTGGGCAAGCTCAAGAAGGAGGAGGCCGAGAAGGTGGCCCTCGACCACCTGGCCTCCGTGGGCCTGGCGGACTTCGCCCACGCCGACTCCAAGCGCCTCTCCGGCGGTCAGAAGCAGCGCGTGGCCATCGCCCGCGCCCTCTGCATGAACCCGCAGATCATGCTCTTCGACGAGCCCACGAGCGCCCTCGACCCCGAGATCGTGGGCGAGGTGCTCGAGGTCATGCGCAAGCTGGCCGAGGGCGGCATGACCATGGTGGTGGTCACCCACGAGATGGCCTTCGCCAAGAACGTGAGCGACCGCGTGGTCTTCATGGACCAGGGTGTCATCGCCGAGCAGGGCACGCCGGAGAAGATCTTCGGCGACCCCGAGCAGCCCCGCACCCGCGAGTTCCTGGCCCGCTACCTCGACGACTAGCCGCGCGTGACAGGGGGCCGGGCCCATCTGTCACTTCGCCTGTTTGACTTATGAATACAAGGGTCGACGGTGCGGCCCGGGGTGTGCGGAGTCGGCGCACCCCGGGCCGCTCATCTGTCCAAACGGACCATTGGCATAAATACGCAATCTGCTAATGAATCAAATAGAAAAACATGATTGAGTATTGAGGGAAGGGAAGGAGCGAAGATGCGGTCACTTGATTCGATGCGCCTGTATGTATTTGGTCCCTCCTCCGAATCCCGATCGGTCTAGCGTCATGGATCGGCAAGGAATCGTCGAGTGGGTGCGCGACCGTCTCGACCGGCTGAACCCGGTGTCCCCGCGCCTGAGGCCCCTGCGCCTTGCCTGGGGCGCCGCCCTCGTCGCGGCCACGGCGGTCATGGTCTCCGGTTTCGTCTGGTACCCGCTCGTGCGGGCGGCTGCGGGGGACCTGGCGGCAGACCGCCTCTTCTCGACGGTGTGCGAGGTCTTCTTCTGCGTCTCCGTGGCCACGCTCGTGGCCCGACCCCTTTTCAAGCGGCTTTCGTAGGGGCGTTCCGCGGCCTTGGGCCGGGCTTTCCCTCCCGCCCTGGCTTCGGCTCCCCCAAAGCGTATGCTGGTGGGCAGCAACTGCACCTTTGGTACGAGGAGGGCCATGGCCACGCGGATCATCACGTCCCGCCACGTCTTCGACGGGCTGGGGGACCGCACGCGCCCCGCCGCCGTGGTGGTGGACGGCGACCGCATCGTGGCCGTGGTGGACCCGGACCACGCCCACCTGTACCGGGACGCCTCCACGGAGGTCGAGGACTGGGGCGATGCCTTCGTCTGCGCCGGCTTCCACGACGCCCACCAGCACGTGTTCCACTCGGCCCTTTTCCCCTCGGCCCTCGCCATGGAGTACTGCGGCACCTCCGAGGCCGACTGCGCCGCCCGCATGTACGACTTTGCCAAGGACCGCCCCTGGGGCACCTGGGCCCTCTCTCACGGCTGGCGCGACATGCTTTGGGACCCGCCCATCGCCCCCACGCGCCTCTCGCTCGACGCCTACTTCCCCACGACGCCCGCGGCCATGTACTCCGGCGACTCCCACACCCTCTGGCTCAACACCTGCGCCATGCGCGAGCTGGGCATCGACGAGGACACCGAGCCCCCGGCCGGCGGCTCCTTCGACCGCGACGAGAACGGCCGTCTCACCGGCGTGTTCCGCGAGGGCGCCGGCATGTACTACGTGGCCCGGGTGCTGGAGTCGCTGCCCAGGGAGCAGCTCCGCCAGGTGTTCCGTGACTGGCTCCACGAGCTCAACCGCCGCGGCGTCACCTCGGTGTGCGACATGGGCCTCTCGGCCATCCCCGGTTGCGACGCCGTGCTCGACGACGTGTGGTCGGACCTCGACGCCGCCGGCGAGCTCACCGTGCGCGGGCACCTGTTCCCCACGCTGCCCCTCGACGGCGACCTCTCCCGTATCGAGCGCCTGCAGTCCGAGCTCACAGGCCCCATGCTGCGCGCCCCCGGCGTCAAGCAGTTCTTCGACGGGGTGAGCAGCGCCCACACGGCGTGGCTGCTGGAGCCCTACGCCAACCCGCGCTTCCCCGGCGACTGCGGCCACCCTGCCATCCCCGCCGAGCAGATGCGCTCCATCGTGCTCAGGGCAGCCGAGGCCGGCATCGCCGTGCGCATCCACACCATCGGCGACGCCGCCGTGCACGAGGGCGTCTCCATCTTCGAGGAGGCGAAGGAGCGCTTCGGTGCGCCTGCCCAGGGGCGCAACTGCCTCGAGCACATCGAGAACCTCGAGCGGGCCGATGTGGCCCGCATGCGCGACGCCGCCGTCGTGGCGTCCGTGCAGCCCCAGCACATCGTCATCGACGTCACGCAGCCGGCCCGCGACCTCGGCGAGGAGCGCGCCTCCTTCATGTGGCCGTTCCGCACCTACCTGGACAGCGGTGTGCCCATGGCCTTTGGCACCGACGCCCCCTGCGTGCCCTGCGACCCCGCCGCCATCGTCCACGACGCCGTGACGCGCCGTGACGCCTCGGGGAACCCCGCGGGCGGCTGGCTGCCCGAGCAGCGCGTGAGCGCCGCCGAGGCCGTGCGCGCCCTCACCCTCGGGGGCGCCGTGGCCGTGGGCCGCGAGCACGAGCTGGGCACCCTGGAGCCGGGCAGGCTCGCCGACCTCGTCGTCATCGACCGCAACCCCCTCTCCGAGAACCCCGACGCCTTCCACGACGCCCGCGTCCTCGCCACCTACGTGGGGGGCCGCAAGGTCTTCGACGGGGTTTGAAGGGACCGGCCGGCCTTGGCCCCCGTCAGGCCGGTCTACGGCTGATGTTCCGGTTGCGGCATGGTTTGAGGAATACCGCTTGCGGGAATCTTAAAAATACTGTTGCAGGGTAATTCATGGGTCCATCGGACCCGTATCCTGTGACGGTACGTTGCATCGTCCGTGATCACAGTGAGGAGATGTGTATGCATTGCAACCGTTGCGGCCACGATAACGACGAGGGCGCCCGATTCTGCAGCAGCTGCGGCAACCCCCTCGACGCCGCCGAGGATACCGGGGCCGCGGAGGACGTCGAGACGACTTCCGTCGACCCGGAGGAGCTCGAGGCCGAGGCCGCGGTGGCCGTGGAGACCCTCGCCGCCGCCGATGCCGGGGCCGCGCCCGTCGAGACCGTCGTCGTGGAGGCGGACGCCGAGGAGGCCGTGGCGGAGAAGCCCGCCGTGCCCGCCGCCGAGGAGGCTGTGGCCGAGGAGGCCGTCATCGCCGAGGAGGCGACCGACGCCGCCCCCGAGAGGCAGCCGCTGCCCGACGCCCCGGGCGCCCCGGTCCCGCCCGACCAGTCCCATCCCGCCGCCGGCCCCGCGCCCGAGGCCCGGCGCCAGACCCCGCCCCCGCCGGTCCAGCCGCCCGCGGGTGCCCCGTCGGCCGGCCCCGTGCCCCCGTCGCAGCCGCCCGTGCCCCCGACGGCCGCCCAGCGCGGGATCCTCGGCCAGGCGTGGCACGACCTCACCGGCTCCCAGGGCTGGTTCGGCCGCGTGGTCGTCCTCATCCTCATGAACCTCGTGCCGGTGCTCGGCTGGTACGTCTCCGGCTACATGCTCCAGTGGGGCGCGTCTGCCGGTGACGGCTCCGAGGGCCTGCCGCGCCGCAGCTTCAGCCGCTCCACCGTCTGGCTGGGCTTCCTCTACGCGGTCCTGGGCCTCATCGGCGCCGTCGCCACCGCCAGCCTGTTCTACGTGGGCGCCGTGCCGGTCCTCGGCCCCATCTTCCTGTTCTGCTGGGCGGTGCTGGTCTCCGTCTACACCACGGTGGCAGGCGTCCGCATGGCCGCCAGGGGCAGCTTCGGCGCCGCGTTCGACCTCTCGGACATCCTCGAGGCCTTCAAGCGCGACCCCTGGGGCGCCATCGTCGCCGTCTTCGTGCCCGGCCTCGCCGCCGGCGCCGTCATCGTCGTGGTGGCCATGCTCGTGCTGACGGGCGCTGCGGGCTCCATGTACGCCAGCAGCTACTACCTGTACTCCGGCTCGTACTACGGCTACGGCCTCGACCCGCTGTCGACGGTGGCCGCCATGCTCGGCATCCTCGGGCCCGCCGTCGTGATCGTGGCCCTGGCCGCCGCCTTCGCGGGCACGTTCGCGCAGCTGTGGTCCGTGCGCGCCGTGGGCGTGTGGATCGACCGCAACGCGCCCCAGTGGAAGCGCGCCCCCCGCGAGGGGCGCGGCATCGGCTTCCGCTCCGAGTAGGGCGGGCGCACAGCACGGGTTCCGGGAGGGGCCGCGCGGTGGGGACGACCCGCCGGGCGGCCCCTCCTCCCGTCCGGGGCGCCGAGGCCCCGCATGTGACGGTCGCAAAGAACCCGGCCAAAGGTGTTGCGGCCCGGCCGCCTACTCGGTGCCGACCCGGCCGTCCACCCACTCCCACAGGACCTCGTCCATGGGGGCCATGAGCACGGGCACGGGGCCGTCGCCGCCCTCGCGGTCGGCGTGCTCCATGGCGGCGAGCAGGGCGTCTTCGGCCGAAAAGCCGTCGACCACCGGGAAATCCGGGCGCGAGAAGGCGTCCATGAGGCCTTCGAGCACCGCCCGTGCCTCCGGGGCGCCCGAGCCCTCCACGAGGGCGCGCACGACGGCCGGCTCGTGGCGGGCGAGCTCCCTGTCCAGGATCGCGGTCGCCCGGGGCGGGAGGTCCGCGGCCGTCTCGACGACGTCGACGACGATGCGGCGAGGGGTGACGGGGGTGTCTTCAGCCACGGAGGTCCTCCTTCTGAGAAACGGTAACCAATTGCCCTTCCCATTGTATAACTGGGATGTAGTTGAAATACTTGGCGTAGGAGCGACCTCGCGCCGTGGGCGGCGCCGCAGCGTTCTCACCTGCAGGGACATTTATCTTCCCTACGAATAATCCTCAGTTTTTGTACTCCCAGCACAATCTGCGCGCCTTCCCGGGGCCCGGCCGCCCCGGCAGGGGGGCGGGGCGGGTCGCGCTACCATGGACCCACGAACCGCCGAGAGGAGCCCCCATGAACCACGGCCTTGTCACCGTCGCCGCCGCGACCCCCGCCATCCACGTCGCCGACGTCGCCTTCAACGTCGTGGCCTGCGTGGAGGAGACCCGCGCGGCCGCCGCCCGCGGCGCCTCCGTGGTGGTGCTCCCCGAGTGCTGCCTCACGGCCTACACCTGCGGCGACCTCTTCCTGCAGGACGCCCTGCTCGACGCCGCCGAGGAGGGTCTGGCCGAGTTCCTGGACCGCACGGCCGACCTCCCCTGCCTCGTGTTCGTGGGCCTGCCCCTCCGCCAGAACGGCAAGCTCCACAACGTCGCCGCCGCCTGCTGCGCGGGCGAGCTCCTCGGCGTCGTGCCCAAGCTCAACATCCCCACCTACAACGAGTTCTACGAGGGCCGCCACTTCGTCGCGGGGCCCGAGGCCTGCGTCGACGCCGAGGTCTGCGGCCGCACCGTGCCCTTCGGCGCGCACCAGCTGTTCTGCTGCCCCGGCATGCCCTTCCTCAAGGTGGGCGTCGAGGTCTGCGAGGACCTCTGGGTGGCCTGCCCGCCCTCCGTGGGCCTCGCCCGGGCCGGCGCCACGGTGGTCTGCAACCTCTCGGCCTCCAACGCCCTCGTGGGCAAGGCCGACTACCGCCGCTCCCTCGTCTCGGGCCAGAGCGCCCGGCTTCTCTGCGCCTACGCCTACGCGAGCTCCGGCTGGGGCGAGTCCACCCAGGACGTGGTCTTCTCCGGCCACGACCTCGTGGCCGAGAACGGCCGCATCCTCTCCGAGGGCCGCCCCTTCGGCGACGGCCGGGCCCTGGCCCAGGTGGACGTCGCCTTCCTCGCCGAGGAGCGCCGGCGCATCTCCACCTGGACGTCCGCCCCGTCGCCCGCGGCCGCCGGCTACCGGGAGGTGCGCCTGCCCGACGCCTTCGCCGAGGCCGTGGCCGCCCCGGCGCCCGTGACCCGCCACGTGGACCCGCACCCCTTCGTGCCCGACGACCCCGCGACCCGTTCGGGGCGCTGCGAGGACATCCTCGACATCCAGGCCCACGGCCTCGCCCAGCGCATGGCCCACACCCGCTCCGCCACGGCGGTGGTGGGGGTCTCCGGCGGCCTGGACTCCACCCTCGCCCTGCTCGTGTGCGCCCGGGCCTTCGACCTCGTGGGGCTCGACCGCGCCGGCATCGTGGCCGTCACCATGCCGGGCTTCGGCACCACCGACCGCACCCACGGCAACGCCCGCGCCATGGCCGACGCCCTGGGCTGCACCCTCCTCGAGGTGCCCATCGCCAGCGCGGTGCGCCAGCATTTCTCCGACATCGGCCACGACGAGGCCGTCCGCGACGTCACCTACGAGAACTCCCAGGCCCGCGAGCGCACCCAGATCCTCATGGACCTCGCCAACCAGCGCGGCGGCCTGGTGATCGGCACCGGCGACCTCTCGGAGCTCGCCCTCGGCTGGGCCACCTACAACGGTGACCACATGTCCATGTACGGTGTGAACGCCGGCGTGCCCAAGACGCTCGTGCGCCACCTCGTGGCCCACGTGGCCCGCACCTGCGGGGACGCGGGCCTCTCCGCCGTACTCGACGACGTGCTCGACACCCCGGTCTCCCCGGAGCTCCTGCCCGCCGGGGAGGACGGCACCATCGCCCAGCGCACCGAGGACCTCGTGGGCCCCTACGAGCTCCACGACTTCTTCCTCTACGCGGTGCTCCGCCAGGCCTTCCCGCCGGCCAAGGTGTTCGCCCTGGCCTGCCGGGCGTTCGTGGACCAGGAGCTCGAGGCCGGCCGCGAGCCCGCCTTCGACCGCGCCACGGTCCTCCGCTGGCTGCAGACGTTCTACCGCCGGTTCTTCTCCCAGCAGTTCAAGCGCAGCTGCCTGCCGGACGGCCCCAAGGTGGGGTCCGTGGCCGTGTCGCCCCGCGGCGACCTCCGCATGCCCAGCGACGCCTCGGCGGCCCTGTGGGTGACCCAGGCCGAGGCCCTCGAGGCCTGAGGCCGCGACCCCTCCGTGCACGATCGGTGACGGCCCACGCCGCCCCCGCCGCCGCAGGTTAACGGACACCACGCACCGGGTACAGCGACCTAGAGCCTGACCCGGCGCCGCCTTACGTGATGGCTGCGTTGGTGGATAATCTAAGTCTGAGCGATGAAGATTTCCTCATGGACCTTGCCCTAGGTCCATGGGCTGGCTAGGATACTTCGTGTCAGAACACACCCCGCACTCAGGCGGGGGCGCCGAGAAGGCGCACGCAGAAGGAGGAACCGCTATGAATCTCAAGCCGCTGGGTGACCGCGTCCTCGTGAAGCCCGCCCCCAAGGAGGAGAAGACCTCCACCGGTCTCTACATCTCCTCGGGCGCCCAGGAGAAGCCCCAGAAGGGCGAGGTCGTCGCCGTGGGCGAGGGCCGTCGCGACGACTCCGGCAACCGCATCCCGGTCGACGTCAAGGTGGGCGACCAGGTCTTCTATGGCAAGTTCGGTGGCAACGAGATCAAGGTCGACGGCGAGGAGTACCTGCTCCTCCGCGGCGACGACATCTACGCCATCATCGAGGGCTAACCCCTCCCGTCACGCACCATCTGCACCCAAACCCTCACAGGAGGTACGCATACCATGGCTAAGAACATCAAGTTCGGCACCGACGCCCGCGCCAAGCTCGCCGCCGGCGTGAACACCCTGGCCGACGCCGTGACCACCACCATGGGCCCCAAGGGCCGCTACGTGGCCCTTCAGCGCCCCTACGGCGCCCCCACCATCACCAACGACGGCGTCTCCGTTGCCAAGGAGATCGAGCTCAAGGACCCCGTGGAGAACATGGGCGCCCAGCTGGTGAAGGAGGTCGCCACCAAGACCAACGACACCGTGGGTGACGGCACCACCACCGCCACGCTGCTGGCCCAGGTCATCGTCAACGAGGGCCTCCGCAACGTCGCCGCCGGCGCCAACCCCCTGGCCATCCGCCGCGGCATCGACCACGCCGTGGACGCCGTCGTGGACGAGATGAAGAAGGCCGCCACGCCCGTCTCCACCAAGGCGCAGATCGCCTCCGTGGGTACCATCTCCGCCGCCGACCCCCAGATCGGTGAGAAGATCGCCGACGCCATGGAGGTCGTGGGCAAGGACGGCGTCATCACCGTCGAGGAGTCCCAGACCTTCGGCATCGAGATCGAGACCGTGGAGGGTATGCAGTTCGACAAGGGCTACATCTCCCCGTACTTCGCCACGGACAACGAGACCATGGTCTGCGAGATGAAGAACCCCTACATCCTCATGACCGACCAGAAGGTCTCCAACATCCAGGACATCCTGCCGGTGCTCGAGGCCGTGCAGAAGAGCGGCTCCGCCCTGCTCATCATCGCCGAGGACGTCGACGGCGAGGCCCTGGCCACCCTCATCCTCAACAAGCTCCGCGGCACCCTCAACGTCTGCGCCGTCAAGGCCCCGGGCTACGGCGACCGCCGCAAGCGCATGCTCGAGGACATCGCCGTCGTGACCGGCGGCCAGGTGGCCATGGAGGAGCTCGGCATCAAGCTCGCCGACACCACCGCCGAGATGCTCGGCCGCGCCAAGAGCGTCAAGGTCACCAAGGACAACACCACCATCGTGGGCGGCGAGGGCGACAAGGGCGCCATCGACGACCGCATCGCCCAGATCAAGGGCGAGATCGAGCACACCGACTCCGACTTCGACGTCGAGAAGCTCAAGGAGCGCCTGGCCAAGCTCGCCGGCGGCGTGGCCGTCCTGAAGGTGGGCGCCGCCACCGAGGTGGAGCTCAAGGAGATCAAGCACCGCATCGAGGACGCCCTCCAGGCCACCCGTGCGGCCGTGGAGGAGGGCATCGTCGCCGGCGGCGGTGTGGCGTTCCTCGACGCCTCCGAGTCGCTCGCCGACGTCGAGACCTCCGACATGGACGAGAAGATCGGCGTGGACATCGTCGCCAAGGCCCTGGCCGCTCCCGTGAAGACCATCGCCGACAACGCCGGCTTCGAGGGCGCCGTCGTGGTGGAGAAGGTGCGCGGCATGGAGAAGGGCCACGGCCTCGACTCCGCCACCGGCGAGTACGGCGACATGATCGAGATGGGCGTGCTCGACCCCGTCAAGGTCGCCCGCGTGACCCTGCAGAACGCCGCCTCCGTGGCCGGCCTCTTCCTCATCACCGAGGCCACCGTCACCGACGAGCCCAAGGACACCACCATCGAGGAGGCCATCTCCGCGGCCGCTGCCCAGGGCGGCCAGGGCGGCATGTACTAAGCCGTACGGCACCCCGACAAAGCGCCTGACAGAAGGGCGGTCCGTCCCAGCGACGGGCCGCCCTTCTCTGTGGGGGCAGGGTGTGCGGAGGGATCTGGCCGCGCTATCCTCTGGCGTAGGCCCGCACCGTCACCGGAGGTCCCCCATGGCTCCCATGCCCCGCATCCGCCTCGCCACGCCGCAAGACGCCGTGAGGGCCCTCTGCGTCTACGCCCCCTACGTGCGGGGGACCGCCGTCTCCTTCGAGTACGACGTGCCCACCGCAGCGGAGTTTTCCGAACGCATCCGGGCCATCCTCGAGCAGGGGTACCCCTTTCTGGTGGCCGAGGAGGGCTCCGCCGTGGTGGGCTACGCCTCGCTCCGCCCGTTCGTCGGCCGCGAGGCCTACCGCCACAACGCCGAGACCACCATCTACCTCCACATGGGTGCCCGGGGGCGGGGAGTGGGCCGCGCGCTCTACCGCGCCCTGGAGGACGAGGCCCGGGCCCGAGACATCCTCGCCCTCGAGGCCTGCATCGGGGTGCCGCGGGAGCCCGACGACCCCTATCTCACCGACGCCTCGGTGAGGTTCCACAGGGCCATGGGCTATCGTGAGGTGGGCCGTTTCGAGGCCTGCGGCCGCAAGTTCGACCGCTGGTACGACATGGTGTGGATGGAGAAGCGCCTGGCCGAGCCGTACTAGGGGGGGTCGGGGCCGGCCCGCACCACCGTGGCGCCCTTTTCACCCCAAAACGGCAAAACGTCGCACCACGGTGGCGCGCCATGCCTGGAATCGCACCACCGTGGCGCGCGTTGCCGACCCAAACGGCCAAACACCGCACCGCGGTAGTACGTTCCTCCGGCGGCGGGGCCTGCGGCCGAGATCGCCTCAGAGAAAGAGCAGGCTGAGGAGAACGAACAACAGGCTCACGCCTGCGTCGAAGGTTCGGCCGCGCTTCCTCTCGTCATACCAGTCGAACAAGAAGACGGCCACGACATTGAGGCCACTCAGGAGGACGAGGGCCGAGTGGCTGATGATTCCGAACCCGTAGTACAGAACCCCCAGGCCCACACATACCGCCGCGACGACGAGGCTTTCCCACGAGATGTAGCCCTCGTCCCACCAGAGCCTGAGCTTCGACATCACGGTATTTCGAGGCATTGCGAATCCGATCTATCGGGAAAAATTAAGGAATAAACCACTCGCTGCAAACGCCATGTGAGACGAGTGTCGGGTAAAGGGTCGGGCCATAAAACCGTGAAAAACAAAACAATGGCCTCAGGTTGCAAAACGGCGTTGTGGCCCGAGGGGGAGGTGCGATAGTCTTGGAATAGTTGAGGGGGAACCATGCAGAGAATTCTCTATATCGAGGACGACGACTCCCTGCGGGGTGCCGTGAGGCTGGTGCTGGAGAATGCGGGCTACGAGGTGGTAGCCCAACCTGATGGAGCGCGGCTTCTCGAGGCGCTTTCCCGTGGGGAAGAAGTCGGCTACCACCTTATCCTGCTCGATATGGGGCTCCCCAAGCTGGACGGCACGGCGCTGCTCCTCCGCGTTCGAGAGCGGTCCTGCGTGCCGGTGCTGGCCCTGTCGGGCCAAGACGACGAGCTGTCCGTCATCGACGCCCTGGCCAATGGCTGCGACGACTATCTGACCAAGCCCGTGCGCCCGGCGCTCCTCCTTGCCAAGGTGGCGGCCCTCCTGCGACGGGCGCGCTTTGAAGGCGAGGGCGACGGCGCAAAGAGGCCGAGGGTCCTCGAGCTGGGCAACGTGCGGTGCGGGAAGGGGGAGTGCCGCATCGGCGGCGTGCCCGTCGCCCTCACGCCGACGGAGCTGGAGCTGCTGCGCTACTACTTGGCGCGCCCCGACAAGACCGCCCCCCGCTCCCAGCTCCTGCTCGATGTGTGGGGCCTCCCAGACGGCGTCGAGAGCCGCACCGTGGACGAGATGACCAGGCGGTTGAGGCGCAAGCTCGAGTCGGCGGGGGCCTCGGTCTCCTTGAGGTCGGTCTGGGGCGTGGGGTATCGCCTCGAGGGCCCCTGCGAAAAGACGTGAGGGTCCGATGGCGTCGTGGCGTGCAAGCCTTTCGGCAGGTTTGACCCGTTATCTGCTCGCCGGGGCGGCCTTGTGCTCGGCGTTGTACGTCGTGGGGCTTCTCGGTTTTGCGGGCGCCGCCCATGGTGCCCTCTCGGGCGATCCCGGGCCGTTTCTCGACACGGAGGTGCGGTCGGTGCCCGTCGAGGAGGCGTCCCGGATGGGCCGGTCCGGCCGCGAGGGAGCCGGCCCCTATCTGGCCGACTTCTTCGCCGAGGTTGCGGAGGCCGGTCTACGGCCTGACGCCGGAGGCCCGCACACCTATAGGGCGGGGGACAGCCTCGTGTTCTACCGGGTGGTCCAAACGGGGGCCTCCGGCGTCGAGATCCGCTTCCTCGACTGCCATGAGGCGTTGCGGCTCCTTCGTGCCGTCAAGCTCGCTGCCGTCACGGCGCTGCTCGCATCCTTCGCCGCGTTTGCGGCCCTGGGCCGAAGGCTTGTCGGGGCCGTGGAGGGGAGGCAGGCCCTTTCCGACGAGATCGCGGGACGCCTGCTCCATGACGTGAAAACGCCCCTGGCCGCCTTGCTGGCTTCGGGCGAGGGGGCCGCCCCGGGTGCGGCGACGTGCCCGGAGGGTGCGCTCGACGAGCTCGCCGACGCGTTCGATCGCCTGCTTCTCCTGGGTGGCCCCTCCGGCGGCGATCCGTGTGCGACGGATGCCCGGGAGGTCGTCCTCGATGCGGCGCGCCTTGTGGACCGGGATGCGGAGGGGCCGGGCGGCCGCTTGGCGGTGGACGCCCCCGAGCCCGCCCGGGTCGTGTGCGACGGGCGGTGCGTCGCGGCCGTGCTTTACTGCGTGGCCAAGGCGGCGTTGGCGGAGGCGGACGGATGCGTGCGGCTTTTCGCCCGTTCGGGCACGGCCGTGTCGCTGGGGGTCTCGTGGGAGGTCGCAGCCGGGGTCCCGGGAAACGAGACGCTGGCACCCCTGCTCGAGCGCCTTCCCGCAGCGGAGGCGTGCGCGGTGGAGGCCGAGACGGCCGCCCGCCGTCGCCGGGTGTCGTTCGTCTGCCCCCTTTCGCGCGCCTGACCCGCGCCCGCCCTCCTGCGCCCCGCCCGCCTCGTGCGCCCGAAAGCGGGTAGGGATGCCCTCGGCCGCTCTCAGGGGCAGGGTCGGACGCATAAAATGAGGGTCGACAAGCCCGCGTCCCGAAGGAGCCCCCATGGCCTGCTCCCACCCGCACAACCAGCCCATCAACGACCAGTGCTTCGTCTGCGGCTTCGACAACCCCGCCGGGCTCGAGGCCCAGTTCGTGGAGCGCGACGACGAGCCCGGCCGCGTGGTGGGCCTCTTCACGCCCAAGCCCATCCACCAGAGCTACCCCGGCCGCCTCCACGGCGGCGTGGCGGCGGCCATGTGCGACGAGACCATCGGCCGCGCCTTCATCACCGACCACCCCGACCAGTGGGGCGTCACCATGGAACTCAAGCTGCGCTACCGCAAGCCCACGCCCATCGGCGAGCCCCTGGAGGTGGTGGGCGTCATCACCAAGGTGACCCGGCGCACCTTCGAGGGCACCTGCGAGTTGCGCCGGCAGGACGGCACCGTGTGCGTGACCGCCGAGGCCACCTATATGATCCTTCCCGTGGAGCGCATCGTCGGCGAGTGTTCCGACGAGGGGTCCTACGTGTGGGAGGACGACGGCCGCCCCGTGCCCGACGGGGAGTGATTGTGGCCCACTTGTAACTCAGCTTTCATTCAGAGTATATTCACAGGGATGATTATGAGGAGCAAGTGGGGGAGGGGCCGTGGGCAAGCCTGCCATGGACGATGGGACGATCAGCGCCTTCTGTGAGACGGTCGCCCTGCTCATGGCGGCCGGCATTCAGACCGACGAGGCCGTGGCCATGGTGGCCGAGGACGCCGCGGACGGCCTGAGGCCCGTCTACCGCACCATGTACGACAGGCTCGCCCAGGGCGCCACGCTGGCCCAGGCCATGGCGGCCTCCAAGGCGTTCCCCGCCTACGTCCAGGTCATGGCGGCCCAGGGGGCGCGCATGGGGCGCCTCGAGGAGACCCTTCTCGCCCTGGCCCGCCGCTACGGCGACGAGGCCCGCCTCCTCGACCGCCTGCGCACGGGCCTCGGGTACCCCGCGGCCCTGCTCTGCGTGATGTCGGTGGTCCTGGGCTTCACCGTCATGGGGGTCCTACCGGTCTTCACCGACGTCTACGAGAGCCTGTCGGGCAGCCTCACCGAGGGGTCGTTCTCTCAGGTGGCGACCGCCATGGCCGTGGGCTGGGCGGCCCTGGCGGCCACGGTGGCGGCCGCGGCGGCATCCCTCGCGGCGGTGGCCATGACGGGCAGCCCCCGGGGCCGCGCCCGGCTCACGGCCCTCCTCGAGCGGTTCCCGCCCACCCGCGAGGCCGCCTACGGCCTCGCCCTGTCGCGCATGGTGGCGGCCCTCGCCACCGGCATCTCGGCCGGCGTGAACGCCGACGACGCCATGGCAGACGCCGTCTCGGGGGTGGAGCACCCGGTGCTCGCCGCCCGCGCCCGCGCCGCCCTCGACCTCATGGTCGACCCCCGCGACCCCGAGGGGCTCATCCCTGCCCTGGTCAAGGCGCGGGTGGTCGACCCCGTCTACGCGCGCCTCCTGGGCGCCACCGCCCGCACCGGGGCCCTGGACGAGACCCTTGACGACCTCTCCCGGGACCTCGCCGACGAGGCCACCGGGTCCCTCATGGCCGCCATCGACGGCGTGGAGCCCGTGCTCTCGGCGTTCCTCTCGGTGGCCGTGGGCGCCACCCTCCTGGCCGTGATGCTGCCCCTCGTGGGCGTCATGGCCTCCCTCGCCTGATCCCTGCCCGCCCCGTCGACCGTCTGAGGAGCCATGGCCCGACCCGTCGCCCAAACAGCCTTTGCCCGGCGCACCGCCGTGCCCGTGGCCGCCCTGCTGGCGGCCTGTGTCGCGGTGGCCCTGTGCGTCCTGGTGCTCGGCGGGCGCCGGGCCGCCTCCGACCAGGGGGCCGCGTCGCTGCGGGAGTCGATCCTCTCGGCGGCGGGCCAGTGCGCCGCGGTGGAGGGGGCCTACCCGGCCGACCTCGACCACCTGGTGGGCGCCTACGGCATCCGGTTCGACCCGTCCGCCTACGACGTGCGCTACGAGGCCTTCGCCGACAACGTGGCGCCCACGGTGGAGGTGAGGGCCCGATGACGGGTCGCGGCGCCGCGGCCGCCCGCCAGGCCCTGGGTCGCGCCCAGGGGCGCGGCGCCCGCCGTGGGCGCCCCTCCTTCGCCGCCGCCTTGGTGGCCCTCGTCCTTTTGGGCTCCGTGGCCGCCCTCGCCGTGGCCGCCGCGGTCTTCGGCGCCATCCACGCCTCGGCCGCGTCCTCAGACAACCTGCGGCTGTCCTGCGCCCTGGTCGCCAACACCGTACGGGCCCAGGACCGTCTGGGGGCCGTGGGCGTGGCGGAGGGTCCCGAGGGCGACGCCCTGGTGCTCACGGCCCGTCTCGGGTCCGGTGACTACGAGACGCGGCTCTACCTCTTCGAGGGCCACGTGGTGAGGGAGACGGCCCTGGCGGGCACGCCCCTGCGGCCGTCGGCGGCCGAGCGCCTCGCCCGCTCGGACACCTTCTCCTTCTCGCTGGACGGCGACCTCCTCACGGTGGTCACCGACGAGGGACGGTGCCCCGTGGCCCTGAGGGGCGGCGTCGTGACCTCGCCGCGGGAGGGCCCGTGAGGGCCGCGGCGGCCGGGCGCCGCACCGGCCGGGCCCTCGTGGTGGAGGCCCTGGTGCTCATGGCCGTGCTCTCGTGGTGCCTCGCCCTCTTGGTCCAAGCCCTCTCCGTGGCCGCGTCGGTCTCCCTCGAGGCCGACGCCCGGACCCGGGCTGCCACCGCGGCGGCCGCCGCCGCGGAGCGCTTCTGCGCCGACCCGTCCTCTGTGGCCCCCCGGACCGTGGAGGGGGACCTCGCCGTGACGGTGGAGCGGGCGCAGGAGCGTGTGGGGGAGGGCACCCTCTGGCGTGCCACCATCGAGGTGGGGCCCGTGGACGGGCCCGAGGGGGTCCCCCTCGTCTCCCTCGAGACGGCCCGCTTCGAGCCATGGGGGGTGGGCTGACATGGCCGCCCCCTCCCGCGCCCCCGGCATCCGTCCGGGCCCCATGGCCGTGCTCGTGCTCGTGCTCGCCCTCTGCCTCGCGGTGCTCGCCGTCCTGGCCATGGCCACGGCCGCCGCCGCCCGTCATCGGGCCGACGTGCAGGCGGCCATGACGGTGGACTCCTACGCCAACGAGGCCTCGGCCCAGGAGCTGCTCGCCGACGCCGTCGCCGCGGCGCGGGAGGGCGGCGCCGACGCCTGGGCCGCCCTCGCCGAGGAGGTGCCCCGGCGGTGGCCCGGGGCGTCCGCGACCGTTGACGGCGACGGCCGCCTCCTGGCGGCCTTCGTGCAGCCGTCGGGCCGCCGCCTCGACGTGGAGCTCTCCTGCGACGGCGCCGGCACCGTCGTCGTGGAGGCATGGCGTGCCTCCACCACCTGGGAGGAGCCCTCCCACGAGCTCTGGCAGGGCTCCTGAAGGGGCCCTGCCCATAGCCGCCCCGCCCGTCGCCGACCTGCCCCGCCCCCGGACTCCGAGGAGGAGACCCCATGGATATGACCGCCCTGCTCTCCGACATGATCGACCGCGGCGCCTCCGACGTCTTCATCGTCGCCGGCCTGCCGGTGGCCTGGGCCGCCGGCGGCCGCCAGCATCGGCTGGACGGACCTCCCCTCATGCCCGGCGACACCCGGCGGGCCGTCGAGGCCGTCTACGGCCTCGCCTCCCGGCCCATGGCGCCCTTCGACGGCTCCGAGAACCACGACGACGACTTCTCCTTCGCCATCGCGGGGCTGGGGCGCTTCCGTGTGAACGTCTTCCGCCAGCGCGGCAGCCTGGGCGCCGTCATCCGCGTGATCCCCTTCGAGCTGCCGAGCGCCGAGGCCTTCGGGATCCCCGACGAGGTCATGGCCTGCGCCGACTTCACCAAGGGGCTCGTGCTCGTCACCGGGCCCGCCGGCTCGGGCAAGTCCACCACCCTGGCCTGCCTCATCGACCGCCTCAACCACGGGCGCTCGGGCCACATCGTCACCATGGAGGACCCCATCGAGTTCGTGCACCGCCACAACACCTGCATCGTGACCCAGCGCGAGGTGCCCACCGACGTGGCCACCTACGGCGAGGCCCTCCGCAGCGCCATGCGCCAGAGCCCCGACGTGATCCTGCTCGGCGAGATGCGCGACCGCGAGACCATCTCCACGGCGGTGACGGCCGCCGAGACGGCCCAGCTGCTCTTCTCCACCCTCCACACCACCGGGGGCGCCTCATCGGTGGACCGCATCGTCGACGCCTTCGCCCCGGCCCAGCAGCGCCAGATCAGGCTGCAGCTGGCCATGGTGCTCCAGGCCGTGGTCTCCCAGCAGCTCGTGCCCGCCATCGGGGGAGGCGTGGCCCCCGCCTTCGAGGTGATGGTGGCCAACACCGCCATCCGCAACCTGATCCGCGAGGAGAAGACCCACCAGATCGACTCGGTGATCGCGTCGAGCGCGGCGGAGGGCATGATGTCGATGGACGGGAGCCTCTTCGAGCTCGTGCGCTCCGGCACCGTCACCGCCGAGTGCGCCCTGCAGCATGCCAACCACCACGAGGCCCTGGCCCGGCGCCTTGCCGCGGCCGGCCTCTGAGCGGGACCGCGACCGAGGGGGTGCCATGACCGTTTTCCACAGGCCGGCCATCGGGGCCGGCGGGGACGCCTCCCGCCCCGAGGTGGGCGCCGAGGTGTCGTGGGAGTTCCTCGACCGGATCCCCGGCGGCGTCTTCCGCTACCGGGCCGACGACGGGGGCGCCTTCGACTACGTCAACCGGGGCCTCCTCGAGATGCTCGGCTGCGCCACCTACGAGCAGTTCGTGGAGCTCACGGCCAACAGCTTCTGGGGCATGGTGCACCCCGACGACCGCGAGCGCGTGCGGCAGGCCTGCGACCCCGAGACCGTCCAGGACGACCGGGTGCGCTACCGCGTCGTGCGCCGGGACGGCCGGGTGCGCTGGGTCGACGACCACGGCCGCCGGGTGGTGGACTCGGCGGGGACCCCGTGGTACTACGTGACGCTCCTCGACGTCACCGAGGCGGTGCGCCTCCAGGAGGAGCTCGACGCCGCCAACGAGCGCCTGGAGGCCCTGGCCATGCTCGACTCCTACCAGCAACGGGCCGAGGAGGACGGCCTCACCCGGATCCCCAACCGCGTCGGCGTCCAGCGCCGGGTGCGCGAGCTGCTGGAGTGCGCCGACGGCAGGCCCTGCTCGTTCTTCATCATCGACGTGGACGACTTCAAGGCCATCAACGACACCTTCGGCCACCCCGTGGGCGACGACGTGCTCAAGGCCCTCGCCCGCCACCTGCGCAACACCGTGCGCCACGACGACGTGGTGGGAAGGATCGGCGGCGACGAGTTCGTGGTCTTCTGCATGGGGCTCGGGGCCGGGGCCGCCCAGAGGGCGCTCGCCGAGCGCCTCCAGGCATGGCACTTCCCCCACGGCCGGGCCGACGACGGGGACCTCCTCCTCGACGGCCCCACCCTGTCCATGGGGGTGGCCTCCTCCGAGGACTCGACCCTCACCCTGGACGAGCTCTACGCCCTGGCCGACGCCGCCCTCTACCGGGCCAAGGAGCAGGGCAAGAACCGGGTGGGGTTCTCGGCGGCGGTTTGATGTGGGGCCCGGGGGATCCGGCGGGTGCCATCCCGGCGGTTCTCTCCGGCTACGTTTTCTCGGTTTATCTGCCCTGCATGCCAAAAGAGCTTTGTAAAGGGGTTGTGTCCCCGGGGGCGACCCATCGACCCATAGCGATAAAGGGTCGTTGTCTGACCCTCAGGCTGCTATGATGGGACCATTGTCTAAACGTATCCTGAATATTCGGGAGAGAGACCGGGGAGGGGCGATGGCTTGCACGAGGAGGGCGTTCGTGGCCGCCTGCGGCCTCGGTGTCGCGTCCCTGGCAACCCTCGGGTGCTCCCGCTGGGCCGATTCCCCGGTGTTCTACGCCCCCGAGGCCGAGGCGGCCCAGTCGGTGACCCTCACGGTCCTGGGCACCCCGGGGCCCTACCTCGGCCACTCGCCGCTGGCCGGCGCCGTCGACCCCTTCATGGGGGAGAACCCCGAGGTGCTCCTCACCTACGACGAGGTGGAGGGGGACCTCTACGCCACGGCCTTCGAGCGCAGGCTCTCCACCGGCCACCTCGACGACGTCTTCACGGTCGACCCCGCCCAGGCCCGCATGGTGGCCGACGCGGGCCTGGTCTGCGACCTGTCCTCCATCGCCGGGGCGGACGCCGTCGCTCCCTTCGCCGCCGAGGCCCTCACCGACGGCGAGGGGCGTCTCGCGGCCGTCCCCACCCGGACGGTCCCGTTCGCCCTGTTCCGTTCCGACGACCGGTGCCGGGCCGAGGGCCTCTCCGCCCCGGGGACCCTCGACGGCCTCCTGGGGCTCTGCCGCTCCTGGGACGGCGGCGCCCCCCTGCTGGAGGGCGACGCCCGCTCCCTGGCCCGGGCGCTCGTCCTCGGCCCGTCCCTGCTCTCCCTGGGCACGGGGGCCCACGGGGTGCTGACCGGCGACGGGGGGCGGCTCCCGGCCATGGCCTCTGCGGGGCTCCGCCTCCTGGAGCGGCTCGTGGCCACCGGCGCCGTGGCCCTCTCGGCCGTCCGGCCCGGGTCCGACGGCTGGGGGGCCTCGTCGGCCTTCGCCGCGGGGCGCACGCCGTTCATGGTCGCCGGCTCGTGGGCCGTCGACGCCCTGCTCCGGGAGCGGCCCGACCTCGCCTGGTCCATGGGCCCGCTGCCGGGTCCCGACGGCCGCACCTTCGGGGTCTGCGACCTCGACGGGTGCGTCGCCGTGAACGGGGGGTCGGAGCGGCGGGACCACGGGGTCGCCTTCGTGGAGCACCTGCTGCGGCCCGAGGCCGACGGCTCCCGTTGCGACGACGGCTCGTGCTACCCGGCCCTCTCCGCCACGGAGGTCGAGGCCGGCCCCCACCGTCTTGCCTACGGCGATCTCGTGGCGGCCGGGCGCATGGTGGCGGCCAACGGCCTGTGGTGCCCCGACGGCCTCGACGACGCCCTCGACGGTGCCGTGGAGGCGGTCTTCTCGGGGGCCTCGGCCGAAGACGCCCTCGCCGCCCTCACCGCCGCCGTGTCCTGAGGAGGTGCCATGACGTCCCTGTTCCACCGCCCCGCCGCCGACAGGCCCACGGGCCCCGCCCCCTCCGTCACCGCCCTGCTTCTGGCCGGGGCCGCCTTCGTGGTGGCGGTGCTCGTGGCCGGCTTCGCCTACCTCGGCTTCATCGAGGACAGCCTCTGGAAGAGCACGGTCGACGACGTCCTCGAGATCACCGACCAGAGCGCCCACGCCTTCGAGGTCTACCTCGAGAAGGACCTCAAGAAGCTCGACATCCTGGTGTCGGTGCTCGAGCCGGTGGCCTCCACCGACACGGCGGCCATCGTGGAGCACTGCGCCTACTTCAACAAGGCCCAGAACATCTACGGCGTGGTGAACCTCGACACCGGCTACCTCTACACCGGCACCGAGTCAGAGGGGCTCCGGCTCCCCGACGAGGTCTGGGAGGCCTACCGCGACTTCCCCGACCGCGGCGTGCGCGAGCCCTACGTGGGCGACTACACCGGCCTCAAGATGGTCGGCTACTTCCAGCGCATCGACTTCGCCGACGGGGTGCCGGCCCTGGTCTACGAGGGGGCGCCGGTCTCGCGCATCTCCGAGGAGTTCACCATGTCCTTCTTCGAGGACCGGGGCTTCTCCTACATCGTCAACGGGCGCGGCGACGTGCTCGTGCGCCCGGTGAGCCGCCACTCCAACGACGTGCAGGGAAACATCGTGGAGGCCGTGGGCTCGGGGGCCAACGGCGCCGAGAGCGTCTCGGCCCTCACCGACAGCCTCGCCGCCTCCCGCTCCGGGGTGGTGCGGGTGCGCCTGGACGACCGCGACTGTGTCATGGCCTTCGTGCCCATCGAGAACACCGACGGGTGGTCAATGGTGTCGGTGATCCCCGACGACGTCATCATGGAGCAGGGCAACGCCATCATCGGCACCTCGACGGTGGTGCTGTTCCTCGTGATCCTCGTCGTGGGGGCGGCCGCCTTCTTCGGCCTCGCGGCCTCCCGGTTCACCCGCTCCATGAGGGCCCAGGGCGCCGAGACCCGGGCCCGCGAGGAGCTTTTCTCGGTGCTGGCCAGCGCCACCGACGAGGTCTTTCTCATGTTGAGCCGCGACCCGGTACGGGTGGACTACGTGAGCCCCAACGTGGACCGGATCCTGGGCGTGGGGCCCGACGAGGTGCGCGCCGACTGCGCCGTGCTCGAGCTCGAGGACGCCGAGGGACCCGTGGACACGGCGTCGCTCGACGACGGGCGCACCGTGGTGCGCGAGGGCCTGCGCCACAACCGGGCCACCGGCGAGCCCCTCTGGTTCACCGATAGCCTCTACGACGTGGAGGTCGACGGCGGCCGCCGCTGCATGGCGGTGCTGTCCGACCGCACCCGGGAGCGCCGCAACGAGGAGGTGCTGCGGGAGGCCCTCTCCGTGGCCGAGGTGGCCAACGAGTCCAAGAGCACGTTCCTGTCCAACGTGAGCCACGACATCCGCACCCCCATGAACGCCATCGTGGGCCTGGCCACGCTCCTGCTCCGCGACGCCGGCGACCCCGACCTCGTGCGCGACCACACCCGCAAGATCCAGGCCTCCTCCCAGCACATGCTGGGCCTGCTCAACGACGTCCTCGACATGTCCAAGATCGAGAGCGGCAAGACCACCCTCAACCTCTCGGAGTTCGAGCTCTCGGAGCTGGCCGAGGACGTGGTGACCATCGCGAGGCCCCAGGCCCTCGCCAAGGGCCAGGACTTCCGGGTCAACGTCTCCGGGGTCCGCGACGGCCTCGTGGTGGGCGACAAGCTCCGCATCAACCAGGTTCTCATCAACATCATCACCAACGCCGTGAAGTACACCCCCGAGGGGGGCACCGTCGAGTTCGATCTCGTCCAGATGCCGAGCCCCCGGGCCAACTTCGTCACCCTGCGCTTCACCGTGAGGGACGACGGCATGGGCATGGCCCCCGAGTTCATGGAGACCCTCTTCGACCCCTTCACCCGCGAGGAGAACTCGGTGACCAACCGGGTCCAGGGGACGGGCCTGGGCCTCGCCATCACCAAGAGCCTCGTGGAGCTCATGGGGGGCGCCATCTCGGTGGAGAGCGAGGTGGGCCGGGGGAGCACCTTCGTGGTGGACCTGGAGCTCAGGGTGGCCCGGCACAGGGACAGCCGCGAGTTCTTCGAGCGTATGGGCATCGGCAGGGTCCTGGTGGTCGACGACGAGCGGGCCGTGTGCGACGAGGTCGTGGCCGTCATGGGCGACGCCGGGGTGGGGGCCGAGTTCGCCCTCACCGGCGCCGACGCCGTCTCCATGGCCGCCGAGGCCGAGGCCGAGGGCCGCGGGTTCGGCCTCGTCATCGTCGACTGGAGGATGCCGGGCATGGACGGGGCCCAGACGGCCCGGGCCATTCGCGAGGTGGTCCCCCACAACGTGCCGGTCATGGTGCTCACCGCCTTCGACCGCGCCGACGCCGAGTCGGCCTGCGACGGCGCCGGGGTCGACGGCTTCCTCCAGAAACCGTTCTTCCTCTCGAGCCTGACCCTGCTGCTCGAGGAGCTCTCCGGCTGCGGCGGGGAGGCGGCCCCCGCCCCCGGTGACGCCTCCATCGAGGGGCTCCATTTCCTGGCCGCCGAGGACAACGCCCTGTCCGCGTCCATCCTCGAGGAGCTCCTCGCCATGGAGGGGGCCACCGTGGAGCTCGTCTCCAACGGCCAGGAGGCCCTGGAGCGCTTCGAGGGGGCGCGGCCGGGTACCTTCGACGCCGTGCTCATGGACGTCCAGATGCCCGTCTTGGACGGCTACGGGGCCACCCGGGCCATCCGCTCCTGCGGCCATCCCGACGCCGCCACGACCCCGATCGTGGCCATGACGGCCAACGCCTTCGTGGACGACGTGGCCCGGGCCCTGGCGGCCGGCATGGACATGCACATGGCAAAGCCCGTGGACATCGCCTCCCTGGGGGCGGTCCTCGGCGAGGCCCGGGCCAAGCGGGCGGCGGCCAACGGAAAGGGGCGCCCGTGAGGCGGCGGGCCACGGCCCCGGTGGCGCTCCTGCTCTCGGCCGTCCTGGCCGTGACGGGGTGCTCCGGCGGGTCGGCACCGTCCGCCGCGGGCCCCGGTGACGGGGCGGGGGAGACCTCCGGCCCCGCCTGGGAGCGGCCGGAGGAGGTGAGGGCGTTCTCCTACGACGCCGCGGCGGCCCAGGGGGCCAACGGCGCCACGGTGGACATCTCCCATGCGGCCCAGGGGGTGGTCTTCGCCACGGCCCAGGCCGACGGGGTGCGCCACAAGTTCCAGGTGCTGTGCGAGGACGCCTCCTACAACTACGACGTCCCGTCCGACGGCAGCCCCGTGACCTGCCCGGTGAACATGGGCGACGGCGCCTACACCTTCAGGGTCATGCGCAACGTGGAGGGCAGCTCCTACGTGGAGGTGCTCGCCGTCTCCTGGGACGGCGCCCTCGACAGCGACCTCGACCCGTTCCTGGCCCCCAACGTCTTCTGCCCCTACACCCCGTCGAGCGCGGTGGTGGCCCGGGCCAAGGAGATAACGGGCGGCTGCGAGAACGAGGGCGACGTGGTGCGGGCCGTCTACACCTGGGTCTGCGAGAACGTCTCCTACGACGAGGCCAAGGCCGCCCGGCTCTCCTCGACCACGGGCTACGTGCCCGACCCCGACGCCACCCTGGAGGAGGGGTCCGGCATCTGCCTCGACTACTCGGCCCTGGCCGGCGCCATGCTGCGAAGCCTCGGCATCCCCTGCCGGGTGGTCACGGGCTACGTGGACCCCGGCGACCTCTACCACGCCTGGAACGCCGTCTACATCGACGGCGCGTGGCACGGGGTGCAGGTGAGGGTGGAGCCCGGGACGTGGAGCCGGGTGGACACCACCTTCGGGGCGGCCGGCTCCGGGGCCACCGTGGGCGAGGGCACCGGCTACCGCGACCGCTACATCTACTGAGACCGAGACCTTAAGGGCCCGTGGGGCGTGAGGAGCAGCCATGGCAGACAAGTCGTTGAGGGAAGTGGGCCGCAGGACGGTGCTCGTGGTGGACGACTCCCTCCTCAACCGCGAGATGCTCAAGGACATCCTGGCCCCCGACTACGACGTCCTCGAGGCCCGTGACGGCGTGGAGGCGGTCGAGGTGCTCGAGGGGAGGGCGCGGGACCTCTCCCTCGTCATCCTCGACATCAACATGCCGCGCCTCGACGGTTTCGGCGTGCTGCTCGAGATGAACCGCCGTGGGTGGATCGAGCGGGTGCCGGTGGTCACCATCTCGGCCGAGGACGGCCCCTCCTTCATCGAGCGGGCCTACTCCCTGGGGGTCACCGACTTCATCGGCAGGCCCTTCCACGAGGGGGTGGTGCGCCACCGCGTGCGCAACACCATCCGTCTCTACCAGAAGCAGAACGAGCTCCTCGCCCTGGTGACCTCCCAGATGGTGGAGAGGGAGCGCCAGAGCAACCTCATGGTCTCGATCCTCGCCCACATCGTGGAGTTCCACAACGGCGAGAGCGGCCTGCATGTGGAGCACATCGCCACCATGGTGGGCACCATCCTGTCGCACCTGCGCCTCCTCGACCCCGACCTGGTGCTCGACCCGTCCGAGGCCGCGTGCATCACCATGGCGTCGGCCCTGCACGACATCGGCAAGATCGCCGTGCCGTCCCGGATCATCAACAAGCCCGGGCGCCTCACCGAGGAGGAGTTCGCCGTCATGCGCACCCACAGTGCCCGGGGCGCCGAGATGCTCGAGAGCCTGCCCTTTGCCAAGGACGAGCCCCTGGTGCGGTGCGCCCGCGACATCTGCCGCTGGCACCACGAGCGTTGGGACGGCGGCGGCTACCCCGACGGCCTCGTGGGCGACCAGATCCCCCTGAGCGCCCAGGTGGTGGCCCTGGCCGACGTCTACGACGCCCTCACGAGCGAGCGGGTGTACAAGCCGGCCTACGACCACGACACGGCGGTCCGCATGATCCTGGGAGGGGAGTGCGGCGCCTTCAACCCGGTGCTGCTCGCCTGCCTCGAGGAGGCCGCCGACGAGATCCGGCGGGAGATGGGCCGCTGCAGCGCGGAGACCGTCGGCCGGGCGGGCATCCAGACGGTGATCTCCCAGATAGAGAACATCGACGAGCTGTCGCGGTCCGACAAGGAGTCCATGGTGTCCGACGTCGTCTCCATGGCCCGGGCCATGGGGACGGCGGCCGGCACCTGAGAGGAGGCGCCATGGGAGGCAACGAGGCGGTCGACCTCGAGGGGTTCTTCGAGGCGGCGGGAGGGGACTGCGCCGACGTGCTCGCCCGGCTCCGCTCCCCCGAGCGCGTGGCGAGGTTCGTGAGGCTCTTCGGGGCCGACCCCACCTTCTCCACCTTGGAGGAAGCCATGGCAGAGGGAGACGTGGAGACGGCCTTCCGGGCGTCGCACACCCTCAAGGGCACGGCGCGCGACGTGGGGCTCACGGCGGTGGCCGACACCTCCGGCGCCGTCTGCGAGGCCCTGCGGGCGGGGGACGTGGACGCCGCGGCCCGCCTCATGCCCGCGGCCCGCGACGCCTACGGGAGGGCCATGGCCGCCATCCGCGACCGGCTGGGGTGAGCCCGGGGAGAGGGCCGCGCCGGTCGCGGGGAGGGCGCCCGTCAGGCGTTGAAGAGGCGGCCTGCGGCCCCGATGATGTCCCGGCGGAAGAACACCAGCACGAATATGGCCAGCAGCCCGGCGCAGAAGGCGCTCACGTAGGCCAGGACGGGCCATTGGGCGAGCCCCAGCCACACCAGGGCGAGAGGGATGAACCCGCACACCACGTCGAGCAGCAGGTAGGCCGAGAACTCCCCGGCAAACCGGTCGCGCCAGGCCAGGAGCAGCACCGCGTCGAAGGCGATGGCGGCCAGGCAGACGATGGGGGCCACCAGGCTCGTGAGGGCGTCGATGCCCGAGACCAGGCGCCATGCCACGGTTATGGCCACCAGCATGAGCAGGTAGCGCGAGGCCCCCCGCACGAACCCGGGGTCGTAGTGGAGGAAGTTCCTGAGCAGCAGGTAGTTGGCGGCAACCACGGCCAGCACCGGCAGGGCCACCGACCAGCGCGCGGCCCCCACAAGGGCGAGGAACGCCACGGTGAGGGCGCCCACGGCGCTCGCCAGCGTGACGATGGTGAGCAGCGCCTTCTGGGGCCGGATGTTGTCGGTGTGGGGAAAGACCGCCGGCGACGGCTCCCCCACGAGCTCCCCGTGGCAGAGGGGGCAGCGGTCGATGGCCCCGGTGTAGTCGAGGTCGCAGGCCGGACAGTGTCTCATGCCCCGGCTCCCTTCTCGGCCGGCAGCGGCTTGCGCGCCCCGGTCAGCCGTCGGCGGGCGCCCTTGGGCGGCCGGTGCCTGCGGTCCCTGTCGGAGGCGGCGCCGTCGCGCTCCTTGAGCGGCCGGGCCTTGCTGCAGTTGACCGTCCCGGGGATGCCCCGGCTCGAGAAGAACCGGCAGAAGTCGCGCACCACGTCGAGGTTGGTGTAGACCGTGGAGATGCCGCAGGACAGGTCGTCCCCGAAGGAGCACAGGGTGAGGTTGAGGTCCTGGGTGGAGGTGAGGATGTTGACGTCCCTCACATGGGCGGCCACGGCCCCGTCGAGGACCACGCGCCCGAGGTTGGAGACGGCGCAGGTGACGCCGCGCCCCTCCTGGGAGCGGGCGACGCCCAGGCCGAGGTCCTTGAGGAAGACCGGGGCCACGCGCACCAGGGGGTTCTTCTCCAGGCGGATCATGGAGTTCATACGAAGCTTGATGTTGTCCGGCCGGGTGGCGTCGGTGATCTGACGCTGGGCCTCCCGGGCCAGGTCCTCGGCCTCGGGCACGGCCTCGCGGGTCTCGAAGGTCACGTAGGCCAGGCCGAAGAAGTTGCGGGTGGTCTGGGAGGAGAAGGCGCCCCTGAGGTCCACCGGGACGCCGATGCGGATGGGGCGCCTCCCCACGTCGCGGCGGTGCATCTGCCGGCGCACCGCCAGGGCCATGGCGGCCACCATCACCGAGGTGAGGCTCACGTCCCACCGGTGGGCCAGGTCGAGCACCGCCCTGCAGGAGAGGTGGTACTCGAAGTAGGAGGGGTCCTCCGTATGCTTGGCGCTGCCCACGTGGACGGCCCGGGAGAGGGCGGCCGCCCCCCGCTTCCCGGGCTCGTAGTTCTTGTCGAAGGAGTCCTCGGAGCTTTCCGAGGTCGAGCCGGCGTAGCTCTCGGGCACGCCCGTCACCCCCAGGGCCTCCTCCACGTAGGCCCCGAGGAGCTCCTTGAAGAAGGAGAGCGAGCCGCGGCCGTCGGAGACCATGTGGCTCACCTCGAAGTTGATGCGGTCGCGGTACCAGCTCACCCGGAACAGCACCGAGGTGTGGCCGGCGTGGAGCGGGGCGCAGATGGGCAGGTCCTCCTGGTGCACCTTGGGGACGGTGTCCACGTGCTGGAGGTAGTGCCAGAACAGTCCCGTGCGCAGGGCGACGGAGAAGGTGGGGAACCGCCCCACCGTGCGGTCGAGGGCCCGCTGGAGGGCGGCCTCGTCGACGGGGGCGTCCATGGTGGCCGAGTAGCGGAAGACCGTCTGGGCCCGACGCCCGGCCTGGGCCGAGTAGTACTTGCCGATGTTGTCTAGGCGATACCACGTATCTCGAGCCACGTCGATCCATTCCCCTTGGGCAGCCCCTCTCCGTCGAGGAAGCTCCGGCAGATCGCGAAGGTGGTCTTCACCGCGTCGGCGGCCGACGGGTAGAGCAGGTAGCCGTGCATGACGTCTTGCATTCTATAGGCAGCGGAGTTCGTACCCGCCTGGGCGAGGCGCCGGGTGAACTCCTCGTCCTCGTCACGCAACGGGCAGAGCTCGGCACTGACCACCAGGGTCTCCGGCAGCCCCGCGAGGTCCGTCTCCAGGAGCGGCGCGAGGTAGGGGTTCTCCAGGTCCTCTGGCTTGGCCGCGTAGAGCATGAGGTACTCCTGGCAGTCCTCGGCTGTGAGGATGTAGTCGCTGCCGTTCTCGTGCACCGAGGCGAAGGGCGCGTCGGGGCCGTAGTCGTTGTTGAGGACGGGGTAGAGCAGGATCTGGCGGGGCACGGAGAAGTCGCCGGTGTCGCGGGCCTTGAGGGCCACGGCGCAGGCGAGGTTGCCGCCGGCCGAGTCGCCCATGAGGACCACGTGGTCGGGGTTCACGTCGGAGAAGACCTCGCCGGCCATGACGGCCCGGGCCACGGCGTAGCAGTCGTCCAGTGGCACCGGGAAGCGGCTCTCGGGGGCCAGGCGGTAGTCCACGGACACCACGCGGCGCTTGAGGGCCAGCGCGAGGTCCTTGCAGGCGTCGGCGTAGAGGTCCACCTGGCCGGTGACCCAGCCGCCGCCGTGGAAGAACACGACGGTACCCTTCCAGTCGTCGGTCACCTTGACGCCGTCGAGCGAGATGTCGAGGTCCAGCGGGGTGAAGGTGCGGCACTCGACGGCATGCCCGTCGTCGGCGGTCACCGAGACGCGCCCCTCCCGTATGCGGATGCGGGGCGCGTCGATCTTGGAGGCCGCCTCCTCGGCGACCCTGATGGCCTCGTAGCCGTCCACGACGTCGGGCTTCAGGTGGGTGTAGGCCTTGACGGCGGCCTTGGCGACTTTCTCGAAGGGCATGGGTCCTCTTCCGGGGGCTCGGGTACGGGCGATGGCGGCAGAACATAAGGGTTGATACCCCATCGGCGCCGCCTGTGGCCCGGCTGCGGCACCGTCTCTGGCACCTGAACGCGATTGAGGGCGGCCTCTTTCCCACCTGAACGCGCATGGGGGCGGATTTCGCGCACCTGAACGTGTTCCAGGGCGCTTTTCCGCAGGGGACGGCCTCGGAAGTCGCCCTCAGACGTGTTCAGGTGGGGAGAAGGCAGAACGGCCGCGGCTCCGGCACCCGCACGACGTCCTGCGGATGGGACAAAAGTGTCCGAGTGATGGGACAAGGGCAGGGGCCCGCGGGGCTCACAGGGGCAGCCGCAGCCGGAACACCGATCCCTCGCCCGGGGTGCTCTCCAGCTCCACGGTGCCGCCGCACTGCTCGACCGCGTGCTTCACGATGGCCAGTCCCAGACCCGTGCCCCCGGTCTCCTTGGAGCGGCTCTTGTCCACGCGGTAGAAGCGCTCGAACACCTTGCCCTGCTCGTCGGCTGCGATGCCGCACCCCTCGTCGCGCACCGAGACCACGGCCTCGGCCGCGGCGCCCGGATCGCCGGGGTGGCAGTCCTTGGCCACGGTCACCGTTACCTGGGATCCGGCAGGGCTGTAGCGCACGGCGTTCTCCACCAGGTTGGAGAGGGCCTGATCGAGCAGCCGGGCGTTGGCCTCCACCGTGATGGGCGACCCCAGGGCGCGGAGCCCCACCTCGGCAGCGTCGGCCACCGGCGCCATGCGGCGCAGGACGGAGCCGGCCAGGTCGAGCAGGTCCACGGGACCCTGCTCGGCGCCCAGGGGCTCGTCCATGCGGGAGAGGGTGAGCACGTCGTCGATGAGGGAGCGCATGCGCTGGGCCTCGTCGTGGATGATGTGGGCGAAGGTGCGGGTGTCGGCCTCGTCGGCGATGCCCCGGTCGATGATCTCCGCGTACCCGGAGATGATCTGGAGCGGCGTCTTCATCTCGTGGGAGACGTTGGCCGAGAAGTCTCGTCGGATGGTGTCGGCACGGGCCAGCTCGAGGTTCTGCTCCCGCAGGCGCGCCTGCTGGTCCTCGATGCGCTCGATGAGTGGGGCCACCTCCCGGTAGCAGTCGGGGGCGGGCAGCCCGTCGTCGAGGGCGGCGAAGGGCGCCACGATCCTCCGGGTGATGAGCCGCGACGCCACGGCGGCGAGCGCGGCCACGGCGGCCATGACGGCGGCGGCCGGCAGCACGAACGAGCCGGCGAAGGCCACGAACGACTCGCGCTCCTCGGCGATGCGCAGCACGTCGCCGCCGGCGAGGCGCTGGGCGGCGTAGAGCATGTCGCGGCCCAGGGTGGCGGAGTGGCGGCTCACCGAGGCGGAGCCGGCCTTCTCGGCCTCGAGGACCTCGGGCCGGTCGCCGTGGTAGCCGGCATCGTCGTCGGCGCTGTCGAAGAGCACCTCGCCGTCGGACGACACCAGGGTGTAGCGTTCGGGCCCGGGGAGCTGGGCAGCCAGCATGGCGCGGCGGCCGTCCGCGTCCAAGGGTCCCAGCGTGGCGCCGGCCTCCTCGGCCAAGGCGGCCAGGCGCTGGGCTTCGCCGGCCTCGTGGGTGGCGTAGTAGACGGCGGCGGTACCGAGGAACGCGGCGAGCACGCAGGCGAGGGCCGAGGCCACGAGGGCGGCGAACACCGTGGTGGAGAGGCGCCTGCGGCCCGTGCCGCGACCGTCAGCCATGGTGGCCGTCCCCGAGCCGGTAGCCGACGCCGCGCACGGTCTCGACGGCGCGCTCGGAGCCCGGCGCCGCGGCGGCGAGCTTCTGGCGCAACGTGCGCACGTGCACGTCCACCGTGCGGGTGCCACCGGAGAAGGCGACGTCCCACACGTCGGCGAGCAGGCGGTCGCGCGAGAGCACGTGGCCGGACGAGGCCATGAGGGTCTTGAGCAGGTCGAACTCCTTGGGGGTGAGCGACACGGGCACGCCGCCGGCGGTCACGGTGTGGCGCCCCTCGTCGAGCACGATGCCCCCGAACGAGAGGCGGCCCGGCTCGGTCGCCTCCCCGCGTGCGGGCGCCTGGGAGCGGCGGAGCAGCGCCCGCACGCGGGCCAGCAGCTCCACCATGCCGAACGGCTTGGCCAGGTAGTCGTCGGCGCCCAGGTCGAGCCCGTAGGCCTTGTCGAGCTCGTCGCCCTTGGCCGTGAGCATCATGACGGGGACGTCCCGTGTGGCCGGCTCGCCCCTCAGGCGGCGCAGCACCGTGAGGCCATCCACGTCGGGCAGCATGATGTCGAGGAGCACAAGGTCGGGAGCGGACTCGGCGCAGGCGTCGAGGAACTCCCCCGCCGACGAGAAGCCCTCCGCGCGGATGCCCGTCTGGGCGAGGGTGTAGAGCGTGAGCTCGAGGATGCGCGGGTCATCCTCGAGATAGTAGACCGTGGCTTCCGCCATGGGTTCCTCCTCGGGCCGTGTGCGGGCAGCACCCATCCTAGTCCGGAGGCGCGTCAGCCGAACCGCCCGGCCACATAATCGGCGCAACGCGGGTCGGCGGGGCTCGTGAACAGGGTCTCGGTGGGGCCGTCCTCTACCATCTCCCCCATCAGGAAGAAGGCGCAGGTGTCGGAGATACGTAGGGCCTGCAGCATGTTGTGGGTCACCATCACCACGGTGTAGGAGCCCTTGAGGGAGATGACGAGCTCCTCGATCTTGGCGCAGGAGATGGGGTCGAGGGCGCTCGTGGACTCGTCGAGGAGCAGGACCTCCGGCTGGGCTGCCAGGGCGCGGGCGATGCAGAGGCGCTGCTGCTGGCCGCCGGAGAGTCCGAGGGCGCTCCTCTTGAGGCGGTCCTTGACCTCGTCCCAGAGGGCGGCGTCGCGCAGGGCCTGCTCCACGCGGCCCTCGAGCTCGTCGCGGTCGCGGACGCCGTGGGTGCGAGGGCCGTAGGCCACGTTGTCGAAGATCGACATGGGGAAGGGGTTGGGCTGCTGGAACACCATGCCCACGCGGCGCCGCACCTCCTGGGCGTCGAGGTCGCGGTAGACGTCGGTGCCGTCGAGCGTCACGAGACCGGAGACCGAGCAGCCGGGGGCGAGCTCGTTCATGCGGTTGAGCGTCTTGAGCAGTGTCGACTTGCCGCAGCCCGAGGGGCCGATGAGGGCGCAGACCTCCTTCTCGGGGAACGACAGGCTCACGTCCCTGAGGACGTGGGTGCGGCCGTAGGAGAGGTCGAGGTGCGAGACGTCCATCTTGGTGCCCGCCGCCGCGCGGGGGGCGGCGGGCTCGCCGTCGACGAGGGCGGAGGGGGCGGCGACGGCCTCGGGCCGCGCCAGCGTGGGCTCGAACATCAGCGGGATCCCTTCAGGAGCCTCATGGTGAGGTTGGTTGCAAGGTTGACAACGAGGACCAGGGCGAGCAGGACGACGGCGCAGGCGTAGGCCTCGTCCACGTGCAGGCCCTCGTTGGCGAGCACGTACATGTGGGTGGCGAGGGTGCGGCAGGAGTCGAGCAGCGCTCCCGGGCCCCGGCCGAGGAGGTCGGGGACCTGCGCCACGGTGCCGGCGGTGAAGAGCAGTGCCGCGACCTCGCCCACGCAGCGGCCGAGGGCCAGCAGGGCGCCACCGGCGATACCGGGAGCGGCGCTCGGCAGCACGCAGCGCACCACGGTACGCAGACGGCCGGCACCCAGGGCGAAGCTTCCCTGGCGCCAGGACTGCGGCACGGCCATGAGGGCCTCCTCGGTGGTGCGCACGATCACCGGCAGCACCATGAGGGCCAGGGTCGCGGCGCCCGAGGCGAGGGAGAGCCCCCAGCCGAGCACGCCCGTGAAGAACAGGAGGCCGAAGAGCCCGTACACGATGGAGGGCACGCCCTGGAGCGTCTCGCAGGTCAGGCGCACGACGGCGACGAGCCGCGAGCCGGGCCTCGCGTACTCCACCAGGTAGATGGCTGCGGCGACGCCCACGGGCACGGCCACGCCCAGGGAGGTGGCGGCCATGAGCAGCGTGGAGACCAGGGCCGGCATGAGGGAGACGTTCTCGGAGGTGTACTCCCATGCGAACAGGTCGGCGGTGATGTGGGGCACGCCCCGGACGAGGACGAACCCCACGAGGCCGGCCAACACCGCGAGGGTGAGGGCGGCCCCGAGGCCCACGAGGGCCCTGAGGGCGAGGGTCGGCCAGTCGCGGCGGGCGCGGCGCGCCGGGGCGGCGACGGCCTCGCAGGCTGTGGGGCTCACTGGGCGCTCCTCTCGGTCTTGAGGGTGTGGAACAGGGCGCAGACGAGCATGACGAGGACGAAGAGCACGACACCCGTGGCGATGAGGGCGCCGCGGTGCAGGTCGGCGGCGTAGCCCATCTCGAGCACGATGTTGGCCGTGAGGGTGCGCACGCCGTCGAAGACCGACCCGGGGACCTGGGGCTGGTTCCCGGCCACCATGACCACGGCCATGGTCTCGCCCATGGCGCGGCCCACGCCGAGCACGACGGAGGCCAGGATGCCCGAGGCCGCGGCCGGCACCACCACGGTGAAGACGGCTCGCTCGTGGCTCGCGCCCACGGCCACCGCGCCCTGGTAGTAGGACTCGGGCACGGCGTCGAGCGCGTTCTTGGAGACGGTCACCACGGTGGGCAGGATCATGATGCCGAGGAGGATCGAGGCGGCCAGGAGCGACAGGCCGCGACCCGCCATCTCGGTGCGGATGAAGGGCACGAGCACCATGAGGCCGAAGAACCCGTAGACCACCGACGGGATGCCGGCGAGCAGGTCGATGCCGCCCTTGAGCAGGGTGGACAGCCTGCCGCTTGCGAACTGCGAGAGGTAGATGGCCGTGAGGACGCCCGCGGGCACGCCGACGACGAGGGCGCCGGCCGTGACATAGACGCTGCCCACGAGCATGGGGAAGATGCCGTAGAGGTCGCTCGTGGGCTTCCAGGTGCTGCCGAGGAGGAAGTCGGGCAGGCCGATCCGGGCCATGGCCGGGATGCCGTTGGCAAACAGGAAGATGCAGATGAGGGCGACGGCGGCCACCGAGACGAGCGCCGCCGTGCCGAAGACGGCGCGGGCCGCGCGCTCCTTGAGGATGTTGGTCTTCACGGCGTCACCCTCGGCCCTGGAGTTCTGCCCACGAGGCGACGTCTCCCGCGAAGATGTCGCGCACCTGCTGCGTGGTCAGGTCCGTGACGGCCTGGGAGGGCGCCACGACCACGGCGATGCCGTCGAGGGCCACCGGGGAGCAGGTCAGCCCCTTGGCGGCCTCGCTGTCCTTGAGGGCGCGGGAGGCCATGCCGATGTCGGCGGTGCCGTCGGAGGCCATGGTTATGCCGGTGGTGGAGTCCGAGGTCTGGATCTCGACGGTGACCGCGGGGTTGGCCTCCTTGTAGGCCTCGGCAATCTTCTCGGCCACGGGGGCGACCGACGAGGACCCGGCGACGACCACCTTGCCGGAGGCGCCGGACGGGGTGTAGGGGGCGCCGTCGGTCGCTGCCACGTAGCCGGCCTCCTCTGCCACCTTCTGACCCTCGGCGCTCTCGGCGAAGGCGACGAAGTCCTTGGCGGCGTCGGAAAGGCCGTCATCGGTCACGAGGTTGAGGGGGCGGGAGAGCCTGTAGGAGCCGTTCTTGACGTTGGCGGGCGTGGCCTCCACGCCGTCCACGGCCACGGCGCGCACGGCGTCGGACAGGGAGCCCATGGAGACGTAGCCGATGCCGTCGGGGTCGCCGGCCACGGAGGTGAGCATGACGGAGGTGGAGTTGGTGATCACGGCGTCGTTGGCCGTGAGGTCCACGGGGGTGCCGTCGGAGGCCTTCTCCTCGAGGCCCACGAGCTCGACGAACGCGCTGCGGGTCCCGCTGCCGTCCTCGCGGGAGAAGACGTTCACGGAACCGCCGGCCTCGGCGGAGGCCTGAGGCTGGCCGCAGGCGACGAGGCCCACGGCGCAGAGGACCGCGGCGAGGGCGCCGGCGATGCGGCGGGTACGGGCGTGCATGGGAGTCCTTTCATCGGGGGCGAGATGCGAGACCGATGATGGGGGTCCCACATCAAGCCGTTGTCAGCCCAATGAAAAGCTTCTGTAAAGACCGGACGGTCCCGATCCTACGGCGACTGCGCAAGATGCGACGGCGAAAGCGCCCGGCTGACGGGGCTGCCGCGGCCCTCGCCACCCGCAGAACGTCTTGCGGGTGGGAAAACGCCCGCAGAACGTTCCGCGGGCGCTTCTCGGCGGCCCCGTCACCCGCAGACGCTTCTACGGGTGGTTTTGGGCGCCCCCGGCACCCGTAGAACGTTCTGCGGGCATCCCCCGGCCCGCGGGCGGATGCGGCGCAACCCAGGGTGCCCGGCCGGGGTGGCGGTGGGACAAAAGTGCCCGACCATTGGGACAAAAGTGTCCGGGTGGGGGGGACGGGAGGGGCTAGGCCTCCCAGAAGCCGGCGCGGTAGTTCTTGAACACCACGCCGTCGCTCTCCTGGGTGGCGTCGAGGTCCACGTCGGCCGTGATGCGGAAGTCGTGGTCGCCGTCTTCGACGGTTCGTTGCATCCGCGCCTTCGCTGCATGGGTGGCTGCCGTGTCCGGCGGCTCGTTGCATGGAATTTCATACAACGAGGCGTCGAGTGCCACGAGGGCCCATACAGCGAACGGACGGACGAGGAGTGCGCCGTGCAACGAGCCATCGGATGTGGCGGGCGGCCGGCCGGTCGGGAGGCCGGGCGTTGCCCGACGTCCTCTCCTTTTGTGACGCGGTTGTGACGACCCTTAAAGGGATTTGATGCAAGCCTCTAAGCAGAGCCTCAAAAGATACGAATCGGTTGCAATGAGGGGAGATGAAATGTCGGTTAAGGGGAAGCTGGGTTCCGCGTGGCGGCAGCTGACGCTGATGTGCGCCGTCGCCTTGGCTACTTTCGCGGTCGCCACTACGGCATTCGGAGCGACGCTTTTCACCTACAGCGGTTCTGGCATTTGGAGCTTGCCGTCCCAGAAGTCCGCGTATGTGAACGGGAAGACGTGCACGGTTAATCACACCCAAACCCGAGCCATCAAGCAGAAGAGCCAGCAGATGCAGGTCTTTGTTCAGAGAAAAGACGGTCTGGGCTGGTCAGATGTTGGGTCTCGAACCTTCTACAACGATACTTCCGGCTCATTTTCCACATATTGCTCCGCTGGGACATATCGCCTGTATTTCTATTCGGGCTCTGCTTACGACAAGTTCACTATCAGCGGTTCTTTCAACGGATGAGTGCAGTGGCGGGAGCTCCCGGGGCTCCCGCCCGTCTCTTGAGGGGTAGGCATGGGACGTTCTCGGTTTTTACGGACCATCCTCCCGGTTGGCGCCGGGGTGGTGGCCGGCATTCTGCTTATATACATATCATTTAATTACCTATACGGGAGCGTTGTCGGCCTTCTCGGAGTAGCAGGGCCCATCGGTGCCCTCCTCATCTACGCCATCTCCTCCGTTTTTGGTTTGTCCATCTGGTACCTCGTCAAGGGGGCCGTGGATGGACGATGGAGAAGGGCGGTCATGATCGGCATGGGGGCTGGTTATGCGCTTGCCCTCGGTTCCGTTGTCCTTCTCAAAAGTCCCGGAATCCGGGAGGTCAACCTGGATTTTGGGAATCTCGGTATCCAGGTTTCGGAAGACCCGGCGGCCGTCTGGGGCAACTTTCTCCTTTTCGTACCGCTGGGGGCTATTCTGGCGGGGCGCCTGAGGGGGTTTTGGCGGCCAATCTTAGCGGCCGCCTTGATTTCTTTCCTGTTCGAAATGGTCCAATTTGTGGCTGCGCTGGGCATTGCCGATGTGGTTGATCTCGCCTGCAACGTCTGTGGTTCCATGGGTGGCGTGGTTCTCTGCCGATTGTTTGGCCAACATCTCGAGGTGGCCCCAGACTCAGGTGGGCATTGGCTTCTTCTTCGCCGTCGGACCGGTGACAACGGCTCTGAGAGCAAGATTAAGCTCACGTTGGCGTGCGGCGTGACAACAGGTCTTGTCGTGTTTCTTGCGGCGCTTACCGTCATGGGAGGGGGAGGGGCAAAGCCGGATACGACGGTTCGGTATATAGAAGACCCCGTCCTTTCGCAGTTGCCCCGGGGTGTCTCGGCAGAGGCCCATCCCGTTTCTACGGCACAGGTCGACGGGATTCAGGCTTCGGGCCCATTCGAAGGGTCTTTGGAGGGCGATGTGCTCTCCTTGGCTGGAGCCGTGATCGTTCAATGCGAGCAGTGGAAGAGCGCAACGGGAGACCTGTGCCTCGGCATGCTCGCCTACTTCAAGGATGAATGTGAAGACGTCGCGCTTGGTCACGGTGTCCCTGTTGTCGTTTTGTCGGAAAGCAAGGGTTTGGACGAATCCGGCCGTTCGGTTTCACTTAAAAAAATGTATGAACGGTACAGGAGTGCCGGTCCTTTTGCTGCAGATTTGACCGTTCGGCTGCAGGACGGATGGATGCAGGTCGAGGAGATCGGGATTACAGGAAAAGTCAATCTGGACCCTTTGGACCCCGTGCCCTTTCTGAGCTGGGATGATTATGCGGACCTTCGCGATGCTGAGAGTTGCGCCAGGCCCTGGCTTTCAGTCGGTGGGTCGAGTACGACGAGCTTGCGCGGTTTTGTCATGGGAACCGCCGAGTTCCAGGAGCAGGGGGTCTGGTTCGCAACCTGCGCCGTGAAGGACGACTTGCGCGGGTGTCCGATAATTCATATGGTTAATGCCGATATTGATTCGACCCCTCGGGACTGGGGCACACCCTCGGCCCCGGTGGGGTTGACGCTTCGGGACGAGGTCTCGGGGTCGGGAAACCACCGCCTCTTCCTTGTCCGCCAGCCCGGGTAAGGGGGCGCCGGTGGCCACCATCTTCTATGTCGAGGACGATAGGGAGACGCGGGAGGGCGTGTCCGCCTGTCTCCAGGCGGCAGGCCACTGCGTCGTGGGCTTTGCCTCCGGCCTCGAGTTCCTGGAGGCGGTGGCGTCGGGAACCCTCGACCTCGCGATCCTCGACATCGCTATGGACGGCGTCGACGGGTTTTCCCTTCTCGAGCGCCTGCGGGCGGTCAGTCCCGTGCCGGCAATCATGCTCACGGCCATCTCGGCTCCGGACGACCGGTGCCGGTGCCTCGACGGGGGCGCCGACCGGTACTTGGAGAAGCCAATCTCGACGCAGGTCCTTGTGGCAGAGGTCGACGCCCAGCTGAGAAGGCCGGGCCTTCCGAGTGGGGAGGCATGCATCGGCTCCCATGGCGATCTCCTGTGGGAACCATCGACGGCCTCGTGGTGCGCCCATGGTGTTCCCATCGGTCTCACGCGCATCGAGGGGGAGCTCTTGGCGGCGCTCTGTGCGAGGTTCGGGGCGGTCGTGTCCCGCGCCCAGCTCCTTCGGGAGGTCTGGGGCCTCGAGGCCGACGCCCCCACCCGCGTTCTCGACGAGACGCTGCGGCGTCTTCGGACGAAGCTCGCTAGGGTTGGCTCCTCCGTGGAGGTCCAGACGGTCTGGGGCGTCGGGGTGCGGGTGGTCGAGAGGGCGTCTACGCCATGAGCCGGCCTGCCGTTCTTCTGAGGAGAATCGTTGCCGCGGGTACGGCGCTTGGAGCCGTGACCTTGGTGCTGCTGGGGTTCGTCGGCCTGTGGGCAGTCGACTCGCCTGCCATCTCCGCTGTGGAAGAGCGGCTGGGGCAGGGGGTGTTCCGACATCCCGGCAACGTGCGCTCGGCATCGGTGGAGTCCGCGCTTACGGGGGAGGAGGGGTCCCTCGCCCGGTCTCTCGCGAGCGAGGTCGTCGAGGGGGACGCTGCGGCTGTGACGGACCCGCGGGCGAAGGTCCCCCGAGACCGGGTGCGCACGTTCGACGGTGACGGCTCCACACGGGCCCTGTGGTGCGTCCGTGCGCTGTCCGACCCTTCCGGGGCCGAGCGCGGGTTGGAAGTGCTGTGGGTTGACGTCTCTGATGCCTCTGCGGCCTTGCGCAGGTCGATGGGTGCCGGCCTTGGGGTGTGGCTGGTCTTCTCAGTCGCCGCTTGGGTGGCCTGCGAGCGCCTCTGTGCCGCCATGGAAAGGGATGCCGAGAAACAACGTGCCTTTTTCTCCGTGGCGGCCCATGACGTCAAGGGGCCTCTGATGGCGGCCGATGCGGCTGTGGACGGTGCGGAGCTGGGGACGCTGTCCTTGCGGGATGCGGTGGAGCGCGTCCATCGCTCCACCGATCGGGTCCGGAGGCGGACGAACCGTCTTTTGCAGGTGGCATGGGCCGAGGGCGGGGCTGTCGAAAGCGAACCTTGCGAGATGGACGTGCGGGAAGCGGTCTTTGACGCGGCGACCGGCCGGGACCTCCCCGAAGGCTCCGTCGACCTCCCTGTTGCCCTTCGCGTCCTGGCGGATCCCGAGCTCACCGCGGTCGCGGTGGATGCCGTCTTTTCTGCAGCATCGCAGGACGTGGTCGTCACCGGGCTGTTTCGCTACCGGGGCTCCCGCCGTCTGGAGGCAGGGGTCGAGATCGACGATCCCGCGCTGGCAGCCCTCGAGACCGCTCCCGCCGTGGCACTCCGGCTCGCCCGCGGGCTTATGGCGCTTCAGGAGGGGTCGCTCGACCACGAAGGGACTGTTGTCAGGCTTTGGTGGCCCGCCCCTCTCCCCTGACAAGGTACCAGGTTGGTTTGTCGCACCGCCCTCCCACTCCGCCTGAAAGCGGTTGAGGGCGCCCTTAATTGCTTTCAGGCGGAGAGAGGGGGCTTTGTGGCGGTGGGACAAAAGTGCCCGACCATTGGGACAAAAGTGTCCGGGTGGGGGGACGGGAGGGGCTAGGCCTCCCAGAAGCCGGCGCGGTAGTTCTTGAACACCACGCCGTCGCTCTCCTGGGTGGCGTCGAGGTCCACGTCGGCCGTGATGCGGAAGTCGTGGTCGCCGTCGGCGTCTGCGAAGATCTGGCGCACGTGCCAGACGTGGTCGGCCTCCTCGTCGCCGTCGTCGATGTCGAAGAACGCCGCCGAGCGCGCGTCGCCGTCCAGCAGGATCTCGTCGTGCTCGGCGTAGAGGCGCTCGAGCACCTGGCGCCACACGCGCTCGCCGTAGCCCCAGTCGGCGTCCAGCTCGCCAAGGGTCGCCGCGTCGCGGCGCGCCGCCAGGGTCTGCCGGCGGAACAGGGCGTTCCTCACCAGCAGGGTCAGACCGCGGCGGTCCTTGACCACGGCGTCGGAGGCCACGAAGGCGCCGGGGCCCCCGTCCTCCTCCTCGCCGGCGGCCTCCCAGGCGTCCACGAGGCTGGAGTCCACCGAGCGCACCATGAGGCCCAGCCAGGCGCGGATCTCGTCCAGGCGCCCGTCGCGCTTCTCGGGCGGCACGGTGCGGTCCAGGGCGCGGTAGGCCTCGGAGAGGTAGCGCAGCAGGATGCCCTCGAACCGCGCGATGCCCAAGGCCTGCACGTAGCTCTTGAAGTCGTTGGCGCTCTCGAGCATGGCGCGCAGCACGCTCTTGGGCCGGAGGCTGAAGTCGCGGGCCCACGGCACCTCGCGGCAGTACATCTCGAACGCCGCCTCCAGCTCGTCGGCCAGGGGCTTCTCGTAGTCGACGTCGGCGAGGAGCTCGATGCGCTCCTCGTAGTCCACGCCCTCGGCCTTGAGACGCTGGTTCTCGGTCTCCCTGGCCTTCCTGAGCTGGGCGCGCAGGATCTGGTAGGGGTCCTCCAGGGTGGCCTCCACCATGGAGACGACGTCCAGGGCGTAGGAGGGGTCCTCCGGGTCGAGGAGCTCGAGGGCCGCCAGTAGGAACGGCGAGAGGGGCTGGTCGAGGGCGAAGTCCTCGGGCAGCTCGCGGGTGAGGGCGTAGGTGGGGCCGTCCCCGCCGTCCTCGCGCACCACCACGCCGGTGTCGATGAGCGTGGCGAAGACCTCGTCGGCCCGCGCCTCGAGGGCCTCCTTCTGCTCGGGGGTCTGCAGGGAGTCCTGGATGATGCGCGAGACGGCGGCCCGGGCGTCGCCGCCGCGGCCCACGACCTCGAGCACCATGGAGTGCGTGACGTCCATGCGCGGCGTGAGCTTCTCGGGCACGGACTCCACCAGGCGCTCGAACGTGCTCTCGTTCCAGTTGACGAACCCCTCGGGCGGCCGCTTCTTCTTCACGCGGCGGCGCTTCTTGGGGTCGTCGCCGGCCTTGGCCAGGGCGCGGGCGTTCTCGATGTCGTGCTCGGGGGCCTCGGCCACCACGACGCCCTCGGTGTCGAAGCCCGAGCGCCCGGCGCGGCCGGCGATCTGGTGGAACTCGCGGGAGCGCAGGCGGCGCTGCCGGTGGCCGTCGAACTTGGTGAGCTGCGCGAACACCACGGTGTGGATGGGCACGTTGATGCCCACGCCCAGGGTGTCGGTGCCGCAGATCACGGGGAGCAGCCCCTGCTGGGCCAGGCGCTCCACGAGCAGGCGGTAGCGCGGCAGCATGCCGGCGTGGTGCACGCCCACGCCGCTGGCCAGCAGGCGCTTGAGGATCTTGCCGAAGGCCGTGGAGAAGTTGGTGCCGCGGCAGGCCTCCTGGATGCGCTTGCGCTGCTCCTTGGTGGCGATGCCGAACGACGAGAGCGCCTGGGCGGAGTCCAGCGCCGCCGCCTGGGCGAAGTGCACGATGTAGAGGGGCCCCTCGCCGTCGCGCAGGGCGAGCTCCGCCGTGGCCTCGAGCGACGTCATGGCGTAGCGGTAGCTGAGCGGCACGGGCCTCTCGGCGTCCATGACGCGGTCCACGTCGCGGCCGCTCATGCGCTCCATGAGGGCCACGATGTCGTCCATGTCGCCCAGCGTGGCGCTCATGAGCAGGAACTGCGTCTGGGGCAGGCAGAGCAGCGGGATCTGCCAGGCGCGGCCGCGGTCGGGGTCCGAGAAGAAGTGGAACTCGTCGGCGGCGACGCTGGAGATGTCGGCCCCGTCGCCCTCGGCGAGGGCGCGGTTGGCCAGGATCTCGGCCGTGCAGCAGACGATGGGGGCGTCCGGGTTGATCTGCACGTCGCCCGTGAGCATGCCCACGAGGTCGCGGCCGAAGAGGTCCACGAGGTCGAAGAACTTCTCGGACACGAGGGCCTTGATGGGGGCCGTGTAGTACGAGGTCTCGCCGCGGGCCACCGCCATGAAGTGCATGCCCAGGGCCACGAGGCTCTTGCCGGAGCCCGTGGGCGTGCCCAGCACCACGTGGTCGCCCAGCATGAGGGCCATGAGGGCCTCCTCCTGGTGGGGCCAGAGCTCGATGCCGCGGCCCGAGCACCAGTCGAGGAACGCGTCGAAGCAGTCCTCGCGGGTGAGCGTCTCGCGTCCGTTGAGCTCGAGGGCGAGCTCCCCCAGCTCCCCGAACTCCTGGGGGGAGACGATCTCTGATGCCATGGGCCTGCCTTCCGCAGCGGTTTCGACGTCGGCCTCCCATGGTACGCCGCCGGGGCGCCCTGTCCTACAATGTTGGGTTCAGACCGCGTGCAGACCGCGCGCCCGGCGCCGTCACCCAAGGAGCCCCCATGGCCGAGAAGCGCGATTTCCTCGACGACATCATCGACATTTCCCAGGACTTCCAGGCCATCCGGAACCCCCTGGCCGACATCGCCAACACCCTGGCCGCCAAGCCCGGCGAGGTCCCCGTGTGGAACCCCGCCGACTACAAGGAGCGCCCGCGGGCGGCCACGCCGTCGTGCACCAGCTGCAAGTCGCGGGACGCCTCCACCTGCACGCGCTGCGTCGACGTGTGCCCCAAGGGGGCCGTCCACGTGGACGACGGCGCCATCGAGATCGATGACACCTGCATCAAGTGCGGCCTGTGCGTCTCGGTGTGCCCGAGCGAGGCCTACCACACGCGCGAGATCAACACCGTCAAGCTCTACGACCGCATCGCCGGCGCCGCCGCGAGCCACGAGACCGCCTACGTCACGTGCACCCGGGCCCTCGGCCGCCTGCCCCGGGAGAACGAGGTCGTGCTGCCCTGCGTGGGCGCCGTGCCCTCCGAGACGTGGTTCGCCCTCATGACGCGCTTCCCCAACATCGCCGTCTACCTGCCCCTGGGCATCTGCGACCGCTGCCGCACCACCACCGGCGAGCAGACCTACTGCGACATGATCTCCCGGGCCGAGACCTGGGCGGGCTTCGGCCTGGACCTCGTGGTGGACGAGGCCGCCCTCACCTGCGAGGTGCGCCGCAGCTGGCAGCGCAAGGAGTTCGTGGAGAACATCATGAAGAGCGGCGAGCGCCTGGTGAGCCGCACCAACCCCGTGCTCACGGCGGCCAAGCGGGTGCGGGGGCTCCTGGACGCCCACAAGAGGCAGATGGACCAGGTGCAGCACACCCTGGACCGGGCCGTGGGCGTCACCAACGCCAAGAACCGCCGCCGCGTCCTCACCGACCGCCGCAAGCAGGTCATGGGGGCCCTCCAGAAGCACCCGGAGCTGGCCGGCAACATCGACCTGTACCAGCCGGTGTGCGACATGGGCCTCTGCACGCTCTGCGGCAGGTGCGAGGACGTGTGCCCGGTGCGCTGCATCCAGATCAGCGAGGACGGCCGCTGGAGCGTGGAGCCGGAGTTCTGCGTGCAGTGCGGGGCCTGCGAGCACGTGTGCCCCACGGGCGCCGTCGAGTACGAGTTCTCCGACGCCGAGGAGCTGGTGCTCCCCGACGAGGAGGAGAAGGACCGCCGCGAGCGCGAGGCCGAGTCCAAGGCGGAGCTGGAGCGCCTCAAGGAGCAGGGCCGGAGCCAGGTGCTCAAGGGCCTCGACATGCTGGAGAGGCTCGGCGGCTCGCTGGCCGACGACGAGGGCTAGGGGCGGCGCCTCAGCGCCCGGGGGCCGCCGTGCGGGGTACAGTGGGAGGAGCACCCTCCAGAAAGGAACCCCCGTGTCTCTCTCCATCGGCATCGTCGGGCTGCCCAACGTGGGCAAGTCCACGCTCTTCACGGCCCTCACCAAGCGCGCCGGCCTGGCCGCCAACTACCCCTTCGCCACCATCGAGCCCAACGTGGGCATCGTGGACGTGCCCGACGCCCGCCTGGGCGAGCTCGCCGCCATCGTGAGCCCCGACCGCATCGTGCCGGCCACGGTGGAGTTCGTGGACATCGCCGGCCTCGTCAAGGGCGCCAACGCCGGCGAGGGCCTGGGCAACCAGTTCCTGGCCAACATCCGCGAGACCGACGCTATCTGCGAGGTCGTGCGCTACTTCTCCGACCCCGACGTCGTGCATGTGGACGGCCGGGTGGACCCCGCGGCCGATGCCGACACGATCATGACCGAGCTCATCCTCGCCGACATCGCCACCCTCGAGAAGCAGCTGCCCAAGCTGGAGAAGGAGGCCCGCCGCGACAAGGAGCTGGCGCCCAAGCTCGCCGTGGCCCAGCGCCTGCTGGCGTGGCTCAACGACGGCGGCCGCGCCGCCGCCATGGACATGACCGACGACGAGCGCGCCGCCGCCAGGGAGCTGTTCCTGCTCACCATGAAGCCGGTGATCTACGTGGCCAACGTCGACGAGGACAAGGTGGGGGAGACCCCGGCGCCCATCGACGGCCAGACCCCCATCCCCATCTGCGCCGAGGTGGAGGCCGAGCTCGCCGAGCTGGGCGACGAGGAGGCCAAGGACTTCCTGGAGAGCCTGGGCCTGGAGCGGAGCGGCCTCGAGACGCTGGCCCAGACCGCCTACCGCACGCTGGGCCTGCAGAGCTACTTCACCGCCGGCCCCATGGAGGTCAAGGCCTGGACCGTCCCCGTGGGCGCCAAGGCACCCCAGGCCGCCGGCGTGATCCACTCGGATTTTGAGCGCGGCTTCATCAAGGCCGAGGTCGCCAGCTACGAGGACTACGTGGAGCTGGGCGGCGAGGCCGGCTGCCGCGCCCAGGGCAAGCTGCGCATGGAGGGCAAGGACTACGTGGTGCAGGACGGCGACGTGATGCACTTCCGCTTCAACGTCTAGGCCCCCTGTCCCAACACCCGGACACTTTTGTCCCAATGGTCGGGCACTTTTGTCCCAGGTCGTACAGCTTCCCCGTTACGCACCACCGTGGCGCGCCGGTCGCGAGACCGCGCCACGGTGGTGCGCTTTTCGGCCGGTCCACCGGGTTTCCCGCGCCATGGTGGCGCACCGGTTGCAAGACCGCGCCACCGTGGTGCATCCCGGCGCCCCGCCGCCTGTTTCCGGACCCCGGCCCCGCCCCATCGAGCATGTCAAATCTCGTTCACCCACCCAGTTACCGGTATTTTAGTTGGGTGGCCCCGGCGCCCCTCCGGCTCTGCTAGGTTCTTGCTTGGAAAGACTTCAAGGTTCTCGCAGAAAGTGAGCATCGCCATGCAAGAGACTCCGGTCGCCTGGGAGGGCTTCGTCCCGGGCCCCTGGCAGCATGAGGTCGACGTTCGCGACTTCATCCAGCGCAACTACACCCCCTACGAGGGCGACGAGACCTTCCTCGAGGGCCCCACCGAGGACACCGAGTACCTGTGGGGCGAGGTCATGGACCTCTTCGCCGCCGAGCGTGCCATGGGCGGCGTCATCGCCATGGACACCGACGTCATCTCCACCATCACCAGCCACGGCCCCGGCTACATCGACAAGGGCCGCGAGACCGTCGTGGGCCTGCAGACCGACAAGCCCCTCAAGCGCGCCCTGCAGCCCAACGGCGGCATCCGCATGGCCGTGCAGGCCTGTGAGAGCCACGGCTACCACGTGGACGAGAAGATCGTGGACATCTACACCAACCTGCGCAAGACCCACAACGCGGGCGTGTTCGACGTCTACACCCCCGAGATGCGCGCCTGCCGCCACTCCCACATCATCACCGGCCTCCCCGACGCCTACGGCCGCGGCCGCATCATCGGCGACTACCGCCGCGTGGCCCTCTACGGCCTCGACTTCCTCATCGCCGACAAGAAGCGCCAGAAGGAGGGCACCGAGTCCACGATGACCGAGCCGGTCATCCGCCACCGCGAGGAGCTCTCCGAGCAGATCCGCGCCCTCCAGGAGCTCAAGGAGCTCGGCGCCATCTACGGCTTCGACCTGGGTCGCCCCGCCGAGACGCTGCAGGAGGCCATCCAGTGGCTGTACTTCGGCTACCTGGGCAGCGTCAAGGAGCAGAACGGCGCCGCCATGAGCCTGGGCCGCACCAGCACCTTCCTCGACATCTACGCCGAGCGCGACCTCGCCCGCGGCATCGTCGACGAGCGCCAGGTGCAGGAGTACGTGGACCACTTCATCATGAAGCTGCGCATGGTCAAGTTCGCCCGCACTCCCGACTACAACGAGCTCTTCTCGGGCGACCCCCAGTGGGTCACCGAGTCCATCGGCGGCATGGGCATCGACGGCCGCCCGCTGGTCACCAAGATGAGCTTCCGCTACCTCCACACCCTGGAGAACCTCGGCACGAGCCCCGAGCCCAACCTCACGGTGCTCTGGTCCACCCGCCTGCCCGAGGCCTTCAAGCGCTACTGCGCCAAGATCTCCATCGTCTCGAGCTCCATCCAGTACGAGAACGACGACCTCATGCGCGTGTACCACGGCGACGACTACGCCATCGCCTGCTGCGTGAGCTCCATGCGCGTGGGCAAGGAGATGCAGTTCTTCGGCGCCCGCGCCAACCTGGCCAAGTGCCTGCTCTACGCCATCAACGGCGGCGTGGACGAGGTCGAGGGCACCCAGATCGGTCCCAAGTACCGTCCCGTGGAGGGCGACGTCCTCGACTACGACGACGTCATGGACAAATTCCACGACATGATGGACTGGCTGGCCGGCGTCTACGTGAACGCCCTCAACATCATCCACTACATGCACGACAAGTACTGCTACGAGCGTCTGCAGATGGCCCTCCACGACGAGCACGTGCACCGCTGGTTCGCCACGGGCATCGCGGGCCTCTCCGTGGTGGCCGACTCCCTCTCGGCCATCAAGTACGCCACCGTGCGCCCCGTCCGCGACGAGCGCGGCATCGTGGTGGACTTCGCGGTGGAGGGCGACTTCCCCCGCTACGGCAACGACGACGACCGCGTGGACGCCATCGCCGCCGAGGTGATCGAGGACTTCATGCACGACATCCGCGGCTACGAGACCTACCGCAAGTCCGTGCCCACCACGTCGGTGCTCACCATCACCTCCAACGTGGTGTACGGCAAGGCCACCGGCTCCACCCCCGACGGCCGCAAGGCCGGCGAGCCCTTCGCCCCCGGCGCCAACCCCATGCACCACCGCGACAGCTGCGGCGCCGTGGCGAGCCTCGCCTCCGTGGCCAAGATGCCCTTCAAGGACGCCCAGGACGGCATCTCCAACACGTTCTCCATCGTGCCGGGCGCCCTGGGCAAGGACGGCGACGTCATGTTCGGCGACCTCGACCTCGACGCCCTGGGCGTGGAGGTGACCTTCGCCAACGAGGTCCCAGCCGCCTGCGCCGCCGACGCCTCCGCCCGCGAGGGCGCCGTGGACGTCGACTGCTCGTAGCGCCCGCACCCGACCACCCGACCACCTAGAAACCCCTACGGAAGGAGCTGCCATGACCACCAGCGAAGTCTCCGCCGACCAGGTCGACAACCTCGTCTCCATGCTCGACGGCTATGCCGAGAAGGGCGGCCACCACCTCAACGTCAACGTCTTCAACCGCGAGACGCTGCTCGACGCCCAGGCCCACCCCGAGAAGTACCCGCAGCTCACGGTGCGTGTCTCCGGCTACGCCGTGAACTTCAACAAGCTCACCCGCGAGCAGCAGGATGAGGTCATCTCCCGCACGTTCCACGAGGCCCTCTAACGCCTCTGCGGGAAACGAGCCGCGACGGAGGGGCCGCACCCGGGCAGCCGGGCGCGGCCCCTCCTGCGGTTGCATCATGCTTTTAAGGGATGGGAGGCCCGGGGCCTTCCTCTGGAAGGGGTGTGCGATGGACGAGAGGGAGACGGTGGGCGTGGCCGCGCTGCGGGCCCGGGAGGGCCGCGTGCACTCCATGGAGACCATGGGCACCGTCGACGGACCGGGCACGAGGCTCGTGGTCTTCTGCCAGGGGTGCCCCATGCGCTGCGCCTACTGCCACAACCCCGACTCCTGGGACCCGGCGGCCGGCTCCGTGGCCACGGCGGGGGAGGTGCTCGACCTCTTTGAGCGCAACCGTCCCTTCTACCGCCGCGGCGGCATCACGCTCTCCGGCGGCGAGCCCATGCTGCAGCCCGACTTCGCCGCCGCCGTGTTCGCCCTGGCCCACCGTGCGCCGGCGGGGCGCATCCACACGTGCCTGGACACCTCGGGCATCGCCTTCTCGGCCGCCTCGCCCGAGCGCCACGCCGCCCTGCTCGACGAGTGCGACCTTGTGCTGCTGGACGTCAAGCACGCCTTCGACGAGGGGCACCGGGAGCTCACGGGCAAGGCCGCCGACAACCCCCGGGCCCTGGGCGACGAGCTCGCCCGCCGCGGCACGCCCGTGGTGATCCGCCACGTGGTGGTGCCCGGCATCACCGACGACCCCGCCGAGCTCGCCGCCCTGGGCCGGCTCATCGCCCGCTGGGACAACGTCGTGGGCCTCGACCTGCTGCCCTATCACACCATGGGCGTGGGGAAGTACCGGGCGCTGGGCCTGGACTACCCCCTGGAGGGCGTGCCCGCGCAGGAGAAGGGCGCCATCCCGGGGCTGCGCCGGCAGGTGCTGGAGGCCCGCGCCGCGGCTCGGGCCGACCGCGGCTGACAGGTGCCCGCCCCCTCTTTCGCACCCCACCCCCTCCGCACCCCCTCTTTCCGCACCTGAACGCGGTTGAGGGCGGGTCCCGACGCATCTTCGTGCCGGAATCCGCCCTCAACCGCGTTCAGGGAGGCGAAATCCGCCCTCGTTCGCGTTCAGGTGCGGAGAAGGTCACCCTCAATCGCGTTCAGGTGCGGAGGGGGTGCAGCGGGGGGAGGGGGTGCGGCGGAGGGGGGTGCCGCCGAGGGTGCCGCTGGGAGGGGTGCCGCCGCCCGCCGAGAGGCGCCGCCGGGCTCCGCCGCCCCGCGTCACATCCGCGGCATGAGCGCCGGGACCAGGCGCACCTGCTTCTTCCCGGTGGGGTCGGCGATGCGCTCCAGCATGAGGTGGGCCGCCTCGAGGCCCATGGCGTAGGGGTCCGTCTCGAACGTGGTGACGCCCGGCCCCAGGGTGTCGGCCCAGTTCCAGCCCAGGCGGTGCGCCCAGCCCCAGTCGTCGGGGCCGCAGAGCCCCACGCGCTCGCCCACGGCCACGCCGAGCTCGGTGAGGGCGTTGTGGACGGCGAGCAGCGTCACGGTGTTGGTGGCGTAGGCGCCCACGGTGTGGTCGCCCGAGTCCGCGAGCATGGCGGAGACGGCCGCGCGGGTGCTGTCGGGGTCCCAGGGGTCGCAGAGGTAGACGTCGCCGTCGGGGTCCGCGGCGCCGAAGATGTCCCGGTCCCCCTCGAGGAACGCGTCGAGCCGCTCCGCCCGCGGGGAGTTGTTGGTGAAGTCCTGGGTGAAGAAGGCCGCCCGGTCGAACCCCCGCCCCCGCATGGAGGCCATGAGCTCCAGGGTGGGCTCCCGGTAGGGGCACACGGCGATGTCGAAGTTGTAGTCGTCGATGTAGCGGTCGCAGAGCACCACGGGGGTTCCGGAGTTGGCGAGGTCGATGAGCTGCGGGTTCTGCGAGGTCGTGGTGTTGACGATGAGGCCGTCCACCTGGTGGGACACGAGGGATTCGACGAGGCGCCGCTCGTCGTCGGGGGAGTCGCCCGCGTCGGCGAAGATCGGGATGTAGCCGCCCTCCCTGAGCCCCTGGCCGATGCCGTTGAGCAGCGACGTCGCGAAGGGGGTGGTGATGTTGGCCACGATGACGCCCACGAGGTAGGAGCGCTGGGTCTTGAGGGAGCGGGCCACGGCGCTGGGGGTGTAGTGCGCCAGCTGGATGGCCTTCTCCACCCGGAGCCGCGTGGGCTCGGAGAGCAGGTCGAACCTGCCGTTGATGTAGCGCGACACCGTGGTCTTGGAGACGCCGGCCGCGACCGCGATGTCGGAGATGGTCACGTTCTTGCGGCCCATGGCGGCCTCCCTTTCTGCGGTGCCGGGCATCCGTGCCCGTGGTGAAAACGGTGCCACAGCGGCGGTTCCAAGCCAAGAGCACGCCAGTACGTTGAAATCGGTACCAACTACCGTTCACCGTCTAATATTTTTCTGAACTCCCTTACATCGCATGATATTCCCCGGAACAGCGGGGGCCTATGGCTCCTGCGCGGCCAGGTGACCGGTCACGGATATCCGCTATTTGAAACCGGTTTCAATCGGGCACTGCCCACGACGAGAAAGGCGGCACCAATGAGGCGCTTCATGGACGACAAGGACTTCCTCCTCTCCACGGCCACGGGTGAGGAGCTCTTCCACACCTACGCCGAGGACCTGCCCATCGTCGACTACCACTGCCACATCTCCCCGCAGGAGATCTGGGAGGACAAGCGTTACGAGAACATCTGCCAGGTGTGGCTCGGCGGCGACCACTACAAGTGGCGCCTCATGCGCGCCAACGGCGTGGACGAGCGCTACATCACCGGCGACGCCCCCGACCGCGAGAAGTTCCAGAAGTGGGCCGAGACCCTGACCCGCTGCGTGGGCAACCCCGTCTACGAGTGGAGCCACCTCGAGCTCAAGCGCTACTTCGGCTACGACGGCGTGCTCAACGCCGACACCGCCCAGGAGGTCTGGGACCTCACGTCCGCCAAGCTCGCCGACCCCTCCATGAGCTGCCGCAACCTCATCGCGCAGTCCAACGTGCGCCTCATCTGCACCACCGACGACCCCGCCGACGACTTCCGCTGGCACAAGAGCCTCGCCGCCGACGAGACCTTCGGCGTGAGGGTGGTCCCGGCCATGCGCCCCGACGCCGCCCTGCGCATCGAGCGCGGCGATGAGTTCCGCGCCTACCTGGGCCGCATCTCCGAGGTCGCCGCCATGCCCGTGACGTCGTTCGCCGAGCTCTGCGCCGCCATCTCCGCCCGCTACGACGTGGCCCACGAGCTGGGCTGCCGCGCCTCCGACCACGCCCTCGACTACGTGATGTTCGAGCCGGCCACCGCCGACGAGATCGAGGCCATCTTTGCCCGCGCCGTCGCCGGCGAGCCCCTCACCGGCGTCGAGGTCCTGCAGTACAAGACCGCCCTCATGGAGTTCCTCGCCTCCGAGTACGTGCGTCTGGGCTGGGTCATGCAGCTCCACTTTGGCTGCAAGCGCGACAACAACCGCCGCATGTTCGCCAAGCTCGGCCCCGACACGGGCTACGACTGCGTCTCCAACCACACCCCCGCCGACCAGCTCGCCGACTTCCTCAACGCCGTCGACGAGAACAGCGGCCTGCCCAAGACCATCCTCTACAGCCTCAACCCCAACGACAACGTGGTCATCGACACCGTCATGGGCTGCTTCCAGGAGGGCCCCGTGGCCGGCAAGATGCAGAACGGCAGCGCCTGGTGGTTCAACGACAACGAGTGCGGCATGCGCGAGCAGCTCACGGCCCTCGCCAACGAGGGCGTGCTCGGCACGTTCGTGGGCATGCTCACCGACTCCCGCAGCTTCCTGTCGTACCCGCGCCACGAGTACTTCCGCCGCGTGCTCTGCGGCCTGGTCGGCGAGTGGGTCGAGGCCGGCAAGTACCCCCGCGACATGGACGCCCTGGGCTCCATCGTGGCCGACATCTCGTACGGCAACACCGTCCGCTACTTCGGCTTCGACCTGCCCGTCGCGTAAACTCAGGGGAGTGCACCGATGATCGACAACAAGACCAACCTCGAGGCCGAGCTCGGCCCCGACGACGACGCCGACGTGGCGGTGGCCCCGCTGACCGAGCCCGAGGCCGAGCCCGGCGCCAAGCGCCTCCCCTGGCGCGAGAAGATCTGCTACGGCTTCGGCGACATGGGCAACGGCTTCATGTTCGACCTCGGCCAGGCCTACCTGACGAAGTTCTACACTGACGTCGCCCTCATCGCCCCGGCCATGGTGAGCCTCATCTTCGCCGTGACGAAGATCTACGACGCCTTCATGGACCCCCTGGCCGGCGCCTTCGTGGACGGCCGCAAGAAGATCGGCCGCGCCGGCAGGTTCCGCCCGGTCATGATGGTCTCGGCCGTCATCCTGGCCGTGCTCACCGTGGTGACCTTCACCATGCCCGACGTCTCCATGCCCATGAAGATCGCCTACGCGTTCATCACCTACATGATCTGGGGCACGGTCTACAGCTTCACCAACGTGCCCTACGGCTCCCTCGCGTCGGTCATGACCCGCGACGTCGACGACCGCGCCCAGATGGCCACCACGCGCCAGGCCGGCTCCCTGACGGCCCAGCTCATCTGCGGCACCGTGTTCATCCCCATGGTCCTGTTCTTCGGCGGGTCCGCCGCCAGCGGCCACGGCTACATGATGGCCGCCGTGGTCATGGGCGTCGCCGGCATCGCCGGGTTCGCCGTCTGCTATCTCGGCTGCCGCGAGCACATCAAGGTGAACCGCGAGGCCGAGAAGTCCGCCGAGGGCAAGGGCAAGGTGGGCCTCAAGACCTACGCCAAGGTCATCTTCACCAACAAGAACCTGGGCGCCATCATCCTGCTCACCCTGTTCACCATCTCGGCCATGAACACCAACAACACCATGATGGTGTACTTCTGCGAGTACAACCTGGGCAACATCGGCCTCCAGCCGCTGGTGAACGGCATCATGATGGGCTCCTCGGTCGTGGCCATCCTGCTCATCCCCACCCTCGTGAAGCACTTCGGCAAGAAGCCCACCTGCGTCGCCTGCTTCATCGTGGGCGCCGTGGCCAACGTCCTCAACTTCGTGATCCCCACCAACGTCGCGACCTTCATCGTCCTGGTCACCGTGGGCTACGTGGCCCTGGCCATCCCCAACGGCATCACCTGGGCCTTCGTCTCCGACGTCATCGACTACGGCGAGTGGCACACCGGCGTGCGCAAGGAGGGCATGACCTACGCGGCCTTCAACTTCTCCCGCAAGCTCGCCCAGTCCCTCGCGGCCATCGTCTCCGGCGGCATCCTCGCCCTCACCGGCTACGTGGCCAACCAGGCCCAGACGCCCGAGACGCTCCTCGGCATCAAGGGCGCGATGACGCTCTACCCGGGCATCGCCCTGGTCTGCGCGGCGCTCATCATCTTCTTCCTCTACAACATCACCGAGCAGCGCTACCGGACCATCAGCGCCGACCTGTCGGCCGGCCGCTGGGAGGGCGGCGTCATCGGCGAGAGCACCATCGACAGCAAGTAACCGTCTCGGGACGGCGCCGGGGGGCGCCGTCCCTTCTGGAGGAAAACCCATGAACACGCTCAGTTACGAGACCCTGGATCGCATCGGCTACGACGGGTATCTCCTTCGCGACGCGCCCGAGAAGGTGCTTCAGTTCGGCGAGGGCAACTTCCTGCGCGGCTTCGCCGACTACTACATCGACGTGGCCAACGAGACCCGCGGCTTCGACGGCAAGGTCTGCGTCGTGCAGCCCCGCGCCACCGACCCGGCCGTGGCCGACGCCCTCAACGCCCAGGACGGCCTCTACACCGTCTACGTGCGCGGCCAGGCCGACGGCGTGCCCGTCGAGACCCGCCGCGTGGTCTCGGCCATCAGCCGCGTCCTCAACCCGCACCGCGACGGGGACTACGCCGCCCTCATGGAGCTCGCCGTCTCCGACGACCTCGAGCTCGTGATCTCCAACACCACCGACGCCGGCATCGCCTGGGACGGCTCCTGCGGGCCCGACGACCGGCCGCCCGCGAGCTACCCCGCCAAGCTCGCCCAGCTGCTCCACGTGCGCTGGCTCGCCGGGAAGCCCGGCGTGACGGTGCTGCCCTGCGAGCTCATCCCCGAGAACGGCGCGCGGCTGCTGGAGCTCGTGACGCGCCACGCCCGCGAGTGGGGCTGGGAGGACGCCTTCGTCGACTGGCTCTCCGAGGGCTGCACCTTCGCCACCACGCTCGTGGACTCCATCGTGCCCGGCTCGGTGACCGACCCGGCCGAGAGCGCCGCCATGGACGAGGCCGCCGGCTACGAGGACGGCTTCAAGCTCGTGCGCGAGGTCTTCGAGCTCTGGGGCGTCCAGGGGCCGGCCGGGCTCGCCGAGACGCTGCCCTTCGCCGACAGCCCCTCGGTCTTCGTCACCGACGACGTGGCCCCCTACGAGCGCCGCAAGGTGCGCATCCTCAACGGGGCCCACACGGGCTTCGCCCTGGGCGCCTACCTCTCCGGCCTGGACATCGTGCGCGACTGCATGCATGACGAGAGCGTGTGCGCCTTCATGGACGGCCTCCTCGAGGAGGAGGTCATCCCCACGCTCCTGCCGGCCCTCGACCTCGACGACTGCCTCGCGTTCGCCCACGCCACGAAGGAACGCTTCGACAACCCGTTCGTGGACCACAGGCTCATCTCCATCAGCCTCAACTCCGCGGCCAAGTGGCGCGGCCGCGTGCTGCCCACGCTCCTCGACGCCACCGAGGCCGCCGGCGTCGCCCCCTGGCGCCTGGCCACCACGCTCGCCTGCCTCATCGCCTTCTACACGAGCGACCCCACCGGCATCGACGGCGAGGGCCTCGCCCTCACCCGCCCCGACGGCACGGCCTACCACGCCGACGACGCCCCCGAGGTGCTGGAGTTCTTCCTCGCCCACGCCGGCGACGAGACCGCCGACCTCGTGGCCGCCACCCTGGCCCAGGAGGCGTTCTGGGGCCGCGATCTCAACGACGTGCCCGGCCTGGCGGACCGCGTGACCGAGCAGCTCGCCCTCATCCGCGAGCAGGGCTGCCGCGCCGCCATGGACGCCTGCGCGTCCAAGGGGGTCGAGTAGGGTGGCGTCGGTCATTCGCATAGACCCCGCCGACAACGTGGCGGTGGCCCTGGAGCCCGTGGCCGCGGGCGAGGCCCCCGAGGGCGCCGGCGGCGTCGTGGCCCTGCGCGACGTGCCCCGGGGCCACAAGATGGCCCTGGCCCCCATCGCCGCCGGCGAGGACGTGGTGAAGTACGGCGTGGCCATCGGGCACGCCACCCGCGACGTCGCCCCCGGCGACTGGGTGCACCTGGACGCCATGGCCACGAACCTCTCGGGCGAGGTGGACTACGTCTACGACCCGCGCCCCTGCGCCGTGGCGCCGGAGGAGACCCGCACCTTCATGGGTTTCCGGCTCCCCGACGGCCGGGCCGCCACCCGCAACGAGGTCTGGGTGGTGCCCACCGTGGGCTGCGTGAACCAGATCGCGCGCGCCATCGCCGAGTCGGTGGAGCCCCGGGGCTCCGTGGACGCCGTGCTCTCCTTCGCCCACCCCTACGGCTGCTCCCAGACCGGCGGCGACCACGCCCAGACCCGCAAGGTCCTGGCCGCGCTGGCCCACCACCCCAACGCCGCCGGCGTGGTGTTCGTCTCGCTCGGCTGCGAGAACTGCACCCACGCCCAGCTCGTGGAGGAGCTCGGCGACTACGACCCGAGGTTCGTGCGCTTCCTCACCTGCCAGGACGTCGACGACGAGCTCGCCGCCGGCGCGGCCCTCGTGGAGGAGCTCATGGACCTCGTGGGAGGCCGCGGGCGGGAGCCCATCGGCGTGGACGAGCTCGTGGTGGGCCTCAAGTGCGGCGGTTCCGACGGCCTCTCGGGCATCACGGCCAACCCGGTCATCGGCCGCGTGAGCGACCGCGTGGTGGCCGAGGGCGGCACATCGGTGCTCTGCGAGGTGCCCGAGATGTTCGGCGCCGAGAGCTTCCTGCTCGGCCGCTGCGACAGCCGGGGGACCTTCGACGACGCCTGCGCCATGCTCAACGGCTTCAAGGAGTACTTCATCTCCCACGGCGAGACCGTCTACGAGAACCCGAGCCCCGGCAACAAGGACGGCGGCATCACCACCCTCGAGGACAAGAGCTGCGGCTGCGTGCAGAAGGGCGGCAGCGCCCCCGTGGTGGCCGTGGTGCCCTACGGCGGCCAGGTGGAGCGCCACGGCCTCAACCTGCTGTGCTCCCCGGGAAACGACATGGTGTCGACCACGGCCCTCACGGCCGCCGGCTGCCACGTGATCCTGTTCTCCACCGGCCGCGGCACGCCGTTCGGGGCCCCCGCGCCCACCATGAAGGTGGCCACCAACGAGGCCCTGGCCGCGGCCAAGCCCGGCTGGGTGGACTTCGACGCCGGCGTCGTGGCGGCGGGGGAGGCCACGATCGACGAGGCCGCCGACGCGCTCTTCGACGCCGTGCTGGCCTGCGCGAGCGGCCGCAGGACCTCGGCGGAGCGCCGCGGCGCGGCCGAGGTCGCCATTTGGAAAGACGGTGTGACGCTGTAGCCTGTCCCACCACCCGGACACTTTTGTCCCAATGGTCGGGCACTTTTGTCCCAAACCGCCGTCGTTGCGCCCGGCCGCCCGTCCAATGGGCGGCCGGGCGCGCCGTATGCAGCCCGTGTCCGGCGCTTAGAACTGCCGCCTCTCGTAGATGGCGCACGACACCTGCGAGGACGCGGCGTAGACGGCCAGCACCGCCGCCGTGGCGAGGAGGGCGACGGGCACCCCCTGGCCGCTGGCGGCCAGCCCTCCCAGCCACGCGTCCACGTGCGGCCCCCACTGGGCGAGCACGCCCACCTGCTCGAGGGTGGCCATGCCGAGGCAGAACGCCAGGATCACGACCGCCGGGGCTACGCGCGCCGCCTTGGTGGCGCCGTAGCGCAGGTAGACCGGCATGGAGAGCGACGCCAGGAGCAGGACGGCCAGGGCGGTGGCGGCCGAGGCCACGGTGGTGGTGAGGAGCAGCTCCCCGATGCCGGTCCCCTCCGTCGGGACCACCGACGCCACGGGCAGCCCCGCCTCGGAGAGCCAGGAGAACGGCACTGCGAGCGCCACCGCCCCGACGACCGAGACGACGCACGAGGCCAGCACGGTCAGGTACCTGCCCCGCACAACCTGGCTCCGCGTCACGGGCAGCGTGAGGCGGAAGCGCTCCCAACCGTTCTGCTCGTCGACGGTGAACAGGCTCGTCATGAAGAGGAACGGGAAGAACCCCGCGACCGCCACGCTCCCTATGAACAGCGCGATGAACACGCCGATGAACGCGAGCTGGGCGAGGGGCTTTCTCATGGTGAGAATGTCCGAGATGAGCACGGTCCGCATGTCAGGCCTCCCTCTCGCCCTTGACGGCGAGCGTCATGTACTCCTCGATGGTTGCCCGGCCCACGGCGAGGTCCGGGCAGGCCGCGGCCAGGGCGCGGCGGTCGGGTGCGAGCACCACGGTCTCGTAGGGGCGCCGCTCCCAGCGCAGCCCCTCCACGCCGGCCGCCCGCAGGCGCTCGAACTGCCCGGCCGTGCACCGCACGATGCCCGCGGTGTCCGTGATGTCCTCCTTGGCCAGGTCGAACGCCACCCGGCCGCCGTCCAGGCACACGACCTCGTCGGCAAGCTTCTCGAGGTCGCCCGTGATGTGGGTGGCCATGAGGACGCCGTGGCCGTCGTCGGCGGCCATGAAGGCCCGCACGTCGTCGAGCACCTCGTCGCGGGCCATGGGGTCCAGTCCGGCCGTGGCCTCGTCGAGGACGAGCAGGTCGGGCCGGTGCGCCAGGGCGAACGCCAGCGAGAGGCGCATGCCCATGCCGCGGGACAGCTCTCCCACGGCCTTGTGGGGCGCCAGGCCGTACTCGCCGCAGAGGGCGCGGAACCGCGCATCGTCCCAGCAGGGGTAGGCGGCGCGTCCCATGGCGCCCACGGCCGAGACGCGCAGCGACCCCGGCAGCGGCAGGGTGTCGAACACCACGCCCACGCGGGCCTTGAGCCCGGGCGAGAGGCGCGGCGCCCACGGCAGGGGCTCGCCCAGCACCTCCGCGCGGCCGGCGTCGGGCGTCACGAGCCCCAGCAGGCATTTGATGAGGGTGGACTTGCCGGCGCCGTTGGGCCCCACGAGGCCGCAGACGCAGCCGGGCTCCACCGTGAGGGTCACGCCCTCGAGGGTGAAGTCGCGGTACGACTTGCAGAGGCCGGAGACCTGCACCAGGGGTTTCATGGCGGGTCGGGCTCCTTTCGGGCGGGAGGGGTCAGCCCTCCCGGACGTCTTGGATGAGAAGGTCGAGCATGGCCGGCAGCTCCGCGAGCGGCACACCGGTGGCGGCGGCCTCGTCCACGGCCCGGGTGAGCAGCTCCTCCACGCGGCGCATGCGCCCCTCCTGGAGGAGCTCGGCGCTGCCGCCCGAGACGAAGCTGCCCTTGCCCTGCACCGTGTCGATGAAGCCGCGGTGCTCGAGCTCCGTGTAGGCGCGCTTGGTGGTGATGACGCTCACCCGCAGGTCGTTGGCTAGCGAGCGGATGGAGGGCAGGCGCTCCCCGGCGGCGAGCTCGCCGTTGAGGATGGCCCGCTCCAGCTGGGCCGCGATCTGCTCGTAGATGGGCAGGTCGCTGGAGTTCGAGAGGATGATGTCCAAATCGCTCCTCGGGTTGCCTTACTGTGTATACACGATATGTACAGTATGGCCGCGGCGGGGAGCTGTCAAGGGGGATCTCAAAGGACGGTGCGCCCGGTGGCGGGGAGCGGGGCCGAGGGTCATAATCCAGGGGACTGGGAGGCCCGGCACGGACCGGGCGGAGAGGGGGGAGACCGTGGAGGTGCGGGACGCGGGGCGCCGGGACGTGGGGGCCATGCTCGACCTGTTGGCGCAGGTGAACCGGGTGCACGCCGAGGGCAGGCCCGACCTGTTCCGCCTGGGCACCAAGTACGGTGCCGACGAGCTGGCCGCCATCCTGGAGGACGACGATAGGCCCGTCTTCGTGGCGGTGCTCAACGGGCGCGTGGCGGGCTACTGCCTCTGCGAGGTGCATCGTATGGAGGGCGACCCCATCCGCCGCGACGCCACCACGCTCTACATCGACGACCTCTGTGTGGACGAGGGCGTCCGCGGCCGCGGCGTGGGCCGCGCCCTCTACGGGCACGCGGTGGCCTGGGCCCGGGAGCGGGGCTTCTTCGACGTGACGCTCAACGTGTGGGAGTGCAACCCCGGCGCCCGCGCCTTCTACGAGGCCCTGGGCATGGTGCCGATGAAGACCTGCATGGAGCAGGTACTCTGAGGGGTACCGGCCGCCGCGGCCCTGCGGCGGCGGTCCCGCGACGGCGGCCCCCTCCCGCACCTGAATGCGGATGAGGGCGACTCCGTCGGCGTGTCTCCCGTCAAAACCGTCCTGGTGCGCGTTCAGGTGACGAGAATCCGCCCCTGGTCGCGTTCAGGTGCGGGAGCGGCCGCCCTCAACGGCGTTCAGGTGCAGAAGAAGGTGCAGAGGAGGGGCCGCCGTCGGGGACGTCGCCGGGAGACGGCCCCCGGGAGCGCCCCCGCTACCACCCCTTGCAGACGTCCACCCACCGGGCGCCGTCGCAGGCCCCCTCGAGCTCCTCGCACGACAGGCGCACGGCGCTGGCGGCGTTGCCGGCGGCCGGGTACACGGTGTCGAACCGCCGCAGGCTCTCGTCGAGGTACACGTCGCAGCCGGGCTCCACGCCGAACGGGCACACGCCGCCCACGCCGTGGCCGATGCGCTCCTCGGCCTCGTCGCGGCCCAGCATCTTGGCCTTGGTGTGGAACTCCGCCTTGAACCGGGGGTTGTCGATGCGCGCGTCGCCGGCGCAGACCACGAGGGCCACCCGGTCGCCCACGGCGAACGACAGCGTCTTGGCGATGCGTGCCGGCTCGCAGCCCACGGCCTCGGCCGCGAGCTCCACCGTGGCGCTCGACGTGTCGAACTCCATGACCCGGTCCTCCAGCCCGGCCGCCGCCAAGGCCCTCCGCGCCCTCTCGATCCCCATGGCTCTCCTCTCGTCGACCCTCTCGGCCCACAAGCCTAGGGCACCCGCCGCCACCCGTACCGAGGGTTCGTCAAACCGTGACAGGGCGGGCGGGGGAGCGGCTGTGCGAGACTGAAAGGACCGCCTTCCAGACCAGACCGCCCCCGATGGGAGGACCCGCCCGTGGCCCTGTTCCATATCGCCCTCGTGCTGCTCGTGTCGGTGCTCGTCTCCGCGGTGCTCGAGCAGTTCGTCCCCCGCGTCTCGCTGCCCCTGGTGCAGGTGGCCATCGGCCTGGCCATCTCGCTCCTGCTGGGGTCGGTGGCCCTCGCGCAGGTGGACCCCGAGCTCTTCCTCGTGCTCTTCATCGCCCCGCTGCTCTTCGACGAGAGCCGCCACGTGTCGCTCGCCTCCATGGCACGCCACTGGAGGCCCATCGCCTCGCTCTCCCTGGGGCTCGTCGTGGCCACGGCGCTCGCGGTGGGCGTCACGCTCCACGCCGCGCTGCCCACCGTGCCCCTGGCCGCCGCCATCGCCCTCGGCGGCGCCGTGGCCCCCACCGACGCCGCGGCCGTCTACGCCCTCTCCCGCGACGTGGCCGTCACCAAGCGCCAGGACGCCATCCTGTCGGCGGAGTCGCTCTTCAACGACGCCTCGGGTGTGGTCACGTTCCAGTTTGCCGTCGCGGCCGCGGTGACCGGGGCCTTCTCGGTGGCCGAGGTGTCGGTGGCCTTCGCGGTCACGTTCGCCGGCGGCCTGGCCGTGGGCGCCCTCATGGGCCTCGCCGGCGCGCTCGTGCTGCGGGCCCTCGGGTCCACCGGCCTCGAGAGCACGACGGCCCACGTGGCGTTCGAGGTGCTCACGCCGTTCCTCGTCTACCTCGTGGCCGGCGAGCTCGGCGTCTCCGGCATCCTCGCCGTGGTGGCGGCCGGCATCGTCATGGCCGCCATGCCCGAGCGCCGCACGCCGGCCCGGGCCCGCATGCGCCTGGTCTCCTCCAACGTGTGGGAGTTCGTCACCTTCATCATCAACGGCGTCGTCTTCGTGATCCTGGGCATGGAGCTGCCCCGCGCCCTCCTGCCGTCGTGGCGCTCGCCCGCCATCTCCAACGGCACGCTGCTCGCGAGCGCCGCCGCCGTCTGCCTCGTCGTGGTGGCCGTGCGCCTGGGGTGGACCCTCGCCATGGAGCTCGTGCGCGCCCGGTCCCTCTCGCGGTCCGGCGCCGCCTGCTCGGGCGCCGCCGAGGGCGGTGCGGCCACGGCGGGCGGTGCGCTCCGCTCGGCGGCCCTGCTCACCCTCGCCGGCCCCAAGGGCGCCATCACCCTCTCGGTCATCCTCACGCTGCCCTACCTCACGGCGGCCGGCGAGCCCTTCCCCGAGCGCAACGTCCTCGTGTTCATCGCCTCGTTCGTCATCGTGGCCACGCTGCTGCTGGCCAACTTCGCCATGCCGCTCGTGGCACCCTCGCCAGAGGACGCCGACGGGGAGGCGCGCGCCCTGGACGAGGCCCGCCTGGCCGTGCTGGAGCCCGTGGTGCGCGAGCTGTCGCGCCACCCGCGGGACACCGCCGCCGCCCGGGCCGCGCGCCGCTTCGTGCTCTCGGGGTACGGCGACCGTATCGCCCGCGCCCGCAACCGCACGGTCGACCCGCACGTCCTCGTGTGCATGCGCCTGGAGACCCTCGACCGCCAACGCGCCGCCGTGGCCGCCCTGGCCGGGGACCCGGCCCTGAGCCCGGCGGCCGTGGAGCGCTACGACGCGCAGCTCTCCGAGCTCTTCTCCATGGTGGCGCGCCTGGGCCGCGGCGACCCCTCGGCCACCCGGGTGCGCCGGCGGCGGCCCTCGGCCCTCCGCGCCCTCGCCCGCTCCCTGGCCGACGAGGTCCGCGGTCGCGGATCGGACGGCGCCTTCGAGCGCACGCTGCCGGTGCTGGCCCGCGCCTCCCAGGAGGCCGCCATCGGGTACCTCAGCGAGGCGGCCCGCGACCCGTCCCCGGAGCGCGCCCTGGCGGCGCGGCTGCTGCTCTCGGACCACTGGGCCGTGTACAACGCGCTCGTGGAGGGGTCCGACACCGGCGCGTCCCCCGTGCCGCCGGGTCCCCGGCCGCGCCGCGACCTGGAGCACCTGGCCGCCGAGCAGGGCGCGTCCCTCGCGGAGGCCCGGCACCTGGCGCGGGCCATGACGGCCGAGGGGCTCAGGCTCGAGCTGGACCGCATCGAAGGGCTCGTGGCCTCGGGCGACATCTCCCACGGCCAGGCGGCCGAGCTCACCGAGGAGGTCCACGTGCTGCAGCTGGGCCTCTAGACCCGGCCCTCTGTCCCGCCACCCGGACACTTTTGTCCCAATGGTCGGGCACTTCTGTCCCACTTTTGCCCGTCGGTCGGGCGCCCTGGGTGCTCGGACCCCCGACGGGGCGCCGGACCATGCCGAAGGCCCCTCCGGCATGGTTTTTCCTGTCGAGAGGCCCCCAAAACCCATGCCGGAGCTCTCAGTGGCATGGCCGGGCATCATAAGGAGAGAAATAAGAGAAGTGACAGATGGGCCAGGCACCGCTGTCACGCCCCGCAGCTGGGCTCGGCCCCGCCGTGCGCCGCTACTTCTCCGCCGCCCCGTGGTCGATCGTCGTGGCCAGCGGCTTCTGCCTGATGAACAGTGCCAGCACCAGGCCGCCCAGGCACAGCGGCACGAAGTATGCGAACAGCGGCACAAGGGCCTCGGAGTAGCCCTGGGCCACCGCGGCCTGCACGGGGCCGGGGAGCCCGTCCACGAACGACGGCGTGATCGAGGAGAGCGAGACGTTGTCGGCGGGCGGGAGCCTGTCGGCCACGTCCGCCACCAGGCGCGCGGTGAACAGCGACCCCACGAGGGAGGCGCCCACGGTGGAGCCCACCTGCCTGAACAGGCTGTTGGCGGCCGTGGCGGTGCCCACCATGGAGTGCGGGAACTCGTTCTGCACGATCAGCGTGAGGATCTGCAACCCCAGGCCGAAGCCGCAGCCCACGGTGAGCAGGATCGCCACCGTCTGCCACATGGGGGTGCCCGGCGCCATGGTGGCCATCAGGCCGAACCCCGCGGCGCACACGGCGCACATGGCCACGGGCATCCAGCGGTACCGGCCGGTCTTGGAGGCCAGCATGCCGGTGGCGGTGGAGGCCACGAGGCTGCCGACGGACATGGGCACGCACATGAGGCCGGCCGCCTCGGGCGACATGCGGTCGACGATCTGGAAGTACGTGGGCAGGTACGACACGGCGCCCATGAGGCCGATGTTGACGAGGAAGCCCACGGCCGAGGTGAGCACGAAGTCGCGGTCGCGGAACAGCCCCAGGGGCATGACCGGACTCGCGGCCCGCCGCTCGGCCGCCACGAGGCAGCCCACCGACGCCACGGCGACGCAGAGCAGCCCCACCACCTGCCAGCTGTCCCAGGCAAAGCGGTTGCCGCCCCACGACAGGGCCAGCACCAGGCTGCAGACGGCGGCCGCCAGGGAGGCCATGCCGGCGTAGTCGGGGTGCGTCTTCCGGTCGGCCGCGTCGCGGGGGAGGAACCTCCAGAGCCCGGCCAGCGCCACGAGGGCCAGCGGGATGGTGAACCAGAAGATCCAGCGCCAGCCGGTGACCTCCACGAACCACCCGCCCAGGAGCGGCCCCACCACGCGGCACACCGTGAACGTGGACCCCATGACGCCCATGAAGGCACCCAGGCGCCGCGGCGGGATGATGTCGGCCAGGGAGGCCTGTGACAGGATGATGAGGCCGCCCCCGCCCAGGCCCGAGACGAGCCGGCCCACGATGAGGAACTCCATGTTGGGCGTGAGGCCGCACACGGCCTTGCCCGCGGCGTAGAGGGCGAGACATCCCATGAGGAGCCGCTTGCGCCCCACGACGTCGCCCAGCTTGCCGTAGATGGGCATGGTCACGGTGGTGGCCAGGATGTAGGTGGTGGTCACCCACTGCATGGCCTCCACGCCGCCGAGGTCGCCCACGATGGTGGGCAGCGCCGTGGCGGCGATGGTCTCGGAGAGCGAGCTCACGGCCATGGCCAGCAGCAGCGCCCCGAAGACGAGCGTGAGCCGGCGGCCGCGCAGGCCCTCCTTCGGGTCCGTCGAGGTCGTCGGCTCTGCTGTCTGGTCGTTCACGGGGTCCTCCTCCGGGTCGCTCAGGGAGGCCCGTACCCAGAGACGGCCTCCCCCCGTTACGGGAAGGCCGCCGCCCCCGTCACGGCCGCCCCTGCCTTGGCCGCCCTCGGCGGGCCCTGCCGCACCGGGGGCGGGTCCCCGCGTGCCGCGCCGTCAGCCGTTGTCCACGGAGTAGCGCAGCCACACCTGCTCGCCGCCGGTGCCCACCCGTTCCACGGACTCCAGGTGGAACCGGTGCGGCTCCACGGGGGCGAGGCCCGGGGCGGCCATGAAGAGCGTCTGGGTCTCGGTGGAGCCGTCGGCGGACGGGTCCACTACCACGCTCACCTCGTCCACGATGCCCTGGCACAGCATGGACCAGTTGACGGTCCCTCCGCCGCCCAGCATCACGCAGTCCATGCCGAAGTCGTCGCGCAGGCGCCCGAGCAGGGCCGAGAAGTCCACGGTCTCCTCGCCGCACACGAGGTAGGGGATCGAGAGCCCGCGGAGGAAGGCCCGGTAGCGCTCCGAGGCCTGCTCTGTGAGCACCTCGAGCACCTTGGCGTCGGTGTCGCGGTAGCGGATGCGGTCGGAGGTCCAGCCGAGGCGCCCGTGGGGGTCGATGGAGATGTAGTACATGGGCTCGCCGGTATCGCAGAGGAAGTCGCCCTCGGGCACCGGGTCCCAGGCCTCGGGCAGTGCGGGCTCGGCGTGGTCGGTGAAGTTGTCGTCGGTGGTCACGCGGCCGCTGATCCAGCCTCCCATGGGCCATACCCGGTCGGGCCCGAAGGCCACGTCGTAGAAGGGGTTCTCGTCGAGGTCGCCGAGGACGTCCCAGAACCGGCCCATGATCTTGCCGTCGAGCGAGGTCTCCATGTGGCAGAAGACGTAGGGTTTGGCGCCCTCACCCCGCCACCCCATTACAGGTGCTCCCTCAGGAATGCCTCGATGTGGTCGAAGGGGATCTTGTCCATCTGGTCGTAGAGGTCGCAGTGGGTGGCACTGGGCACGATCTCGAGGACCTTGTTGTCGCCCTCGGGCCCCTTGGCCTCGGCAAGGGCCTCGAAGGCCTCCTGGCCGAAGTACCGGCTGTGGGCCTTCTCGCCGTGGACGACCATGACCGCACGGTCGATGTCGCCCAGGTAGGCCAGGAGCGGCATGTTGAGGAACGAGTAGTTGGACGTGACGTTCCAGCCGCCGTTGGAGTTGAGGGAGCGGGGGTGGTAGCCGCGGGGCGTCTTGTAGAAGTCCCAGTACTGCTGGACGTAGGCGGGGGCGTCCTCGGGGCGCTCGTCGGGAAGGCCGCCGGCCAGGGCGTAGGTGCCGGAGGCGTAGTCGGCCGTGCGCTGGGCGGCCACGGCGGCGCGCTTGGCGCGGCGCCCCTCGGCGGATTCCTCGGCGTCGAAGTAGCCGTTCGCGGTGACGCGGCTCATGTCGTACATGGTGCTGGCCACGGTGGCCTTGATGCGGGGGTCGGCCGCGGCGGCGGAGAGGGCCATACCGCCCCAGCCGCAGATGCCGAGGATGCCCACGCGCCCGCCGTCGACCTCGTCGGAGGTCTCGAGGTAGTCGACGGCCGCCGAGAAGTCCTCGGTGTTGATGTCGGGCGAGGCCACGTAGCGGGGCTCGCCGCCGGACTCGCCGGTGAACGACGGGTCGAAGGCCACGGTGAGGAACCCGCGGCGGGCGAGCTCCTGGGCGTAGCGGCCGCTCGCCTGCTCCTTGACGGCGCCGAACGGGCCGGCCACGGCGACGGCGGGCAGCGGGCCCTCGGCGCCCTTGGGCCTATAGAGGTCGGCGGCGAGGGTCACGCCGTAGCGGTTGTGGAAGCACACCTTGCGGTGCTCCACATCGGGGTCCTGGGGGAAGACCTTGTCCCATTCCTCAGTGAGTTCGAGCTTCTCGTTCTCCATGGTGCTGTCCAGTCTCTCGGGGCCCTCGGGGCCCGGTCTGCCGGTCGGTTACAGGGTGCGGATGGCCTTGGCGGGGACGCCTGCCACCACGGTGTTCGCGGGGACGTCGCGGGTCACCACGGCACCGGCGGCCACCACGGCGTTCTCGCCGACGGTGGTGCCGGGCAAGAGGATCGCGCCGGCGCCGATCCAGGCGTTGGCCCCCACGTGGACGGGCGACGGCTCTAGGCCGTGGCGCAGGGCGGGCTCCAGGGGGTGGTTGAGGGTGGCGATCACCACGTTGTGGCCGATGAGGGCACCGTCGCCCAGGTAGATGCCGCCCTGGTCCTGGAAGCGGCAGCCGGAGTTGATGAAGACCCCGCGGCCGATGTGGATGTTCTTGCCGCAGTCGGCGGTGAACGGCGGGAACAGGGAGAAGTCGTCGGGCACGGGACGCCCGCAGAGCTCGGCCATGAGGGCCCGCAGCTCGGCGGGCTCGTGGTAGCCGCCGTTGATGCGGGAGCAGATCTCGACGGCCTCCTGGCTGAGGCGATGCATCTCCTGGTGGACCGGGCCTCCGCCCCTCACCGGCTCGCCGCCGTCCATGGCGGCGAGAAACTCCTTGGTGTCCAAAGCGCTCCTTTCGATCGCGCGGCCTTGCCTCGATGGTGCGACCCCCGCTGCCCCATGGCAAAGACCTATAGTGAATGGACTGGCATAGATAGAACGTATGGAGGGTCCCATGGAACTCCGCGTGCTCCGCTACTTCCTGGCCGTCTGCGAGGAGGGCACCGTGTCCCGGGCCGCCACGGTGTGCCACGTGAGCCAGCCCACCCTTTCCCGGCAGCTCCGCGACCTCGAGGACGAGCTGGGCTGCGTCCTGTTCGAGCGCGGCCCCCACGGGGTGGTGCTCACCGACGAGGGGCGGTTCCTGCGGGACCGCGCGACGGAGATGACGGCCATCGCCGACGCCGCCGAGGCCGAGCTCAAGGCCTTCGACGGGGACATCGGGGGCCTGGTGTCCGTCGGCGCCGGGGAGTCGGAGGGCATGGCCGAGCTCGCCTGCGTCATGGCCGACTTCTCGCGGGCCCACCCGAAGGTCCGCTTCGATGTCCACAGCGGCAACGCCCGCGACGTCCTCGGGCGCCTCGATTGCGGGGCGGTGGACTTCGCCCTGCTCGTGGGGGGACGCGAGGAGGCCCGCCACGACGGGGTGGGCCTCACGGCGGGCGACGTCTGGGGCGTGGTGGCGCCCCGTGGCGGCCCGTTGGCGGACCGCGCCGCCGTGGGGCCGGCGGACCTCGTGGGCCTGCCCCTGATCGCCAGCGCCCAGGAGCGCACCGCCTCCTCGCTCAACCGCTGGCTCGGCCCCTACGGAGACCGCCTGGACGTGGTGGCCACCTACAACCTGGCCCACAACGCCGGCCTCATGGTCAAGGCGGGACTCGGCGTCGCCGTGACGCTCGGGGGGCTCGTGGAGTGCTCGGAGCGCACGGGCCTGGTCTTCATACCCCTGGCCCCGGCGGTGACGGTCGAGAACCGGGTGGTGTGGCTGCGCGACCGGACGCCCTCCCGGGCTGCCCGGCTCTTCAGGGAGGAGCTCATCTCCCGTTACCGGTGAGGAGCCCCTGCGCGCCCCCGGGTACCGTGGCCCCTAGAGGCTCTCCTTGAAGATCTGGGCCACCTCGGCCTTGGAGAGGGTGTGGTAGCCCCCCTCGAAGATGAACGTCCCCTCGACGGCCTGGTCGATCATGGACTCGTCGAAGCCGAGCTCCGCGCTGTGGGTCACCACGCCGAGCTCGTCCATCCAGGCGCCGAAGGCGTCGAGGCCCGCCTGGGCCAGCTCCTCGACCGTCCTGCCCTCCGCGGGGATGCCCCATACGTTGGCGGCGAAGCGGGCGAACTTCTCGGGGGCGTGGGCCATGACCAGTCGGTAGTAGGGGAGCGCCACGGTCGAGAGGGTCATGCCGTGGGTGGCATCGGTGAGGGCGCCGATGGCCTGGCCCAGCATGTGGACCTCCCAGTCGGTGGCCTTGCCGCAGGCCACGAGGGTGTTGAGGGCCCAGGTGCACACCCAGCTGATGTTGGAGCGGGCCTCGTAGTCGGTGGGGTCGTCCAGGGCGATGCGGCTGGAGTGGATCAGGGAGCGCATGAGCCCCTCGGAGATGTAGTCGCTCGTGTTGTCGTCGGATCCCGAGAAGTACTGTTCCTGGATGTGGTTGAAGGCGTCGAAGATGCCGGCGCGCATCTGGTAGTCGGGCACCGTGAGGGTGAGCTCGGGGTTGACGACGGCGAAGCGGGGCATCACCTCGGGGCCGAAGACGTGGCCGATCTTGAGGCCGGAGCCATGGTCCGAGATGACCGACCCACCGTTCATCTCGGACCCGGTGCCGCTCATGGTGAGCACGCACCCCACGGGCGTGACGGGGCCCTCGGGTTCGTCCATGGAGAGGTAGAACTTCTCCCAGGGGTCCTCGTCGCTGGTGAGGGCCACGGCCACGCCCTTGGCGAAGTCGATGACCGACCCGCCGCCCACGGCCAGGATGAGGTCGACGTCGTTGTCCTTGGCCACGGCGCGGCCCTCGCGGAGCTTGTCGGCGGTGGGGTTGGACATCACGCCGGGCAGCTCCACGACCTCCTTGCCGGCCTCCTCGAGCATGGCCGCGATCCGGTCGTAGAGGCCCGAGCGCTTGATGGAGCCGCCGCCGTAGACGAGCATCACCCGGGGCCCGTACTGGGCGAGCTCGCCGGGCAGCCGGTCCAGGGCGTCGGGGCCAAAATGCAGGCGGCAGGGGTTCTCATAGGTAAAGGTTCCGAGCATGGGCGACCTCCTCGAATAGGTTCGTGTCCCGTCGCCCCCAGTATGGGGACGGCGGGACACGGTTACCAATACCTATGATCTATTAGTTGATATGCCCAAAAGGCATGGACGGTGCGGCGCCCTAGGCCCGCTCCTCCACCGTCCGGGAGGCGCCCCTGCGGTCGAGGGCCAGGTGGTACCGGTTCATGACGGCGCGGGCGATGGGCTGGGCGATGAGCGCCTCCACGAAGAGGGCGACGCCGAAGTTGCGGGGCCAGCGGTACACGAACTCGCCGGCGGAGTGGCCGAGGGTCTCGCCGGTGGCCACCATGGGGGCGAGCAGGGTGAGCAGGACGGACAGGAACAGCACGGAGACGACGATGTTCAGCAGGACCTGCATGTTGTAGCTGTCGCCCTCGTCGGCCACCTTGGCGCACACGTGCTCCACGGGGCGCTTGGTGGCGACGACGCAGGCCACCACGAGCACCCACACGAAGACGATGGCAGAGTAGGTGGCGCCCCAGGCCTCGGGGGAGAAGCCGAGCTCCATGCAGGTGACGGTGGGGGCGATGAGGTTCACCGAGATGAGCGAGACGACGAGCAGGAAGAGCGCGAACTCTCGCCCGTTGCGGGGCAGTCGCATGAAGAACTTCATTGACCGGAACTCCTTCCGACGGCGCGCGCAAAAAAAGCGCAGGTCGGTAATGCCGACCTGCGCTGAACCGTTATACGCGCTTGGGTTATGTGCGCTTTGCAGGATAACACGACGCGACCGTGCCCCCCATCAAACGGAAACAAAACCCGCCCGCACCCCGTGGACGTTCCGTGGAGCCCCATGGTCCCCTCTTTAACCTGAACCTGACTACAGGTTTAGGTTCGAGCCACCGACCGCAACGAGAGGGGAAGCCATGGCAAAGATCGTGCAGACCGCGGGCCGCGACCAGCTGGGGGAGTTCGCCCCCATGTTCGCCGCCGTCAACGACGACGTCCTGTTCGGGGAGGTGTGGAACGACGGGACCCTGAGCCCCAAGACCCGCTCCATGCTCACTGTGACCACCCTCGTGGCCAAGGGCCTCTGCGACTCGTCCTTCGAGCACCACGTGGCCTTCGCCAAGAAGAACGGCGTCACCGGGCGGGAGATGGCGGCGCTCCTCACCCACGTGGCCTTCTACGCCGGCTGGCCCAACGCCTGGGCGGCCTTTCGCGTGGTCACCGGGGTCTACGCCGACGACCCCCTCGACCTGGGCGACCCCGAGGCCCATGGCGGGGTCTTCGGCCTCGGCGAGCCCAACGACGCTTTCGCGCGGTACTTCTCCGGCCGCTCCTGGCTCAACCCCCTCACCGACCCCGACGAGACGCAGTTTGTGGCCAACGTCACCTTCGAGCCGGGCTGCCGCAACAACTGGCACGTCCACCGCGCCACCCGGGGCGGCGGCCAGATCCTGCTTGTCACCGACGGCCGCGGCTGGTACCAGGAGGAGGGCAAGCCGGCACGGGAGCTGCACCCCGGCGACACCGTGACCATCCCCGCCAACGTCAGGCACTGGCACGGCGCGGCCAAGGACTCCTGGTTCTCGCACGTGGCCTTCGAGGCGCCCGGTGAGGGCTGCTCCAACGAGTGGTGCGAGCCCGTGTCCGACGAGGACTACGATGCCCTCCCGTAAGGTCGAGGGGCTGTCCATCGGCGAGGTGTCCGAGCGGTTCGGCGTGCCCGTCTCCACCCTGCGCTACTACGACCGGCAGGGGCTCTTCCCGGGGCTCGGGCGCAAGGGCGGCCAGCGCCGCTTCTCGCGGGAGGACGTGGAGACCCTGCGCATGATCGAGTGCCTCAAGGCCAGCGGGCTCGAGATCGCCCAGATTCGCCGGTTCATGGAGGCGGTGGGGGAGGGGCCGTCCACCTACGGCGAGCGTGCCGCCCTCTTCCACGGGCGCCGTGACCAGGTGGCCGCCGAGATGGAGCGCATCCGCGGCGTGCTCGAGGTGCTCGACTACAAATGCTGGTACTACGACGAGCTCCTGGCCGGCGCCGACGAGGCCGCCCTCCGGGCCCTCGGCGAGGAGGCCGTGCCCGAGGAGCACCGTGCCGGGTGGCGCCGCATCCACGAGGAGATGGCGGCCGGCGGCCGGGACGAGGGCTGAGCCGTCGCACACGCGAGGAAAGGAATCCCATGGAATACACCAAACTCGGATGGAGCGGCATCGAGGTCTCGAAGGTCTGTCTCGGCGGCATGAGCTTCGGCGAGCCGAGCCCCCGGTTCCACCAGTGGACCCTCGGCCCCGACGACACCCGCGCCGTGGTGGCGCGGGCCCTCGACGACGGCATCAACTTCATCGACACCGCCAACTGCTACTCCTTCGGCACGTCCGAGGAGTACATCGGCCGCGCCCTGCGCGACCTCGGCGTCGACCGCTCCCGGGTGGTGCTTGCGTCCAAGGTCTACTTCAACGAGGGCAACCTCTCGGCGGCGGCCATCGAGCGCGAGATCGACGGGACGCTCTCGCGCCTGGGCACCGACTACCTGGACCTCTACATCATCCACCGCTACGACTACGGCACCGACCCCGAGGAGACCATGGGGGCGCTCGACGCCCTGGTCCGCTCCGGCAAGGTGCGGGCCCTGGGGGCGAGCGAGATGTACGCCTACCAGCTCCAGAACCTGCAGCACGTGGCCGACGCCCACGGGTGGACCCGCTTCACCTCCATGCAGTGCCACTACAACCTGCTCTACCGCGAGGACGAGCGCGAGCTCATCCCCGTGTGCCGCCAGTACGGCATGGCGCTCACGCCCTACAGCCCGCTGGGGTCCGGCCATCTGGCGCGACCCACCTGGGACGCCCGCTCCGTGCGCAGCGAGACCGACGCCACCATGCGCGGCAAGTACGACGCCGCCAAGGCCCAGGACCTGCCCATCGTGGAGCGGGTGGCCGAGGTGGCCGCCGAGCACGGCGTCCCCATGGCGCAGGTGGCCCTGGCGTGGCTGTGGGCCCGCGGCGTGGAGAGCCCCATCGTGGGCTGCTCCAGGCCCTCGCGCGTGGACGACGCCTGCGCCGCCCTCGCCCTCGAGCTCACGGCCGACGACATGGAGCGGCTCGAGGGGCCCTACACCGCCCACGAGCTCGTGGGGCCCCTCGCCCGTCCCGGCGAGAAGGCCCTGGCGGGCGGCGTGCTGGCGTCCGACCTCTCGTGAGGGTGTCCGGCCCGCCGCAGCCGCCTGCCCATCCCCCTGGAACCCGTTGAAAGGAACGCCATGAGCAAGTCACTCGTCGCCTTCTTCAGCCACGGCGGCCGCACCGCCGCCGTAGCCCGCCGCGTGGCCGAGGCCGCGGGCGCCGACCTCTACGAGATCGTGGCCGAGCAGCCCTACACCGACGCCGACGTCGACTGGCGCGACGCCGGCTCCCGCACCACCCTCGAGGGCAAGGACCCCCAGGCCCGTCCGGCCATCTCCGGCTCCGTGGCGGACATGGACTCCTACGACGTCATCTACCTGGGGTTCCCCATGTGGTGGTACCGCGAGCCCAACATCGTGGACACCTTCCTCGACACCTACGACCTCGACGGCAAGACCGTCGTGCCGTTCTGCACCTCCGGCGGCTCGCCCGTCTCAGACGCCGTGCCCACGATCGCCGGCAACGCCGTGGGCGCCACCGTGCTCGAGGGCGCCACGCTCAACGGCCCCACCGACGCCCAGGTGGAGGCCCTGGTGGCTCAGGCCCGCTAGGCACCGGGACGGTCCCGGGGTCCGGGAGGTCCGCCGTTTTCACCCATGTGGTGGGCGTGAGACAGATTGTGTTCAGGCTGTAAGGCGGCCCCTGCGGGGGCCGCCTTTGCGTAGGATGGGTTGCCACCGTCTACGGGCCGCCGCGCCCACTTTTTAAGGAGAGCAGCCCATGGAGGCGTTCATCGACCAGTTCGGCTACCTGGCCGTCGGTGCCCTCATCCTCATCGAGAACGTGTTCCCGCCCATCCCGAGCGAGGTCATCCTGCCGCTGTCCGGCTTCCTCACCACCACGAGCCACCTCACCCTCCCCGGCGTGATCGTGGCCGCCACGGCGGGCTCGGTGCTCGGCGCGTTCATCCTCTACGGCATCGGCCGCGTCATCAGCCGCGAGCGCCTCGTGGCGTTCTTCGAGACGAGGCCCATGCGCCTGCTCGGGTTCACCGGGGCCGACGTCGAGCGAGTCGTGGGGTGGTTCGAGACCCGCGGGCAGCTCTCCGTCCTGCTTTGCCGCTGCGTGCCCGGCGTGCGCAGCCTCATCTCCATCCCGGCCGGCACCGCCCGCATGGGCGTGGGCCGCTTCACGCTCTACACGCTGGCGGGGTCCCTCCTGTGGAACACCGTGCTCTGCGGCCTGGGTGCGGCGGCGGGCGACGCCTGGCACAACGTGGCCGGCTCCGTGGCCTGGGCCTCCGACGTGCTCAAGCTGGCCGTCGTGGCCCTGCTCGTGGCGGGCGCCTGCTGGTGGGTCGTGCGCCGGGCGGTCCCCGCGTGGCGCGAGGACCGCGCCTAGCGGGGCGCTTTCCACTCCCCGCCGCACCCCCGGCACCCCCCCGCCGCACCCCATTTCGTACCCCCTCCTCCGCACCTGAACGCGGATAGGGGCGACCCTCTCGGCATCTGAACGCGGTTGGGGGCGGATTCTGCGCACCTGAAGGCATCCGAGGGCGACTTTCGGCGTAGAACGGCGTCGGAGGTCGCCCTCATTCACGTTCAGGTGCGGAGTGTCCGTTGGTTTGTCTGTTCATGACGTTATATTAATGGAAGATTAACGACACCTCTCCCCGGGTACGACGCCAGGAGTGTAGTCACTCATCGAACCTTGGGGGCATGTATGAAGACGACTCATGGGATCACCCGCCGCACGTTCGTCGGCGGCGCAGCGCTGGCCGGCGCCCTCGGCCTGGCCGCCTGTAAGTCGGAGGGGGCGTCCGACAGCGGCTCCGGCTCCGACGGCCAGTCCGACGGCACGCTCTCGCTCTCGGTGGTGGGCCTCTCGTGCATCGACCCCTACAACGTGCAGGACGACACCGACATCTCCGTGTGCCGCCAGGTCTTCGACCCGCTCATGACCTACGACTTCAAGAAGGACGAGGTCGTGCCCTGCGCCGCCGAGTCCGTCTCGCCCAACGGCGACGGCACCGTCTTCACCTTCAAGATCCGCCAGGGCGCCACGTTCCACAACGGCGACAAGGTGGACGCCGCCGCCTTCCAGCGCGGCTGGAATCGCCTCGTGAACCCCAAGACCATGGACAGCCCCAGCGCCGTGGCGGGCGCGCTCGCCGCGGTCAAGGGCTACCAGGACGTCCTCGACGGCAAGGCCGACTCCCTCTCCGGCGTCTCCTGCCCCGACGAGTACACCTTCCAGGTGACCCTCGACGAGCCGTTCTTCGAGTTCCCGATGATGTGCACCCTTATGCAGACCGCGCCGGTGCCCCAGGCGGCCCTCGACGACCCGAGCACGTTCTTCCACTCGCCCATCGGCAACGGCGCCTATAAGATCGACGGCGACTGGGTGGACGGCCAGTACGTCAACCTCGCTGCCTACGACGGCTACACCGGCGAGGTGAGGCCCAAGGTGGGTAAGCTCCACATCATGATCCAGAAGGACGTCTCCACGGGCTACCGCGAGTTTCAGGCCGGCAACGTGGACTACTGCGACGTCCCCACGGCCGAGATCTCCAACATCGAGAAGGAGTACGGCCTCTCCGAGGACGGCTACACCATCACCCCGGGCCACCAGCTCCTCATGGGCACCATGCCCGCCGTGTCGTACCTGGTGTTCAACCTCAAGGACCCGGCGCTCCAGGACGTGCACCTGCGCCAGGCCATCAGCCTCGCCATCAACCGCGACAACATCGTGAACACGGTGCTCCAGGGCTCCGCCGCCGTGGCCGACAACCTCGTGCCGCCGGCGTGCCAGGGCTACAAGCAGGGCCAGTGGGCCTACGCGCAGTACGACCCCGACAAAGCCAAGGAGCTCGTGGCCCAGTACTACCCGGACGGCACGCCCGAGCTGTCGTTCCTCTACAACGCCGACGGCGGCCACGCCGACACGGTCCAGGCCATCGCCGCCGACCTCGACGCCGCGGGCATCAAGGTGAGGCTCGAGACCATGGAGAACGCCGCCCTGCAGGACGCCATCAACGCCGGCTCCTACCAGATGGTGCGCACGGCCTCGCTGGCCCAGTACCCCTCCATCGACGACATCCTGCGCACGCTCTGCTCGTCCACCGGCGCCGACAACTCGGCGTCCTACTCCAACGACGAGGTCAACGACCTGCTCGCCAAGGCCCGGGCCACGTCCGACGCCGACGAGCGCACCTCCCTCTACCAGCAGGCCAACGCCGTCGTGGCCGAGGACGTGCCCTACGCGCCGCTGACCTTCTCGACCCTGCGGAAGCTCGGCTCCAAGCGCATCAAGGAGGCCTACGTGGCGCCCAACCGCGCCCAGAGCGACGCCTCCTGGGAGCTCGCGTGACAGAGGTGCCTGGCCCATCTGTCGCTTCGCCTGTTTCGTGACTAATGACGGCCCCCTCCCGCGACACCATGCGGGAGGGGGCCGTCGTCCAGGCCGTGCGACACCGAGAGTGCCCGGGTGGTGGGACAAAAGTGCCCGACCATTGGGACAAAAGTGTCCGGGTGGTGGGACAGGGGCGCCCCCTACGCGAAGTACTCCACGCCGCCCTCGATGAGCGGCTGGTACAGGTTGCCGCCCACGTTCTTGTAGAGGCCGCTGCCGGAGCGCTCCGAGTGGCCCATCTTGCCCATCACGCGGCCGTCGGGGCTGCAGATGCCCTCGATGGCCAGGAGCGAGCCGTTGGGGTTCACCGAGAGGTCCATGGACGGCCGGCCGTCCCCGTCCACGTACTGGGTGCACACCTGGCCGTTCTCCACCATGGAGGCGAGCACGGCGTCGGGTGCCACGAAGCGGCCCTCGCCGTGGCTGACGGCCACCGTGTGCACGTCGCCCACCTCGCACTTTGACAGCCACGGCGACAGGTCGGAGCACACCCGCGTGCGCACGAGGCGGCTCTGGTGCCGGCCGATGGCGTTGAACGTGAGGGTGGGGCACCCCGCGTCCATGGGGCGGATGTCGCCGAAGGGCAGGAGCCCCAGCTTCACCAGGGCCTGGAAGCCGTTGCAGATGCCCAGCATGAGGCCGTCGCGGTCCTGCAGCAGGCGCCGCACGGCCTCGGTGACGGCCGGGGAGCGGAAGAACGCCGTGATGAACTTGGCCGACCCGTCGGGCTCGTCGCCGCCGGAGAACCCGCCGGGGATCATGACGATCTGGCTGCGGTCGATGGCCTCGGCCAGCGCGGCGCAGCTCTCGGCCACGGCGTCCGGCGTGAGGTTGTTGACCACGAGGGTCTCGGCCACGGCGCCGGCGCGGCGGAAGGCCCGGGCGCTGTCGAGCTCGCAGTTGTTGCCCGGGAACACCGGGATGACCACCCGTGGTCTGCCGGCTTCGGTGCCGAGGAGCGACGGCCCGTGGTAGGTGGCGCCCGCGCCGCCCGTCCAGGTGGCCTGGGGCACCTCGGGCAGGCCGGCGGCCTCCTCGGGCGCCGTGCGGTAGGGGAACACGCCCTCCAGCGGGCGCTCCCAGGCCTCCTGCACGGCGGCCAGGTCCACGCACTCGTCGCCGGCGCGCAGCACGTACTCGTCCAGCGTCGTGCCGAGGGGCCCCACGGCCAGGCAGTCGGGGGCGTCCGGCACCTCGGCGCCGTCGGCCAGCTCCACGATGAAGGAGCCGTAGGCCGGCGAGAAGAGCGCCCCCGAGCCGTGGCTCGCCACGAAGGCGGGGTCGAGCTCCACGCCCACGGCGTTGCCCAGGCTCATCTTGAGCAGGGCCTCGGCCGTGGCGCCGTAGCCGGGCGTGGCCACGGAGAGCGCGGCCCCGCTTCCCACGAGGTCCTCCACGAGGGCCATGGCGGCCTTCTCGGCCCCGGCCTCGGGCACGAGGGGGGCGTCGTCGCGGTAGCGCGGCACGATGCCCAGCAGCCGGTGGCCGGCGCCCTTGAGCTCGGGGGAGGTAACGCGGCCCACGGGGCCCACGGCCGTGGCGAACGACACGAGCGTGGGCGGCACGTCCAGCTCGTCGAACGACCCGCTCATGGAGTCCTTGCCGCCGATGGCCCCCACCTCGAGGTCCAGCTGGGCGTCCAGGGCGCCGAGCACCGAGGCCACGGGCTTGCCCCAGCGGGCGGGCTCGTCGCGCAGGCGCTCGAAGTACTCCTGGAACGTGAGGTAGGCGTCCTCGCGGCGGAAGCCGGCGGCCACGAGGCGCGCCACGCTCTCCACCACGGCGAGGTAGGCGCCGGAGTACTGGTCGGCCGCCGAGAGGTACGGGTTGAAGCCCCAGGCCATGGCGGAGCACGTGGTGGTCTCGCCGTCCACGGGGAGCTTGGCCACCATGGCGCAGGGCGGGGTGAGCTGGCGGGTGCCGCCGTGGGGCATGAGGACGGTGGCGGCGCCGATGGTGGAGTCGAACCGCTCCGTCAGGCCCTTGTTGGAGGCCACGTTGAGGTCGGAGGCCACGGCGGCCAGGCGCTCGGCCAGCGGCAGCGAGCCGTCGGCCCAGGCGGCGGGCACGCCCCACTCGCCCGGCGCCTCCACGAGCACGTCCTGGTGCTTGGGGGCGCCGTTGGAGGCGAGGAACGCGCGGGACAGGTCCACCACGGTGCCCCCGCGCCAGGCCATGGTCACCCGGGGCTCGGCCGTCACGGTGGCGATGGGCGTGGCCTCGAGGTTCTCGCCGCGGGCCAGCTCGATGAAGGCGTCCACGTCCTCGGGCGCCAGGGCCACGGCCATGCGCTCCTGGCTCTCGGAGATGGCGAGCTCGGTGCCGTCGAGGCCCTCGTACTTCTTGGGTACGGCGTCGAGGTCGATGGCCAGGCCGTCGGCGAGCTCGCCCACGGCCACCGACACGCCGCCGGCGCCGAAGTCGTTGCAGCGCTTGATCATGCGGCAGGCCTCGGCGTTGCGGAACAGGCGCTGGAGCTTGCGCTCCACGGGGGCGTTGCCCTTCTGCACCTCGGCGCCGCAGGTCTCGATGGAGGTGGCGGTGTGGGACTTCGACGAGCCCGTGGCCCCGCCGATGCCGTCGCGGCCCGTGCGGCCGCCGAGCAGCACCACCACGTCGCCGGGGGCGGGCTCCTCGCGGCGCACGTTGGCGGCCGGCGCGGCGCCCACCACAGCGCCGATCTCCATGCGCTTGGCGGCGTAGCCGGGGTGGTAGAGCTCGGCCACCTGGCCGGTGGCCAGGCCGATCTGGTTGCCGTAGGAGGAGTAGCCCTGGGCCGCGGTGGTCACGAGCTTGCGCTGGGGGAGCTTGCCGGGCAGGGTGTCCGCCACAGGCACCGTGGGGTCGGCCGCGCCGGTGACGCGCATGGCCTGGTAGACGTAGGAGCGTCCGGAGAGCGGGTCGCGGATGGCGCCGCCGATGCACGTGGCCGCCCCGCCGAAGGGCTCGATCTCGGTGGGGTGGTTGTGGGTCTCGTTCTTGAAGAGGTAGAGCCAGTCCTGCTCCTCGCCGTCCACGTCCACCCTCACCTTGACGGTGCAGGCGTTGATCTCGTCGGACTCGTCGAGGCCCGTGAGCACGCCCCGCGCCTTGAGGGCGCGGGCGCCGATGGTGCCCATGTCCATGAGGCAGACGGGCTTGGCGTCGCGGCCCAGGTCGTGGCGGCACTCCAGGTAGCGGTCGAACGCCCTCTGCACGCGGGCGTCCTCGATGGCCACGGAGTCGAGCTCGGTGCCGAAGGTGGTGTGGCGGCAGTGGTCGGACCAGTAGGTGTCGATGACCCGAATCTCGGTGATGGTGGGGTCGCGGCCCTCGTCCGTGAAGTAGCTGCGGCAGAACCGCGCGTCGTCGAGGTCCATGGCCAGGCCGCGCCCGGCCACGAACCCGGCGAGCTCGTCGTCGTCCCACTGGCGGAAGCCCTCGAGCACCTCCACGTCGGGGGGCGCCGGGAAGTCCTGGGCCAGGGTGACGGGTTTCTCGAGGGAGGCCAGGCGCGCCTCCACCGGGTTCACCACGTAGGCCTTCACGCGCTCGACGTCCCCGTCGGAGAGGTCGCCCTCCAGCGCGTACACCGTGGCGGAGCGCACGAGGGGCCGCTCGCCCTGGCTGATGAGCTGCACGCACTCGCTGGCCGACTCGGCGCGCTGGTCGAACTGCCCGGGGAGGAACTCCACCGCGAACACGGCGGCGTCGCCCAGGTCGGGGAGCTCCTCGGAGGCGTCGTCCGACTGGGGCTCGGAGAAGACCGTGGGCACGCAGGCGGCGAACGTCGCCTCGTCCAAGCCCTCCACGTCGTAGCGGTTGAACAGGCGCAGGCCGGTGAGGCCCGCGATGCCCACGATGTCGCGCAGCTCCTGGGCGAGGGAGCGCGCCTCGATGTCGAACCCGGGCTTTTTCTCCACGTAGATCCTCGAAACCATAGGTCTGAAGGCCTTTCTCTGGGCGTCGGGTCTGCCAGCCCCCATGATAGCGCCCGCACCGGCCGTGCTGGGCGGATGCTGAAAAGGCGGGCCACTGATAGACGAGACGCCCGGTCCGTGCACACCGGCGCCGCAAGCCGCTTGGCGTCGCCGGCGGCGGGTATGCACCCAAGGTCCGATTCGCCCGCACACCGGAGGAGACCCGTGGACCTCGCCATCGCCCTGCTGCTGCCCCTCGCCGGTACCGTCGCCGGCGCCGCCTGCATGTTCTTCATGACCGGTGCCATGAGCCCGCTGCTCAGGCGTGCCCTCACGGGCTTCGCCGCCGGCGTCATGGTGGCCGCCTCCGTCTGGAGCCTCATCGTCCCGGCCATGGAGCAGTCCGAGGCCATGGGGCGCCTGTCGTTCCTCCCGGCGCTCGTGGGGTTCTGGGCCGGCGTGGGCTTCCTGCTCCTGCTCGACCACGTGGTGCCCCACGAGCACGCCGACGGCGAGGACGAGGGGCCCCAGAGCTCGCTGCCCAAGTCGGTCAAGCTGGCCCTGGCCGTGATCATCCACAACATCCCCGAGGGTATGGCCGTGGGCGCCCTCTGCGCCGGCTGGCTCATGGGCGGCGTGGACATCACCTCCGGCGGCATGCTGGCCCTCTCCGCCGGCATCGCCATCCAGAACTTCCCCGAGGGCGCCATCGTCTCCATGCCGCTGCGCGGGGACGGCATGGGCAAGGGGAGGGCCTTCGGCTGGGGCGTCTTCTCGGGCGTCGTGGAGCCGGTGGCGGCCCTCGTCACCATCGCCCTGGCCGAGCTCGTGACCCCGGTGCTGCCCTACCTCCTGGGCTTCGCCGCCGGCGCCATGATGTACGTGGTGGTGGAGGAGCTCATCCCCGAGACCGCCATGGGGGAAGGCCACTCCAACCTGGGCACGCTGCTGTTCTCCGTGGGCTTTACCCTCATGATGGTGCTCGACGTGGCCCTGGGCTAGGCCTGGTGGGATTTGAATGGGGGGACTCGCCCCTTCAGGGATCTTGGGAGAGACTGCCTGTGACCTGAACGTCTCTTAAATGCTCAAGGACCCCAAGAAGGAGTACCCATGCAGATCTCTGCCCGCAACCAGCTCGCCGGCACCGTCACCTCCGTCGATCGTGGCGCCGTCAACGGCATTGTGACCATCGAGGGCGGCTTCGGCCGCGTGAAGGCCGGCATCACCAACGACGCCATCGACGAGCTCGGCCTTGCCGAGGGCATGGCCGCCGTAGCCGTCGCCAAGGCCACCTCCGTCATGTTCGCCACCGGGGCCATCGCCGGCCTCTCTGCCCGCAACCAGCTCGCTGGCAAGGTCGTCGAGGTCAAGCGCGGCGCCGTCAACGGCCACGTGACCGTCGAGCTCGCCGATGGACAGACCGTCAAGGGCTCCATCACCAACGACGCCATCGACGAGCTCGGCCTCGTGGTGGGCGAGACCGCCACGGCCGTCATCAAGGCCACCGACCTCATGGTGGGCGTCGAGGAGTAGCGGGGCGCCGAGGCCGTGCATCACCGGCGTCGTGAGGCGCCCGGGCCCGGGGGCGACCCTGGGCCCGGGCGCCTTTTCCATGCTGCGCATCCTCGCCGAGTGCCGCGGGCCCTAATCGCGGTTGCCCGGCCGGTAGCGCAGGTGAACCGCGCCTTCCCCGAGGTCGTCCACACCCTCGAGCGACAGCGGCACGGGCGCTTTCGGGGTGTCGCCGAGCCAAGTGAAGAGCGACGCAGCGCGTGGGTCGCCGCTGGCCACGGGCGCCACCACCACAGAGACCTCGTCCACGCGCCCGGACTCGAGGAACGTCCAGTCGGCCACGCCGCCGCCGCATACGAGCACCCGCCGGGCCCCCAGCAGGTCGCGGGCCTTGTCCAGCGCCAGCGCGCAGTCCACCCGTTGGGTGCCGCACACCAGGTAGGAGATGCCGCGGGCCCGCAGGTAGGCGAGGAACGCCTTGGGCGTCTCCTCGCACACGAGCTCCACCACCGTGCTCGATGGGCGCCCGGGCCTGTCCAGCCGGGAGGAGCGCCACCAGACCTCGCCGGCGGCGTCCGTGGCGAGCAGGAACGGGCCCTCGGCGTCGGGCGCCACGAAGTCGCCGTCGGGCACCGGATCGCCGGGCAGTGTGACCGGGGCGGCCGGGAAGCCGGCGAACTCCAGTGCCGTCACAGTGCCGTAGACCGAGGCGTCGGGGTCGTATGCCTCGCGGATCCTGCCGTAGGCGGCCCGGGCGCCGGCTGCGGCGTCGGATCCCATGAAGGGCCCGGAGATCCTTCCGTCAACGGTGGTGAGGATGTGGATGACAGTGCGCAACGCGGGCTCCTCTCGTCGTGATGTGCCCCTAGCGTCCCACGGCGAGCCGCTGTCGGCTCTATCCTTAGGGTTTCCACTGCCTGACTAAAAGGACGCGCCGTCGGTGGGACCGCCCGCGCCCCTACCGGATGAAGTTCGTGCGCTGGAACGGCTCCTTCACGGGCAGACCGTAGCGCTCCCTGCCCAGGGCGACGCTTTTCATGAGGAAGGCCATGTTGCGGGCCAGGGTGCGCATCTGCTGCATGCCCTCTGCGTCCTCGGCCGCCTCGCCGCGCTCACGGCCGAACACGCCGTTCCAGTACTGGCCCGTGGCAATGGGCATGCCGCTGATGGCGAAGTACTTGTTGAGCTCGTCGTAGGTGGCGCTCGTGCCGCCGCGGCGCGCCACAGCGAAGGCCGCACCCACCTTCATGGTCTTGTCCTGACCGCCGGTGCTGTAGAAGAGCCGGTCGAGAAAGGCGCTCACGGTGCCGTTGGCGCTCCCGTAGTAGACCGGGGCCCCCACCACGAGGCCATCCGCCTCTGCGAGCTTGGGGGCCACCTCGTTTACGATGTCGTCGAAGACGCAGCGGCCGTGCTCGAAGCAGTGGCCGCAGGCGATGCAGCCGCGGATGTCCCTGCCGCCGACAGTCACGCGCTCGCAGTCGATGCCCTCCTCGGCAAAGACGTTCTCCATCTCGTCCAGCGCCAGGGCGGTGTTGCCGCCGGGCCGCGGGCTGCCGCAGATAGTGAGCACCTTCATGGGACCCTCCTCGGTCGTTCCATCGTTCCTTCGTCCCATCGTATCCGCGGTGGTTACCCGCTCCCCGCATGGGAGGGACCCTCCTGGGGAACCAACCACCACGGGGCGCCCTCTCAGCCGATCCTGGGCGACGCCGCGTCGTTCACAGGAGGGGAGAGGCCATGGCTTCGTTCAAACGCGTGTTCATGAGATTCTTCACAAAGGACCAGGAGGGCCGCTACTCCGTGCTCACGCTGGAGTGGTGGCGCACTCTCTTCGTGGTGTTCTGCGTCTTCTGCTGGGTGGGCCACTGGCTCGAGATTCCCTACTGCCTGTTCATGAGCCAGTTCGGCATCGTGGCCCCCGACTACGCCGTCTGGGTGGAGCCCATCTACACGCCCTACTGGGTCTACGGCATCGGCGCCGTGGCCATGACCCTCGTGATCGAGCCGTTCCGCGAGGACGTCATCGCCAAGCGCAGGACCACCCGGGGCGCCGTCCTCGAGACCTTCGCCTACACCGTGGCTGTGGCCGCCGTGCTCGAGACCGTCATTGGTCTCATCATCAACCAGCCGGACGCCGCGGGGGAGTACCCCTATTGGGACAACTCGCAGCTGCCCCTCAACATCCTGGGGCAGGGCTGGCTCGTCAACGACCTCGTCATCGGCGTCATGGCCATCCTCTACCTCTGGGTGTTCTATCCCGCCATCGACGCCTGGCTGCGCTCCCTGCGCCCATGGGTGGCGAACACCGTGTGCGTTACGCTCGTCGCGCTCATCGTCGTGGCGGCCCTCTTCGCCTACCTGTAAGCGATCCGTTGCCCTTCACGTTATCTGACGGTGCTGTGAGGGCCGGGCACCCCTGTCGGGGCGTCCGGCCCTCTCCCGTGTTCCTAGGCCGGCGGATCCGGGCGTTCCCGCGGCGGTCATCCGCGAAAGCGCGATGCCTCGGCGCCCACGGCGGTTTACCACGGTGGTGTTCGGGTCGTTTTCGGTGGGCCACCTCAGGTTCTACCCGGTAGATGCATATCAAAGTGTCTTTATCTTTGGCAAAGAACATAATTGGACCTATATGCATCCAACTCGACCTGATATGTCTCATGGTTCCCTTATATAGCTATTTATCTGCATATTTCTGTGATTCGATTTCAAAAAAAGAATTGTCCTGTTGCTGGATGTAAGTCCCTTAAAAGTATCTTGAACAAAAGTGTTGTTCAGAGGGTACTTCTCATTTAAACTCAGCTGAATAAGTAATAGTGCACTTTTCTGCCCATTGGTTCCCGCGCGTCGGGCCGAGGGGTGCGCCGGTGGCGTGCCACCCTTATCAAGAGGAGACCCTATGCAACCGCTTGCGAGAACGCCCCTCCGGCGCGTCGTGGCCGTCGTCATGGCCGTGGCCCTCGTGCTCGGCACGGTGCCGGCGCCCGCCCTGGCGGGCACCGCCGAGACCTGGCGCGTGTCGGGCGTGGACGCCCTCGAGCCCAACGCCTCCCAGTGGGAGCTGCTGCGCCTCGACGGCTTCGACCCCGGCGACACCGTCTATATAGATGTGGAGCGCGACGGGGCCACCCTGGCGTCCCGCCAGCCCTACACCGTCACCAAGGGCGTGGGCGACGACGCCGGGACCGGGAGCGCCCTCCTCGCCCACATCGTCAGCCTGACCCTGGGCGAGGACGGCCGGTCCATCTCCGACACCTTCGGCGACGCGGACAGGGCGCCGGTGTACAAGGTCACGGTCCGCAGCGCCCTTCGCGGCGACGACGACAAGGTGGTCCTCTACCGCGGCACCGTCTACCCCGTCTACGCCAAGCTCGTGGCCGCGGACGGCAGGACCTCCTACCGTCTCATGGGCATCCGCACCGCCTCCGACGGGGAGGCCGGGGCAGCGCGGAACCTCGGCGTCGGCCTCGACTACTACCTCCAGGACGGCGACGGCTACCGCACGTTCGTGCGTTCCGCCGACGGCGTGGACAACGTGTTCACCGGCAGCCGCTTCGAGGTGGAGTACGCCGAGGCCGCCCCGGGCGCCGTCTCCGGCAAGGTGAACTACGTGACCGAGGACGGCACCGTGGTCAAGGAGACCACCGTGGGCGGCCTCTCCGCCGAGGGCCTCACCGTGCCCGTGGAGCGCGCCTTCTTTGCCGAGAACGTCTTCTACCGCGCGCTCACCCTCGTGCCCTCCGTGAGGCTCACCCCCGAGCACGCCACCGCCGTGGTGCGCGTGGTGCCCGTCAAGGAGGCCGACGCCGGGTCCTACCAGGTGAGGGTCCGCTACGTGGCCGTCGACGAGGACGGCGCCGAGCAGGGCGCGCCCCTCTGGACCGACACCCTCGACGTCGTGGGCGAGGGCTACAACTACACCGTGCCCACCACCTTCTCCCAGCGCACCACCACCGAGGACCGCGACGGCACCCTCGGCCACTACACCGAGATGTACACCCTGGACGCCGACGACCCCGTCCGCGGCGGAGAGGGCGCCCGGTGGGACGTGGACCCCGAGAACCCCGTGGTGAGGCTCGAGGCCAACGCCGGGGCCGACAGGTTTGGCAAGGACGAGGACGGCATGCGCACCCTCACCGTGGCCTACCGCGCGTCCAGCCAGACCAAGAGGGCCGCCGTCACGGTCTACGAGGTCGACGGCTCCACCAACAGGACGCTCGGCCCCAAGGTCACCCTCGACGTGACCCCCGACCGGGCCGCCACCTACACCCCCGAGCCCACCAAGGTGGTCGACGGCGTGACCTACGAGCTCTGGCACGGCGACGACGCCGCCTTCACCTGCAGCTGGGACGACATCGCCGCGGGCGCCGACCTCATGCGCACCGTCTACTACGTGCCCGAGGGCCACGTGCCCGGCGACCCCTACGACGTCTCCGTGCGCTACGTCGACGTGGCCGACAACTCCGTGCTCCGCACCGACACCGTCCGCGTGAGCCCCGACGACGTGGACTGGACCGTCATCGAGGGCCCCGAGACCTTCGACCAGGACGGCGAGAGCTACGTGCGCCTGGCCGGCCAGGAGGGCGGCGTGCGCCACTCCTACTTCTCGCCCACGCGCACCTACACCGTGTACTACCGCAACGTGAACGACGTCCTCAACGGCCAGGTGGTCGTGAGGCGCACCCAGATCATCGACACCGTGCGCGACGTCGTGGTCGGCGGCGCCACGCTCCCGGTCACCGGCGGAACCACCCCCGCCGCCGCGGGCACCGCGCCCGCCGCGGGTGCCGCCGCCCCCGCGGGCCTTGCGGCCGCCCCCGCCGCTGCTGGCGGCGACGCGGGTGTGACGCCCGGCGACGGCACCACCGTCATCAACGACGACGACAACCCGCTGGCATCGCCCGACGGCACCACCACCGTCGAGCAGCGCATCGAGGACGACGAGAACCCGCTGGCCCGAGGCCCGCTGAGCAACGGCTACCTCGTGGCCGGTGCCGCGGCCGGCGCCGCGGCCCTGCTCCTCCTGCTGTTCTGGCTGCTCCGTCGCCGCAGGCAGGCCGCCGGCACCACCGACCCCAACGCGTAAGAGAAGGAGGCGAACCCGATGAGACCCACACCCAAGAACGGCACGCTCAAGCGTTTCGTCACGTTTGCGCTGTCGCTCGTGCTCGTGTTCACGTCGTTCCCCGTGACGGCGCCGGCCTACGGCGACGGCGTCGAGGGGGAGGTCCTCGAGGTCGTCTCCGTGGACGGCGACGCCGCACCTGACGCCCAGGAGGGCGACGGTGCGGAGGATGCCGCCGCGGCGGACGGGCTGGCCCAGGAACCCCCCGCCGAGGAGCCCGACGCCGAGGCCGCACCCGCCGAGCAGACCCTCGAGCCCGAGGCCGGCCCCGCCGCCGAGCCCGGGCCCGACGCGGAGCCCGCGGCCGAGCCTGAGCCCGCGAACGGCGCGGCGAGGGAGGCCAACCAGCCGAGCCGCACCGTCGACGGCACCGTCACCGAGGACCTCACCTACAACAAGGCCGGAGACTACACCCTCACGGTGAACGGCACCCTCAAGGGCAGGATCGTCATCTCCGGCGGCGCCAAGGTCACCATCGTCGGCCCCGGCACCATCGACGGCACCGGCAAGGACGCCTCGGTCATCGAGGTGACGGGAGCAGGCAGCCGCCTCGTCTTCGACGGCCCCACTGTCAAGGGCGGCTCCGGCTCCTCCCTCGGCGCCCAGGGGCTCAAGGATCTCGGCTCCGGTTACGACAAGGCCGGCGGCGGCATCCTCGTGCGCCGCGACAACGGCGAGGATACGGGCGCCGCGCTCGAGTTCAGGGGCGGCACCGTCACCGGCAACACGGCCAAGGTGGGCGGCGGCATCTTTATCGACCGCACCTGCGGCCTCACCATGACCTCCGGCACCGTCAGCTCCAACACCGCCACCACCCACGAGGGCGGCGGCATCTACGTCGCCGGCAACCACGACGGCGCCGGCGCCGGCTCCTATGCCAGGATCGACGGCGGCTCCATCGTCGACAACAGGACCCAGACCAAGGTCGACTGGGGCGGCGGCGGCATCTTCGTCGAGAGCAAGGGCGTGCTCTTCCTCGGCAGCGCCCTCATCACCAAGAACACCGCCAACGGCCTCGGCGGCGGCATCTCCGGCTGCCCCCACGCCTCCATCGGCATCGGCCGCATCGAGGAGGGCTTCTCCCTCTACGGCAACACGGCGCGGCGCCAGAGCTGGCCCGACAACAAGTACCTCGACTCCCTCGAGGTCACCTACAACGGCAAGACCTACGAGGCCGGCGACAAGTGGGCGAAGGCCGACCCCGGCTTCACCGCCGCCAAGGCCATGGACTACTACTGCGTCAACGTGAGCTACATCAACGGCTACGACGGCCATGCCAACTCCACCGTGGCGTGGACCGGCCGCGCCGCCGGCTCCACGGCCTACGGCACCCAGGCCCGCGACGTCACCGTCTACAAGGGCGACTCCCTCGTGCTCCCCGGCGAGTCCCTGGGCCTCACGAGCACAAAGCCCGCGTCCGACACCGTCACCGGCCGCGCCGTGACCATCACCGGCAACACCAGCACCACCCACGGCGGCGGCATCGGCTGCAACGGCACCCTCATGGTGGGCGAGCTGCCCAACGGCGACCAGTACAGCCCCCTCTCCTTCGAGATCAGGAAGGAGTTCGAGAACAGCGACGGGCAGGCCGTCGGGCTCAAGGGCGGCGAGTTCGCCTTCGACCTCGTGGACGCCTCCGGCAAGACCGTCGCCACGTCCAGGAACGACGAGAACGGCGCCGTGCTCTTCTCCGTGGACATGGAGGGCGTGCTCAAGACCCAGATCGCGGCCGGCCAGACCAAGGACGTCACCTACACCGTCCGCGAGCAGCGCACCGACGGCGACGACCGCGACATCGAGTACGCCGAGGACGTCACGGTGACGCTCTCGGTGAGGCACAGGGTCCAGTCCATCTCCTATCCCAACGCCTCCCTCAACGTCACCTACCACGACCCCGAGCTGAAGGGGATCGAGGTCGACGGCAAGGCGTTCGACAACGGCGCCGCCAGCGGCAACCCGGTCACCATGGCCAACACCCTCAGGCTCCGCAGGTCCGTCCTCTTCGGCACCGTGGGCTTCGAGGCCGAGAAGAGCCTCGTGAACGCCCTCGGCAAGGACATGGAGCTGGGCGGGCGCACCTTCGAGTTCACCCTCACCGGCATCGACGGCACCGTGGTCGAGAACGCCGACGGCACCACGACCGCGATGCCCGACGGCTCCGTGACCGTCGGGAACGACGCCGACGGAACGATCGTGTTCGAGGGGCTGGGCATCGCCTCGTACCTCCAGGGCCTCCCCTGGGACAAGGACGGCGAGACCCATACCGTGCCCGTGGAGCTCAAGCTCAGGGAGGTCGTGCCCGACGACAAGGGCGACATCGCCTACGACGAGGCCGAGCACACGGTCAGGTTCACCGTGGACGCCACGGCCGAGGTCGCCGTCGACAACGCCGCCGGCACCAAGACCGTCACGGTGACCCCCGTCATCAGGCAGGGCACCCTCACCGTCGACGACAAGGCCATCGAGGCCGCCCCCATCGTGAACACCCACTCCCTGGTGGGCGAGTGGGCCCCCACGGCCACCAAGCACTTCATGGGCTCCGGTGACTCGGCCCCCTACACCTTCACCCTCAGGGAGCTCGCCCAGGCCCCGGCCGAGGGCCAGGACATCTCCGAGGTGCCCGTGAAGGACGGCCGCACCTGGACCGGCACGACCGGCGACTACGTGGGCGGCACCGCCACCGTCACCTTCGACGCCGTGGACTTCCGCGTCGACGGCACCGCCGACGACAAGCGCAACGACCTCGGCGACCACTGGTTCGTCATGACCGAGGACGGAGGCGACGAGCCCGGCAGGGACCCCGTGGCCTACGTGCTCCAGGTGAGGGTCTCCGAGGACGACTCCGACAGGGCCGGGCTCAAGGCCGAGGTCGTCGGCACCTGGTTCGCCGGCTCCGTCGACGGGCCCCTCGTCGGCGAGGACACGGCCCCGGTGTTCTACAACACCGACGGCGAGTCCGGCATCGCCTTCGCCAACTACGCCGTGTACGCGGCCTCCGGCGCCCCCGCCGACGCCACCTGCCTCGTCGACCCCAAGATCGTCAAGGAGCTCGACGGCCGCACCATCCGCCCCGGCGAGTTCAGCTTCAAGCTCGTCACCGTGAACGGCCCCCACGACGACGACCTCTCCGGCACCGTGGTCTCCGCCACGAGCAACGACCGCTACGGCATGGTGGACTTCGACGCCGCCAACCCCCAGGGCTGGGACTACGACGGCAACCCCGTCTGCCTCGTGTTCAACAGCGCGGGCAGCTACTGGTACCGCGTGGTCGAGGACGAGGGGATGTCCCACGACCCCACCGTCGACTACAGCGACGAGGTCATCCTCTTCCACGTCGAGGTGGAGCATGACGACCAGACCGGCACCCTCCAGGGCACCTACGAGTACGGCCACCTGGTGGACGGCGAGTACGTGGCCTACCCCGAGTCCGTGGGCAACCCCACGTGGCATCCGACCATGACCAACCGCGTGCGCGACATCGACCTGCGCGTGCGCAAGACCAGCGTGCTCGACCGCGACCTCGGCCTCGAGGGCGCCACCTACGGCCTCTACCTCGTGAACGACGAGGGCGGCCACGACGACGTCCTGCTCGGCGAGGCCACCTCCGACGAGGACGGCTGGCTGCTCTTCGAGGACGTGCGGCTCTCCTCCGGGTCGCGCTACTACTTCCAGGAGGTCTCCGCCCCCGGCGGCCACACCGTGAGCGAGTTCCGCAGCCCGTACTTCTCCGTGGCGGCCGACGGATCCGCCCCCGGCGGCCTCACCCTGGTGAGGGCCGAGGACCCGGCCTACGACACCGAGGCCGGGCCCGCCGCCCAGGCGGAGGAGATCGCCGACGAGCCCGTGGCCCTCGCCGAGGGGGCAGACGGCGGCGCCACCTCCCAGGAGCAGCCCGACGGCTCCACGCTGCTCACCTACTCCTTCGACGGCGGTGTGTACGACGAGGCCACGCGCGTGGCCTTCAACAAGCTCGACACCCGTACCCGCGAGTGGGTCGTGGGCGCCAAGCTCCAGATCCTGCGCGAGGATGACGGCGAGGTCGTGGCCTCCTGGACCTCCGGCGAGGCCACCAAGGAGCTCGTGGCCACCCTGGATGTGGACGTGAGCTACATCCTCCGCGAGGTGGAGGCCCCCGAGGGCTACCACAAGGCCGGCGACGTGGTGTTCACCATCGACCCCTACGGCAAGGTGAGCCTCGTCTCCGGGGCCGACAACGGCAACGCCGAGATCTCCGCCGAGACCATCACGCTCTTCGACACCCAGGTGGATGCCGAGGAGGTCGTGCCCCTGGAGCGCGTCACCGAGCGCAGGGTCGGCGGCGACCGGGGTACCGGCGGCACGGAGTCGCGCGGCGGGTCGGTGCCCGCCACGGGCGACCTGGCCTCCAACGGGTGGGTGCTGGCCGGGCTGGCCGCCCTCGTCGCCGTGGCGGTGACCGGCGCGGTCGTGCTCCACAGGCGCCGCGGCTAGCCCCGCCCCACGCCGAAGCCCGGGCCCCGCCCCGGCCGGCGGGAACCGAACGGCCCCCTGCGCCTCCCGACGCAGGGGGCCGTTCTCGCGTTGCGTCCCTTGTGTGTCAGTGGGCGCCCCCTGTCAGGGGAGGGGGCACTCCGGGAACGTCCCTCCCAGACGACGGTGCCACCAACGCAAGGAGGTCCCATGTACTATTCCAGCGGCAACTACGAGGCGTTCGCCCGCCCGGAGAAACCAGAGGGCGTCGAGTCCAAGCACGCCTACATCGTCGGCGGCGGCCTCGCGGGCCTCTCGGCGGCCTGCTTCCTCGTGCGTGACGCCCAGATGCCGGGCGATCACATCCACATCCTCGAGCGCGATCCCAGGGCCGGCGGCGCCTGCGACGGCTGGGACTACTCCCAGCTTGGCTACACCATGCGCGGCGGTCGCGAGATGGACAACCACTTCGAGGTCATGTGGGACCTCTTCCGCGACATCCCGTCCTACGAGGACGAGAACGTGAGCGTCCTCGACTACTACTACCGGCTCAACAAGCGCGACCCCAACTACTCGCTCTGCCGCGCCACCAAGGACCGCGGCCAGGACGCGCGCACGGACGGCAGGTTCGGCCTCTCCGACAAGGGCTGCATGGAGATCATGAGGCTCTTCTTCACCCCGGAGGAGGAGCTGCAGGACAAGAAGATCACCGAGTACTTCTCGGACGAGGTGCTTGAGAGCAACTTCTGGCTCTACTGGCGCACCATGTTCGCCTTCGAGAACTGGCACAGCGCCCTCGAGATGAAGCGCTACATCACCCGCTTCATCCATCACGTGGGCGGCCTGCCCGACTTCAGCGCCCTGCGCTTCACCCGCTACAACCAGTACGAGTCCATGATCGTGCCCATGGTGCGCTACCTCGAGAAGGCCGGCGTGGACTTCCAGTACGACACCCACGTGGTCGACGTGCGCTTCTCCTGCGACGGCTCCAAGGACGACGACCGCAAGCTCGCCACCCAGATCAGGCTGCGCCGCAACGGGGGTCAGGCGGCCCGGGACGCGGCTACCGGCGTGCCGGGCGGCGGCCCGGTGGAGCCGGGCGCCGAGGAGACCATAGAGCTCACCGAGGACGACCTCGTGTTCGTGACCCCGGGCAGCTGCGTGGCCCACTCGACCTTCGGCACCCAGGACGAGCCGGCGGCCTTCTCGCCCGAGCTCTGCGACGGCGACGGCTGGGACCTCTGGAAGCGCATCGCCGCCCAGAGCCCGGACTTCGGCCACCCCGAGAAGTTCTGCTCCACGCCTGAGCTCAGCAACTGGGAGAGCGCCACGGTCACCACGCTGGACGACCGCATCCTTCCCTACATCGAGAGGATTTGCAAGCGCGACCCGCTGTCCGGCGGCGTGGTCACCGGCGGCATCGTGAGCGTGGAGGACTCCAGCTGGCTCCTGTCGTGGACCATCAACCGCCAACCGCAGTTCCGGGACCAGAAGCCCGGCACCGTGTGCGTGTGGGTGTACGGCCTGTTCACCGACAAGCCCGGCGACTATGTCAAGAAGCCCATGCGCGACTGCTCCGGCAAGGAGATCTGCGAGGAGTGGCTCTACCATCTGGGTGTTCCCGAGGACCAGATCGGGGACCTCGCCGAGAACAGCGCCAACACGGTGCCCTGCATGATGCCCTACATCACGGCCTTCTTCATGCCCCGGGCCGACGGCGACCGTCCGCTGGTGGTGCCCCGGGGTGCCAGGAACTTCGCCTTTCTCGGGCAGTTCGCCGAGACCCCGCGCGACACCATCTTCACCACCGAGTACTCCATGCGCACGGCCATGGAGGCCGTCTACACGCTGCTGGACATCGACCGGGGCGTGCCCGAGGTGTGGGGGAGCGCCTTCGACCTGCGCTGCCTGCTCAACGCCACGGTGATGCTGCGCGACGGCAAGCCCGCCACCGACATGAACATGAGCCTCATCGAGAGGCTCCTGCTCTCCCGCGGCCTCAAGGCCATCGAGGGCACCGACATCTACGACCTGCTGGCCGAGTACGGCGTCATCCCCGGCGCCGGTGCCGACGGGGACGCCCCCGCCACTGGTGCGGTCTGGCCGGGCATCCACTAGCCCCCCTGTCCCACCACCCGGACACTTTTGTCCCAATGGTCGGGCACTTTTGTCCCACGTGACGGTTTGGGCCGCCTGCACCGCCGGGTGCGGGCGGCCCCTCTCGGCCCGACGCCTCGAGACGGTGCCGCCCGGCCGCCCCTCCTATCATCAACTACGCAATAGGTGACGTGACAGATGGGCCAGGCACCTCTGTCACATGTGGTAGGATGGGGCCGACGCATTCGGCCCGGCCTTTGGCAAGCGGGGCCCCGAGAAAGGCGAGGTTCTTGAAGCTGTAGCGACGCCCTGAAGGGCACTCCACGACACGCCGTCCACCGGCCGTCCCGTCTCCGGGTGCCGCGTCGCTCATCCATGGAACAGCCCCGCCAACCCGCCGTCGGGCGGCCCCCTCGCCGAGGAGCCGCCATGCAGCTCGAGCTCTCCCACATCACCTACACCTACCCGAACGCCGCGACACCCGTGCTCCGCGACGTCTCCGCCGTCTTTCCTGCGGGCTGGACCGGCCTTTTGGGCGACAACGGGTGCGGCAAGACCACCCTCGCGCGGGTGGCCGCAGGGCTCCTCGCCCCCGACTCCGGTCACCGCACCGCCGGCCTCGCCGCCTCCTTCTGCGAGCAGGACGCCTCCAGGCGCCCCGCCGACCTCGAGGAGTTCTGCTGCGACTGGGACGGCCCCGCCGTGGAGGCCCGCCGGCTCCTGGCCGTGGACGACACCTGGGGCTGGCGTTGGGACGAGCTGTCCGGCGGTCAGCGCAAGCGGCTGCAGGTGGCGTGCGCCCTCTGGCGCAGCCCCGACGTCCTGGTGATGGACGAGCCCACCAACGACCTCGACCGCCCGTCCCGCGAGGCCCTGGCCCGGGCGCTCGCCGCCTTCGACGGCGTGGGCATCCTCATCTCCCACGACCGTCGGCTGCTGGACGACCTCGTGGGGCGCTGCCTTGTGTGCTCGGACGGCCGGTGGGTCATGCGCCCCGGCGGCTACACCCGGGCGGCCGGGCAGGAGCGTCTGGAGCGGGCCTCCGCCGAACGGGCCCGCGAGCGGGCCCGCGGCGAGGTCGCGCGCCTGGAGGCCGAGGCGAGGCGCCGCTCGGAGGCCGCGGCGGCATCGGCGGGGCGCCGGAGCCGCGGCTCGGTGGACGCCAAGGACCACGACGCCAAGGCCCGGATCGGCCTCGCGGTGCTCACGGGCAAGGACGGCGTGGCGGGCAGGGCGAGCGCTGCCATGGACAGGCGCCTGGAACGGGCCAGGGGCGACCTGGCGGGCATCCGGGTGACCAAGCGCTACGGGGGCGGTCTGGAGGGCTTCGGCCACCGCGCCCGCACGGCGACGGTGGCCCACGTTCCGGCGGGGGAGGTGCGGGCCGGCGACTTCTCGCTCTCGGTGCCCGGGCTCTGGGTGGGGCCCGGCGACCGGGTGGGCGTCTCAGGGCCCAACGGCGCCGGAAAGACCGTGCTGGTGCGCCGCCTCATGGACGCCGTGCGCGACCGCGGCGGCTGCCTGTACGTGCCCCAGGACGTCGGCGCCGCAGTGCGCGCGGAGGCGCTGGGGTGCCTCGGGTCCCTGGACCGGCAGGAGGTCGGCGCGGTCCTCTCCATCGTGGCGCGCCTCCACTCCCGCCCCGAGCCCCTGCTGTCCGGCGGCGACGTGAGCCCCGGGGAGGCCCGCAAGCTCATGCTCGCCCTCGGCCTCGTGGGCGACCCGTCGCTCCTCGTGCTCGACGAGCCCACGAACCACCTGGACATCGCCTCCATCGAGGCGCTCCAGGGCCTTCTCGCCGATTTCCCCGGAGCGGTGGTCGTGGTCTCCCACGATGCCGCGCTGCTGGACGCCGTGGCCACGGTGCGGTGGGAGGTGGTCCCCGACGGCCCCGGCCGCTCGCACCTCGTCTGTGCCTAGGCCGCGTCCGACGCCCCGGTGGATATTAAATCAATGGACATCAATGTAAATGCTGTCGAGATGGGCCGCAGGCCCCGGTCCGATCCCCTTGTGGGAACAAACCGCCCCAACGTCATGCGACGACGGCTCGAGGCCGTCAGAAGGAGGAGGACCATGGCAGACGTCACTGCGGCCGAGAAGCCCGCGGACGAGGGCGCCGAGAAGGTGCCCGAGAAGGCTTCCAAGCACTACACCTGGCACGGCGAGGACGGCAAGACCATCGACTACACCGGCACCGCGGAGATGGTGGACATCTTCGACGACAAGGGTAAGGCCATGTGCCACCAGTTCTGCCTGTCCTACGTCTCCGACGACGTGGACAAGTCGGACCGCCCGGTGACCTTCCTCTGGAACGGCGGCCCCGGCGGCTCGTCGTCCATGGTGTGCATCGGCGGCCAGGGCCCCGTGCGCGTGCCCACCGACGGCACCAGGCACCTGCCCAACACCTGCCCGGTGGAGGACAACCCCTACACGCTGCTGCAGGTCTCCGACCTCGTCTTCATCGACGCCCCCGGCACCGGCTACTCCCACGTGGCCGCCGGCTACGACCCCAAGAAGGTCTGGGGTGTGGACGGCGACGGCGACGCCATGGCCCGCACCGTCATCGCGTGGCTGAACGAGCACAACGCCTGGGACCGCCCCCACTACCTCTACGGCGAGTCCTACGGCACCACCCGCGCCGCCGTGGTCTACCGCCTGCTCGGCGAGCGGGGCGTGGGCGTCGACGGCGTGGTGGAGCAGTCCACGATTCTCGACTACGCCGTGATGCTCCCGGGCAACGACGACTACTACGCCGGCATGTTCCCGGTCATGGCCGCCACCGCCCAGTCCTTCGGCCTCACCGGCCAGGGCGTGGACCCCGAGGAGTGGTTCGGCCGGGCCATGGACTTCGTTAACTCCACCTACATCAACGCCCTCACCATCGCCGGCAACCTGCCCAAGGACCGGATGCAGGAGATCGCCGAGAAGATGAGCGAGTTCATCGGCCTGCCGGTGGACTTTATCATGGCCCGCAATCTGCGCATCGAGCTCTACGAGTTCCGTGCGCACCTCCAGCAGGACAAGGGCGTCTCGAGCGGCCGCTACGATACCCGCTTCACCGAGCAGGCCTACCAGCCCGTCCAGGGCGACCTCGGCTTCTTCCAGATGGAGGATCCCTCCTACGACGCCATCCAGGTGGTCTACAACGAGGTCTACCAGAAGCTCCTGCGCGACATGGGCTTCAAGGGCTACCCCAACTACTGCGGCCTGAACATCGAGGTCAACGAGTCGTGGAACTGGAACCACGACATGCCCGGCGTGGGCACCGCCCCCATGCCCAACGTGGCCTTCGACATCGCCACGGCCCTGCGCCGCAACCCCACGAGCCACGTGATCTTCCTCGGCGGCCGCCACGACGGCGCCACGCCCTACTGGAACGTCATCCACGACATGGCCAAGATGTACCTGCCCGACGACCTCGCCAAGCAGGTCCTGTGGCACGAGTCCAGCAACGGCCACATGCTCTACGCCGACACCGAGGCCCTGAAGGCCACCACGCCGGTGCTGCAGGACTTCTACGACCTGCGCCACCAGGCGTAACCCGTCGCCATCGTCCTGTCCCGGGCGCCCCCGCCGCACCGTCGGCGGGGGCGCCCGTCCGTGCGGGGCCGCATGGGGCATGCGGGGTCCGGGTAGGAGCCTGCATATCTGTGAGGCACACGACGGCGGGCGTTCCATGATCTCGTTCTACAAATCCAAGGAAGGCCGGATCGAGGAGGTCTCGGGCCTGGTGCCGGGCTGTTGGGTGGAGGTGCTCGAGCCGCGCGACCAGGACCTCGCGTTTCTCACCCGCGACCTGGGCATCGTCGACGAGTTCATCCGGGAGGCCTGCGACGACGAGGAGACCTCCCACATCGACCACGACGACGACACCGGTCAGATCCTCGTGGTGGTCGACTGCCCCTTCGAGGAGACCGACGACGGGTCGGGCAGGGTGCAGTACGACACCCACCCGCTCTCCTTCATCTTCCTGCCCGAGCAGGACCACTTCGTCACGGTGTCGCTCAGGCCCAACGACATCGTGGGGGCCCTCACCCACGCCGCGTCCATGGGCATCGAGACGCACCTGCGGGTGAACCTCCTGCTCAGGGTCCTGCTCAAGGTGACCCAGCGCTACCTCGCCGACCTGCGCTCCATCAACCGCCAGATCCGCCGCAGCGAGAACACCCTGCGGCGCACCATGGACAACGACGAGCTCATCTCCATGCTGGGCCTGGAGAAGTCCCTGGTCTACTTCTCCACGTCGCTCCAGGGCCTGGAGGCCACGGTGAACCGCATCGGCACGGGCCGCACCATCCCGCTCTACGACGACGACCGCGAGCTCCTAGACGACGTGCTCATCGAGGTGCGCCAGGCCGTGGAGATGTGCGTCACCTGCACCCAGATCCTGAACAGCGTCACCGACACCTTCTCCAACGTGATGTCCAACAACCTCAACAAGACCATGCGGACCCTCACCGTGCTCACCCTGATTCTGTCGATCCCCACAGGGGTCTTCGGTTTCTACGGCATGAACGTGGCGGGGCTGCCCTTTGCGGGTTCGTGGGTGTTCTCGGTGGTGCTCTCGGTGGCCGTGGCGGCCCTGGCCGTGGTGGCCCTCAGGGTTCTGAGGCTCCTCAAGTGACCGGGCGCGGGACCGTCGCGGTTTTCGGTAGAATGCGCGGGACAGACCGCTCCGCCGGGCCCCGCGACCACGGGTTCGAGGGCTCGGCTCACAGATGAGAGGGTGGGCCCATGAGCGTTCCCATGCGTCGCAGGCGTCAGAGGCTGTCCGACGAGGAGGCCCGTTCCATCATGGCCTCCGGCGAGTACGGCGTCCTCGTCACGGGCGGCACCGCCGCCGACGGCTATCCCTACGGCGTGCCCCTGAGCTACGCCTTCGAGGACGGCCCCGCCCCCGGTGCCCCGTGGGGCCGCATCTACTTCCACGGTGCTCCCCGAGGCCACAAGCTCGACGCCCTGGCCGAGAACCCCCGATCCTCCTTCGTGGTGGTGGCTCACAACGAGACGGCGCCCGAGCTCCTCACCACCCTCTTTCGCAGTGCCATGGCCTTCGGCGAGACCCGGCTCGCCGAGGGTGACGACGAAAGGCGGGCGGGGCTCGAGGCCCTGGGGCGCAAGTACTGCCCCGGCCTCGACGCGAAGGTGGCCGCAGAGATCGAGGGGTCCCTGGCCCGTACGGCGGTGATCGTGATGGATGTGGAGGAGCTCGTCGCCAAGGAGGCCATCGAGCTCGTGAGGGCCCGCTCCTAGGAGGCAGAGGGGGCTAGGGGCGCCCGCCGGTGGGGGTTGCGGCGTCAGGCGGCACGGCCCGCCGCCGAATCGCCGCCGCCCGCCCTACTCCGTCCAGGCGGGCTCGTGGCCGCAGTCGACGAGGTAGGCCACCAGGCTGTCGCGGTCCATGCGCACGGTGCGGCCGCATGAGCCGCAGGCCAGCAGCAGCCCGTGGGCCGGAAGCGACCCCGACAGCACCACCACGGTGTTCGCGGCACCGGGAAACGCCGCGTCGAGGGGGGGGGAGGCCCCCGCGCTCGGCGTCGGCCACGGTCGCGGTCTCCTCGGGACCGCAAAAGTGCAGGCGACCCGTGCCCGCCGCCGCGGCGATGGCCTTGAGGTCGGCCTTGGCGTCTTCCGGCACGCAGGCGATCACCGTGGCGCCGGACCTGTCGGCCAGAAGCAGCGTCTTGCACCCCGTGCCGCCTAGGCGCTCCTTGACGGCCTGGGCCTCCTCGGCGGTACGGAACGGCGCGTGCTCCACGGCCTCATAGGCGATGGCAAGACGGTCGAGGGCGGGTCTGGGGTCCATGGGTCTCCCTTTTGGTTGCGGGTGGGTGGGCCTGTCGGGAACGTGGGGCCAAAGCGGCCTGAACCTGCCGGTCGTCAAACCTTACCGTCTTTGGGAGGTCGGGCAAAGGGGCGTGTATGCCGATGTCGCCGCGGCTCTCGTGTGCGGAGGATGGCGCGCGCCTGCTCGCGCGTCCCCGTTCTACGCCATCTTGAGCACGGTTTTAACCCCGCCCGCCCGCCGCTGGCGTGACAGTGGTGCCTGGCCCATCTGTCACTTCTTATATTTCTCGATTGATGATTGAACGGCAAGAGGGACCCGCCGCCGTGACGGCGTCTCAGCGAACGTCCCGCATCCTGCACCCTCACGATGCAGGACGCGGGACCCCGGAGCGAAACCTTTGGCAGCGGCCTAGCGGTCGTCCTCCCCGAACGGCACGAGGTCGGCCGCCGCGTCCGCAGCGGTGATGGCCTCGTCGCCGTGGTCCACGTCCACCAGGCGGTAGCGGTCGTTGCCCATGCCCAGCTCCTTCATGTAGGAGAGCTGGCGCAGGCCGTGGCGGCTCGTGATGCGCTCCACGAGGTCGTGGTTCTCCTCCTCCGTCATGGCGAACACGATGTCCACGCACGCCTGGTCCACGGCCAGGATGTCGGTCGAGGCCAGGATGCCCACGTTGGGCGTCACCACGGGGGCGGCGTCCACCCCCTCGCAGTCGCAGCTCACGGACATGTTGCGCATCACGTTGACGTACACGATCCCCTCGCCGAAGAAGTCCACCACGGACTTGGTGGACTCCGTCATGCGCTCCATGAACTCCTCGTCCGTGACGCCCCACGCCTCGCCCGCGCCCACGCCGCTGTGGATCCACTTCTTGCCCACCAGCCCGGAGGCGCAGCCGATGCCCAGGTTCTTGTCGGACCCGCCGAACCCTCCCATGGCATGGCCCTTGAAGTGCGTGAGCGTGAGCATGGTGTCGTAGGTGGGCAGCGACGCGCCCACGGCCATCTCCTTGAACCAGCGGCCGCCCTCCACGGGCAGCAGCGCGTCGCCCTCGGCGTCCATGATGTCCACGGGGCAGAACGTCCAGCCGTTGTGCTCCACCGTGGCCAGGTGGTCCTCGGTGGTGTAGCGGGCGCCCTCGTAGTAGGTGTTGGTCTCCACGATGGTGGCGTCGGCGAGGTCCTTCTCCACGAGCTCGCGGACCCAGGGCCTCGGGATGATGTTGGGGCCGTCGGGCTCGCCGGTGTGGAGCTTGACGGCCACGTGCCCGCGGAGACGGTCGGTCACGCGGGCGCAGACCCGGCGCAGGCCCTCGGCCGAGAGGTCGCGGGTGAACCAGACCGTGGACTCGTCGCCGGTGCGGTCCTCGTAGGGGATGTAGACGTCGCCGTCGGTGGCCGGGATGGGGGTCGCCTTGTCCATGGTTCCTCCTCAGGTGGTGACGGGCTCTTTGGGCAGGGGCGCGCCTGCGGAGAGGCGCGCGAGCGTGCGGCGGATGGCCTCGAGGGCCAGGTGGGGGTCTTCGATGCCGGCCACGGCGGCCTCCACGGGGCAGGGGCCGGTGCCAGCGCGGTTGGAGATGCCGGCGGTGAGCCGCTCGGCCACGGCGGAGACCCCGTGGGTGCGCAGGACCCGCTCGGCGGCACGGCTCATGACCGGCGTCCACACCTCGGCCACGCCGAGGAGGACGTACAGCCATGCGGCCCCGGCCCCCACCACGCGGTCGGCCGCGCAGGCGCCGGTCCAGTCGCCGCCGGCGTCGAGCAGTTCGAGCAGGGGCGCCACGCCGCGCATGGTGCTGGTCACGGGCACGCCGCGGCGGCAGAGGGCCAGGGTGAGGCCGCCGCTCTCGAGGAGCGAGCGGGCGAGGGCGGTGTCGCCGGTCATCGGGCGGAGCCGGCGACAGGACCCTCGCCGTTGGCGCGGGACAGGCGGTCGGCGACCAGCACCGCCGCGGGCACGAGCAGCCACTGGAGGCAGAGGCCCGGGATGCCGGCCATGGTGGCGGCGACGACCGAGGCGACCGGGGGCACGGGGCCGGCGAGGGCGCCCCCCGCGACGGCGAGGGCGGCGGCGCGGGTCAGGCGCCCGGCCAGCTGGGCGACGAGCACCTTGGCGAGCACGGGGCCGCGGGCCCCGCGGAGCAGGCCGGCCACGAGGCCGTAGGCGGCGAGCTCCACGACCATGAACGGGAGCATGGCGGCCACGGGCATGCCGGAGAGCGCGAAGCTCGCCACGGGCCCGAGGGCGCCGGCCACGAGGCCCGCCCACGGGCCGGCGAGCAGCCCCACGAGCAGGATGGGCAGGTGCATGGGCAGGAACGTCTCGCCGAGGCCGGTCCCCACGCCGAGCAACGCCCCGGCGGCATGGAAGAGCTGGGGGACGGCCACGGCGCCGACCACCGCGCAGGCACAGGCTGCAGCCTGCACCCGAACGCGGGGGAGGGGCCGGCTGAGAACGAGGGTCGTGGGGTCCATGGGCTTCTCCTCTCGTCGGTCCATGCAAACCTGCACGGATTCTGAAGTCCCTTGATATTAAACACCATGAATCTCGCTCGAGGTCAATAGGGGGACGGGCATCGGAGCAGGTGGATTCTCGGCATCCCTTTCTCGGTGCCTTGCCGGCCCCTGCCGCCCCCTCCTCGGCACCTGAACGCGGCTGAGGGCGGCCCCACTTGGCACCTGAACGCGATTGAGGGCGGATTCGGCGTTCCTGAACGCGGCTGAGGGCGGGTTTTGCGCAAGGAGCCCGTCGGAAGTCGCCCCCAATCGCATTCAGGTGGAGGGAGGGGCAGCAGGTGGGGAGAGGGGGCCGGTGGGGAGGGGCCAGCGGGGAGACGGGCCGGGCGCCGTCCGCTGTCGCGATCGCGCCCTCAGCCGAGGAACGCGTCCACCGCCTTAAAGACCGCCTCGGGGTTCTCCAGCAGCGCGTTGTGGCCCGCGCCCGGGACCTCCTCGAACACGCCACGGGGCAGCGCCTTCGCCAGCCGGCGGCCCTCCTCCGGCGGGTTGATGCCGTCGTCGGCCCCGGTGAGCACGAGCACCGGCTGCCGCACCCTGCCGACGTCCGCCAAGAGGTCGATGCTGCGCAGGGAGGCGTCCACGGCCCGGCGCTGCTCCGCGGTGAGCCGCACCGGGCCCCGCGCCACGCGGTTGAGCTCCTCCCGGCGCGCGGCGTCCGTGGCGGGCGAGTAGATGTGGCGCAGTACCTCGCGGCCGGCCTCCTCGGGTGAGAGGCCGCGGGCCAGGGCGTCGTCGCGGATCCGCTGGGTGGCCGAGACGTCCAGGCGCCCGCGGCTGCCGATGAGGACGATCCGCCCGAACGCGTGGGGGTGCAGCTCGGCCGTCCGGAGCGCGATGTACGACCCCATGGAGAGCCCCACCAGCGCGGGTGGCGTCAGGCCGAGGGCGCGGCAGAGCCCCAGGAGGTCGGCCACGTGGTCGGCCATGGAGAACGCCGCGGGCTTGTCGCTCGCCCCGTGGCCGCGCACGTCGTAGGCCACCGCCCGGCGCCCGCGGGCCGCAAGGTGGTCCTGCAGCCCGGCCATGATCTCTTTGGAGTTGCCCTTGCCGTGGACGAGCACCACGGCGGGCCCCGTGCCCTCCTCGCGGTAGGCGAGCGAGGTTCCGCCGACCTCCACGGTGCCGTGCGTGTCTTCCATGGGTGCCCCTTTCCTGCGGCCACACTGCCCGCACCGGGGCCATGTACCCGCCGCGCCACCCGCGGATGCGTGACATGGTGCCTGGCCCACCCGGCGCGTGACAGAGGGGCCTGACCCATCTGTCACTTCGCCTATCAGAATGTTGATGGGGACCGGCCGGCGTGCTGGCTGCCGCCACCCGCCGCTCGGGCCCTCGCTGCCCTTCTGCTATCAGCTAAACAGTTGCAACAATATATGCATCCCCTGTATACTTCCTCAACATATTCCAAACCGGTCGCGACCGTTGGAGGGCCCATGAAGTCCAAACAGGACCTTCTCGTGGCGGTATCCCTGCTCTGCGGCGTCCTCGTCGTCTGCCTGGTGGGATGGCGCGTCTTTGGCGCCCCCGGGGCCGAGGGGGACCTCGACTCCCACGGTGGGGAGGGTGCGGGGCAGCCGGCGGCGACCGCGGAGCCGGCCCCCGACCCGCTCTCCGCCCAGGCCGCGCCGCGCCAGGTAGACCCCGACCCCGACCTCGTGGCCGCCATGGAGTGCGAGCCCGTGGACGAGGGCCTGCTCGACGGCACCGCCGCCGACGACGGCACGGGCCGCTACTCCGTCCCCGACTTCGGCGACGTCCTCCGCGCCGTGCAGGTGGAGGTGGGGGAGGGCAACGAGCCCGGGAGCCGCTGGTGGGTTCTGGTCATGGAGCGGCCCGGCGACGCCGACGACCCGCGGGTGCGTCGCCGGGCCATCCTCACCAACGCGCCGGGGCTTTCCGACCCGGTGGAGCGCCGGCTCGAGCAGTTCGGCGGCAAGGCGGTGTACATCGACCTGCCCGAGGGCGACCGCTGGCAGTACGTGGACTGGGACGACGCCAGGCTGGTCCGCGCGGCCTCGGCCCTGGAGTGCTCCAGACGGTGTCTCGGCGACGGCGACGGCGACTGGGTCTGGGAGTAGGTGGTCCGGGAGCAGGCCACCTGCGCAGGCGGGGACCTCGCCCTGTGCCCCAAGCCGGCCCCGGCCCTCTCAGAGGGAGACGCCCTCGTGGGCCAGGAGCCAGGCCTTGGCGTCGAGACCCCCGGCGTAGCCGGTGAGCGACCCGTCCGCCCCACACACGCGGTGGCACGGCACCAGGATCGCCGCCGGGTTGGCCCCTACGGCCTGACCCACGGCCACCGCCGAGGCCCGGGTGCCCTTGGCGACGAGGGAGCGGGCGACGGCCCCGTAGGTGGTCGTGGTGCCGTAGGGGACGGTCAGGAGGTGTCGCCAGACCGCCTCCTGAAACGGGGTCCCCGCCAGGCGGAGGGGCACCGTGGAGGGGGAGGGTGCGGCCTTGGCAAAGTAGCCGTCGAGCCAGAGCAGGGCCTCGGCGATGCCGGGGACGCGGCCGTCGGTGACGGTGCGGCCGTCGTCGCGTGCCTCGGGGGCCCGGCCGTCGAGCCAGAGGCCCGTGAGGGCCCGGCCGTCACCGGTGAGGGTCAGGGTGCCGAGGGGCGAGGGATAGGTGGCTCGGTACTCCATGGCGCACCCCTTTCTTCCCAGACGGCGTCTGTGGACACCGTGTCCGATTCCGCCAACGGTCTCGATATACAAGATTCTGAAGGAAACCACGGACGGGTCGACGGCGGTTTTCGGCGACGTTGTCCGGTGAACGCCAAGGTGTTCATAGATGAAAGATACTAATATCGATATATGCAGATAGTCCCTGCTTTTCAGTGGCTTCTACCGTTCGCGGTTCAGAAAGATTTTAAAAGAATCCGTTGAAGTGTTTGCCCTACCCTAGTGATATACAAGACAAAAAGTTTGGAGGAAATACTTTTAGTTTTCCAGAAAGGGCGAGCACACCACTGTTTTAGCGGCTGCACACAACCGTTATGAGAGGGAGGATCTTACCAATGACCCCAGCTCAGAATCTCGAAGCGTCCAAGAAAGTGTCCACGACCGGCTCGCCCGAGGAGCCGGAATCCCTGTTCCACCGTGACGGAAAACCGTCCCCCAAGTACTACGTGCCCCTGGCCCTCCAGCACGTCATGGCGGCCATCATCGGCATCATCACGCCGGCCATGATCGTGGGCAACGCCTGCGGCCTCCCCTCCGAGGACAGCGCCATGCTCATCCAGGCGGCCATGCTCTTCTCGGGCATCGTGACGCTTCTCCAGGCCCACCCCCTCTTCGGTCGCGTGGGCTCCGGCCTGCCGGTGATCACCGGCGCCTCCTTCGCCTTCGTCCCCGTGCTCAACTCCATCGGTGCTGCCGACGGCATCGCCGCCGTCATCGGCGCCCAGTTCGTCGGCGGCTTCGTGGCCATGGCCTTCGCCCTCTTCCTCAAGCCCCTGCGCAAGCTCTTCCCGCCGGTGGTCATGGGCACCGTGGTGTTCTGCATCGGCCTGTCGCTGTACTCGGTGGCCGTGGGCTACATGGCCGGCGGCAACGGCGCCGCCGACTTCGGCAGCGCCCAGAATTGGATCGTGGCTCTGGTGACCCTCGCGTTCTGCATCTTCTTCGGCAACTTCTGCAAGGGCGTGCTCAAGCTGGGGTCGCTGCTCTTCGGCCTTCTTGCCGGCTACGCGGTGGCGCTCGTCCTCGGCATGGTGGACTTCGGCGGCATCGCCGGGGCCGCCTGGGTGTCGCTGCCGCGCTTCCTGCCCTTTGGCATCGAGTTCCGTCCCGACGCCATCGTGTCGCTGGGCTCCATGTTCATCATCGCGGCCGTTGAGATGATGGGCGACTTCTCGGCCACCACCAGCGGCGCCATGGACCGCGAGCCCCGCTTCAAGGAGCTCAAGGGCGGCATCCTCTGCGAGGGCTTCGCCTCCACCGTGGGCGCCCTCTTCGGCGGCCTGCCCACCTCCACCTTCGCCCAGAACGTGGGCATCACCACCAGCACCCGCGTGGTGAGCAAGCGCGTGTTCGCCTGCGCCGCCGGCATCCTCATCGTGGCCGGCCTCATGCCCAAGTTCGCCGCCGTGCTCAACACCATCCCCATGGCCGTGATCGGCGGCGCCACCCTCACGGTCTTTGGCTCCATCACCGTGACCGGCATCCGCATCCTCACGGGCGACGGGCTCTCGGCCCGCAAGGGCACCATCGCCGGCACCTCCATCGCGCTCGGCATGGGCATCTCCATGGTGTCGGGCGCCCTCGCCGGCCCCGGGATCCCCGCCTGGGTCACCAGCATCTTCGGCGGGTCGGCCATCGTGGTCACCACGCTCATGGCCATCGTGCTCAACCTGGTGCTGCCCGACCCCGACGGCGAGCGGGCCGTGGGTGCCGTGGAGGAGGACGAGATGATCGGCATCGACGGCGCGGACCTTGCGGCCGACGAGCACGAGGCCGCGCTCCACGGGCACGCCGTCCCGGCGGAGTCCAAGGCCCTGTAAGGTCACTGCCTGTCCTTGATATCCGGTAGACGCGTCGGCGCCCGGGGTCCTCGTGGCCGCGGGCGCCGACGTTTGTGTATAACTCGAACCCAGGCGCTACCGGCATCGCGGAGAGGAGTCCCCATGGAACACCCGTCGTCCCGGCCTGCCGCCCGTACCGGCTGCGGCGGCGGCTGCACGGGGTTCAAGCCTTCGAGCCCGCGCTGCGTGCGGTGCCACGGCCGGGCGGGGGAGGGCTACGGCGCGCTCTGGGAGGACGGTCGGGGCCGCTGCGCCTGGGCCGATCCCGACAACCCCGCCTACGTGGCCTATCACGACCACGAGTGGGGCGTGCCCAGCCACGACGACGGGCACCTCTTTGAGATGCTGGTTCTGGAGGCCTTTCAGGCGGGGCTGTCGTGGGAGTGCATCCTCAACAAGCGGGAGGGGTTCCGCCGGGCCTTCGATGGCTTTGACCTGGAGAAGGTCTGTGCCTACGACGAGGAGAAGGTGAAAGCCCTCATGGGGGACCCCGCCATCGTGCGCAATCGGGCCAAGATCCGCGCGGCCATCAAGAATGCCCGGGCGTTCAAGGCGATTCAGGGGGAGTTCGGCTCGTTTGCGGGCTACCTCTGGGGCTGGGTGGACGGCGTGCCGGTGCGCGAGACCGGCCGCACCACGTCGCCTTTGGCCGAGCGGGTCTCCCGCGACCTCAAGCGCCGCGGCATGGCCTTTGTGGGCCCGGTGACGGTCTACGCGTACCTGCAGTCGGTGGGGGTGGTGCAGGGGCACGAGGAGGGCTGCTGGCTGCACGGGGAAGGCGGGCCGCGGCGCTGAAGGGCGGGGGCTGTGGCGGCGCTTCTAAGGTGCACCAGGTAGCTAGTTGGTGCACTTTTCGGCCGGCAAGCGCGCCCGCACATGCACCAAGTGGCTACTTGGTGCAGGTGGCGACCGGGAGAGGGCTCCCAACCCTGCACCAACCAGCCGCTTGGTGCACCTATGGGCCCGGAAAAGCCTCCACACCCGCCCACGCCCCTACGCAGGCCACCAGTTGCGAACGAGGGGCAGGGCCCGGTGGCGCGGATATGTCCCCAGTCATGTTCAGGGGGGCCGATGCGCCTCTCCACTCGACTGCCATGGGGCAGAGCTCTTATGGTGCTTTCAGTTATGGTTTAGGGAAGCAACCTGAGAGAAGCATCCGTGTCCGTGCGCATCGGAGGGAGGGCCCTATGGAAGAAGAGGTGCGGTCGGTCATTGACGAGCTCGTGGCCACGCGCCGCCGCATAGTCGAGGTGCTGTTTGAGATCGACGAGATCCGCCTGCAGGTAAACCCGCAGATCCTTGCCGAGTACGCCGGGGCCGTGGGGTACCTGGAGACAGACCTCTACTCCTGGCAGCTCAAGGCACGCCGTCTGCGCCGGAAAGCGATCCTCTTGCGTGCCGCTCTCAACCGCGGCGAGACCCTCTCGGACAAGGCCCTCGACGCCACCCTCGACACCGAGTTCGAGGCCTGGCAGCAGGAGCTCTCGCGGCTCATGGCGGAGCAGCTGGACCGTCTGGAGTACCTTGCCGGGTCACGCCCGCTCTCGCCGTCGGAGACCGCCGAGGCAAAGCGCTTGCACCGCATGTTGGTGAAGCGCCTACACCCCGACATCCACCCGGGTCAGACCGACGAGGAGCGGCGCTTCTTCGCCATCGCCCAGGCCGCCTACGAGGCCGGCGACCTCCAAGGTCTGCGGGCCGTCGCCACGGCCACGGAGCATCTCGACGAGCCGCTTGACTCCGTGGGAGCCGGGGGCGGCGAGCAGGACGCCGCCGTGGACCTCGTCATGGCGGAGGCGCAGCTCAACGTCCTTGTCGACCAGCTGGAGGGGCTCAAGTCGAGCTATCCCCACATCCTGCGGGAGCTCCTGGGCAGCCCGAGGGAGCTCGCGCGCGTGCGCAGGGACCTGAAGGCACGCATCGCGGAGCAGAGGAAGGTGGCCGAGGCCTACGAGGAGGCCATCAGGGAGCTGAGGGAGGAGAAGCGGTGAGTGGGGAGGGTGCCGGCACGTCCGCCGGTCTCGCGACGATCCTGAGCCACGGGGGCTCTCTGGGAACCTTGGGAGGGGCGTCCCTCTCGATACCCATGCCCTTCGAGTCCAAGATCGTCCTCTACGAGAGCATGCGCATCGCCGGCACCGCCCATGTGGAGGCCATCGACGAGCTTGTGGCGTCCATGCCCGAGGACGCCACGGTCTCCCTCATCCGCGAGCCCGACAATCTGGCCGACCAATGGGCCATCCGCGTGGAGTACGGGGGCAAGAGGCTGGGGTTCGTCCCGGCCGACCGCAACGAGGTCCTCGCCCGCCTCATGGACGGCGGCAAGACCCTGCGTGGAGAGGTGCTCGATCGCGAGAAGGTGGGCCGCTGGTGGAAGCTGCACATGGAGGTGAGTCTTGTTGACTGAGCATGGAAGCGCCGTGGCCCCGCGGGGTGGGTCGGGGTTCGACGCCGACCCCTTCAGCGTCATTCCGGAGCAGACGATCGTGTACGACAACGGCGACGAGTTGCCCGGTATCTGGTTGACCGAGGCCGTCTACGACGAGGGCAGCAGGTATCTGGGCCGTACCTACCTGAGTCCGTACGCGCCTGAGGGCGACTTTCACGGCGAGGACGCCCTCTGGTACGGCGGAGGGTATTACGACGAGGCCATGGCCCTTAGGGACCCGAGCCAGGCGGCGGAGCGTCAGCGGCTTTTTCAGGCTGTGGAACTCCTCTACCGGCACGGTGCCGGGCAGGGCAACGCCGTGGCGCAGATGAACCTGGGTTACGTGTACTACTACGACCGAGCCGCCGGAGCGTACTGGGAGGGAGGCAGCTGCTTCTCGGGCCTGGACGGCCCGATGCCGCTGAAGGAGCGGGCGTTTTGCTGCTTTTTGCAGGCATCGGATGCGGGGCTTGCCGAGGCGTCGTACAAGCTGGGCGACTGCCACAAGAACGGCGTCGGGTGCGAGCCCGACGACGGTGAGGCCTTCCGCTGCTACCGGCTAGCGATGGATCAGGACGGCCACGGAGCCACCTACCTCTCGGGCAGCATCGCGCTGCGGTTGGCCGACTGCTGCGAGGAAGGCCGCGGGTGCGGGCATGACTTTGCGAGGGCGCTCGAGTACTGCCGCCTGGCCGAGACCTACCTGGATGCGGCCGTGAACCGAGGCTCGTGGTACTACAAGAAGGCCCTGCGCGGTGCCCGCGACGGCATCCTCTGCTGCGAGCAGGAAATCGCCCTGGGGGAGTCAGCGTGCGGACCTTGCGCTCCGCGCCCCCTTACTGCTCGTGAAGCGGGTAGATAGCGTACCCCTCGTAGCGGTAGCTGGCGTCGATGCCCTTCATGTAGACCTGTCGGTCGTCCACGGAGTCGGTGAGGGCACCTTTGATGAGGGACTTGATCTCGGTGTCGCGCACGGGGCTGCGTTCCATGGCAAGGAGGTAGTCCTCCTTGTCGATGAGGCTCCAATCGACGACCTGGCCGAGCTCCTTCTTGAGGATGGCGTCGAGCCAGATGCGGGTGCTTCGCCCGTTGCCCTCGCGGAATGGATGGGCAACATTCATCTCGACGTACTTCTCGACGATCTGGTCGAACGTGCCTTGGGGCATGGCCTCGATGGCATCCAATGCGGCGGAGAGGTACATCGCGGGTGCGAAGCGGAAATTGCCTTTGCTGATGTTGGCAGTACGTCGCTGACCGGCGAAGTCGTACACGTCTTGAAACAGGTATTTATGGATCTTGGCGAGCGATGCGAACGTGCCGGGTTCCAGCGTGTCGAGAAGTCCGGTTTCAAACAACTCGAGGGCACGCTGCTTTGTGAGGCGCTCCTCCTGCTTGGCGAGCTCAAGGTCGTTCCCTATGCCGAGTTTGTTCTCAAGAGCCACGAGGCCTCCATGTGCGTCGGGTTGCCGTATGCACCATTGTACCGGTGCTTTGCTGCGCTTCTCTCTATCGCTTGCCCCATCTACCTCGCGCAACGCGAATGTGAGTTTGCGTTGCTTGCGGCTGCGGTCGTCCTGCGGCATATCTGGGGAGACGGTTGCGGCGACGGGAGGGCCCATGCTCGGCGAGACGATCAAGAACCTGAGAAAGTCCAAGGGGCTCACCCAGGAGGAGCTTGCCGTCAGGCTCAACGTGGTGCGTCAGACGGTGTCCAAGTGGGAGCAGGGGCTCTCGGTGCCCGACGCCACCATGCTGGTGACGCTTTCGGAGGAGCTGGACACGCCGGTGAGTGTGCTTCTGGGCGAGCCGGTGCCCGGGACCGAGCCCGACGGCCTTACGGCTATCGCTGAGAAGCTGGAGGTGGTCAACCTGCAGCTGGCCCGGCGGCAGCGGCTGGAGCGGTCGGTGCTGTTCTGGGTGCTCGTGGCGGTCTGCGCGGCCGTGGTGGCGATGTTTGCGCTGCTTGTGGCCATGGGGAGCCCATACCTGGGATGGGAGCTCGCCGACCCGGAGACCGCGGTGGCCGCCACGGCCCTCCATGGATTTGAGTGGCTGTTTGTGCGGGCGGCGCCGGTGGTGCTGCTGGCGGCGGGGGCGGGTGCTGCGGTGGTGTGGAGGCGGCGTCGCTCTTAGGGTGCACCAGGTGGCTAGTTGGTGCACCTGGCGGCCGGGCAAAGCCTTCCAAACCTGCGCCAACTAGCTATTTGGCGCACTTCTCGACCGGAAAACGCTTCCGCACCTGCACCAGGTGGCTACTTGGTGCACCTGGCGACCGGGCAAAGTCTTCCAAACATGCACCAACTGGCTGGTTGGTGCAGGTTCCGGCTGGAAAAGGGCTTCCCAACCTGCACCAGGTAGCTACTTGGTGCACCTTCCGACCGGCGAGCCCCCACGCCCCTACGCCGGCCACCAGATGCGCACGAGGGGCAGGATGGCGCGGGCCTCGCCGTCGGCGCTGTCGTAGCACTCCACGTAGAGGCGCACGAACTCGTCGAGGTCGAGAAGCTTCACGGGCACGTTGGAGCGGTCGGCCTCGTAGCGGGCCTCCCGGGTGAAGCCGCCCGTGCTCACGTAGAGCCCGCGGTCGCTTGCGCGCAGGCCGCCGATGAAGGAGCGCACCTCCGGCGCCCCCATGGCTCCCTTGCGGTGCTTCACCTCGGCGATGATGCGCGGGCTCTCAAGGCCCAGGGCATCCGGGGACGCGATCAGGTCGCGCCCGCCGTCGGGCCCCTTGGGCGTCACGCGTGCATGGTAGCCCATGGCGCGGAGAAGCCCGGCCACCAGCTGCTCCATCTCCTCCCAGTCGAGCTGGTTCACGCGGTCCTTGATGCGCTCGACGCCGTCGTTGTAGGTGGTGGCACGGGCCTCCTCGTCGTCGGAGGGCGCCGGCTCCTCATCGGCCGCCGGCGGTAGTGCGGCGGCGCGAAGCACGTCGGCCATGACCTCGTCAGAGATCGAGAAGATCGTCGAGATGGAGCCCAGCGAGTTTTTGGAAGACGTCGAGAGGCTGTCGCGCGGGGCCTCCTGGGCCCACACGACGGCGCGCCGGTAGGTCATGGCCTCGTTGCCTGCAACGGGTTCACAGGGGCCCATCACCTCGCCGATGTGATAGAGGCGGGCCTGGGGATCGTACATGACGACGGTGCTACCCTCGACCATGGCATGGACAAAGCGGTTCACCTGGCCGGCCGCCGCGGCGATTCTGGCGCGGCTCTCCTCGGGGTGGAGGGACTCGTAGGCCGCCCTGATCTGGTCGCGGGACATGGCGGAGATGTCGGCGCCTCCCAGGTCCCATCCGATACCGATGACACCGTTCTCGATCCAGTTGGACGCGTAGGCGCCGTTGCGGCCTGCGCGAATCATCCATGCATCCATGTGAGCTCCTGTGGGTGGTTTAGGTGACTGGAGTTGGGGGCGAGGGGGCACTCCGAGGAATTCCGATAACCGGCCAAGCTGAAACAATATCAATGCTAGAAGGGTGCGTTTGCGCCATCACTGGGGAAATGAAGCACCCCCCGTTCTTCACTCTCATCCTTCCTTTGCGAGCTCGATTTTCAACCTGTGAGACTTTCCGTTGAGCATTAAATCAGCAATAAAATAGCGTGACTCATTGAGTGTACTGTTAATTTTCGCTGCTAGGTCTCCCTGGCCTTCTATTGGTTTCAGAATGGGGTCCTCGAATTCGCTTCCCCGGAGCGAAAAAGAGGATTTGTGCCAAGAGATCCTCAGTGCATCTTCGAGAACTAAGTGATAGTAGCTGCAAGTATCCTCTTGATATGCCGTATAGTCTGCGACTTTGGTGTCGGATGCATCGTATACCGCAACGGTTGTAGCATCGTGTCGAACCCGATTGCTCCCTATGCTTGTTCCTATGCAGATACCATCCGGTATTTCCTCAAGGGGAGTATTCTCTGGGGGAATGGTGCCGGCGGGAAATACATACATTGATCCGGAGCGGACCTCTAGTTCCCTGCTTAGAAGGGCTTCGGCAATACTCACCGATTCATACCATTTTTCTTCCGGTATGAATATTGATTCATGATTATATAAATCGCGAACAATATCTAGGAGCCTAACGACCAATAGGGATAGTTCAGAAAAGTACGAAACAGCGGCTTCGTATCGGGTGAGGTAATCAAACTTAGTTCCTGCGACCTTCTTGCCCTTTGGGTCTGCATGGACAAGATCTGAGTACAGCCATGAGTTTGCCAAAACACTGTCCGAGACGTAATCCGTCTCGGGATTACCGTCTTTATTTATCGACTGGACACTACGATAGATGGCATTATCGCTATTAAATCTATCCTCAAACCAGCCACGGACTTCTTCAACGGAGGCAATTTGGTCTTCTGATGGAGAGAATCCTTCCATGCACTTTTTGATCGCATTTATGACCTTGGGCATGTACATCGGCTCGGATTTAACAATGAAAGGCCGGAGACGAGATGTCAATGATTCGATAGACTCCTCTTTGATGAGAATGCCTTTGCTGAGTATGCCTTCGCCAGACGGTTTCACAGTCAGCGTCAGCTTGGGAGCGGCATAGTTCTTGACTATGCCGCTCCGGACCAGCGAATGGTCTTCGACTCTACGAGCCCTATATATAAATCGTTCTAGAGTCTGCTGTGGTGACAGAGCTGGTTCGTTCGACCTCTTCCCCTTGTCCAAAGAGACTCCCTTTCTCCCTATTCCATCACCTGGATGATGTCGAGCATGTCCTGGTAGCTATGGACCACGTCGTAACGTACGCCATCGTCGGAAAACTCGTTGAAGAGGCGTCTTGCGCAGGCGATCTTGCCGTTCTCAATGTCTCTCGGCGATAGGGCGTCAAGACTGCCCTTGGTCTCCGCGATAAAGAAGATGTGGCGCACGCTATCCTTCTTGAACGCGATGGCCCAGTCGGGGGCGTAGTTTCCCACCGGCGTGGGAATCTGGAACGAGCGGGGGAGCTTCGCGTAGCCAAAGATTGAGAAATAGGTGGCGGCGAGGGAGAGCCTGTCTCCCGAGCGCAGCTGGACCACCAGGTCGTCTTTGAGAATGCTCGAGCGGTTATCAAACGGCTTATTTCCAAGAGGTATGCCGGGGTAGACCTTCATATTTCGGTTAGACTTCAACTTGCTTACGAGGCTAGGGTAGCACTGGCGGGTATCGGCTCGGTGCTGGGAGCTGTCTTCATGAATGAGAGATGCACCCAGCACACACTGCGACAAGGAGGAATGCCCCTTTGGCTGACAAGGCTGATATCGAGTTTCTAATGGTGGATTCCACTGGCGCAAACGACGAGGCGGTTGCAGCCGCTCTTCGTTGGCTTGCTGAGCAAGGAGGAGGCTCCGTCGTTGCCCCTGACAAACGCACGCTGCAGAGCACCCTTGGGGCGCCAACTGACGCCGCATTTGAAAGGCTCGAACGACGTTTGAGCGGCATGGGCATAACGCTAGCCTGGAAACGGCGGGGTCTTCCTTTTAGGGCGCAGCACGTTGTAGCTCTGTACATGGACAAAACGATTGACGACGTTGTGCAGAACGGATGCGTCGAAAAGCTGCTGATTATACCTTGGACACAGGATGAGCTAGATTGGTTCAAGACTGCATACGATTTCGTGATTGTTGTCGTTGCCGATGGCGGAGGCATTGATGCTGCCGATACCCAGCCAGAGACGCAAAGCGTCGAAGAGCTCGTCCCGGAAGAGCTGGACAAGATTCTCCGTATCCTTGCACAGGTGACTGCAGGTTACGATGGCCATCTCCAATGGAGGGAGATCGAGCGCTTCAAGGCAGAGCTTATGAACTACTCGAACGAGTGGATGCGTTTGGACTCTGACGTTGTGTTCCGTCGCTGTATCGAGCTCGAGATGTCGGCTACTGTCTCAGAAGCAGTGCGTGGAATGGTGAAGCGGCTGCACGAGGGACATAGGTTTAGGCCCAAACGAGGTTATGAGGACGGCTGGAGGCGCTAGGTTTCGCTATGGGAATCAGCTTTGGAGGGCATCCCGGCTTTTTCGCAGGGTGAACAAGGTGTACTACTAAGGCTGTTTAACCGTGGCGGTTATGTTTTGGACTTAACTTTCGGGCGCCGGTAGCCGTGGCCGCGCCGCCGTGCCCGCCACGCTCCTCCGCGGCTCCGAGCGGCCACGGCGCGGCCCGTCGCCTCACCCCGTGTACGCGTCCTCCGCGCTGACGGAGAAGTCCTGCTTGGCCAGCCACCCCTCCTCTTCGGGCGTCTCGGGGATGTCGATGCGCTCGATCTTGAAGACCACGGGCCGCGTGCCGTCGTTGCAGCAGGCGATCATCATGCGGTCGTCGTTGGTCCAACCCTTCATAATCGTGCCGCCCTGGAGCGCGGTGTAGATGTAACGGTTGACGGCGTCCCACGCCTCGCCGCAGGGCCAGTCGCCGCCGTCGGCTTTCCGCGTGCCGCGGCCCAGGTGGTAGTAGTCGTCGCGTTCGGGGGTGCGCTCAAAGAGGAACTCGTCGCCCACGGAGAAGCACGGGCAGGGACCGCTATGAGGGTCGGCCAGGTACTTCTCCTGAAGGGCTTTGTTGCACGGGGCCTCGAGCACGGTGACCTTGCACTGATGCTGCATGGGATCCTCCTGGGCGTGGGGCCGGGCAGCTCCTATGATGCGCCGTGGCGCCACGTCCGCCGAGGGTCATCGGCGGACGTCGTAAACCAGGTCGACGATGCCGTTGTAGGGCCACTGGCCGGGGGAGAGCTCCGACACGATCTGCCGGTACGTGTTCCAGCCCAGTTCCCGCCACCCCTGGGACATGCACCAGGTGGCTACTTGGTGCACTTTTCGGCCGAGAAGAGCTTCCCAACATGCACCAAGTAGCTAGTTGGTGCACCTGGCAGCCGGAAGAGGCCTTCCAAACATGCACCAGGTAGCTAGTTGGTGCACCGTGCGCTCTGCGCCGGCCTGGGCGCGTCCGTCGGCCCGCAAGGTGAAACGGTGCAGCGGGGCCCGGTCGACCGGGGGGTCCCACCGCACCGTCGGCGTCACAAAAGGCAGGTCGCCCGGGCCCAGATCACACCTCGGCGAGCGCGTCGGCGACGGGCGTGTCGCCGCTTCGCATCATGACCACCTTGCCCACGGTGTTGGGCCGGTCGAGCACGCCGGCGAGGACGGCCGCGACGTCGGGGATCGGGTTGGAGCCGTCGTGGGCGGGGTCGAGCTCGATCCTGCCGGTGCCGGGCTCCTCCTTGAGGATGCTGGGCTGCACGATGGTCCACGCGAGTCCCGAGCGGTGGGTGAGCCACTCGTCGGCGAAGAGCTTCGCGATGTTGTAGTCCGTGATGCCCGAGAGCGACGGCTCCTGGGCCCAGCGCTCCGGCTCCATGGCAAACAGGGAGCTCAACATGACGAACCGCTGCGCCCCGACCTGCTTTGCCGCACCCATGAGCTTGACCGCCCCAAAGGCGTCGGTCTGCAGGAGGTCCTTGCCGCGCGACCCGGCCACGCAGTAGACGGCGTCGCATCCCGCGACCCGCTCGGCCATCTCATCCACGGTCCAATGGAAGTCAAAGCGGCAGGGGACAACACCCTCGGGCCACTCCAGACCCTCCGCGCCGCGCGACGCCGCCACCACCTCGTTACCCGAAGAGACGAGGTCCGCCACCAGGGCCTTGCCCACGCGCCCACTTGCCCCCGCTACGAATACCTTCATCGCGCCTACCTCCTGAATCCTTGCGACGGGCCGGTCTTTGGTCTGGGGCTGGAGTGCGGCTGGGACCGATGCCTCTCCCGTCGGTTGATGCCGGTACGGCTTCATGGTCTAATCGTATGTGCTTGTTTGCAAGAAGGCACTTTTTTGTCTTGTACTATCCTTTTGTATAGTGTTAAGTGCAGGGGGCTGCAGTGGACAGGGAGAAGATCGCAGGGTACAGCTGCCCGATCGAGGCCTTCATGGGGGTCCTCGGCGGCAAGTACAAGGCCATTATCGCTTATGAGCTCATCGGCCGGACGCTCCGCTACTCGGAGCTCTCCCGGCTCGTCCCCAAGGCCACGCCCCGCATGCTGTCGCGCCAGCTCAAGGAGATGGTCGAGGACGGCATCGTTCATCGGGAGCAGTACCCGGTGGTTCCTCCCAAGGTGGAGTACTCGCTCACGGAACTCGGCGAGACGCTCGTCCCCATGATCAGGCAGATGGCCGAGTGGGGCGACCGTTACTTCGAGCTGGCGGGTGTCCCTGCTTCCTGTGACGACGTGAACCCGTTCGCGTGAGGGTTCATGTGCGTCAGGTGGCTACTTGGCGCACCTCTCGCCCGGAAGCCTACGCCCGCTCGCAGGCCTCCAGCTCCTCCGTGATGCGGCCGCCCCCTATCCGGTAGATGCGGTCGCAGAACCCGCCCACCAGGGCCGGGTTGTGGCTGATGAAGAGAAACGCCGTGCCCAGCTCCCGGTGGATCCTCCCAAGCAGCGCCATGACCTTGGCTTGGACGGTGACGTCCAGGGCGCTCGTGGCCTCGTCGCACAGGAGGAGCTTGGGCCTGCCGATGACGGCCCGCGCGATCGCCGCCCGCTGGCACTCCCCGCCGGAGAGCTCGTACGGAAACCTCTCCACGTAGGACCCGGGCAGCTCCACGGCCTCGAGCGCCTCCCTCACCAGGCGGTCCTTGTCGACCCCCTTGAACCTTGGCAGGTAGCGGGCCCCTTCAAAGACGGCGTCGCCCAGGCGCATGGTCGGGAGAAGCGACGCCTCCGGGTCCTGAAAGACCATCTGCATCCCCAGCCAGGCCCGCCTCGCCGCGGCCGACCGGCCCCTCGGCAAGCGGCCGCTCCCCGGGCGCTCCACGCCGTCAAACCACACACGGCCCCCGCTGGGGGAGAGGAGCCCCGCCGCGATGCACGCGAGCGTGCTCTTCCCGCTGCCGCTGGGGCCCATGAGCCCCACGCGCTCCCCGGCCCCCACCCACATCGACACGGCGTCCAGGGCGAGCAGCCCGGACCGCCGGTACCTCTTGGACACGCCCTCCAGGCGGAGAAGGGCGTCCCTGCCGCCCTCAGGCCCCATCGCCGACCCTCCTGAACGTCCTTGTCGTCCTCGGCACGGCGTCGATGAGCTCCCGGGTATAGGGCTGCGACGGCCTTGCCATCACCCGCTCGGTGGGGCCCTCCTCCACGATCCTCCCGCCCCTCATCACGGCGATCCGCCGGGCCACCCGCGCGGCGAACCCGATGTCGTGGGTCACCGTGACGAGGGCCACGCCCTCCCTCGCGTTGAGGTCGCCAAGCAACCCGCCCACCTTGTCCCGGGCCTCCTCGTCCAGGCCGCCGGTGGGCTCGTCGGCCAGCAGCAGGCTGGGGCCGCACGCCACGGAGAGCGCGACGGCCACCCGCTGGCACTGGCCTCCGGACAGCTCACGGGGAAACGCCGCCAGGACCCGCCCGGGGTCCTCGACGCCCATCCTCCGGAGGAGGACCTCCCCCCAGCGGGGCGGGGCCTCCTTGCCGTGGGCCCGGAGCACCTCGTCGAGCTGCCGCCCGACGGTGAACAGCGGGTCAAGGGACTCCCGCCCGTTCTGGAAGACGTAGGCGATCTGCGACCCTCGCAGGGACCGCAGCACACTGTCCGGCGCCGTGACGAGGTCGGTGCCGCGGAACTCGATGGCGCCCGACTCGATGCGGGCCTGGCGCGGCAGCAGCCGTGCGATGGAGCGCAGCAGCGTGCTCTTGCCTGACCCGCTCTCGCCCACTACGGCGAGGCTCTCCCCGGCACCCAGTCCAAGGCTCACCGAGGCCAGAGCCCGGTTGGGGCCGTAGCTCACGGTGAGGGAGTCTATCTCGAGCAGTCCGTCCATGGGCGGCGCGCTTTCTGTCGTGTGCCCCGCATCCGCGCCGGGGGTCAGGCGACGTCGGTGTCGACCGTCACGAAATAGTACTCCGAGGGCGCCACGTCGAGACCGGACACGGCCGAGGTGCACAGCACCGTCGCGTCGGGGTTGGAGAAGAAGACGCAGGGGCTGTCGTCCAGCACCACCTGGGCGATCCGGCGCGCGATCCCGTTGCGCTCGTCCTCGTCGAAGGTCTCGTCCAGCCGTGCGACGAGGGCGTCCACCTCCCCGTTGGAGTAGCCGCCGTAGTTGGCCGAGGCCCCGGTGACGAAGTGGGTCCTCGCGAAGTAGGCCGGGTCGCCGGTGGGGGCCATGGCGGAGCTGTCGAGGGTCATGTCGGGGTCGTCCTCGGCCCAGGTCCCCTTGTCCTCCAGGAAGTAGTCGGTGGGGACGATCCGGAGCCGTATGCCGGCCTGGGCGAGCTTGGACTGGAGGTCGTCGGCGATCTGGACGAAGCGCTCGTAGCTGGTGCAGGTGTAGAGGTCGAGCTCCACCGGGGCGCCGTCGAGCTCGCGGACGCCGTCGCCGTCGGTGTCGGTTATCCCGGCCTCCTCGAGGGCCCGGGCGGCCGCCGTCACGTCGCAGCGGTCCACGGTCACCTGGAGGCCCTCGGTGCCCCCGAAGGGCAGGGTCCGGCTGTAGACGCCCCAGCTCGGGGTGGCGTTGCCCTGGCAGACGACGTCCGCGTAGCCGTCCCGGTCGATGCAGTATGCGACGGCCGTGCGCACCGCCGCGTTCTGGATGACGGGATGGGTCATGTTCATGCAGATGAAGTCGGCGCGGGAGGTCGTTTTCCGGGAGACCCGGTAGTCGCCGTCGCCGTCCCGGGCAAGGGTGGCCAGGGTGGAGGCGGAGGGCATCGCCACGGCGTCGATCTCTCCGTTCTGCATGGCCATGGTGATGGCGTTGTCGTCGGAGAAGCAGGTGAGCCTCACCTCTGAGAGCTTGGGGGTGCCCCGCCAGTAATGCTCGTTGGGGCCCATGACGATGTGGCTCTCGGCCTCGAACTCCCGCATCATGTAGGGTCCCGTGCCCGGGGTCTCCCTTGTGTAGTCGACGTCGTCGCCCACGTAGTACACGCACAGGAGCGGGTCGCACAGGGCGTTCTCCAGGGAGGGAACGGCCTCCCTCGTCCTGATGGTGAGGGTGTTGCCCTCCGCCGTGAGCCCCTCGCAGGGCAGGGTCTCCATCCCGCGCGGGTTCCTCTCCAAGGTGCGCTCCCAGGCGGCCTTCACGGCGGCGGCGTCCACGGCCTCGCCGTTGGAGAACTCGATGCCGTCGTTGAGGGTCACCTTCCAGGTGCGGTCGTCCACCCGCTCGGCCCCCTTGGCCAGCCAGGGCTCCGGGGTGAGGTCGTCGCCCACCCTGAAGAGGGTCTCCACGATGCCGTAGTAAGTGAGGTACCAGCTGTCCCACTCGGAGGCGGGGTCCATGGTCTCGGCGGAGAAGTGGGTGGTGGAGCCGGCATGGAGGGCCTTCTCGCCGGAGGCGTGCGGGGAGCTCTGCCCGCCGCCGGAGCACCCCGCGAGCAGGAGGGCGCCGAGCAGTAGGATGAGTGCGGCCATCGCGGGCCGCGCCGTCGTGACGGGTCGGGTCATGGTCTCCCCCAGGTTCATCCGGTCGTGTCTCGGGCGCACCCTGCGGGCCCGCTGGGCCGGGCGCCACCGTGGGCCTGCGACCCGGCGTCGAGTGCCTCGCGCAGCGTGTCACCCAAAAGGTTGAAGACCGCCACGGTCAGGAAGAGCGCCGCCATGGGCACCAGCATGCACCAGATGGCGTACTGGAACGTGGGCTGGGCCTCGGCCATCATGGCGCCCCAGTCGTTGGTGGGGCGCTCGGGGCCAAGGCCGATGAAGGAGAGGCCCGCCATGGTGAGGACCACGTCGCTCACGGAGAGCGCCGCCAGGGTGATCGTGGGCCCTGCCACCTGGGGCAGCAGGTAGCGGACGACTATGGCCCCGGTGGGCGCCCCGCACATCCTCGCCGCCTTGAGACGGTCGGACCGCCTGAACGACGCGGCCAAGGCCCGCGAGAGCCTGGCGAACTGCGTCCAGTACACCGCGGCTATGGCCAGCACCATGTTGGGCACCCCCGGGCCGAGGACGCCCGCGACGGCCACCGCGAGGACGAAGCTCGGGAAGGCCTGGAAGGCCGTGACCACCTTGTCCGCGACGTAGCCCCACGGCCCCACGAGATAGCCGCCGAGCAGGCCCACCGCCACGCCCACCGCTGCCACCACGGCGACGGTGGCGAGCCCCAGGAGCACCGACTCCCGACCACCGGCGACGGTGCGCATGAGGACGTCCCTGCCCAGGGAGTCGGTCCCCAGCAGGTGGCCGTCGCCCGGCGCCCGGAGGGACTCACCCAGGTCGGTTGCGTTCACGCTGGCGGGGAGAAATGCCGGCGCGACGAGGAGAAACCCGACGAAGGCGCAGGTCAGGGCCACTGCAAATAAGAGTCTCCGCCTGTCGCGCGCCCTAGTCATCCCCCGCCTCCCCATCGATGGAGGGGTCGATGAGCCGGCAGGCGCCGTCGACGGCGGCGTTGACGAGCAGGTACACGACGGCCGCCACGAGCGCGTAGGCGCCTATGAAGGGGTAGTCCCGGTGGCCCACGGCCTTGATGGTCTCGAAGCCGAGGCCGGGCCAGCCAAAGATCCCCTCCACGATCGCCGAGCCTCCCAACAGCATCCCGAAGGCCGTGCCGGCGAGGGTGAGGAGCGGCACCAGGCTGTTCTTGAGCACGTGGACAAGGACGATGCGCGGCTCCGGGACGCCCCGCGCCCGGAGGCCGTCCACATAGGCCGACGAGAGCTGCCCTATGGCGACCGTCCGCAGCTGGCGCGTGAGCCATGCCGACAGCGGGAGCGCCGTCGCGACGGTGGGCAGGAGGATGCCCGCCAGGTCCCTGGTCGAGAGGACGTCGAGCATCCTGAGGCGCACGGAGAACACGTAGAGCAGCAGGAGCGCCACAAAGAACGAGGGCATGGAGCAGAAGAGGTAGGTGGCCGCCTGCACGGCCCTGTCCAGGGGCCCTCCCTGCCAGTAGGCGCAGGCCAGGGCGAGGGGTACGGAGACGAGGAGTGTCAGCACGATGGACGAGAGGGCCAGGGCGAGGGTGTAGGGCAGCGCGTCGAGCAGCACCTCGGCCACCGGCTCGCCGCTTCTGAGGGAGGTCCCGAGGTCGCCGCGGAAGACGCCCGCCGCCCAGCCGGCGTATTGCTCGGCAAAGGGCCTGTCGAGGCCCAGCTCCGCGCGTTTCTCGGCGAGCTGTGACTCCGTGGGGGAGACGCCCGCCTCAGCGAACGACCTCACCGCAGCGTCGGTGGGGGAGAGGTACGAGAGCAGGAAGGCGACCAGGGTGACCAGGAGCACGACGACCAGGGCCCCGGCCAGGCGGGTCAGGACCGGGGCGGCGCCGGTGGTCCGGGACTTCTCGAACACGGTCGGACGGTCACCCCCTGGGTCTCTCGTCGGTCGAAAACGGCCCGCCGACGGGGCCGGCGGGCCGCCTGGCATGCAGCTGTCTATGGGAGGATATCAGACATTGATTGTGCTCCCGGGCTGTGGGCGGTGGGTGGTGGGATCGGAGCGACGGGCCGGCCTGGGGTACCTTGTCATGGGGCCGAAAGATCGGAGGGTGCCGTGGCTTTGATCTACGCGATGAGCGACATGCATGGCGACATGGAGGCGTTCGACAGGGCTCTTTCGGTCGTGGACCTGGATGACCCCGCCAACCGGCTGGTCCTGTGTGGCGACTACATGGCGCCGCCGGACACCGACACGACCATGATCCGGCTCATCATGAGGATTCAGAACGACCACCCCGGCCAGGTGATTGCGCTCATGGGCAACCACGAGCTCGCATACCTCGAGGACCACAGGGCCGTGGCGTCAGCGGACGACCCCGTGGTCGCGTGGCTGCGCGGGCTCCCGTATTACTGGGAGACCGACACGCAGATATTCGTCCATGCCGGGGTGGACGAGGAGGCGCAGGACCTGTGGAGGTACGGGTCCGAGGACGCCTACTTTTGCGAGAAGTTCCCCTGGAGCACCGGTGCGTTTTTGAAAGACGTGATCGCCGGACACGTGGGCACCTCCACCATCGCGGACGACCCGTGGTTCCACGACGTCTACTGGGACGGCCAGAGCCATTACTACCTCGACGGCTCCGTGCATGTGAGCCATCGGATCCCGGTGCTCAAGTACGACACGGTCGCCCGGAGGTACACCTGCTACCGCTTTGGTGCCGACGGGTCCGCCGAGGAGCACGAGCCCATGCTGTGATAGGAGGCTTTCGGGCCGAGGAGGGCTCCCGACCTGCACCAACTAGCTACTTGGTGTACCTTTCGGCGCAGAGAAGAGCTCCCCACCTGCACCAGGTAGCTACTTGGTGCACTTTTCGGGCCGGGAGACGCCCCCGACATGCACCAGGTAGCTACTTGGTGTACCTAGCGTCCGGAAAAGGGCTGCCGACATGCACCAACTGGCTACTTAGCGTACCTGGCAGTCCGAGGAGCGCCCCCGGCAGCCTGTCGGCCGTCGGGGGCGCCTGTGCGTCGCAGTCGGCAGGGTCTCGCCCTAGGCCTCCCCGCCGTAGATGTAGACGATGAAGTTGTCACCGGTGTCCTGGCTGTGGTCCTCGGCGATGCGGGCCATGCCCAGGTGGTCGTAGAAGTGGTAGTTGGAGCGGTTGTCGCTCATGAGGAAGAACTTGGTGCGGCCCTCCTCGCCCATGCGCCTGCGCGCCTCCTCGACAAGGCGCCGTCCGAGGCCTGCACCCTGCCACTCCGGCTTGATGACGATGAGGTTGATCTGCGCCTGGGCGTACTCGTCGCCGGTGGCGGCAAAGCGGTCGGCCGTGGCCTTCTCCCGCGAGTCGCCGAAGAGCGACCCCTCGAGGTCCTCGTCGGCGGTCTCGGCCCGCTCGGTGGCCTTTGCGAGGAGCTCCTCGTAGACCGGCTGCCAGCGAGGGTTCTTCACCGGGGCGCCGTTTTCGAACACGCCCACGAGGCACGCGCCCACGACGGCGCCGTTTCGCTCGGCCACCAGCGTGATGGGGGAGCGCTGGAGCTGCATCGCGGCGTTGAACCTCCCGCAGAGGGCCCAGTCCTCCCAGGCGCCCGCCTTGCGGATCCAGTTGCACCAGAGGGAGTTGTAGATGAGGGCGATGGCGTCCAGGTCGTCGGCCACAGCCTCGCGCAGGGTGATTCCTTCGATGTTCATTGGCCCCTTCTCCCTCGTCAATCCCGAATGTCTTACTCCTACTCCCCGAAAACAAGAGAAATCTTATCACCCAGACCAAGCCGCACCGATAGCCCATAGATGGTGTTTCCAGTAAGGGCGGCATGCATGTTGTCACACGCATGCCGCCCACGACAACTTCCTGGCGTTTCGAGGCGTTACTCGATATTTGCCTCGATGATCCGGCAGAGGAACTCGGTGGCGCCGTCGCCACAGGCGCCGTCGTAGTATTCCGCGAAGCGCGGGTCTGCCAGATAGCCCTGGGCCAGAGATCGATGCGCTTCAGGGGTGTAGGCGCCTTCTCCCCAATGCGCCTTGATCCATTGGGCGTGCATGCCGGCAACGAGTCTTGACTCAGGGGAGGCCGGATCGCCTGTGGCCATCGCCACGATCAGGTTGTCCTTGATGCGCTGCTCCAGCTCCTCCTTGGCATCCCACGCCGTCTTGCTCATCCCGAGCATGCGCTCGTTTGCCTCGTCGATGGCCGCATCGCCGTAGAGCGAACGAGCCTCTTGGCCGTACTCATTCTCGAAGTCGGCAACCGATTGCTTCTTTATTTGTTCGAATCGTTCTTTATCATCCATTTTTCCAAAAGCCTCCAGTCCCATCACCGCGATCCTTGCCGCCGCGATGGTCTCGTCCAATTCTTTCCTCTGTCGACAAAGAAGGGTCAGATGCTCTTGAAGCAGGGATGCGAGGTCAAAATCCGACCTGTCGAGCGCGTCCTCGATCGACTCCAGGGGGATGCCGCAAGACCGCAGGAGCAGGATATGCTGCAACCTGTGCATGTCCGCAGCGTTGTAGACCCGGTACCCGTTCGCGGCGCGCGCTGGAACAAGCAACCCGATCTGATCGTAGTAGCGAAGCGTACGCGAACTCACACCAGCCAGGTCGGCCAGTTCCTTGGTGGTGTACGTTCTATCCGCTGGGACGCTCACGTCTTCTCCGATCTCGCGGCTTCTTGAGCAACTGTCGTCAGAGTAAGCTGTGACGCAGCGTAAGGGTCAAGGAAAGGAAACGGCCCGACGATGATCCGCCGGGCCGTTCTTAAAATCACCTATGAACCGGTGTTTTACTCCCACTCGATGGTCGCGGGCGGCTTGCTCGTGACGTCGTAGCACACGCGGTTGATGCCGGGCACCTCGTCCACGATGCGCTTGGAGATGGCCCCCAACACCTCCCAGGGCAGCTTGGCCCAGTCGGCCGTCATGGCGTCGGAGCTCTCCACGGCCCGCACGATCACCGGGCGCTGGTAGGTGCGCTCGTCGCCCATGACGCCCACGCTCTTGATGTCGGGGAGCACCGCGAAGTACTGCCAGCAGGAGTGGGCGCTGTTGCGCTCGCCGGTCTCCTCGAAGAGCCTGGCGTTGTAGGCGTCCAGCTCCTCGCGCACGATCCTGTCGGCCCCCTTGAGCATCTCGAGCTTCTCGGGGGTCACGTCGCCGATGATGCGGATGGCCAGGCCCGGGCCCGGGAACGGCTGGCGGTAGACCACCTCGTCGGGCAGGCCCAGGGTGGTGCCGAGCTCGCGCACCTCGTCCTTGAAGAAGTGGTCCAAAGGCTCGATGAGGTCGAAGTGCACCCCCTCGGGGAACGGGATCAGGTTGTGGTGGCTCTTGATGGTGCTCGCCTTGCCGCCGGTCTTGCGGGCGCCGCTCTCGATGATGTCGGGGTAGATGGTGCCCTGGGCCAGGTACGTCACGTCGCCCAGCTTCTGGGCCTCCTCGAAGAAGACCTTCCAGAACTCCGTGCCGATGATGCGGCGCTTCTCCTCGGGCTCGGTGACGCCGGCCAGGAGCCTGGCGTAGCGCTCCTCGGCGTGGACGTGCACCAGCGGGATGTTGAACACCTCGCGGAACACGTGGTCCACGCTCTCGGGCTCGCCGGCGCGCAGCAGGCCGTGGTCCACGAACACGCAGGTGAGCTGGTCGCCCACGGCCCGGTGCACCAGGGCGGCCGCCACGGCGGAGTCCACGCCGCCGGAGAGGGCCAGGATCACCTTGGCGTCGCCCACCTGGTCGCGGATCTGGGCCACCTTCTCCTCCACGATGTTGTCCATGGTCCAGGAGGGCTCAAGGTGGCAGATGTCGAAGAGGAAGTTCCTGAGGATGCGCTCGCCGTGCTCGGTGTGGCGCACCTCGGGGTGGAACTGGGTGGAGAACAGGCGCCGGCGGGGGTCCTCCATGACGGCCACGGGGCAGGCCTCGGTCCTGGCCGTGACCATGAAGCCCTCGGGCGCGCGGCTCACCGAGTCGCGGTGGCTCATCCACACGGTCTGGACCTCGTTGGGGGTGCCGTCCAGCAGGGGGGAGCTGCCCAGGCGCATGAGCTGGGCGGGGCCGTACTCGCCCACGTCGGAGTGGCCCACCTCGCCGCCGAGCTTCACCGCCATGATCTGGTGGCCGTAGCAGAAGCCCAGCACCGGGATGCCGAGCTCGAGGATGGCCGGGTCCATGTCGGGGGCGTCGTCGGCGTAGACCGAGGCCGGCCCGCCCGACAGGATGATGGCGTCGGGGGCCATCTCGGCGAGCTCCGCCGCGGAGATGTCGCAGGGGACGACCTCGCTGTAGACGTGGAGGTCGCGCACGCGACGGGCGATGAGCTGGCCGTACTGGGCGCCAAAGTCGAGGACGGCTACGAGCGGGCGGGGCGTGTCTGCCATGGATACCTCCGGATTCTCCTTGGGGCGTAGGACCGATGATAGCGCGCGGAGCGAAACCGCGAGGGGAGGGGGAGGGAGCCGGTGCCGCGTGGCGCCCTCCCTTACAACCCCTACAGAAACCCGCATATCTTGTGCGAGGGGCGAGAGGGGCGGGGCCGTTTACTACCATGGTGCCGACCCGGGCACCGCTCGGCCGAGAACCGCACCCAGAAACGCAGCAGCCAATCGACCAGGGGCGCCCGACGGCGCCCGAGAGGACCGCCGTGAGCCGCAGACGCCAAGGCAACCGACAACTGAGCAACCCATCCGCCCTCACCCGCGACCGTGCGGCGGAGCGCTACTCCCGCAAGCGCCGCCAGCGCGACCGGAGCCGCAACGTCAGGCGGGGCCTCATGGCCGCGGGCGCCGTCGTCGTGGCGGTGGTCGCCGTGGCCGTGGTCTACCTCGTGGGCATCCAGGGGCGCCTGAACCAGGGCCTCGACAGCGGCCTGCAGGGCGTGCTGAGCACCTCGAACATCAAGGATCCCTTCTACATGCTGCTCCTGGGCACCGACAAGTCCAAGGAGCGCGCGGCGAGCGCCGAGTTCGGCGACGACCCGTCGGCCTACCGCACCGACTCCATGATCCTGGCCCGCATCGACCCGGCGACCAAGCACGTGACCCTCGTCTCCATCGAGCGCGACACCCTCGTGGACATGGGCGAGCACGGCCGGCAGAAGATCAACGCCGCCTACTCCATCGGCGGCGCCTCCTATGCGGTGGAGGTGGTGAGCCGGTTCGCCGGCGTGCCCATCTCCCACTACGCCGAGATCAACTTCGACGACTTCGTGGGCGTGGTGGACAAGATCGGCGGCATCGACGTCGACATCAAGATCGACCTCGACGACGACTACGCCAACCTCCACCTCAAGGCCGGCAAGCAGACCATCAACGGCGACCAGGCCCTGGGCCTGTGCCGCGCCCGCCACGCCTACGACGCCTACGGCGGCGGCGACTACTACCGCACGGCCAACCAGCGCATGGTCATCGGCGCCATCCTCAAGAAGGTGCTGGCGAGCGACCCGCTCACCCTCACCGGCACCGTCAACGAGCTGGCCGGGTCGGTCACCACTGACCTCTCCCTGGCCGACATCGCGAGCCTGGCCACGTCGTTCAAGGGCTTCGACCTGTCCAAGGACCTCTACTCCGGCCTCGAGCCCACCACGTCCAAGTACATCGATGGCATCTGGTACGAGACCGTGGACGAGGAGGCCTGGAAGACCATGATGGACCGGGTGAACCAGGGGCTCTCGCCCTACTCCGACCAGTCCCAGGACTTCACGAGCTCCGTGGCCGGCGGCGACCACGCCATCGAGAACGGCGACGGCTCCACCGGCTCCGGCGACGGCTCCCAGCAGCAGTCCGGGGGCACCGTGCTCGTGCTCAACGGCGCCGGCGTCACGGGCCTCGCGGGCAACGTGGCCTCCACGCTGCGCAACAGCGGCTACACCGCCGACGCCCAGAGCGCCGACAGTTACGACCACGCCACCACCGAGATCCTCTTTGTGGGTGAGGAGAACAAGGCCCGCGCCCAGGCCGTCGCCGACCTGTTGGGCCTTTCCGGCTCCGTGGCTGCGGCCCAGGGCACCTACGGCGACGGCACGGCGGACGTCGTGGTGATGCTGGGGGCGGACATGGCGGGCACCCTGCAGTAGGGCGGGGGCGTCGGCCGGGGCGTCCCCGTGCGGGCGTTCCTCGGGCGGGCGCCGTCGGCCGCGCTCGAGGTGACACCCTGGGGCCCGCCCGTTGGGACAAAAGTGCCCGACCGTTGGGACAGAAGTGTCCGACTGTTGGGACAGACATGGGAAGGGGGCCGTGCATCGCCAGGTGCACGGCCCCCTTCGGTATGCCCCGCAGGGGCGGGTATGCCTCCGCAGGCGGCGGCGTCAGCTGTAGTCGCGCAGGTCCGTGCCCAGCACCACGAGCACGTCGGCGTCCGAGGTGTAGCCGGCGCTGGCGTCGATGACGTTCACCTCGCCGCCGAGCACCTTGGCCACGGTCTTGGCCTTGGCCTTGGCGGCATCGTTCATGTAGACCACCACGGTGTCGTCGTAGTGGTTGCGGGCGGTGCCGGCGGAGGTGTCGTAGCCGTAGCGGGCGAGGCTGTTGGCCACGCGGCCGGCCAGGCCCTCCTCGCCGGCGCCGTTGAGCACCTCCACGGTGCCGGAGTAGTCCGTGCCGTCCTTGTCGGCGCCCGTGTTCGTGTCAAAGGTCGTGGAGTCGGGGAGCGTGGCGTCGGTGCCGCCGTCGTTCTTCACGTTGACGGTGCCGCCGGCATCGGTGCCGGTGGGGTCCTCGTCGGCGCTCGCGTAGGGGGAGAGGCCCTGGTTCACGCGGGTCATCATGGTCTTCCAGGCCTCGGTGTCGCAGATCTCGTACCACGTGTTGTTGACGTAGCTCGAGGTGGTGGGCTCCATGCCGGTGTAGACGTCCTTGTCCATGTCGATGCCCTTCATCTGGTTGGCGAGGGACAGGATGTCTGCGAGGGAGAGGTCGGTGGACACGGCGTCGGCCATGGACGAGATGGTGGCCGTCATGGTGGCGGGGTCGCTCGCCAGCACCTTCTTCACGATGGCGGCGATGACCATGCGCTGGTTGGCGGCGCGGTAGAGGTCGCCGTCGCCGTAGGCGTCGTAGGCGTGGCGGCTGCGGCAGAGCGTGAGGGCCTGGGCGCCGTTGAGGGTCTGGAGGCCCTTCTTGATGGGCTCGCCGGCGTAGGGGTCGTCGATGTCGATGGGGACGTCCACCTCGATGCCGCCGAGGGCGTCCACGATGCCCTCGAAGTGGTCGAAGTCGATCTCTGCGTAGTGGGAGATGGGCACGTCGGCGAACTGGCTCACCACCTGGACGGTGTAGGACGGCCCGCCGAGGGAGTAGGCGGCGTTGATCTTCTGCTGGCCGTGCTCGCCGAGGTCCACCAGGGTGTCGCGGTGCAGCGACACGAGGGTGACCTGCTTGTCCTTGGGGTCGATGCGGGCCAGCATGATGGAGTCGGTGCGGTAGTTGGAGGAGTCCTGGCCGTACTCGGAGCTCTCGGCGCGCTCCTCGGACTTGTCGACGCCCAGGAGCAGCATGTAGAACGGGTCACCCGCCTCGGTGGTGGTGAGGGTGCCGCGGAGCTTCTGGTCGACGCCGCTGTTGAGGCGCCCCTCGATGTTGGAGAGGTACGCCCACGCGCCCACGGCGCCCAGCGCCACGACGCACACGACGACGAGCGCGAGGACCTTGAGGCCCTTGGAGCGGCTGCGCCTCCTGCGCCTCTCGGCGTAAAGGCCGGCGGCGTCCTCGCGGGAGAGGTGCGCCGCGTCCTCGGCGGTCGATCTGGCCTTCTTCTTTGACTTCACGGGCGTCTCCGCAGGTCGGTGTGGGGTCATCAACGGACAATCGCCCGATTATACCGCGCCGCACCTGCGGTTATATGGCGGCCCTGTGAACCATGGCGGCACCATCCGGGGCCCCGCCGCGGTGCCCCCGGCCCTCTCCGGGCGCCGCGGCCCCGCGGTCCCCGGCGCGGCGGCGTTGGCGCGGGTGCCCGGGCACTGCTAGGCTCCCAAGAAGGCATTGTTTCCGGTCCGGTAAATCCCATGCACGCGCTGGGAATTGACGGCCCGTTCTGCGATGCTGTGCCAACGCCGCCACGTGTGGGAGGGCGGCCGTGAACCGGGGGACCCATGATCGAGCTGCGCAACCTGTCCAAGACCTTCTCCACCCCCTCGGGTGAGCTCCACGCCGTGAGCGACGTCGACCTCACCGTCGAGGACGGCGAGGTCTTCGGCATCATCGGCTTCTCCGGCGCCGGCAAGTCCACCCTCGTGCGCTGCATCAACCTGCTGGAGCGCCCCACGGAGGGCTCCGTCATCGTCAACGGCCGCGACCTCGTGGCCCTGCCGCCCCGGCAGCTGCGCGAGGCGCGCAAGAAGATCGGCATGATCTTCCAGCAGTTCAACCTGCTGCAGCAGCGCACCGTGGCCGCCAACGTGCGCTACCCCCTCGACATCGCCGGGGTGTCCCGCGCCCAGGCCGACGCCCGAGTGGCCGAGCTCCTCGAGCTCGTGGGCCTCTCCGAGAAGGCCCGCTCGTACCCGGCGCAGCTCTCCGGCGGCCAGCAGCAGCGCGTGGCCATCGCCCGCGCCCTGGCCAGCGACCCCGACATCATCCTCTGCGACGAGGCCACGAGCGCCCTCGACCCCGAGGCCACCCGCTCGGTCCTCGACCTCCTCAAGGAGCTCAACGCCCGCCTGGGCGTCACCGTGGTGGTGATCACCCACGAGATGAAGGTGGTCGAGCTCATCTGCGACCGCGTGGCCGTCATGGCCCAGGGCCGCGTCTGCGAGGTGGGCGCCGTCCGCGACGTCTTCCTGCACCCCAAGAGCGAGACGGCCCGCCGCCTCGTGTCCCCGGCCGAGGACCACCTCGAGGGCGTCCTCGGCGGCGAGCTGCCCCCCGGCATGGTGCGCATCGCCTTCACCGGCGAGGAGTCCGGCGACCCCGTTATCAGCGACCTCTCCCTCACCTGCGGCGTGCGCGTGTCCATCATGGGCGCCAACACGCAGGACATCGGCGGCCACGCCTTCGGCCAGATGCTCATCCAGCTGCCCGAGGACCCCGACGCCGCCGACCGCGTCCGCGCCTACCTGGACGGCCGCGGCATCCACTACGAGGAGGCGGGAGACCCGCGAATGCCCGGCGGCGACGGCACCGGAACCCCGTCCGCGAAAGGGGGTGAGCGCCAGTGAGCCAGGAGATGATCGACCTCCTCGTCACCGGCACGTGGGAGACCCTGTACATGACCGTCGTCTCGACGGCCATCGCCTACGTCATCGGCGTCCCGCTCGGCGTGGTGCTCTACATCACCGGTGAGGGCGGCATCGCGCGCAACCGCGCCGTCAACCTGGTGGTGGGCATCGTCGTCAACGTGTTGCGCTCCATCCCCTTCCTGATCCTGCTCGTGGCCATCCTGCCCTTCACACGCCTGGTGGTGGGCACCACCATCGGCTCCACGGCCACCGTCGTGCCGCTCGTGGTGGCCGCCGCGCCCTACGTGGCGCGCATGGTGGAGTCGTCGCTCAAGGAGGTCGACGGCGGGGTCATCGAGGCGGCCCGCGCCATGGGCTCCTCGCCCTGGCAGATCGTGGTCAAGGTCCTCATCCCCGAGGCCGGTCCCTCGCTGCTCGTGGGCGCCGCGATCTCGCTGGCCACGATCCTGGGCTACTCGGCCATGGCGGGCTTCGTGGGCGGCGGCGGGCTCGGTGCCATCGCCATCAACTACGGCTACTACCGCTACCAGGGAGACGTCATGCTCGCCACGGTGGCCCTGCTCGCCGTCATCGCGCAGGTCTTCCAGGAGGGCGGACTCAAGCTGGTTTCCAAGGTGGACAAGCGCCACCGCTGACACAGACACCGGGCGCCACGCCCGCTACCCAAGGAGACACCCATGAAGAAGCACCCGATCGCCGCGCGCCTCTGCGCCGTCGCCCTCGCCGTCGTCTGCGTGGCCGGCCTCGCCGCCTGCGGCCAGTCCGGCTCCTCCTCCGACGGCGACAAGACCATCAAGGTGGGCGCCAGCCCCACCCCCCACGCCCAGATCCTCGACGCCGTGAAGGACGAGCTCGCCAAGGACGGCTACACCCTCGAGGTCGTGGAGTACAACGACTACATCCAGCCCAACACCGCCCTCGAGGACGGCCAGCTGGACGCCAACTACTTCCAGCACGTGACCTACCTCAACGACTTCAACGAGGAGAACGGCACGCACCTGGTGGACGCCGCCGATATCCACTTCGAGCCCTTCGGCCTCTACGCTGGCAAGACCTCCTCCCTCGACGCCCTGCCCGACGGCGCCACCGTGGCCGTGCCCAACGACACCACCAACGAGGCCCGCGCCCTGCTCCTCCTCCAGCAGGAGGGCCTGATCAAGCTCAAGGACGGCGCCGGCCTCAACGCCACCGTGGTGGACATCGTGGAGAACCCCAAGAACCTCAAGATCGAGGAGCTCGAGGCCGCCCAGCTGCCCCGCTCGCTGCAGGACGTTGACATCGCGGCCATCAACGGCAACTACGCCCTGGGCGCCGGCCTCAACGTCTCCGACGCCCTGGCCACCGAGTCCGACCAGGGCGAGGCCGCCAAGGCCTACGCCAACATCGTGGCGGTGAAGGACGGCAACCAGGACAGCGAGAAGACCAAGGCCCTGGTGAAGGCTCTCACCTCCGAGACCGCCAAGAAGTACATCGACGACACCTACGACGGCGCGGTGGTCACGGTCTTCTAGGGACAGGCTCCTGCAAGGACGGCCCGTCTGGCGGCCGGCGCCCACGAGCGGCGCCGGCCGCCCTTCTGTGCGGGGCTACGGGCGCGGAGTCCGGCTTCGACCCTGGGGGCTTACCCCCATATGGTCGTGCTCCTTATCAAGTGTTGATGATTATCGTTTTATGCGCCGGCTGACCCAGAGAGTGCACTTTTATCCATTATTGCCCGGTAATCATCCATGTACCGTTTTTGATAAGGAGCACGGCGGCCACGGCCGCAGGACAGGCGGGGCCGAGGGGGACGCTCCTTATGGCACCAGGTCCCTCCAGCCGGTGAGTCCGGCATAGAGGCGCCCTTGGAGCTCGCGGAACCCCGCATCGGGCTCAGGCAGCGTGCAGCCCAGGCGCTCGGCCACGCGGCGGCCACCGTCGTCCAGGCGCAGGAGGTTCTGCAGGTCGTGCTTGGCCCATTGCTCCACCCACCAGTCGAGCTGCCTAAGCACGCTGGCTCGGTTCATGTCGTCCTCGGCTACCCGGCGACTTTCAAAGTGGTGCTTGCCCTGATACTCGATAAGCACCTTCCCTTGCGGCCACGCCAGGTCGGCGGTCAGGGGCGAGTAGCCCAGCTGGCGCTCCTGGGCCGGCGGGAGGTGGATCGCGTGGTTGAGCCGTGGCCGCGGTAGCCCCAGCCCGCCGAGGTCGCGAGGCAGGGAGAGCATGCCGGCCGCAGCCGTCTCCAGCGCAGAACGGCTGCCCTCAAAAGCCAGCTCTACGGCGGTCTGTGCGCGCTTGAGGCGGGGCATGTCGGCGGGCATTGCGTCCAGCTGGGCGAGGAGTGACCTTCGGGAGCAGGCCGGCTGTCCGGGCCCCTTGTCGTCGTGAGGGTAGCGCCCCATGAGCTCGGACGCTGCCCCGATGAGAACGGCCTCACCGGCCATGGCCGCCGTCTGAAGCAGGGCGAGCGCCGGCGCTACCACGTGCACCGTGAGTCCGGTGTCGGGCTCCTCCCAGAGGAGCAGCGACCCCTCGGGGACCGGCTTTCTCCACACATGGGAGCAAAACCCGCGGTGTTTGGTGCGTGCCCCGGCCTTGGGCACATAGAGGTGCACCGTGCCATAGGGCGCGCAGGCCTCTCGGATGCGCTCAAGGTCGTGATGGCGTGCGGCGTGGAGGCGGCAGCCGAGCGCGTCGAGGGACGGGCGCGCTGCCGTATCGGACGGCCGCACGTACCAGACGGCATGGGGGTCGAGGACGAATTTGAGGGCGGTGGGTCCGCCGATGACGAGCCGGTCGTTCACGGGTCCTCCTTCGCTGCGGTGTCGGCGGGCGACGGCCTCTGTGACGGGCGGCCTTTCGGTGCAGGCACGTTCTCTGGCGAGCGGGATCCTCGGCCGTGTTCCTTATCAAAAACGCTATATGGATAGATCCCGGCCAAGAATGGATTGAACCGACCTTTTCCTGCCTATAAATGCATAAAGTGAGAAGAATGAGCAGTTGATAAGGAGCACGATTGGAGGGGGAGTGGGGGTGCCCCGCCTGCGGGAAGGCTGCCGCAACTTGGGCGGGATCGGACGCCCGGTGCTGGGCACCGTCGCTCGGGGTACCATTCTAGGCGAAAACCCGTCGCTCCCCGCGCCCCTCGGCCTGTCCGAGGGCGCTTTGCGCTGTGCGAAAGCGAGACCCCACCCATGTTCATCAACCGCATCGCCCGCCAGCTTCTTGCCGACAAGGGGCTCCGCACCATCGCGTCGCAGCTCCGCGAGGGGGAGGACGCCACCCTCTCGGTGTCGCAGTCGGGCCGCAACCTCGTGCTTGCCTCCCTCTGGGCGGCCGACCCGCGCCCCTGCCTCTACGTGGTCTCCGGCGAGGAGGCGGCCGACCGCGCCGCCCACGCCCTCTCGGCCTGGCTCGGCCTCGAGCACGTGATGCGCTACCCCGAGCGCCGCGACCGCCCCTGGAACGAGCGCATCGCCCCCGACATGGCGCAGCTCGGCGCCCGCACCCGCGCCATGGCGGCGCTGGCGGCCGAGGAGCCCTGCGTCGTGGTGGCCAGCGCCCGCTCGCTCATGCGCCGCGTGCCGCCGGCGGGCAGCGCCTACTACGCCTCCACCGTGTGGCGCGCCGGCCAGCAGGCGGAGCCCGCCGACGTCGTCGCCGCGCTCCTGGCCTCGGGCTACGTCGACACCGGCGACGCCGAGGAGCCCGGGTGCTTCTCGGCCCGCGGCGACACCGTGGACGTCTGCCCCGCCCAGGGGACCGGCCCCGTGCGCCTGGAGTTCTTCGGCGACGAGATCGACCGCATCCGCCGCGTGGTCCCCTCCACGGGCCAGACCATCGGCGAGCTCCGGGAGGTTGAGCTGCTCCCGGCCCACGAGTTCGCCCTCACCGACGAGACCGTGGCCCGCGCCGAGAAGGCCCTCTACAACCGCGCCAAGGAGTCCTCCGCCGTGGCGGCCGACCTCGAGGCGATCCAGGCCCGCATCCCCACGGCCCGCACGGGCCTCTACCTGCGGGAGCTCTACGGCGCCACCGGCACGCCCCTCGACCACGTGGGGCCGTCGACCCTCGTGTGCCTCAACGAGCCCCGGGCGCTCTTCGACGACTGCCTGCGCGCCACCGACGACCTCGCCTCCTCGGCTCAGGGCGCCGGCGCGACCCTCGACGGCCTCTACACGGCGGCCCGGGAGCTGGACTTCGGCAACCGCCAGCGACTGTCGTTCTCGTCCATCGCCACGGCGGGGGCCCAGCGGCCCGTGGAGCTCAAGGTGCGCCAGCCCCAGATCGCCGGCTCCGACACGCGCCTCCTCGGCCGCGTGCGCCAGCTCGTGAACGACGGCTTCTCCATCGCCTTCGCCGTGCCGGACCGCGGCGCCCGCGAGGCCCTGGAGCTCACCTTCGGCGACGAGCACGTGCCCTTCTCGGAGGCCCTGGCCGCCGACGCCGCCGATCGCCTCCCCGTGACCGACCCGCGGGCCCAGGCCGACGCCCAGGCGATCCCCCGGGAGAGCGTCACGTTCTTCGACGCGCCGGTGCCCGCCGGCGTGGTGGTGCCCTCCGTGCGCCTGGCGGTCTTCTCGGTGGGCGACCTCACCTCCCGCATGGCCAAGCGCGGCCGCGGGCGGCAGGTGGACCCCACCCAGGTGACCTTCCCGTTCAAGCCCGGCGACTACGTGGTCCACGCCACCCACGGCATCGCGAGGTTCGCCGACATCGTGCGCCGCGAGGTGGCCGGCAAGGAGCGCGACTACTTCCTGCTGGAGTACTCCGAGGGCGACAAGCTCTACGTGCCGCTGGAGCAGGTGGACCGCATCAGCCGCTACGTGGGGCCCGACGGCAACAGCCCGCGCCTCACGCGCCTCAACACGGCCGACTGGTCGCGGGCCACGGCGAAGGCCCGCAAGAACGCCAAGAAGCTGGCCTTCGACCTGGTGGACCTCTACACGAGGAGGGCGGCCGTCAAGGGCCACGCCTTCGCCCCGGACAACTCCGAGCAGGCCGACATGGAGGCGAGCTTCTCCTACGCCCTCACGCCCGACCAGGCCAGGGCCGTCGCCGACATCAAGGCCGACATGGAGGCCCCACGCCCCATGGACCGCCTGCTCTGCGGCGACGTGGGGTTCGGCAAGACCGAGGTGGCCCTGCGCGCGGCCTTCAAGTGCGTGCAGGACGGCAAGCAGGTCATGGTGCTCTGCCCCACGACCATCCTCGCCCAGCAGCACTACGAGACGTTCGAGCGGCGCTTCTCGCCGTTCGGCGTGACCGTGGAGGTGCTCAGCCGCTTCCGCAGCGCCGCGCAGCAGCGGCGCGCCCTCGAGGGCTTCGCGGCCGGCGAGGTGGACGTGCTCGTCGGCACGCACCGGCTGCTGTCGCGCGACGTCAACCCCAGGGACCTCGGCCTCGTGATCGTGGACGAGGAGCAGCGGTTCGGCGTCCAGCACAAGGAGCAGCTCAAGAACCTGCGCGAGCAGGTGGACGTGCTCACGCTCTCGGCCACGCCCATCCCGCGCACCATGCAGATGAGCCTCTCGGGCGTGCGCGACATGAGCCTCATCATGACACCGCCCCCCGGCCGCCTGCCGGTGAAGGTGCACGTGGGGGAGTTCGACCCCGACGTCGTCTCCGACGCCATCCGCACCGAGACCGCCCGCGGCGGCCAGGTGTACTACGTGAGCAACCGCGTGACCACCATCGACGAGGCCGTGGACCGCGTGCGCGAGGCCGCGCCCGAGGCCCGCGTGGGCGTGGCCCACGGCCAGATGAGCGCCCGCGAGGTGGAGGACGTCATGGAGCGCTTCCAGGAGCACGACATCGACGTGCTCGTGGCCACCACCATCATCGAGAGCGGCATCGACAACCCCCACACCAACACCCTCGTCATCGAGGACTCCCAGCGCCTGGGCCTCGCCCAGCTCTACCAGCTCAAGGGTCGCGTGGGCCGCGGGCGCACCCAGGCCTACGCGTACTTCCTCTTCGACGGCGACAAGCCCCTCACCGAGGAGGCCACCGAGCGCCTCACGGCCATCAACGAGTACCAGGACCTGGGCAGCGGTATGCGCGTGGCCATGCGCGACCTCGAGATCCGCGGCGCGGGATCCCTCGTGGGCGCCGAGCAGCACGGCAACCTCCAGCAGGTGGGCTTCGACCTGTTCACGCAGATGCTGGGTGCCGCCGTCTCGGAGGCCCGCGGCGAGGTGGGCGACGTCGAGCCGCCCGAGGTGACCGTGAACCTCTCGGCCGACTTCTACTTCAGCGACGAGTACGTCCCCGAGATCGACAAGCGCGTCATGGCCTACCGCCGCGTGGCGGCGGCCACGGAGCTCGAGCAGGTGGACCGTCTGGAGAGCGACCTCGCCCGCGAGCACGGCGACCTGCCCGAGGCCGCGCGCAACCTCCTGGACCGCCAGCGCATCCGCATCCGCGCCGAGCGCCTGGGCGTCACCTCGGTGGCCCTCACGGGCGGCAGGTTCGTGTTCCTGGGCCACAGCCCCGACCGCGACGTCACGCGGGAGCTCAAGGCGAAGGGGGCCCTCGTGTACCCCAAGACCGCCAAGGTGGCCTACCCGCACCGCGCCGGCGACGACGTGGTGGCCGGCGCCCTGGCCGTGCTGGAGGCCATGGGCGGCGACGACGGGGAGTGAGCCCCTGCGGGCGAGGGGCGCGGGAATGATGTACCCGGCCCCGCGCGGGGTGGCCCCTGCGCCGCCTGTGCCAAGATTGATACCGTCCGAGGGGCGCCCGCCGCGGCGCCCCGCAGGAGCGCGGGAAGGGAGCGCCATGGAAGCACCCATACAGCCCGGCCGGGGCACGACCGGCCGCAGGGCCGCCCGGCGGGCGGCGTCCACCGGCGACAGGGAGGTGCGCTGATGGGCTCCACCTCCCTCGAGCCCAAGGTGGTCGACGCCCAGGGGCGCACCCTGACCGGCGCCGACGTGCCCGAGGTCTGCCGCTACCTGCGCGGGTGCGTGCGCGCGGAGGTCCAGGACGACGGCTACGTGCGGCCCTGGCGCTTCTCGGCCAAGCAGCTCCGCCACCTCGCCGAGGTGGGCCGCGCCCACCGCGCCGGCTCCACGGCGGGCGTGTGCCTGGCCTTCGTCACCGACGGCAGCGAGGTGCAGGTGGACCTCGAGGTGGTCTTCGACCTCGCCCACGACGCCGACATGGTGCGCGAGGTGCGCGCCGCCGAGGGCCGCTCCCTGGCCCCGGAGGCGGGCCTCGTGGACTCCGTGACCCTCGAGGTCGCCGGCGTCCAGCATGTGGCCACCGTGGAGTCGGGCACGCTCACGTTCGCCCTCGACAACGGGGCCCACGTGCCCCTGGAGTGCCGCGTGTGGCTGCCCTACATCATGGCCGTGGCGGTGGGAGGGCTGCGCACGGACGGCAGCCTTGAGCCCATGCCCGACCGCCCGCTGCTTCTCACCCTGGGGGACTCCATCACCCAGGGCTTCGTCGCCGGCTGCTCCGGCGAGACCTGGCCCGTGCGCCTGGGGCGCGACCTCGACTTCTGCCTGGTGAACCAGGGCGTGGCGGGCCACGTGTTCGACCCGGGCACCCTCAAGGGCTCCGGTCGCCTGCGGGGGGCCGCCCCCGCCGCCGTGGTCGTGGCCTACGGCACCAACGACTGGGCGCGCATCAGCTCGGCAAAACGCATCCGGAAGAACATCCACGCCTACCTGCGGCGCGTGGCCGACCTCTACGGCTCCTGCGCCCGCGTGTACGTGGTGTCGCCCCTGTGGCGCGCCGATGCCGCCATCGCCTCCGCCTCGGGCAAGCCCCTGGGCTGGGTGGGCCAGATCCTGCGCGACGAGTGCGCCGGGCTGGGGTTCTCCTTCGTCGACGGCTTCGACCTCGTGGCCCACGACCCGCGCCTCTTCGGCGACCTGCGGCTGCACCCCAACGCCGAGGGCTCTGCCTCCATGGCCCGGTCCCTGGCCGCGCGCATCCGCGCCGACATCGCCTCCGGCCCCGTGACGGACCCGACCACGGGCCTCTCGGCCGCCGCCACCGCGGCCGACGAGCAGAGCCGCGACCGCGCGGGCGCGCCGGGGGAGCACCCGGGCTTCGACGCCCTCGTGCGCACCATCTGGCGCCTGCGCCAGCCCGACGGCTGCCCCTGGGACCGCGAGCAGACCCACGGCTCCATCCAGCGCAACCTGGTGGAGGAGGCCTACGAGGCCGTGGACGCCATCGACGGGGGAGACCCGCGGCACCTGGCCGAGGAGCTCGGCGACGTGCTCATGCAGGTGCTGCTCCACGCCCAGATCGCGGACGACGCCGGGACGTTCTCCATCGACGACGTGGTGGCCGGCCTCGACGAGAAGCTCGTGCGCCGCCACCCCCACGTGTTCGGCGACGCCGCGGCGGCCGACGAGGGCGAGGTGCTCGCCATCTGGGAGCAGGTGAAGGACGCCGAGCGCGAGGACGCCGAGCAGGGCCTCCTGGACTCCGTGCCGCGCTCGCTGCCCGCCCTCATGGAGTGCCAGAAGGTCTCCAAGCGGGCCGCGCGCGCCGGGTTCGACTGGCCCTCCGCCGACGCCGTGTGGGACAAGGTGGCCGAGGAGCGCGCCGAGTTCGAGGCCGAGGAGCCCGGCGGGGAGGCCGCCGAGCTGGAGTTCGGCGACGTGCTCTTTGCCCTGGTGAACGTGGCCCGCAAGGAGGGCGTGGACGCCGAGCGGGCGCTCCGCCGCTCCACGGCCAAGTTCCGCCGCCGGTGGGCCGCCATGGAGCGGGCCGCCCGCGAGGCCGGGACGCCCTTGGAGGAGCTCTCCCACGGGGAGCTGGAGGGGCTCTGGGCCCGCGTCAAGGAGGGCGAGCGGGGGGGAGCGCTGAGCCGCCCTGCAGGGCTCTGAGGATTCAAGGGTATCCCGCGCGCGCCCCCGACCCCCGCCTCTGGGGGCGGGGGCAACGCGTGTATGATGGCTCTCCTGAGGGCGCGTCCCTCAGGAGAGCACCCCAAACGCAGCAGATGAGGAACCATGTCCCAGCGCGACGACAAAACCATCGCCTTCAGGCCGCGGGTGCGCCGCGAGGCCTCCACGGAGGCGGTCGACGAGCCCGTCTACGAGGTCGACGACGTCGCCGTGGGCCCGGACGGCTCCGTGAGCCCCAGGCCCTCCGGCGGCGAGCTGGCGTCGCCCTCCACCAGGGCCCGGTCGCACCGCCGCGCCCGTGCCACCTCCGATGCCGGCGAGCCCACGCCGCTCCGCCCGCACCCCGCTCGCACCGCCCCCTCCGCGGCGTCCACGGGTGACCTCCACCGTGCCCGCGACGTCGCCCGCGCCCAGGCGGCCGACGGCCGCGGCGACCGCTCCCGCCGCCGCGGGGGCGCCGGGGCCGGGCAGCGCGCCCGGGGGGCCGCGGACGCCAAGGCCAAGACCGCCAAGGCCGCGGACGCCAAGACCGCCAAGGCGGCAGGGACCCCCAAGGCGTCCAAGGGCGTGTCCGCCGCGGCCAAGGCCGGCGCGGCCGTCGCCGGGGGAGCACGCTCCGCGGCGCAGCGCCTGACGTCGGCCGTGACGTCGGCCCGGCGCGGCGGCGACTCCCCGTCCCGGGCCCGCCGCGGCCGCACCTCCCCCCAGGACGGTGCCGAGGGACAGTCGGTCAAGCGGCGCCTCCCGCGCCCGTCCCGCCGCGCCCTCGCCGTGCTCGCGGTGGCGGTGGTCGCCGTCGTGGCGCTCTACGGGCCGGTGCGGGACCTCTACATGGCCAAGCGCAACAACCAGATCCTCCAGGACGTGCTCACCGAGATAAACGCCGAGAACGAGGCCGTGGAGAAGCGTGCCCGCGACCTCACCACCGAGCAGGGCATCGAGGACGAGGCCCGGCTCCACGGCTACGTGAAGGAGGGCGAGGAGGCCGCCACGGTCTCCGGCCTGCCCGGCGAGCAGGGGGGCGAGGCTGTGCCCATCCCCGACGACGTCCGGGCCGCCGTGCTCGCCCGGGAGGACCCCTGGTACATCCAGGCCCTCGACCGACTCTTCTTCTACCAGAAGGGAGACCAAAACCATGAGTGAGACCCGCCGCGTGGGCGTCATAGACATCGGGACCGTCACCGCCCGCGTGGGCATGGCCGACATCCGGGACCACGTGGTCCTCTCCATCGTGCGCGAGAGCCGCATCTGCAACCTCGGCGAGGGGGTGGACGCCACAGGGCTCATCTCCCCCGGCGCCATCGACCGCGTGCTCGAGGCCGTCGACGAGTTCATCGCCTTCCTGCGCGACCACCGCTGCGGTGCCGTGGGGTGCTTCCTCACCTCCGCGGCCCGGGACGCCCGCAACACCGACGAGCTCCTGGACGCCCTGCGCGCCCGCGGCCTTGCGCCCGACGTGCTCACGGGCACGGTGGAGGGGGCCCTGGCGTTCCGCGGGGTCGCCCAGGCCTTCGACTGCCACAGCATGGCCGTGGCCGACATCGGCGGGGGCTCCACGGAGCTCACCTGTGGCGGCCGCACCGACGACGGGCTCGTGGTGGACTGGACCCACTCCTTCGACCTGGGGGCGCGTCGCCTGACCGAGCGGTTCCTCTCGCGCAACGACCCGCCCTCCCGCGACGACCTGGTGGCCTGCTGCTGCGAGACCCGCATGGCCTTCGAGGCCCAGATGCCTTGGATGGAGGGGGCCCTGGCCCATCCCGACATCCTCATCGCCACCGGCGGCACCGTGACGTCCCTGTCCGCCATGAGGCTGGGCCTGGAGACCTATGACAGCGCGGTGGTCCAGGGCTCTACCCTCACCGTGGAGGAGGTGGACGACCTGGGCGCCCGTCTCGCCGCCATGACCGAGTCCCAGAGGGCCCGCATCCCGGGCCTCCAGCCCAACCGTGCGCCTGTGATCCTGGGTGGCACGCTCCTGGTGGGCGAGCTCATGAGGGCCAGCGGCTTCAGGGAGCTCACGGTGAGCGACTTCGACGGCCTCGCCGGGGCCTGCATGGCCGTGGAGAGGTCCCTCGACGGGACCCCCGGCCCCGTGGGCTTCCTGCCCGCCACCGTGGGCCTCGCCGACCTCGTGGAGCCATAAAGGATTAGGATGGTTCGAGGACGGGGGCGTGGCGGAACGGTAGACGCAGGGGTCTTAAAAACCTCGGCCTTCACGGCGTGTGGGTTCGAGTCCCACCGCCCCTACCACCTCGGTGCCGCGACGGCGGCGCCGCAGGGACGAGAACCTCTCGGCAGCCCCCAGGGGCGCCTTGGATATGAAAGCTGAACGCCCATGAAGCGCATCCTCCTGGCCTGCGGGTCCGGGTTCGCCACCTCCACCGCCGTCCGCACCCGTCTGGAGCGGTTCCTCGACTCCCACGGTTACGAGGGCGCCTACACCATCCGGCAGTGCAAGATCGCCGAGGCGCCGCGCCTCTCGGCCGGGTTCGACTTCCTCGTGGCCACCATGATGGCGCCGCAGCACCTGGAGTGCCCCTACGTCAACGGGGTCCCGTTCCTCCTGGGTGAGAACATGGCCGCCTCCGAGCGAGCCGTCCTCGCCCTGATGGGGTAGTAATCCCCTGACAGGTACGTCGTCCCGCCGGGGCGCTCGATCGAGGAGGCTCGTGATGAAGGTAGGCAAGCTGGTCGCGGCAGGAATGCTCACCCTGGCCCTGGCGGGCTGCGGCGGGGCGCCGGCCGCACAGCCGGCGGACGACGCGGCCGCCTCCTCCACCGAGGACGCCACGGCCACGGAGCCCGCGACCTTCGGCCACGACCAGTACGGCAACGTGGGGGAGGGCACGGCCTACTTCTCCTGCGACGAGGGCACCACAGAGGACGGCGGCATCCCGCACATGGCCGTCAACCCGCAGAAGCTCCACGCCCAGGTGTCCGTGGTCACCGAGGGCATCCCGGTCGACAGGACCACCTACGTGTTCGTGGATGGCGAGCAGGTGCTGGCCGAGCCCATGGAGAACGGCGCCCACGCCCTGGACCTCGCCGACGGCCAGCTCTCCGACGGCGAGCACTCCGTCGAGGTGGTGCAGTTCTCCGACAACAAGACCTCCGGCACCGTGACCTTCTACCGCGTGGGCCGCTACTTCGTGGGCTAGGGCGCCCGGGGCCGCGCCACGAGGCTGCGCCACGACATAGATCAAAAAACAAGGCCGGAGGGGTTCACGCCCTCCGGCCTGCTGTTTTCCTATGGTGCCCCCAACGGGACTCGAACCCGTGTTCCCGCCTTGAAAGTCTGACCCCCATACGTGCGCCCCCGCGCGTTCGGGCTGGTAGAGGACCGTTTACGTGGTATTTTGCACACGTTGCGATTAGGGCGTTGGTTTGCGAAACTGGCCCCATATGGCAATCCATATGGCAAAAACGGGTCCGTTGCCATATGGCCGCACGTCATCGGAGGCACCATGCGCGAGTATCAGGCGAACCATCCGGGCACGGTGAGGAAGCGGCTCAACGCGGGCGTCTGGCAGGCCGTCGTCTGGTACAGGGATACCACGACCGCCCCCGACGGCGCGACGGAGGTAGGCCCTTGGAGGCAGAGGACGAAGCTCCTCGACGTGAGGTGCTACCCGGACAAGGACGGGAGGCGGAACAACCGCGGCAAGAAGGCGGCGGAGGCGGCGATGCTCAAGTGGCGCGCCGAGCTGGAGGCCGCCGAGCCCGCGAGGGCCAAGGCCGAGGAGCTGGAGGCCGCGGGGGAGCTGACGGGCCGCTCGACGGTGGCCGAGCACGTGTGCCGCCACATCGACACGCTGGAGGCCGTGGGGGCGGTGGAGCCCTCGACGGCGGCGACCTACCGCCGGTGCGCCGAGCTCATAGGCCGCGGCGCCAACCCCAGGCGGCACGACCCCACGCCGGGACTGGGGGGCGTCGCCCTGGCGGACCTCGCGCCCTCGACCGTGCAGGCGTGGGTGAACGGGCTCGCGGGCGCCTACCGGCCCATAAACGTGAACAAGGCCGTCACCCTCCTGCGGGCCGTCTGCTCCTCCGCCGTCCGCGGCGGCGTCATCGACCACGACCCCACCGACGGCGTTAGGGTGCCCAAGGCCCCCCGGGAGGAGCCCAACGCCCTGCCGCCCGGGGAGCTGGCCCGGCTCATGGAGGACCTGGACGCGCCACGCCCCCGGGAGCGCCCCCAGACGGTGATGGGCATGAGGCTGGCCGTCCACACGGGGATGCGGCGCGGGGAGATATGCGGCCTCAGGTGGCGCGACGTGGACCTGGACGGTGGCACCCTCGCGGTGCGCGAGGCCGTGGGCATCGACGGTGCCGACGGCTCCACCTACCTCAAGGCCCCCAAGACCGACGGCAGCCGACGCGACATCCCCCTCACGCCCGAGCTGGCTGGCTGGCTGGCGTCGTGGCGCGCCGAGGTGGGGGCCAAGTGCCGCGCGGCCGGGGAGCGGTTCAGGCCCGAGCTGTTCGTGTGCGGCGACGTGGACGGCTCCTACCAGGACCCGAAGAAGCTGGGGAGGGCGTTCCGGCGCCGGGCCGACCGTCTGGGGCTCGTGGGCACCCAGGGGAGGCGGCCGACGTTCCACGACCTCAGGCACACGTTCGCGACCGTGGCCATAGCCAAGGGAGCCGACATCAAGAGCATCAGCAGCATCATGGGCCACGCGTCCGCGGCCATGACGCTCGACATCTACGCGAGCCCCGACGCCGACGCGAAGCGGCTGGCCATGGACCGCGTTGGGGCGGCGCTGGCGGGCCGTGGGGCGGCCGTGGACGCCGTTCCTGACCCGGGGACCGGGGGAGGCCGTTACGGGGTCTGAGGAGGGCTGAGAGGGGCCGAGAGAGGTGGAGCCCCAGACCCCAATACTGTTGGGTCGCCATGAGGGGCGAACGGGCCGTTACCCCCTAGGGGGTCCATAGCGTGTACACCCTCAGGGGATGGGCGGCGAACGCCTACCCCCGCCGAGGGGTTCCATCACCTCAGGTGACAGTATCCACGGACAAGGCGGCGAAAGGGTGTGCGTCGAACGCAGCCCCTTGCGGGGGTCGCGGGCCGCTGCCCCGCCGAGGCGCGCGACGGGCCCCACCCCCCCCCTACGACGCGGCGGCGGGGGTCCACGCCGAACGGGGACCCTGGAGGGCGAGGGTACTCGCTGAACGAGTGCCCCGATGGGGTCGTGAAACGCTACCCCCCAAGGACCTCCGCCCAGTGGAGGCCCTGACGGGGCGGCAGATTACCACCCCCTCCAAGGTGCCGAGGGATACCCGGTCGCGGGGTACCCTCGAGGGGGGTGGAGCCTCTGAGACGCCCGTGGCGGCCGTCTGGCGGGCGTTCAGACGGATGGGATAGGGAGTGCCGGGGACGCCGAGAACGGCGCCTGACGGGCGTCGTGGCGCCGCTGAGGAGGGTTCCACCCCCCCGGTTACTGCACGACGGACCCCTCCTCGCGCGGCGGCTCGACGGACAGGACCTCGCGCCCGGCGTCATCGAGCACGGCGACGCGGTAGCCGCAGGCGTCCGCCACGCGGGCCACGGTGGAGAGCGAGGGGTCGCGTTTGGGGTCCTCGACCACACCGGCCCAAGACCTGGCACGGCCTACCCGTTTGGATAGCTCGACCTGCGTTAGACCTGCGGCCTGCCTCGTAGCCTTAATGACATCCCCGACCTGCAAGGCAACCTCCTCCCGTCACGGCGGCTAGGAGCCTATTGTCGCCCGGGACTTAACGGACATTGTGAACAGATGATGAACGGTACTAACGAACGTTGTGATTCACTACGAACGTTAGGTTTAATGGAGGTCGTTAGCGAACAACACGAGCGGAAAGGTTCACCGCCATGACGGACAACGACCGCACCACGGAGGGGCGCGCGCTCGCGGACGCGCTGGAGCGCATCGAGGAGGACGCCCGCGCAATGGAGGGGGCCGGGTACCTGGCGGCCCTCGTGGCCGAGGACGCGGGCGGCGACGGCCCCGACGCCGAGGGTATGGGCATCGTCGCCGAGACGCTGTACCGGCAGGCCATGGACGCCCGGGACACGGTGGCGCGCATACGCCGCGGGGTCGACGCCGGTCTGAACGGCCGCGGCGCCGGGCTGGAGGACGCCACCCGCAGGATGGCGCGGGCCGTGGCGGCGTGCAGGGACACGGCCGAGGGCGCCCCGGCGCTCACGCGGGCCTAGAGGAGGGTGGAGCCATGAACAGGAACGCCAACGCCGACCCGGTGACGGACCTCGCGCAGGCGCTGCACGAGGCGGGCGAGGAGCTGAGGCGGCTGGGGGCCGACGCGGCGGCGGACCGCTGCACGGCCGTGCTGGCCCGGTGGACGTTGGATGCCGCGGGGGGGGTGGAGCCCCGTGCGGCCCCGTCGAGGACCCGCGGCCGCTGGACCTCATAGACGCCCTGGGGGCGGCCGCCCACCGGCTGGACGGCGCGGCCGGTCTGGCGGAGTGCATGGCCGCCGCCCCGTTCGTGCCCGACACCGACGCGCTGGAGGCGCTGGCGGAGACGGCCCGGCACGGCGCCGAGGAGGCGCGGGCGGTGCTGGATAGGTGGGACCCGTCGTGAGGGGCGGCAGGCCCGCGGTGCCGGTAGAATCGGAAACGTTCGCAAGTCGCCGCAGGGTTCGCAAGATGGGGAGGTGCCGCCGTGGGCTATCTGGAGTTCGAGCTAATCCGGTTGTTCCACGACATCAAACCCACGAGCGGCGGCAGGGCGGACCGATGGAGGGGGCGCCGCGCGCCCGTGGTGGTCAAGCTCATGACTGCGTATTTCGCTGGCCGCGAACGCCCCTATTCATCGGCGACGGAGGGTGCCGCAGGCCGTCTCACAAGGCTACCCGACGGCATGAGCTGGGAATCCGTCTCACGGCGCCTGGACGGCATCGTCACCGGGAAGACCCTGCGCAACTGGACGAAGGACCCCGGGCGCCTGACCGAGGAGCGGGCGGAGTGGCTTACCTGCGTTCTGGCGGGAATCGCCTGCGATGCCGACGGGCTGGGACCTGAGGCGCTTTACACGCCCCCCGCCCCCGAGGAGGCACCCGCCACGTGGCGCCTGTACCGCGCCGTGCTGGAGTCTGGGGGCGTCGTCGAAAAAGGCCGGGGGTTCATGACGTGGTGGCCGAGGCCCGGCCGCACCGACCCCGACCCGCTCCACGACGCGGACGTGAGGGCAGCCGTCCACGCCGCGGCCGCATGGACAACGGAGGAGCAGGCGGACGTCCTGCGGGAAACCATCGCCGACGCGGTGCGATACCTGGACGTCCACGCCGTGGAGGCGTTGAGGCCAATCGTTGCTGACTACCTCGCATCGCACCCGCGCAGGTTCGGGGGCGAGGGGGAATCGGAGGGCGTGACGTTCGACTCGAACGAGAACCCTTGGCTCTCTTCAGAGGACGCAGACAACGCGAGCTATCTGGCCGCTAGGCTTGCGGCGTGGCCGTCCCCTCCCAAGACAGTTTCCAAATGGGCCGACCCGGGTCCCATCGACCACGTCCCCGCCCGGTGGTGGGACGAAGGGGAGCAAGACGGGGACGAGGAGTAGGGGGGTCCTGCGAATCCCCGGAAAAAGTTCCATGGAAAACGGAGTGCCATGCAGTGCCCCGTGGTTTCCGCGGCTGTTGGAGATACCCCCTCGTTCGGTTCGGACCGTGGAAAACCGACCGGCGTATAGGGCAGACCTGTTTCCACGATGCAATGATTATCTAACTACCAGATACAATTTATTATTTGCATTTACCACAATCTATCAGGCATAACGTAACCACGGCGCCGTTAGGGCGCATCAGACACCACGCCGCTAAGGTGCGGCGGGAAAGGACCCACCATGTGCAATCTGATTACCAACCGGGCGGAGGCCATGGACCCGGCGAACCGCGGCAGGGGGCTGTTCATGAACCCCGAGGCCGCGGGCGAGCTCATGGGCATCAGCGTGCCAAGCGTGCGCCGCATGTGCGGCGACGGCCGCATCAGGGCCGTGAAGGTCGGGAAGCAGTGGCGCATCAGCCGCGACTACCTCATGGGCCTCATGGGCCTGGAGGAGTCGTGACGGGGGCCGAGCGGGCCGCCGCCATCTGCTCCAAGGCCGCCGAGCTGGAGCGCCTGACGGCCGAGCTGGGGGAGGTGGAACCCACCGTTGCCGAGGCGATGCGGCCGTGGGTCGACATCGTGGCCTATTGCAGCCGCCGGATACAGCGCGAAGGGGCCCCGGACGTGTTGCAGCACACCGGGACCCGGTACGGGCACGCGGGGACGCACACCCACCACGACCATATCCGCCGGGCGGCCGCGGCGTCAATCGCCGGGGGTTCCACCTCCCCCCGATGCTAGGGGCGGCCCATGGGCATGAGGCACGCCGGGCCGCATTCACCCTTTTACACGCCATGGCTGGAGGAGTGGCAGGCCGCCAACATGCCCGGCCTGCAATGGTCCGTTATGGCGGCGGTATGCGACTCGACCCGGATGCAGGTTCTGGAGGACGGGCGCGCCTACGGGTGGTTCTCCCGCGACGCGCTGGCGGAGATGTGCAACGTCAAGCCCGCGAGCGTGGGCGCCGCCGTGAAGGCGCTGAGGCGGCGCGGTTTCCTCAAGGAGAAGACGAAGGCCCACAGGGGCCATTGCGCCGAGTACTGGATTATGCCGGGGCACCCGTGGCCGCGTGCCGGGAAGGGCGGCACGAAGAGGGCCCAAGGCCGAGGGGCGCCCGGTACGGAGAGCCCCGCGCTCAAGGCGGCACTGACCGGCCGGACCGAATAAAGGGTGCATCACCCATACACCCATTAGCCGAAAGGGTGCATCACCCATACACCCATTAGCCGAAAGGGTGCATCAGCCATACCCCAAAGGGTGCATCACCCATGCACCCCGTTAATAAGATAAGAAGGGTCCGGGACCGCCTGAGGGCGGCCCCGTCCCCCTAACCCCGTCTCCGCCGAGGCGGTGCGCGGGAGTCTGGAGCAACCGACATGAACGAAGGAACGAGGACAGGCGGGACGGTGCCGCCCGAGCGGATACCGGACGCCGCCCGGTACCTGTTGGATTACATCGACCCCGACGCCCTGGGGGGCTATTCCGAGTGGCAGCCCGTGCTCCACGCCATAGCCGGGTGCGGACTCAGCAAGGAGGAGGCTGATGCGTGGTGCATGCGGGGCCGCGCCTACGTGCCCGGGGAGGTCTCCAAGCGCTGGAGAGGATACGAGAACGACCCCGGCGACCCCGACGGTTCGCTGGGGACCCTGTTCAACCGGGCCAAGCTAGACCCGGCATATGTGCCCTACGGCCGCGGCGACGGAACCGGCAGGCCGAGCGAGAGAACCCACGAGAGAGAGGTGGAGCCCATGGGCAGCAAGGCCCACCGCCGCGCCGCGGCGTTCCCCATCGTCCGCCCCCGCGCCGCCGCCGACCTCCCCGCGCCTCCGGACCTCGACCCCGCGGGGCAGGCCCGCGCCTACCTCAGCGCCGTGTTCCGCGACGGCGACAGGGTGATGGTCACTACGGAAGGGGCGGAGGAGGAGCCCGGCCGCTGGCGCCCCGTCGCCCCGCGCCCCGACCTCACGGGGAGCGCGCCGAGGAGCGGCGCCGCGACGCTGGCCGAGCAGCTGGACCGTGCCGGGGGGTACGCGGCCGCCGGTACCGCGTGCGGCGGGTACGTGGTCGTGAACCCCCTCGACGGGGGCGTGGACCTCGACGGCGACGGCAGGCCCAACACCGGATGCGACCGCACTCATGCGGCAGCCTATCGCAACGTGCTCGTGGAGTGCGACCCCGACGGCGCCGGGTGGGAGGCCATGGACGAAGGGGCCAAGAGGGCCGAGCTGGAGCGGCAGGCCCGGGCACTGCTGGCCATGAACCTCCCCATAGCGGCCATGACCTACAGCGGCGGCAAATCCGTCCACGCCGTGGTGAGGGTGGACGCCAAGAACGCGGAGGAGTACGCGGAGCGCGTGGGGTTCCTGTACGGGACCCTCAGGGCGAACGGGTTCGCCACGTTGGACGAGAACTGCACCAACGAGACCCGCTGGACCCGCCTGGCCGGTGCGACCCGCGGCGGGACCCTGCAGGCCCTCATGGGCACGAACATGGGCGCGTCCGACTGGGGGGAGTGGCGCCGCTGGCTGGAGGCCAACCGGGACCGGTGGGCCGAGCTGACCGAGGCGTGGGCGACGCCGTGGGGGGAGGTGGAGCGCGAGTACCTGGAACCACCGGTGCCCGTACCCACCCAAATCGTTTCCCTAGACGCATGCCTGGGGGGCGGGCTGCGGCCCGGGCCCCACATCCTCATGGGGCAGCCCGGAAGCGGGAAAAGCGCCCTGGCCCTGCAGGTGGCGGCAAACGTTGCCCTCACGGGCGGCAGGGTCCTGTACGTGTCAATCGAAATGACGGCATCCCAATGCGCGGCGCGTGCCTGCTCCTACCTGTTCGCCGCCGGCGCCGTAGACGTGCCCGAGGTCCGTTGGGGAGAGTGGGAGACCATGGGCGCCGCCGGCGACCCCCGCGGCCTCAAGGCCCTGGCGAGGATGCGCGAACTCATGCCCGGGTTCGCCGTGGCCGACGGGGCGGGCGTCTCAGACCTCGACGCCGTGAGGGCGATTATCCGGGACGCCGGGGAGGCGGGGGCGTCGCTCGTGGTCGTGGACTACCTGCAGCGCGTGGTGCCGCGGGGTCCGGCCCCCAACGCCTATGAGCGCCTGCAGACCGTGGTCCACGGCATCACGGCCGCGGCCAAGGCGGCCCGCATGCCCGTCATCCTCGTGTCATCCATGAACCGCGAGAGCATGCGCGCCGGGAAGGCCGCGATAACCGGCGCCGCCGGCTGCGGAGACATCGAGTACGACGCCATCACGGTGATGCAGCTCATGAGGCCCAAGGACCGGGCCGGTGAGCGCGAGCTGTTCATACCTAAGAACCGTTGTGGCGAGAGCGACGGCGAGCAGCCGGCGGTTACGTTCGGGTTCGACGGGGCGCACAACCGGTTCGCGGACCCCATGGAGACGGAGTAGGGGGGTGGAGCCCGTGAGGGAGGGTTCGCCGACGGCCCGGCGGCTGGAGCGCGCCCGCAGGGCGGCCGTGGACCTCAGGCGCATGGAGCGGGCCGCCGCCAAGGCACCGGGCGACGGGTTCGCCGACGCGAGCGCCGAGGCCCGGGAGAGGTGCGGGGCCGAGGTGGCCGACGCCGACCGGGCGATATGGGGCGCCGAGGGCGCCGTGGGACCGGCGGCGGCGTCGATACTCAGGCTGCGGTACCTGGACGCCCTCACGTGGCGGCAGGTGGCCGCGGCCGTGGGCATGTCGCCGTCGCGGTGCCGCACCCGCGCCGACGCCGCCATGGACCTCATGGACGCCCTGGGTCCGGGCCGCGTCAAGGACGGCGACGGCGACGCGACATGAGAAAGCCCCCGTCGGCCATGGTGCCGGCGGGGGCGTTGCTGTTTCTGGCGGCGGTGCGTCCGCTCCCGGCCACCCCTGTGCGAGGCCGACGGGGTGGGCGCACCTATCGGGGCGCGTTGAACGTTGAGTAGAGGAACCCGAAAGGAACGCGGCCCTTGAACCCGTAGGTGCCCCGGCACCCGTGGACCTCGCGGTCGAACGGCTTACGCCCGTCATGGGGGTTGCCGTGCCGGTCGCACTCGACAGCACGGACGCCGGTGGGGGTGACCTCGGTGACGACCGCGTATTCGGTGCCGTTGGTGGGGTGGCCGTCGTCATCCAGGCCGGTGTAGTAACGGCGACCGAGGATGTCGCCGGGCTTGAGGTCGTGGGTCTTCTTGGTCATGGTGGGTGCCTCCTTGTGGGCGTTGGGTTTGGTCTGTGGCCTTAGCGGTTTCGGACGATTGCGAGGAGCGCCCGCCCGACGTGGGCGGCGAGCATCCCGGCGATGAAGTAGGCGAGTTCCATCTCTTGCCCTTTCCGAAGTGATAGAGTGGTGTCCAAACCAGCGGGGGAGTGGAACCCCCGCCGGATTGGTGCTAAGGGACGTTCCTACTTCCGCAAGTGGCGTCCCTTTTTGCTGTCCCGACGTTCCCTCAGGTAGTCGAGGAGCAAGCCGCTGAGCACCTCAATCGCGACTCCCACGGCGAGGGTCGCGAGCAGGCTCATCCAGTCCATAGGCCATCACCCCCTTTCGTCCGTCGCCTTTCGACGGCTTCATAATCACACACCCATAGTTTAGCGTCAACAATAGGTGAGCATGAACACAATCCCTACACACCTTTTGGTTAGCATTATGGGAGACTGATGGGAACGAAAGGAGAAACATGCAGGCAGACGATGTTGTTCGCGCCCTTGCTGATAGGTACAGCGGAAGCGTTCGCGAACTGTCCGCAGACATGGGACGTTCGCCCAACTATCTGCACACCTCGATATACAAGCGTTCGGACCCGAGGGTCGGGACCGTCGCGGAGATAGGGGACTTCGTAGGGGTTGACGTTTGCCTCGTGGACCGCGCCACCGGGGAAACCATAGCGACCATAGACCCGCCGATACGCGAGGAGGACTAGCGCGACGCACCACATCGGCGCCCATGCCACGACGGCACGGGCGCCCTCCTTGTGACGATATGCCGGTGCCGCTCCTCGCCGCACCCGGACCCGCATCGCCCCGTGCCCATTCGGCACGGGGCTTTTTTCATGCCGCGCATCGGGGCCACGCCACGGGTCTCCCAAGGAGCGGCCGCCGGGAGGGCCGGAGAAACCCCAGCTCCCAGGCTTGGGCGGCGCGTCTCCTCGGCTTGTGCGGCCGGTACGCGCCGGGCCGCCTCGCCGCTCGAAGGAGGGGGGAGAAAAACAGCAGGTAGACGGATTGTCTCGTTTCGGAACTGTTCGGATATTGTGACAAAGACGAAACCGATACCCCCCGGGTGCCCGATAACGTTTTTCATTTTTTCAACGACCGGAGGCCAAGGCCCCAGAATCCGGGTCGAGGTTCTTTTCTTTTTTCGCGCAATCGCTTGCGTACGAAAGCACTGCCCGACGGATGGGTTAAGCGCCGCTGACCTCACGACGGCCGCGCGCCTGCCGAGGGCTCCACCTCCCCCCCCGTCGCGCAGCCGTAGGTCTGCACGGGGCCATACCCCCTCCCCCCGGGGGCGGGCCGCCCCGGCGCGGCATTGTGCCTATTTACACACGGGGCCCGAACGTGCTCCATATGGCAAAACCATATGGCAAAGAGCCGGGACTATATCAGACAAGCGATTAGCTGAGAGAAAATGCAGGCATCTGCCTGCGAAAATGTATGGTGCCCCCAACGGGACTCGAACCCGTGTTCCCGCCTTGAAAGGGCGGTGTCCTCGGCCACTAGACGATGGGGACGTCGACGCGCGATTGCCAAGTATAGCAGCATCGCCGCACCCGGCCGCAGCCCGTAGGCTACCAGTCCATGCCGTTGGAGCGGGCGAAGGCCACGGCGTCGTCGAGCACACCCGGCTGCTCGGAGGCCCAGTTGACGAAGTCGGGGGCGTCCACCACCACCGGGTCGGCCTCGTGGACGGCCAGCACGGCCTCCTCGAAGGATCCCGGCACGAACTCCGGGCGGCACGGGAGGTAGGTCTCCACGTAGGTGGGGCGCAGGAGCGCGTAGGCCGCGCCCTCGTTGAGGGACCGGAACCCCGCGAGGGCGCGCCGGGCCGCCGGCAGGCGGTCGAGCTTGAAGAGCAGCAGCGTGCGGGCGAGGTTGGTCCAGGCGCTGCCGCGGCGCCCCAGGCGGGCGTCCAGCTCGTTGAAGCCCTCCTCGTCCTCAAGGCGCGCCAGGGCCAGCGCCGCCGTGCCGCCCATGCCCAGCTCGTCGCCGGGCATGACGTCCAGGAGCGACCTCGCGCACCCCAGCGCCATGGAGACGTTGGCGGCGTCGAGCGCCGTGACGGCCAGGGCCGCCCGCACCCTGAGGGCGGGGCGCCGGAAGACGTCGGCCCATGCGTCTGCGGGGCCCGGCTCCTCGGCCTGGGCCTCCGCGCCCAGGCGCCCGTCGAGGGCGCGCAGGGCCGTGACGTGCTCCAGGGCGTCGGCCTCGGTGGCGAGCAGGCGGATGAGGGCGGCGTCCGTGGCGCCGGGGTCTATGGAGAGGGCCTCGTCGCACGCGGCGCAGAGCCTCTCCAGGCGCCGTGCCCGGGAGGCCATGTACTCGTCGTCGCTCAGGAACTCGTCGTCGGCGGAGGCCTTGGCGAGGGCGGCCTGGGCCTGGGCCACCAGGGCGAAGGCGCGGTCGGCCGGGTCATCCACGAAGGAGTCCACGTCGGCCGCCACGGCCCCCAGGAGCTCCCGGCGCGCCCCCTCGCTCATGGGGCCGTGCTCCCGGAGGTAGCGGGCGGCCACGCGCTGGGTGAGCTCGCCGTACCAGTCCACGGTCAGCCCCTCCAGTCGGTCACGGCGTCCTGGGTGCGCCCGAGACTCATCTCGTCGGAGATGCGGGCGCTCACCACGGAGGGGTCGGCCGCCACGAAGGAGCCGAGGGCACCCATGCCCTTGAGGTCCACGCCCTCCTGGAACACCACGCTGCTCTCGCTCACGGCGAGCACGAGCTCGTCGTTGGAGTAGGGCTCCACCGCCAGGCGCGCGAACACGCCGTCGGGGAGCTCGCTCTGAGAGGAGAGGACCATGCCGGCGTGGGGGTAGCCGTCGAGGAGCGCCTGGAGGTGCCGGTGGGCCTCCTGGCGGTCGCCCCGGCGGGCCGCGAGGGCCATGGAGGCGATGAGGAGCCAGGCGTCCGGCGCCGGGCGGTGGGGGACGTTGCGCGCCGCGTGGTCGGCCAGGGCCCTGAGCCCCTCGGCGTCCTCGAGCTTGGCGAGGGCGAGGTAGGCCGTGAAGCGGGCGTCGGCGTGGTCCTTGGGGTCCATCTCCAGGACCTCCCGGCAGAACTCCAGGCTCTTGCGGTAGCGGCCGCACACGAGGGCGCGGGCCGCGAGCGAGGCGAGCCAGCGGTAGAGCGGGTACGAGACGAGCCGCGCCTCGATGTCGGCGCCGGTGCGCCCGGAGGCGAGCACCTCGTCGCGCCGGGCGAGGGTGCGCTCGCGCACCTCGTCGACGTTGTCGGCGAGGAAGCGGTAGTGCTCCTCGAAGCTCGGGCACTCCTGGGCCGCGAGCATGCGGCGGGCGTCGTGGCACTCGGGGTCGAGGGAGACGGCCTCCTCGAGGAGCGACCGGGCCTCGGCGATGAGGCCGGTCACGTCGCCGTCCTCGGCGAACGGCAGCTCGCGGTCCACGAGCTCCGAGGCGCGCGCCACGAGGTGGAAGGCGCGGTCCTGGTCGGTCTGGGGGAGGGAGTCGTGGTTCCACGCGAAGCGCCGGCGGAACGCGGCCGCCGCGCGCGTGGCCGTGTAGGCGTCGCCGATCTCCTGCGTCCTGGCGAAGCGCAGGCTCAGTCTGCGGTACTCCTCCTGTGCCGGGTCGAAGGCCATGGTCACCCCCTTTGAAATCTAAAAATATGCCACAGCACCACCACTATAGCAACGGTCGCATTGATACCTGTCGGCCGGACGACGGGCGTTCAGGGTTGAAAAAGACCTGTGAAATGGCAGGACCGAGCCGTCGAGGGTGTCGACGGTCGTCGATCTGGTTGACCTTCCTCCCATGGTCAACCCCTTCGTTTTTCGTACCAAAACTACCGCCCACGCTTCCAAAACGACCGTTCGCCTCGCAGAAATCTTCAAGGATTTCTTAGGGTGACGTTCAATGATTGCAACGAGAGGGGCGGCGCGGAGCCAGTGGCGGACCCCGCACCACTCGGAAGGCGCCGCCCCGCGGCGAGAGCAGAGAGTAGGAAGAAGAGAGGAGTACGCATGGCTGAGCACTACGACATCCTCGCGTGCACGGGCTGCCCCACCGGCATCGCCCACACCTTCATGGCCAAGGAGGGCCTCGAGCAGGCCGCCAAGGCCAAGGGCCTCACCATCAAGGTGGAGACCCACGGCCAGGAGGGCGTCAAGAACGCCATCACCGCCGAGGACATCGCCAACGCCAAGGCCGTGGTCATCGCGGCCGACGTCAACGTCGACGAGGGCCGCTTCGCCTCCAAGCCCATGGTCATGGCCGGCGTGACCGCCGGCATCAAGGACCCGGCCGGCCTCATCGACCGCGCCCTCGTGGCCAAGCCCGCCAATGCCGGCGCCTCCGTGCCCTCCGACGAGGAGCTGGCCATGGAGAACCACGGCTTCGAGAAGGGCGGCATCGGCCAGGAGATCTACAAGCACCTCATGAACGGCGTCAGCCACATGCTGCCGTTCGTGGTGGCCGGCGGCGTCCTCACCGCCGTGTCCTTCCTCTGGGGCATCACGAGCTTCGACTCCACCGCGGCCGACTACAACACCTTCGCCGCCATGCTCAAGACCATCGGCGGCATCGCCATGAACCTCATGGTGCCCGTGCTCGCCGCCTACATCGCCGAGTCCATCGCCGGCCGTCCCGGCCTCGTGCCCGGCTTCGTGGCCGGCATGATCGCCATCACCGGCCTGCCCGTGAGCGCCGAGACCGGCCTCATCGACGCCGGCGGCGCCGGCGTGGGCTTCGGCTTCCTCGGCGGCATCATCGGCGGTTTCCTCGCCGGTTACGTCATCGAGGGCCTCAAGAAGGCCTTCGCCCACCTGCCCGAGAACCTCAACGGCCTCAAGGCGATCTTCCTCTACCCGCTGTGCTCCACCCTCATCACCGGCCTCGTGATGCTCGCCATCTCCGGCCCCATGGTGGCCATCAACGAGGGCATGATGGGCTTCCTGGCCGGCCTGCAGACCGCCAGCCCCATCGTCCTCGGCCTCGCCATCGGCTGCATGTGCGCCTTCGACATGGGTGGCCCCGTGAACAAGGCCGCCTACGTCACCGGCACCGCCATGCTCGCCACCGGCCTCACCGCCGGCCAGGGCACCGCCGCCTACGCCGACGGCACCGCCTTCATGGCCGCCGTGTCCGCCGCCTGCATCGCCCCGCCCCTGGTCACCACCTTCGCCACCGTCGTGGGCCGCAAGTACTTCACCCAGGAGGACCGCGACGCCGGCCTGGTGAACTTCATCCTCGGCTGCACCCACATCACCGAGGGCGCCATCCCCTTCATGACCAAGAACATCTGGCCCGTGATGCCCATCATGATGCTCTCCAGCTCCATCGCGGCCATCCTGACCCTCATGCTGGGCGTGCACGTCCCGGCCCCCCACGGCGGCTTCCTCGTGCTCCCCGTCGTCGAGAACCCCATCGCCTGGGTCGGCGCCATCCTGATCGGCTCCGTGGTCGGCGGCATGCTCTTCGTGCTCTTCAAGAAGTCCCAGTACGACCGTGAGCGTCGTGCCGAGGGCGTGGGCACCGGCACCACCCCCAACGCCGCCTAGCCCCAGACGGCCAGCACCACCCGCGAGACCCCAGGGCCCGGCATCCCCCGTATGCCGGGCCCTCTTCTATGGAAAGGAACGCCTCCCGTGATCCACACCCTCACCACCAACCCGGCCATCGACATGAACGTCACCACCAACGAGGGCGCCCTCGTGCCCGACGCGGTCAACCGGGTGGGGGCCGCCGACTACTCGCCCAACGGCAAGGGCCTCAACGTCTCGTTCACCCTCGAGCACTACGGCTCGCCCTCCTGCATCCTGGGCTTCTTCGCCGGCTTCACCGGGGACTACATCGTGGAGGGGGCCCGCAAGGTGTGCCCCGTGGAGCCCGTCTACGTGGAGGGGACGACCCGTATCACCGTGCTCGTGCGCGCCGGCGAGGTGGAGTACACCATGCCCGGCGCCGGTGCGCCCGTGCCCCCGGAGAAGCAGGACGAGATGCTCGAGCTCGTGCGCGCCCTGCCCGACCTCACCTGCCTCGTGGTCTCGGGGTCCCTCTCGCCCCTGATGGACGGCGGCTTCTACGACCGCCTGCTCGACGTCCTCGACGAGCGTGGCGCCGAGTTCGTGCTCGACGTCTCCAGCGCCCACCTCAAGAACCTCGTGGGACGCGGGCCCCTGCTCATCAAGCCCAACGACGACGAGCTCCGCGACATCTTCGGCCTGGACGTCACCGACGATGCCAGCGCCGTGGCCGCCCTCGACGAGGTGGTGGCGGCCGGCGCCAAGAACGTGCTGCTCACCATGGGCGGCAAGGGGGCCTACTTCACAGACGGGGAGGGCGTGTGGAGGTGCGGCGCCGCCAGGATCGAGCCGTTCCAGACGGCCTGCGCCGGCGACGGCACCCTGGGGGCGTTCCTCTCGGTCTGGTACGACGACCGCTCCAACGTGGAGGGCGCCCTCGTGCGGGCCATGGCCACCGGCGCCAACGTGGCGCTCTGCCCGGGGCTCGGCGACTTCGCCCGCGTGGACGAGCTCGCCTCCCAGGTGAGCGTGGAGCGCATCCGCTAGGGCCGAGCCTTGAAATTCACTGATTATAATCCCTTGGACCATGGGCGGACCCGTGTTTTCGGCGAACCGCTTTTCACGGGCGGCCCCCACCGAGGGATATAAACTATTGCTCTGATGCGGTCCGTGCGGGCCGCACGGTCGAGGCTTCATCGGGCGCCCGGCGCCCGTCATCTTGCAACCGGGGGCGACAGGCGCCCCCACAGCGATTGGGAGGATCCACCCATGGCTCAGTTCACCCTGCCCCGCGACATCTTCCATGGCGAGGGGGCCCTTGAGCAGCTCAAGGGCCTCAAGGGCTCCAAGGCCATCATCGTCACCGGCGGCGGCTCCATGCGGCGCGGCGGCTTTCTCGAGCGCACCGAGAAGTACCTGCAGGAGGCCGGCATGGAGACCCTGCTGTTCGAGGGCGTCGAGCCCGACCCCTCCGTCGAGACCGTCATGCGCGGCGCCGCGGCCATGACCGAGTTCCAGCCCGACTGGATCGTGGCCATCGGCGGCGGCAGCCCCATCGACGCCGCCAAGGCCATGTGGGCCTTCTACGAGTACCCCGACGTCACCTTCGAGGACCTCTGCATCCCCTTCAACTTCCCCACCCTGCGCACCAAGGCCAAGTTCTGCGCCATCCCCTCCACCTCCGGCACCGCCACCGAGGTCACGGCCTTCTCGGTGATCACCGACTATGCCAAGGGCGTCAAGTACCCGCTGGCCGACTTCAACATCACCCCCGACGTCGCCGTCGTGGACCCCGAGATCGCCTACACCATGCCGGCCAAGCTCTGCGCCCACACCGGCATGGACGCCATGACCCACTCCATCGAGGCCTACGTCTCCACCGCCGCCTGCAACTTCACCGACGCCGACGCCGTGTGGTCCATCGAGCTCATCCACGACTGGCTGGTCAAGTCCTACGAGGGCGACAAGGAGGCCCGTCGCCAGATGCACGACGCCCAGTGCCTGGCCGGCATGGCCTTCTCCAACGCGCTGCTCGGCATCGTGCACTCCATGGCCCACAAGACCGGCGCCGCCTTCTCCGGCGGCCACATCATCCACGGTGCGGCCAACGCCATGTACCTGCCCCGCGTGATCCAGTACAACGCCCGCGACCCGCGTGCCGCCGAGCGCTACGCCGACATCGCCCGTAGGCTCCACCTGTCCGGCGACACCACCGAGGAGCTCGTGGCCTCCCTCGTGGCCGAGCTGCGCCACATGAACGACGAGCTCAACATCCCGCAGGCCATCAAGTACTACGGCGAGGGCGGCCTGCCGGCCGAGACCTCCATCATCGACGAGGCCGAGTTCCTGGAGAAGCTGCCCCAGGTGGCCGAGCTCGCCATCGGCGACGCCTGCACCGGCTCCAACCCCCGCATCCCCACGCAGGAGGAGATGGAGAAGCTCCTCAAGTGCGTCTACTACGACATCGACGTGGACTTCTAAGGGGAGCGGCCCTACACTGGTCCCAAGGCCGGGCGGCAAGCCCGGGGTAACGGATGCGAACCCGTCATCATCGCCCAACGGTGATGGCGGGTTTTTCCTGTGGGAGGGATCTTTATGGGGAAGGCCGCGGGCAACCGCTGGGCCGTGCTCGGCACGGTGGCGATCATGTCGTTCATGTCCACGCTCAACGGCTCCACCGTCAACGTGGCCATGCCCTCCATCCAGCGGGAGCTGGGCGTGGCCATGGACTCGGTGCAGCTGGTGTCGACGGCGTACCTCTTCGTCATGTGCGCCGTCATGCCCGTGGTGGGCGCCCTGGGCGACCGCCTGGGCAAGGTGCGGTTCTTCGAGGCGGGCGTGCTCGTGTTCACGGTGGGCTCCCTCCTGTGCGGCCTCGCCCAGGGGCTCGTCCCCCTCATCGCCGCCCGCGCCGTGCAGGCCGTGGGCGCCGGGTTCGCCCTCGCCACCAACATGGGCATCGTGACCGAGGCGTTCCCGTCGGACGAGCGCGGCCGCGCCTTGGGCGTCGTGGCCACGGCGGTCTCCCTGGGCCTCATGTGCGGCCCCACCGTCGGTGGGTTCGTGGTCACCACGGCCGGCTGGCACTGGGTCTTCCCCATGAGCGTGCCGTTCGGCGTGGTCTGCCTGGTGCTGGGCCGCGTGACGCTGCCCGACGACGCCCCCGCGCCCTCGGGCCGGCCCTTCGACACGCCCGGCGCCGTCCTCGTGGCCGCGGCCGTGCTCACCCTCACCTCGGGCCTCACGTTCGTGACCACGCACCCGTCGCCGGCCACCGTGGCCCTCCTCGCCCTCGGGGCGGCCCTGCTCTGCGCCTTCGTCGCGCACGAGCGTCGGTGCGCGGACCCCCTGATCTGCCTGGACAGCTTCCGCAACCCGGCGTTCGACGTGAACCTCGCCACCATGTTCGCGAGCTTCCTCGCCGTGGGCATGAGCGAGTACATCGTGCCGTTCTACCTGCAGGACGCCCGCGGCCTCGACGCCGCGGCGGCGGGCCTGGCCATCATGGTCATGCCGGTGGTCTCGGGCATCCTCGGGCCGGTGGCCGGCGCCCTGTCCGACCGGGTGGGCTGCGGGCGCCCCACGGCCGTGGGCCTCACGGTCTACGCCGCGGGCCTGGGCGCCGTGGCGTTCCTCGGGCTGGCCACGCCGCTCTGGCTCGTGGTGTGCGTGCTCGGCCTCGCCAGCGTGGGCGTGGGCCTCTTCCAGGCCCCCAACAACTCCCTCGTCATGGGCAGCGTGGACGAGGGCCAGCTCGGTTTTGCGAGCTCCATCGCGGCGCTCTTCAGGACCCTGGGCATGGCCCTCGGCGTCACGTTCGGCTCCGCCCTGCTCTACGGCGGCATGGGCGCCGCGGCGGGCGTGCCGCAGACGAGCTTCTCGGCCGCCCACCCGGAGTGGTTCATGGCCGGCTTCCAGCTCGTGTTCGCGGTCTTCGCCGCCCTCGTGGCCGCGGGCGCCGTCCTCACCTGGGCCACCGTGGCCCGCGACCCGGCCGGGGAGCGGCCGGGGGGCGACGGCCGCTAGCGCCGCCGTTCGCATCGCACAGGCCCCGCGGGAAGGCGGGGAGACGGGGGAGGGGTCGCTTCGGCAGCCCCTTTTCCATGGCTCGGGTCCCCGCCGGCACCGGCGGCGAGTCCGTGCGTCCTGCGGCTATGGGGATCTCATCGCCGAAGCGCTAAAAAAAGACCCTAATTTTCCGTTGCTTTATTATAAACTGAAAGAGAGAATAAAAGATGCTCAGGCAGTCCCACCGTCACTGGAGGCGAAACGATGCTCAAAAGACCCGCTTCCCGGCCCCTCGGGGTCGCCGTCCTGACCCTTGTGGCCCTCTCCATGGTGCTCTCCCTCCTCCCGGCCGCACCGGCTCGGGCGGCGGTCACCGCCGAGGAGCTGGCCTCCCACGTGGTCCCGGGCCTCGACCCCGAGAACACCACGGTCAACCTCTTCAACTACAACACCGGTGTGACCGGCGCCGGTGCCACCGCCGGCACCGACACCCTGGGCACCACCGGCAGCGCCACGCCCGAGGTCAACTACGAGACGTGGCTCGCAAACCCCGACGGCATCAACTACGGGCGCCTGCTCCTCTTCGGTGACGGCATGCGCCATCTCGGCTACTGGAACCAGGGCCTCGTGGAGAGCTACGGCCAGATCGCCCGCGAGAGTGCCGGCATGCAGGGCATCGTGGAGCCCGCGCTCTCCGCCACGGGCTTCCCCGTGGTGAGCGCCTCCCCCGAGAGCGGCCTCGACGTCAACGACGGGTCCTACAGCGACGCGACGGGCGACACCAGGTGGGTGAAGAACCAGGCGTTCTACGGCAACGCCGGCCCCCTCTACATCTCCAACCTCACGAACACCGCCGACAACGGCCTCTTCCACCCGGTGTGGGGCCGCAACATCGACCGCGTGGTCCAGGCCCAGGCCCTCTCCGTGGCCAACGGCGCCGGCGACGTGGACTTCTCCGCCCTCGACAACAACGACAGCCCGAGCACCGCCGCCACCAAGACGGCGCTCGAGAACAGCACCGTGGTGAACTTCAAGGACGGCGAGGGCTACGAGCTCCCGGAGTCCGTGCGCTCGCTCCAGTACCTGTTCGACCCCGACCAGGACTGCGCCGGCAAGGAGTCCTACAAGAACGTCACCGGCCTCTTCCAGATGGACGACCAGGGCTACTACTTCTACAACATGCGCCGGAACTTCGCCGAGTTCACGGCCGAGCCCACCGAGGACAGCGCCGGCCACTTCACCCTCTACGACGCCCCGGCGGGCCTGCGCACCGACGGCGAGGACTCCGTGGGCAACTTCTTCCCGTTCAACAGCGCCGAGAACGCCTTCACCATCGGCGCCGACGGCTCGCTCCAGAACGTCCTCAACGCCGACAACCAGGGCAACGCCGAGCCGGTGGACCACCACCTGGGCATGACCGTTGAGACCACCTTCCGCCAGCCCGTGGACGGCAAGGTGGGTGCCAACCCCATGACCTTCGAGTTCGCCGGGGACGACGACGTCTGGGTCTTCATCGACGATGTGCTCGTGCTCGACCTGGGCGGCATCCACTCCGAGGTCTACGGCACCATCGACTTCGCCACCGGCGAGGTGCACATGGGCCCCGCCTTCGACTTCCACGGCATCCCCGACGACCCGGCCGCCGCCGCCACGGACTCCACCACCATCAAGGCCGCCTTCGAGGCCGCCGGCCACGGCGACGCCGTGCGCTGGAACGGCGACACCTTCGCCTCCAACACGAGCCACACCCTCAAGATGTTCTACCTCGAGCGCGGCAACTACGACTCGTCCATCGCCCTGCGCTTCAACCTCCAGCCCGCCCTCTACCAGCAGATCTACAAGGTCGACCAGTACGGCAACCCCCTCTCGGGCGCCGAGTTCGACCTCTATGCGGTCAGGCCCTCCGACGGTACCGTCCCCACCCAGGAGAACTCCTCTTCCTTCGGCCTCGACGACGTCGAGGTCGTGGGCGGCCCCCTCACGCACCTGGTCACCGACGAGGACGGCGTGGCCCGGTTCGAGGACCCCGAGCCCCGGGCGACCCAGACCCAGGCCGACCCCTTCAACTTCTCCGACCGCTACAACGCCGAGACGGGCGACGGCCTGCTCTACATCCTCCGGGAGACCAAGGCCCCCGCGGGCTACAAGTCGACCCCCCAGGACCTGCTGCTGCGCTTCGAGCCGCAGTACACCATGCTCGTGGTCAACAACCGCTACCAGACCGGCGCCTACGCGAGCTTCATCAGCCGCGTCACCGGCAACAACGCCGAGGTCTACTACGGCCAGATCGGCGAGGACGGCGGCCTTGTCACCCAGATCCCCGGGTCAGACCCGGTGCCCGTGGCCGACCAGGCCGACGGCCTCGTGGTGGCGGTGCCGATGCTGCGCTCCACCACCCCCGCCGGCGAGGAGCGCTGGCTGCCCCTCTACGGCGACAACCTCACGGGGTTCCAGGCCGTGGAGTACTCCGAGGACCGGGTGGGCTACGAGGAGTTCAAGCGCCAGGCCCGCCAGGTGACTCTCCGGGGCGCCCTCATGCAGATGGCGGCCGTCCACAACGCCGAGCGCGACGGCACCCACGCCTCGGGCTGGTACTTCACCTGGGACGCCGAGACCCAGAGGCTTCAGGCCCTCCTCGAGAACCTGCCCGGCCGGGCCGACCGCTACCTGCTCCAGAACCCCGAGACCGGCGACATGCGCAACTTCTACGCCATCATCAAGCCCGACGCCCTGGCCCGGGCCCTCGGCGTGAGCCGTGAGACGGTGGCGGCCATGGACTCCTCCGAGCGCTATGCCGCCCTGGGGGCCAAGGTGGCCGAGGCCCTCGACGCCGACGGCACGGGCTCCCTGGACGCCCTCGACGCCATCGTCGACGCCATCGATCCCGACCCCGAGGACTACCTCCAGCGCGGCTACTGCTCCCTGGACATCCGCCAGTTCATCCGCGACTTCCGCTCGCGCATCTACATCCCCAACGAGCAGCGCGAGCTCCGCGTCATGAAGGTGGACCAGACCGGCACCCCCAGGAACGGCGCCGTCTTCGCCCTGTACGGGTCCCGGGCCGACGCCGAGGCCAACGACCCGGCCCGTGCCGTGTCCCAGGGAACCACGGCCACCCTCGACGGCACCGACGGCATGCTCGTCTTCGAGCCCCACGAGGGGCACAAGGCCGCCGAGGACCACGGCGGGTACGGCGACATGACCTGGCCCGACACCCGCCTCGACGGCGAGGCCCGCACCTACTACCTGCGCGAGGTCTCCCCCCCCGAGGGCTGCGAGCTCAACCCCCAGATCGTCGAGGTCCAGGCCGGCGTCTACTCCATCTACGCCGACGCCGGCGAGGCCGACGACGGCGTCACCGTCATGGCCGGCGTGGGCAAGCTCGCCCAGACCATGGTCAAGTACGCCTCCGACGGGGCCGTCAACATCACCCTGCGCGACATCACCGCCTTCGCCCAGAGCCAGCCCTCCGGCTCCTTCGCCATGGACGGGTGGGCCGACACGGTGCTGCCGGGCACCGACGGCCAGGTGCGCTCCCTGAACCTCCATTACGGCATCAACGCTGTGGTCGACTACGGCCTGTCCGACGAGGACGGCGGCAAGAACTACAGCCCGTTCTTCGTCACCGACACCGGCTACGTGCGTACCCGGGTGCAGCAGAACCTCCACGAGCACGACGACCCCGACGACCCGTTCTACTCCACCGCCGAGGCAGACGACCTGGGCGACATGGACATAACGGGGCTGTTCTCCCTCATCAACACCGTGGTGGTCACCGACCGCGACCCGGCCCTGCCCGCCACCGGCAGCCTGGTGCTGTCCAAGACGGTGGAGGGCGACGGCCTCACCCCCGAGGACTACCTGCGCAACTTCAGCTTCGAGGTGCTCCTCCACGACGGCGACGGCAACGAGCTCACCGGCTCCTTCCACTACTACGGCCGCGACCGGGCCGGCCTGGTCAAGAGCGGCGACGTGCTGCCCCTGCACCACGGCGAGGAGCTCGTGGTCCAGGGCCTGCCCGAGGGGTGCGTGGCCACCGTCACCGAGCTCGAGGCCAACGGGGACGGCTACTACACCTACCCGGCCTCCGGCAAACATGAGGAGGTCGTGGAGGCCGACGGCACCCACCGGGCCGACTTCGTGAACGTGCGCGGGACCCGCCCCGCCCCGCCCGAGCTCTCCATCGTCAAGGAGCAGGCCGTGGGGGAGGGCGACTTCACCGGCGACACCCTCGACGTGGGTCCCGGTGACGTGGTGACCTACCGCATGACGGTGACCAACGGCGGCGAGGGCCCGGCCCGCGACGTGGTGGTGACCGACGAGGTGCCCGAGGGCCTGACCCTCGTGGAGGGCTCCGCCTCCGACGGGGCCTCCGTCGAGGGCGGCGTCGTCCGTTGGGAGCTGGGCGTTCTGGCGGCGGGGGAGTCCCGCACCGTGAGCTTCCAGGTGACGGTGCCCGAGGTGTCCGAGCCCACCGCGTGGCGCAACGTGGCCACGGTGGCGCGCACCGACGACGAGGGCGACCCCACCGACCCCGACCCGTCGAACGAGGTCGTGGTGAAGACCCCCGTGGACGGGGAGGACCCGGTGCTGCCGGGTCCGGGCACGGACGACCCGGCCGACCCCGACGGTCCGGCCGGCGGTGACCGCGGGGCCGGCGCCATGCAGCTCATCCCGGTCCTCGGCGACCCCGCGTTCCTGGCGCCCCTGGCCCTCGTGACGGCGGGCCTGCTCGTCCTGCTGTTCTGCTGGATGCTGCTCCCCAGGCGCGGCTAGGCCAGGTGCCGGGTAGGTCCGTCCCTCCAGGTCTTTAGAAAAGCGCGCCCCGGCCATGGCGGTCGGGGCGCGCTTTCACGTGACGGGGTGCCCGGCGGGCCCGGTGCCTGCGGGGCCTAGCGGGCCTGTGGGGCCTCGGCGTCGTAGGCGGCCACGAGCCGGGCCAGGTGGGCGCCGTCGGGCTCGTAAGACACGTCCTCGCTGCCGATGCGCATCTCGGTCTCGGCCCCCTTGCCCAGGGCGCACACCACGACGCGGCCGCCCTGCTCGGCCACGTGGGCGCGGGCGTGGGCGAAGGCGAGCTCGCAGGCGGCCTCTCGGTCGGGCTCCTCCGCATGGGGGGTGCCTGGGGCCAGGTTGGCGGCGATCTTGTGGCAGAGCTCGGCCGGGTCCTCGGGGCCGGGGTCGTCCGATGTGAGGATCACGTAGTCGGCGCGGCGCGAGCCGATGGCCGGCAGGTCCCGGTAGCGGTCGAGGGCCTTGCCCCCCGACACGCCGAAGAACGCCACCTTGTAGGCGCCGGGGAAGAACTCGTCCACGGTGTCGAAGAACCGCCGGTAGGAGATGTCGTTGTGGGCGTAGTCCACGATGGTGACGATGGAGCCGTCGGCCGTGGGGCGCACCTCCATGCGCCCGGGCACGTGGGCGTCGGCCAGGGCGTCGAGGGCGGCCGGGTCGTCCACGCCCACGGCCCGGGCGCAGGCCACGGCCGCCAGGGCGTCCTCCACGTTGTGCTCGCCAAGGAGGCTCAGGTAGACGTCGCGGGTCCATTCCGGGGTGCGGCAGGTGAAGTCCATGCCGTGGGCGGCGGGCGCCACGGCGGTGGCGCAGACGTCTGCCGCGGGGTCGTCCAGGGAGAAGGTGGTCACCTCGGCGCCGCGGGCCCGGGCGGCCGCGAGGGCCTCGTCGGCGTGGCCGCCGGAGAGGTTGACGACGCAGCGGCCGGCCAGCTCGAAGATGCGCAGCTTGGCGGCCAGGTAGTCCTCGAAGCTGGGGTGCTCCACGGGCGAGACGTGGTCGTTGCCGATGTTGAGGAAGCATGCCACCGAGAGCGAGAGGCCCAGCACGCGGTCGTACTTGAGGGCCTGGCTGGAGACCTCCATTACCACGCGCCTGAGGCCGGAGCGGCGGGCGTTGGCCAGGTGGCGCCAGAGGTCGGGCGGCTCCGGGGTGGTGTTGGCGCTCTCGAAGGTGCCCGTGCCGTCGAAGATGGCGTGGGTGCCAAAGATGGCGCAGGGCTCGGGCCCCGCGGCGTCGAGGAGCGTCTGCAGCAGGTAGGCCGTGGTGGACTTGCCCTTGGTGCCGGTGATGCCCACGATCTGCAGGTCGCGGTCGGGGCTTCCCCAGGCGGCCTTGGAGACCCACGCCATGGCGGGGCGGATGTCGGCGCAGAGGATGCGGGGCACGCCCGGGGCCACGGCGGCGAGCCCGGGGGCCGCGTCCGGCGTGCAGAGGTAGGCCGCAGCCCCCGCCTCGAGGGCCGCCGAGAGGAACTCCGGCCTGAAGGCCGCCCCCTTGCAGACGAAGATGTTCCCAGTGGTCACCTGGCGCGAGTCACAGGCGGCACCGGCCACGGCCACGGAGGGGTCGCCCTCCAGGGTGGCGGCGAGGCGGTGCTGGTCGAGGAGGGAGGCGAGCTCCCCTAAGGTGATGGTGTCCATGGGTCCAAGTATGGCAGGGGCACGCGCGGGCGCGGTCCGTTTGCCGGCCGCCACCACGGGGTGCCCACAGCGGCCATTGCCCCGCTTGGGGATGTTGTCGGTGGGGCGGGGCCCCGGGCCCGTGCGCCGTGGAAATTGTTCCAACTGACACATCCGTGCTGAGAGCTAAGTGTTTTTAACCGTTCACACCACGATAACAACCGTTTGGCATTCAACTATATAATTCAGACTGAAATGAGAGGACGATACCGTACCGTTAGGTCACCTGATACGCACGGCCGGTCGACGCCGTGCCGTCGTGCTTTATGGGGGCGCACCATGGGCCGTTGGCCGTCGCTTGCCTCTTTGAAGGCTGTCCTATCGATGCGGGTTCTCTGGGGCGCCCTCCTGTTCCTGGCGCTCTTTCTCTTTTCTGCGTTCATCCAGAACTACCCGGCAACCGAGATGGGGCTCTCCTATGACATCCAAGGCGTTGCCGAGACAACCGAGTTCGAGATAGTGGGCTCTCACGACGGCGTGGACCCAAAGCTGCTGGATGCCTACCGTCGGCGGGAGGCGTTGCGCCAGGAGGCAGTTATGGCGGCGGATGCAGACGCCCAAATCGATGCGCTGGCTGCCCTCCGTCTTTTTGATGCGCGCACGTTGCTGCCGGTGTGGCCCGGGGCGACGGCGTCGGATTATGCGCAGAGGAGCCTCTGGGCCTCCTCCTATGAGGCGCTCGCGGGTCTTGAGGACCGTCAGGTGACCTCGCAGGTCCGGGAGGTGCCGGCCTCTCTCTACCTTGTGTACCAGGCAACATGGCTGCCCGCCGTGTATTGGGCCCTCCCGGGGGCGGTGGCCGTTTTTGCCGTAGGGAGGCTTGCGGACAAGGGGCGTCTCCTTTCCCAGCAGCCGATGCCTCCGTTGGGCACGTTCCTGCGCTCGCTGTTCCTGGCCTTCGTGGTGGCCCTGTTGCTGACGGTTGCGGCGGTCGTGCCGATCGCCCTGACGCTTACCGTGCTGAACGGGTGGGGAGACCCGGCATACCCCGTCTTCTCCATTGTGGATGGGCACGTCGACCGCCTGACGGTGGGGGCGGCGCTCGTCCGTTTGGCGGCACTCTGGTGCGCGTTGACCGCCTTTGTGGTGGCGCTCGGCTCGCTGGCCCGGGCCTTGGGCGCCAACGCCCTGGTCTGTGCCGTCGTGTGCGTCGTACCGGCGCTCTGCTCGCAGGTGCCCCTCGACGGCGAGTCGCCGGTCACCCGGTGGATCCCGCTTGCCTATATGGAGCCGATGGCCCACATCGCCCTCTTTGACTTCTTCAGCCTGGCTCCCGGAGGACAGGAGCTGCTCAAGCTTCCCGGCAGCACGTGGGACCAGGGTGTGATGGCCTTCTTGCTGTGGTCGTTCGTACTCGATGTCCTGGGGGTCGGGGCCGTGGCGGCACGGCAGGCCGTGAGGGGCCGCCGCGCCAGCCGCATGGGGAGGCGCATGGCGGCAGAAAGGGCCGGTGCCCCATGCTGACCTGTGAAGACCTCACGCTCTCGTTTGGGAGCCGCCCCGTCCTCGGCGATGCCTCCCTCTCCCTGCGGGAGGGCCAGGTCCTGGGCCTCGTGGCGCCCAACGGAAGCGGGAAAACGACACTGCTCAAAGCCCTGGCCGGAGCCCCTCTGGGGTCGGCGAGGGGCGCGGTGCAGGCTGACGGGGTGCCGGGCTGCCGGACGGGCGATTATCAGGAGCTGGTGTTCTATGCGCCGGGTGACGGCTCGTTGCTCTACGGGGACCTGAACGCCCGCGACCATTTCAACCTGCTCGTGTCCCACTGGGGTATCGAGGATTCACCGGCGGAGCTCATGGAGCGGTGGGGGGTCGCCGGATTGGGCCGCAAACCGGTGTTTCGCTACTCCCAGGGCATGAGGCAGCAGTTGGTTCTCGGCCTCGCGTTCTCGTCGCCCGCCAAGTACCTTCTGCTGGACGAGCCCCTCAACGCCCTCGACCCCACGTGGAGCAGGCGTACGCTCGGGTGGGTCAGGGCGGCGGCGGACGGGGGGCGCGGGGTCCTCATGAGCTCCCATCTGCTGGACACGATCGACGCCGTGTGCGACGGGATGGTCTTCATCAAGGGGCGCGAGCTCGTGGAGGTCTCCTCCGGCCAAGGTGCCAGGGAGGCCTATGACCGCCTCTATGGGGCGGTTTGACCGAGCCGCCACCACGGGGTGCCCACAGCGGCCATGTATACTCAGGGGCCGCGACGCCCGGCTGTGCCGGTGCCGCGCAGGGGGCGATTGGCGCAGCGGTAGCGCAGGTGCTTTACACGCACAAGGCCGGGGGTTCGAACCCCTCATCGCCCACCAGGGATTCCGCGGGCCGGCCTCAGGGCCGGCCCTTTCGTGTATGGAGGAGAGCCATGGGTGACACGCGCCCCATCGGTGTGTTCGACTCGGGCCTCGGCGGCCTCACGGTGGCGCGCGCCATCGCCACGGAGCTCCCGAGCGAGTCCATCCGGTACTTCGGCGACACCGAGCGCTGCCCCTACGGCGAGCGCCCCCAGGACGAGGTGCGCGGCTTCGTGGCTCAGCTGGCCCGCTGGTTCGACGCCCGCGACGTCAAGCTTCTCGTGGTGGCCTGCAACACCGCCACGGCCGCCGGCCTCTCCGTGGCCCAGCGCATGCTAGACATCCCGGTGCTGGGCGTCATCGTGCCCGGCGCCCGGGCCGTGGTCCAGGCCACCCACACCCGCCGCGTGGGGGTGCTCGCCACCAAGGGCACCTGCGACTCCGGCCGGTACCGGCGCGCCATCCACGCCCTGGACGCCGGAGTCCAGGTGTGGCAGGCGCCGAGCCCGCGCTCCGTGGAGATCGTGGAGCGGGCCGTGGCGTCGCCCCATGCCATGGGGCGGGACTGGATGGGCGACAAGGACTACCTCGACACCGAGGAGGCCCTGGCCGTGGCCGCCGAGGACCTCGCGCCCCTCATGGGCCACGGCATCGACGCCGTCATCCTCGGCTGCACGCACTTCCCCCTGCTCAAGCAGGTCTACCAGCGGGTGCTGGGCCCCGGCGTCACCATCGTGAGCTCGGCCGAGGAGACCGCCCGGGAGGTGCGCCAGTACCTCGGGCGGGCGGGGGAGCTCGCCCCCGAGGGCCATCAGGCCAAGTACCACTTCGCCACCACCTCGCCCGAGCTCGCGCAGTTCTGCGTGGCGGGGGAGTACGTCTTCGGCCGCAAGCTGGAGGCCGTGGAGCACGTGGACGTGGCCGCCCTCGAGGCCTTGGCGTCCGAAGGCTGGCCGCTGTAGGCGCGGGGTAGGGTGTCCCACCACCCGGACACTTTTGTCCCAATGGTCGGGCACTTTTGTCCCAGCCTCGCTTCGGCCGTCGAATCGCCGTCACTTTGGTCGGCCCCCGGTCACGCGGTCGATGGAGGGTCCGGACATGCCGAAGGCCCCTCCGCCATGTCCGGGCCACATGATCCGCGAGACAAGCGAAGTGGCAGGTGCGCCAGGCACCACCGTCATGCGCTACGGCGGTGTGATGTCAGCTCCGGCACGCCACGGTGGCGCGGCAAGCCAACCGAAAAGGCCGAGAAACGCGCCACGGTGGTGGGGTTTCTCGGCAAAGACGCCACGGTGGCGCGGGGCGGCGAGCGTACAGCCGGGCCCGTGAGGGCGAGGGGCCCGACCAAAGTGACGGGCTACGGGGCGGTCGCAGGCGCTGCACCCGCAGAACGTTCTACGGGCGTTTGGCTACCCGCAGAAGCTTCCATGGGTGCCCTCGGACCGTCCCGGCACCCATGGAACGTTCTACGGGTGGTTGTCGCCTCCAGCGACACCCGTAGAAGGTTCTGCGGGTGCTCCTCTTGCCGTGCGTGACAGGATGGCCAAGAAGACGGCCCGCCCGCCGAGGTGAAGCTGAGACAAAAGTGCCCGACCATTGGGACAAAAGTGTCCGGGTGGTGGGACGACCGGGGTGGCGGGACGACCGCTGGGACGGCGGCCGTGGGCCCCTGGTGGCGAAGGCCCCGCGGTCCCCGTGCTAGCATGCTGGTCGAAAACCCCGCACAACCCGATCGGAGGACCATGACCCTCGACGCTCCCCGCCACGACGGCCGCGCACCCGGCGACCTTCGCCCCGTCACCCTCACCCGCAACGTCATGAAGAACGCCCTCGGCAGCTGCATGGCCGAGTTCGGCGACACTCGGGTGCTCTGCGCCGCCACCATCGAGGACGGCGTGCCCGGGTGGCGCAAGGCGAGCCACAAGGGGTGGGTCACCGCCGAGTACGCCATGCTGCCGGCATCCACCTCCACCCGCAGCCGCCGGGAGACCCGCAGCCGAAAGGGCCGCTCCATGGAGATAGAGCGCCTCATCGGCCGGAGCCTGCGGGCCGTGGTGAACATGCAGGCCCTGGGCGAGGTCACCGTCACCGTGGACTGCGACGTCATCCAGGCCGACGGCGGCACCCGCACCGCCTCGGTCACCGGCGCCTGGGTGGCCCTCCACGACGCCCTCGCCGAGTGGGTGCGGGCCGGCCGCATCCCCCGCCTGCCCCTCACCGGCCAGGTGGCCGCCGTGTCCATGGGCGTCGTGGACGGCCGCTGCCTCCTCGACCTCGACTACTCCGAGGACGGCCGCGCCGAGGTGGACATGAACCTCGTGGGCTGTGCCGACGGCACCTTGGTGGAGGTCCAGGGCACCGGGGAGCGCATCGCCTTCGACCGCGCCCAGCTCGACGCCCTCCTCGACCTGGGGCAGGGGGCCGTGGCGCGCCTCTGCGACCTCCAGACCGAGGTCACGGGGTTCCGGAAGTAGGCTCGACCGGCGCGACGGGCATGCAGGCGCGCCACCGTGGTGCGGGAATCGCCCCGCGACGCAGAAAAGCGCGCCACCGTGGTGCAGGACCCCTGCGGACGCACCACCGTGGCGCCCTCAAGGAGGGAGGACCTGTGGTCCAAGAGGAGAAGACCGTGGTGGTGGCCACGGGCAACGCGCACAAGGTGGCCGAGATCGAGGCCATCCTGGCCCCGGTCATGGCCGGCACGCGCTTCGTGGCCGTGGGCGAGCTCGACCTGCCCGACTGGGAGGACCCCGAGGAGGACGGCGACACGTTCCTCGCCAACGCCCTGATCAAGGCCCGGGCGGCCGCCGAGGCCACGGGCCTTCCCGCCGTGGCCGACGACTCCGGCCTCGTGGTGGACGCCCTGGACGGCGAGCCCGGGATCTTCTCGGCGCGCTGGGCCGGCGTCCACGGCGACGACGCCGCCAACAACGCCAAGCTCGAGGCCTCCATGGCGGACGTGCCCGACGGCGCCCGGACGGCCCGCTTCCGCTCGGCCGTGGCCCTCGTGGAGCCCGACGGCTCCTGGCTGGCGGGCGAGGGCGACTGCGAGGGCTCCATCGGGCGGGCGCAGGTGGGGGAGAACGGCTTCGGCTACGACCCGCTGTTCCTGCCCGACGAGACCCCGGGCCGCACCATGGCACAGCTCACGGCCGATGAGAAGAACCGCATCTCGCACCGGTTCCATGCCCTGGAGGCCCTGGCGGCCGCCCTGGCCCACGGCCGCGACTAGCATCACGAATCAAAACGAATCTGGTATGTGTAGTCCACGTCGGTCGGCCGTGTCGCCCCGCTGGGGCCTGTGTGCCGGGGGCATGATGGTAGACGTGCGACACTGGGACGGATTGTAGAGAGGCCGAAAGGCCAAGGGAAAGGAGAGCGCGGCGATGAAACTCATCCGCGTGAAGGACTACGACGACATGAGCCGCAAGGTGGCCAACATCATCTCGGCCCAGGTCATCCTCAAGCCCAACTCGGTGCTCGGCCTCGCCACCGGCACCACCCCCATCGGTGCCTACAAGCAGCTCATCGACTGGTACCACAAGGGCGACGTGGACTTCGCCGAGGTCTCCACCTACAACCTCGACGAGTACCGCGGCCTCACGGGCGACGACCCCCAGAGCTACCGCTACTTCATGAACACCCAGTTCTTCGACCACGTCGACATCGACAAGGCCAACACCCACGTGCCCGACGGCTCCAACCCCGACATCGAGGAGGCCTGCTCCTCCTACGACAAGATGGTCAAGGACGCCGGCTATGTGGACCTCCAGCTCCTGGGCATCGGCCGCAACGGCCACATCGGCTTCAACGAGCCGGCCGACGCCTTCTCCAAGGGCACCCAGTGCGTGGACCTCACCGAGTCCACCATCGAGGCCAACTCCCGCCTCTTCGACGACCCCGAGGACGTCCCGCGCCAGGCCTACACCATGGGCGTGCAGACCATCATGAACGCCCGCATGATCGTGGTGGCCGCCACCGGCGAGGACAAGGCCCAGGCCGTCCACGACATGGTCTTCGGCGCCGTGACGCCCCAGTGCCCCGCCTCCATTCTGCAGCTGCACACCAACTGCGTGGTGGTGGCCGACGACGCGGCCCTGTCGCTCTGCCCCGGCCAGTAAGGGCGGCGAGACATACGACGTGCCCCATGGGGCGCCCCGCGGCTTTTGGCCGAGGGGCGCCCTTTTTCTTGGGGTCGGCCGGGCGCCCTCTCCCGGCCCCTACAGACAAGGGAAACCGTTTACAGTCTTTTTTTAACCGTTCGCATGATGACACCAGCTACCCCCAGCTTTTTTCGACCCCGGTGCCTACCATGAAAATCAATCAAAACAGGAAGGAGTCGGCATGGTCGGCGCAGTCGGCGGTTCCGTTGCCAGGTCCCCGTGGTTTCCTCCCGTAGCCGAGGCGGCGTCAGGTGTCCTCCTGCTCTGGGCCGGGCGCGCCCTCGCCCCGTGGGCCTTCGCGGGCGTGGCGGGCGCCGGCGGCGAGGCGGGCGCGATCCATGCCGCGGTCTCTCCGGGCAGCATCTCCACGGGCGTCGTGCTCGGGCTTCTCGTGCTGCTCGTCCTCGTACCCGGGGCGGGCCTGCTGACCGGTTTTGGCGGGGCCGGGTGCGTCCGGTGCGCGGCAGGCGGCCGTCTCTGCGCCCCGGCGTGGCTCGGGTGCGCGGCTGCGGCCCTCGTCGTGGGCTGGGCGGCGCTCTCGGCGCTCTCCCTGCTGGGGGTTGTCGATGCGGACATGCTCGTCCTCGGCCTCGCCTTCGGCTTCCCGACGGGAATCCCGTGGGCCTTCCTGGCCGTCGGGTTCTGCGGCGGTATGGCCGTCCCGAGGAGGAACTGAGGGGCGCGGCGGCACTTAGCCGCGGTGAACGGGCCCGTGCCTGCAACCACGCTGCGGGTGCGGGCCCGTCGCCGTGGTCTGGCGCCCCCTCGCGACACGGTCGCGAGGGGGCGCCTTTCCGTTGTCTTTTGTATGACGGTCCGGGCGCCCGGCCGCGAGGGGAGGCCGGGCGGGTCCTTGGGCGGTGGACGCCAAATATATCAATTATAGCAATCAAAAGGTTCTAGGAGTCTGAAAGAGCGCCCTTTTCCTCTGTCGCGGCGGAATCGGCCCCGCCGTGCCGCGCGCAACCGATTTCTACCTGCCGGTGAGTGGGGCAACGAGAACAATATAGAAAGCAAGACGGTTCCCGCTCCCGTAAAGAGAATAAAAATGATACTCAGGATGTGGAACAGATAGCCTTCTCCGTTATCCCAAGAATCGATTTCTACCAGCGATTACTTTGGGGTGACGCATTTCTACCCTCTATTACAACAATAATGAAAATAAAAGATATAGTTCACAACGGTGAGCATTGCAGATTGAAATCAGTCTTAACGTGATAGCTTTCCAAGTACATTCGCAATCGATGGTCGGCGGGCCCCGGGCAAACGGGGTCGGGGCACCGCCTGCCACCTTTCCCGGCCGCGGGCGGCCCCGAGTGCAAGGAGGAGCTCATGTTCGCGTTCAGACGAGACCGGAGACGGACCCTGCGGTTCCGGGCCGCACGGCGGGTCGTGGCTGCCGTCGCTGCCCTGGCCCTGGCCGCACCCCTGGGCCTCGCCATGGCGGGTCCCGGCCAGGCGGGCTCGTCCCGCGAGCTCGGCCCCCAGGAGCAGGAGGTGTTCGAGGGGAGCGTGGTCCCGGGCCTCGACCCTGAGAACACCGTGGTGAACCTCTTCGACTACGACATGGGGCGCCTCGACGAGAGCTCGAGGGACACGGGCGACCTGAACTCCCCCTCCGGGTCCGACGGGGCGTCGGTGTACGAGTGGTGGTTCGGGGGCAACGGGGGCCAGAACATCAACAGCGGCCGCCTGCTCACCTTCGGCACCGGCATGAACCGCTTCATGGGCTACTGGAACCAGGGCTCCGGATCGGGTCAGGGGCTGTTCTCCTACAACAACCCCGGCTTCCCGTTCATGGTCGCCCCGACCCTCTCCGAGGGCCAGCCGTCCCTGAGCGATCGCACCGACCCCGCCGACTCGGTCCTCGACGGCTACAACGGCGACCCGTCGGTCTACGGTGACGCCCGGCGCGGCACCGCCGGCGAGGGCAACCCCATCTTCGCCAACGCCGGGGCCAGGAACGTCGCCACCGGCGTGCAGTACCTGGCGGGTCACCCGGGCGCCTACGGCGACGCCGCCTGGGTCCAACAGGGCAACGGCTCCTTCGAGGGCGGGTCGCTCCCCGACGACCTGCTCACCCTCGGCTACCTCTTCGACGGCTCCGACCAGCCGGGAAAGACGCGCTACGAGAACGTCACGGGCCTCTTCCAGCTCGACGACGAGGGCTATTACTACTACGACATGCGTCGCAACTTCGCCGAGTTCACCGAGGACGCCACCGAGGGCAGCGCCGGCCACTTCACCCTCTACGACGCCCCGGCCGTGACCCGCACCGACGGCACCGACTCCGTGGGCGGCTTCTTCCCCTTCGACCCGGCCACCGAGGTGTTCCGCGTGGCCGACGGCAAGCTGGAGAACGCGGTCGCCGCGGGCAACACCCAGGACCACAACCTCAACCACCACCTGGGCATGACCGTGGAGACGGTGTTCCGCCAGCCCTCGGGGGGAACCATCGGCGACAACGGCGCCCCCATGACCTTCCAGTTCTCGGGCGACGACGACGTCTGGGTCTTCATCGACGACGTCCTCGTCCTCGACCTGGGCGGCATCCACTCCGAGCTCTTCGGCACCATCGACTTCGCCACCGGCGAGGTGCTCCTCGGCCCCTCCTACGGCACCAAGGGCATCCCGGAGGACCCCGCCGACTTCGCCGTGCGCAAGACCACCATCCGCCGCATGTTCGAGTACGCCCAGGACCCCGACAGCGCCCCCGACCCCTACGCGAGCCGGTCCTACACCTATTCCGCCGATAACGGCTACGTCATCGAGGACGGGACGTGGCAGGGCGACGCCCCCGCGCGCACCGACACCGCCACCGTGGGCGGCGTCCGCTTCAACGGGGAGACCTTCGCCTCCGACACCGGCCACAGCCTCAAGATGTTCTACCTCGAGCGCGGCAACTACGACTCGTCGCTCTCCCTGCGGTTCAACCTCCAGCCCGAGCTCTTCCAGGAGGTCGTGAAGGTCGACCAGTACGGCAACCCCCTCGCGGGCGCCGAGTTCGACCTCTACGCCGCCCAGCCCCTCGACGGCTCCGTCCCCACCCCGGAGACGGCCCCCTCCTACGCCGACGGCTCTGGGCTCCGGCTCTCCTCGGCACCCGTCGTCTCGGGCGTCACCACCGGGGACGACGGCGTGGCCCGGTTCGTGGAGGGGAGCGGCGACCCCCTCAACTTCGCCGACCGCTACGACCAGGCCACCGGCGACGGGTTGCTCTACGTGCTCCGGGAGACCCGGGCGCCTGCGGGCTACAAGTCGCTGCCCCAGGACATCGTGCTCTCCTACAACCCGGCCACCAGCCAGTTCAGGGTCAACAACCGCTACCAGACCGGGGCCTACGCCGGCTTCAACGTCCTCGTGACCGGGCAGCCGGGAGGCATCTTCTACGGCGACTTCGCCGAGGACGGCGGCCTGGTGTCGAAGCCCGACGGCGCCGCGCCCATCGACACCGCCGCCCAGCGCGGCGGCCTCGTCCTGGCGGTGCCCATGCTGAGGAGGGCGGACGCCTGGCTGCCCCTCTACGGCGACAACCTCAACGGCTTCGACGCCGTGGAGTACGGGCGGAGCGACGACTACGGTGAGCGCCTCGTGCAGGTGCGGCGGGCGACCCTCGCCGGGGCCCTGCGCCAGGCGGCCCTGTACGCCCGGGACACCGGCGCCCGGCCGTGGTATCTCGGTTGGGACGAGGCCACGGGGCGCATCGCCGGCACCCTCTACGACCTGCCCGGGCGCTCCGACCGCTACCTCCAGGTCAACGCCCAGGGGGACATGCGCATGCTCTACGGCTTCATCGACGCCGGGGCCATCGCCGCGTTGACGGGCCTCGACCCCGAGGCGGTGGGGGCTATGGCCCCGGAGGAGCGCTACCTCGCCCTGGGCCGGGCGGTCGAGGGAGACGACGTGGACGGGCTCCTCGACCGCCTCGACCTGGCCGCCCCGGAGGCGGGCTCCAGGGGCTACTCCACCGTGGACATCCGCGACTTCGTCCGCAACTACCGCTCGGTGATCAACGTGCCCAACGAGGTGCGCCAGCTCCGCGTGATGAAGGTGGACCAGAAGGGCGCCCCCGTGAACGGGGCCACCTTCTCCCTCTACGACAACGCCGCCTGCGAGGGCGCGCCCGTGGCCGCGGGCACCACGGCCGCCGTGGACGGGGTCGACGGCATGCTCGTCTTCGGGCCCGGCGAGGCCCAGGAGGACGGCCACGGCCGGATGGTCTGGCCCGACACCCCGGCCACCTCCGACAACTCCTCCATGGCCACCTACTACCTCAAGGAGACCGGCGTCCCCGAGGGCTACGAGGTCAACGAAACGGTGGTCCCCGTGAAGGTGGGCGCCTACTCCATCTACGCCGACGCGGGTGACGCCGATGACGGCGTCACCGTCATGGCCGGGGTGGGCAAGCTCACCCAGACCATGGTCAAGTACACCAAGGGCGACGTGAACATCACGCTCCGGCGCATCCTGGCCGCGGGCCAGACGAAGCCGAGCGGCGGATGGGACGGCGACTGGACCGCCATGGAGCTCCCCGACTCCGGCGACCCCGGCCAGCCCCGCATCATGCGCCTCGTCTTTGGCCAGAACGCCCTGGTCGACTACGGGCTGTCCGACGAGGACGGGGGCCGGACCGTGCGCCCGTTCTTCGTCACCGACACCGGCTACGTCCGTGCCACGGTGAGCCAGGACACCCAGGCCCTCCGGGAGGAGGGCGAGGCCAGCGGGGTCAACTTCGACGACATCGAGGGCCAGGACATCACCGGGCTCTTCAGCCTGCTCAACGTCGTGGTGGTCACCGACCGCGAGGTGGACCCGGAAAAGACCGGCACCCTCGAGGTGAGCAAGACGGTGGTGGGCGACGGCCTCACCCCCGAGGACTATCTGCGCGACTTCTCCTTCACCTTCGAGTTCACCGACGGGGAGGGGAGGCCCCTCGACGGCGACCGCTCCTACCACTTCATCGGCCGGGACGAGTGGGGCTCCCTCAAGAGCGGCGACACCATCCCCCTCCACCACGGCGAGACCATCGAGGTACGCGGCCTGCCTGCAGGCACCCGCTACCGGGTGACCGAGACCGTGCCGGACGGTTCGGGCTTCTACACGAAGACGCCCTACGACGCCGTCCATGAGGGTGTCGTCGAGATAGGGGAGGACGACCCCGACGGCAAGGTGTTCTCGGCCCCCTTCGTGAACGCAAAGGGCGCGGCCACGCTGCACCTGGTCAAGACCGACGGCGCCACGTCCGCGCCTCTGGCCGGGGTGACCTTCGAGCTCTACGCCCTCGACGAGGGCGGGGAGGCGGTCGGCGACGCCCTGGAGAGGGCCACCACCGCGGAGGACGGGTCCGTCACCCTCACCCACGGGTTCCCCGAGACCGGCTCCGCCCGCTTCGCCCTGCGGGAGGTGGCGGCCCCCGACGGCTATGCCGCCCCGGCGGCGCCCATCGTCCTCGCGTGTGACGACGGCGTCCTGAGCGTGGCCAACCCCCGTGAGTCCGGCGCCCAGATGGGCGACGCCGTGGGCGGGGCACCCGTGGTGGAGGTCGCCAACGTGCCCACCGCGACGCTGTCCCTGTCCAAGGAGGTGCTGCCCGCCGAGGGCGGCTCCGGCCTCACGGACGACCAGAGGAGCCAGGCCTTCACGTTCGACGTGGCGGTGACGGTGCCGGAGGCGTGCGCGCTCCCGGAGAGGCTGGCCGTGTCCGTAGCCTCCGACGGCGGCGAGCCCGAGGAGACCGAGGTGGCCGTGACGGCCGACAGCACCGACCCTGCCCGGGGCACGTTCGGGCTGGGGCTCTCCCACGGCCAGACGGCCACCGTGTCCGGCCTGCCCGTGGGTACCGAGGTGGAGGTGACCGAGGGGGACGCCCCCGGCTACCAGGCGGTGGACATGGTCCTCGGGGGCGTGGTGGAAGGTGACGGGTGCGTGCTGGGCTTCACGAACACGGCGGTGTGGCCCGACCTCTCCATCGAGAAGACCCAGAGCGCTACGGGCGACCCCGACTCCTTCACCGATGGGCCTATCGCCGTGGTGGAGGGCCAGACCGTCACCTACCGGCTGACGGTGACCAACGGCGGCGATGACGCGGCCCGGGGCGTCATCGTGACCGACGTGGTGCCCCAGGCCCCGGTGGAGCCCGCCGGCGCCGACGGCCCGGCCCTCGCCTACGTCGACGGCTCGGCCCGGGTGGTGGACGGCGACGGCGAGGCCTCCTACGACGACGGCACCAAGACGGTGACCTGGGAGGTGGGCGACGTCCCCGCGGGGGAGAGCCGCACCGTGGAGTTCCAGGTGACGGTGCCCGCTCCCCTGGTCACGGGCACCACGCGCTGGCAGAACGTGGGGGAGGCCCGCTATGCCAACGACCCCGACGGCGACGGGTCCCTGACCTCCAACGAGGTGGAGGCGTCCGTCACGATGCCCGTGGGGGGCCTGTACGTCTCCAAGGTGCTGGAGGCCCCCGAGCTCACCGGGTTCCTCGCGCAGCGTGAGTTCACCTTCTCCGTCACCTTCCGGAGCGGCGGCGGCCTGCTGCCCGCCGAGGTGGAGGCGGTGCGCGTGAGGGCCGACGGGACCGAGGCCGCGGAGCGCCTCGCCCTCGACGGCGACGCCGACGAGGCGTCCGCGACGTTCTCCCTGACCCATGGGGAGGCGCTGGCCATCGCCGGCCTCGCGGCGGGGACAACCTACCGGGTGAGCGAGGTCCCGCAGGCGGGCTTCGAGGCCGAGACCCCCTCTTTCGAGGGTGAGATCGGCTCCGGGGACGCCCCGGTGAGGGTGGCCTTTGCCAACAGGCTCGCCGATCCGGGTCTCGAGGTCGCGAAGACCCAGAGGCTGGGCGACGACGGTGAGTTCACCACGGACCCGCTCACGGCCGCACACGGCGCCACGGTGACCTACCGCATCACCGTCACCAATCACACCGGCGCCGCGGCCGAGGGCGTCACCGTGACCGACGCGGTGCCCCAGGACCCGGTGGAGCCCGCCGGCGCCGACGGCCCTGCCCTCGTCTACGTCGACGGCTCGGCCCGGGTGGTGGACGGCGACGGCGAGGCCTCCTATGACCGCGACTCCAAGACCGTGACCTGGGCCTTGGGCGACCTTCCCGCGGGGGAGAGCCGCACCGTCGAGTTCTCGGTGACGGTCCCCTGGGTGGGCGAGGCCACCGAGTGGGAGAACGTGGGCGTCGCCCGGTATGCCAACAACCCGCACGGGCCCGACGCCGAGCTGCCGACCGACCCGGTGAGGGTGGGCACCGACCTGGGGACAGGGGCGCTCGGGGTCTCCAAGACCGTGACCGCCGCCGACGGCTCTGAGCCCACCGACGACCAGCGCGGCGCCCGGTTCCACTTCACCGTGCGCCTGGCCCACCCCCGGGCCGCCCTGCCGGCCCAGGTGACGGTGGACTATGACGACAACGGCGCGCCCACGGGCAGCGAGACCGTGACCCTCGCCAACTACACCCAGCTCGGCGGCATGCTCACCGTCTCGCTCTCCCACGGCCAGACGGCCACGGTGCGGGGGCTGCCCGACGGCACCTTCTACACCGTGACCGAGGACCCCGCGGAGGGCTTCGAGGCCGAGAGGGACAAGGCCAGCGGCGCCGTGGGCCTCGCCGGCGCCCAGGCGGCCTTCGTCAACAGGGCCCTGCCGCCCGACGAGCCCGACCCCGTGCTCGGCTCCCTCTCCATCGCCAAGACCGTGGCCGGGGCCGCCACCGACGACGACCGGGCCCGCGCCTTCACGTTCTCCCTGTCCCTCCTCGACGGGGAGGGCAGGCCCTTGGCGGGGAGCTTCCCGGCGACCATGGCCGACGGCTCGGCCTCGGAGGTCTCCCACGGCTCCACGTTCGCCCTGGCCCATGGGCAGCGGGTCACGGTGGACGGGCTGCCCCAGGGCACCCGCTACGCCGTGACCGAGGAGGAGACGGAGGGCTTCGAGGCGGTCTCGGTGGGCCAGGAGGGCGTCGTCCCCGGTGACGCGGAGGCCTCGGCGACCTTCGTCAACGTGCGGGAGCCCCAGGACCCCGAGCCCGGACCCGGGCCCGATCCCGAGGAGCCCGAGGAGCCCGTCGGCGACGTGGCGGTCTCCAAGACCGTCGACCCCGCCGGCGCCCAGGACGGCGACTTTGAGCGGGCCTTCACCTTCGTCCTCTCCCTGACCGACGGCGACGGGGCCCCTCTCGGCGGCACGGTGGACGCCGAGCTGCTGGACGGTGCGGACGTCTCCTCCCTCACCCTCGGCGACGGCGGCCGGTTCGAGCTGCGCCACGGCCAGGTGCTCCTGATCCACGGCCTGCCGGTGGGCACCCGCTACGCCGTGGCCGAGGAGCCGTCTGACGGGTTCACCGCCGCCGAGCCCACGCTGGAGGGGGTGGTCGAGGAGGGCTCCTCCACCGGCAGCCTCATCTTCGTCAACCGCCGGGTGGCGCCGCCCGCCCTCAAGGTCGAGAAGGCCCAGGCACCGGTGGCGGCCGACGGCACGGCCTCCGGGCCCACCTCCGACGGCCTCCAGGTGCCCGAGGGCGCCACGGTGGAGTACCGCCTCACGGTGACCAACACCGGCGAGGCGGCGGCCGAGGACGTGGAGGTGTCCGACGAGGTCCCCGCCACGGCCACCAAGACGTCGCCCGGCGCCTCGGTCCCCGCGACCGTTGACCTGCCCCTCACCTACGTGGACGGCTCCGCCTCGGACGGCGGCGTCTTCCGGCCGGCGGACGCCGATGGGGCGGCCCGGGTGACGTGGCGCCTTGGGACCCTTGCGGGCGGTGAGTCGCGCACGGTGAGCTTCAGGGTCGCCCTTCCCGTGCCCGACGCGCCTGCCACCCCGGAGGACTCCGGTGCCGTGTGGAGCTGGCGCAACGTGGCCGTGGCCCGCTTCGCCAACAACCCCGACAACCCCGACAACCCCGCCGACCCCTCCGAGCCGCCCGCCGACATCCCCTCGAACCCCGTGGACGTGGAGGAGGGGGAGCCGCGCCCGCTCGTGGAGATCCACAAGCACCAGCAGGTGAAGGGCTCCGACGCGGGGTTCGGCCAGGAGGGCGCCGACTCGCCCCTGCCCGTGGAGCCCGGTGACACGGTGGTCTACCGGCTGCGGGTGGTCAACAACGGCGCCGGCGCGGCCCCCGACGTGGTGGTGCGCGACCCGCTCCCCGACGGCCTCGCCTACGTGGAGGGGTCCGCCTCCCACGGGGGCGCCTACGACGGGGGCGCCCGCACCCTCGTCTGGCATCTCGGAGAGCTGGCGTCCCGCGGCGCCGTGGAGCTGACCTTCGAGGTGGAGGTCCCGACGGTGGCGGAGGCCACGGTCTGGCACAACGTGGCCGTGGCCGACCACGGGACCCCCGACGACCCGTCCTCCCGGGTGGAGGTGCCGCCCTCCGAGGACGTGTTCGTCGCCACCGACGTGGCCCACCTGGTCCTGAGGAAGGAGCAGTCCCTGGCCGGCGGCGCCTTCACCGCCGACCCCGTGGAGGGCCGCGGCGGCGACCTGCTCACCTACCGCCTCGCCGTGACCAACGACGGCGCGGCCGTCGCCCGCGGCGTCACGGTCACCGACACGGTGCCCCAGACCCCGGTGGAGCCGTCCGGCTCCCAGGGGCCGGCCCTCGGATACGTGGAGGGCTCGGCCGGCATCGCGGGCTCCCCGGAGGCGGGCTCCTTCGACGCCGAGACCGGCACCGTGTCGTGGGACGTAGGCGATCTCCGCCCCGGCCAGACGGTCTTCGTCCACTTCTCCGTGAGGCTGCCCGAGGTGGCCGCGGGGACAGAGGTCACCTGGGAGAACGTGGGCGTGGCCCGCTTTGAGAACGACCCGGCCGGCCCGGGGACCGACATCCCGTCCAACAGGGTCGAGGTGACGGTGGAGGGCGACCCCGACCCGGTGACGCCCCCCGACGAGCCTGCCCCGGCGACGGGCTCGATCGCCGTCTCCAAGACCGTGGAGGGCGGCGACGAGGGCCACCGGCAGACCGCCTTCGTGTTCGAGCTTGTGCTCACGGACGCCCAGGGTGAGCCGCTGGCCGGTGACTTTGGGTGGGAGCGCTCCGACGGCGCCTCCGGCACGGTCGCCTCCGGGGGCACCCTCGAGCTCTCCCACGGCCAGATAGCGGTGGTGGGCGGACTGCCGGAGGGCACCCGCTGGATCCTCACCGAGCGCGAGGCCGAGGGCTTCTCGGCCAGGGAGCCCTCCCTCGGGGGCGAGGTCCCTGCCGGGGGCGTGGCCACGGCGGTGTTCGTGAACGTCGTGGACGAGGACCCGGGCGAGCCCGATGACCCTGAGGACCCGAGCGGGCCTGAGGAGCCGGGCGGACCTGAGGACCCGAGCGGGCCTGAGGAGCCGGGCGGGCCCGATGACCCGGGCGGGCCCGAGGAGCCGGGCAATCCCGAGGAGCCGGGTGAGCCGGATGACCCGAGCGATCCTGAAGATCCGAGCGACCCTGAGGGCCCGGGCGATCCGGGCGAGCCGGAAGATCCTGGCAAGCCCGATGACCCTGAGGGTCCAGATGACCCGAACGGGCCCGAGAATCCTGAGGGGCCGGATGACCCGGCCGCGCCCGAGGAGCCCGGCGAGCCGGGCGCACCCGACGGGCCCGCGGGGACCCCGGACGGCCCCGGGTCCGGGGCGAGCCGTCCGACGGCAGGGGCAGGGGGCCGGTCCACCGGCGCCGCCCGCATCGCCTCCACCGGCGACGTCGGGGCGCCCGTCCTCGGGCTGGCGCTCGCCGCCGCGGTCGTGGCCGCGGGTCTCGTCCGGGCCGTTCGCCGCTGACGTCCCGGCCGGCGGCGCCCGCCCGTCGAGAGGTACCAAAACGGGGCCGCGCCCGCAGTCAACCTGCGGGCGCGGCCCCGTTCCCATGGAGGTGCGGCCGGGCTACGCGCCCACGACCTCCAGGCCCTTGGGGTGGTGGTTGAGCACCTGCGACCCGTTCTCGGTCACGCACACGAGGTCCTCGATGCGCACGCCGAACCTCCCGGGCAGGTAGATGCCGGGCTCCACCGAGAAGCACATGCCGGGCTCCACGGGGGCCGTGTGGGCGCTGGAGACGTCGCCGGGCTCGTGGACCTCCAGGCCGATGGAGTGGCCGGTGCGGTGGGTGAAGTACTCGCCGTACCCGGCGCGCTCGATGACCTCGCGGGCGGCGCGGTCGATGGCGGCGAAGCTCACGCCCGGGGCCGCCACCTGCTCGGCCGCGGCGTTGGCGGCCTCCACGGCCTCGTAGACCCGGCGGAACTCCTCGTCCGGCTCGGCCCCGAAGAAGAACGTGCGGGTCATGTCGGCGCAGTAGCCGCCCAGGCGGCAGCCCACGTCGAAGAGCGCCACCATGCCGGGCTCGAGGGCGGTGTCGTCGGGCTCGTGGTGCGGGTCGGCGGCGTTGGCGCCGAAAGAGACGATGGGGTCGAAGGAGTTGCCGTCGGCGCCGAGGCGGCGGTACTCGCCCTCGAGGGCCTCGGCGATCTGCCGCTCGGTCACGCCGGCCTTGAGCTGGTCCTTGAGCCAGTCCATGGCGCGGTCGTTGACGGCCGAGGCGGCGGCCATGGCCTCGCGCTCGTCGGCGTCCTTGCGGGCACGGGCGTCGTCCACGGCCGAGGAGGCCAGGCGGAACGACGACGCGGCGCCGGCCTCCATGAGGGGCAGCAGCCAGCGGGCCTCCATGGTGCGGTCGATGCCGAGGGGTGCCTCGGCGATGGTGACCTGGGCGAGGGACGCCACGGGGTCGTCGGTGTCGTAGAGCGTGACCACGTTGGGCACGCAGTCGCCGGGGTCGGGGAACAGGCGGTTGACGAAGAGCACGGGCTCGGAGTCAACGGCCAGGTAGAGGGCCTCGAAGCGCTCCATCGGGTCGTTGTCGTAGCCGGTGAGGTAGGCGATGGAGACCGGGTCGGTGACCACGGTCTGGGTGAGGCCGAGGTCGCGCAGGTTCTGGCGCACCCGGTCCAGGCGCTGGACGTTCATGGGCTTCCTTTCTCGAGGCATTCCGGGGGTACGTGCCCGTTACGCCCGACTGTACGCTCTCTGTGAGGGCCCTTCCTCCCAAAAGCAAAACCAGATAGTATAGGTCACTGCACATTCAACATTGGCTGGATTCTGCCTCGACGCCACCTATCCGGTGAGCGGCGTCTCAGAGCCGGCGTTTGGAGTAACAGGCATGGAGAACGAGATCCCGTCCGTCAACCGCGTCGACCAGATCCACGAGGAGTTGGCATCGCTCACCGGGAGCCGCATCCGGGTCCGCGCCAACATGGGTCGCTCGCGCATCGTCGAGCGCACCGGCACCCTCGTCTCGGCCCACCCCTCTCTCTTCATGGTGGAGGTCGAGGAGCGCCGCGGCCGCATCGCGCGCCAGAGCTACCAGTACGTCGACGTCCTCACCGGCTCGGTGGAGCTGTTCGACACCGAGAGCGGCGAGCCCATCTTCGACTTCGTCGAGGAGGCCTAGGGGAGACGCCTGTCGGCTAGACTTCAGGGGCGCGGGCCGGCGGGTCCGCGCCCCTTTTCCGTGCGCAGTCGAGAGGAGCCGCCGTGGCCCTGCCCCAGATCGTCGTCACCACGCCCGCCAAGGTCAACCTCTACCTGGGCGTGTCCACGGAGCGCACGCCCCGCGGGCTCCACGCCGTCCGCACCGTCATGACCGCGGTGGACCTCGTCGACACCCTCACCCTCCAGCCGGCGAGCACCCTGGAGGTGGCGTGCGTGCCGTCCGTGCGCTGTGCCCCCCGCGACAACCTGGCCGCCCGGGCGGCCCTCGTCCTCTCGGAGTCGATCGACCGCGTGCCCGACGTGCGCATCGTCATCGACAAGCGCATCCCGTCCCAGGCCGGCCTCGGCGGCGGGTCGTCCGACGCCGCGGCCACGCTCGTGGCCCTGGCGAGGCTCTGGGACCTTGACCCCGCCGGCCCCGAGGTGGTGGGGGCGGCCCGCGCGGTGGGCGCCGACGTCCCGTTCTTCCTCTACGGCGCCCCGGCCCTCATGGGGGGCGCCGGCGACGTCCTGGAGCGCACCTTCGACCCGGTGGAGCTGCCCGTGGTGCTCGTGCGGCCCCTGGGTCCCGGCGTCGACACGGCCGAGGCCTACCGGGAGTTCGACCGCAGCCCGGTGCCCGCCGCCGACCCGGCGCCGCTCGTCTCGGCCCTCGAAGCCGGCGACGCCCGCGCCGTCCCCCTCGCCGTGGCCAACAACCTGGACCCCGTGGCCCGGCGCCTCATGCCCGCCGAGGAGGCCGTGGCCACCTGGCTCGCCGCCCGGCCGGGCGTGCTGGCGAGCCAGGTGTCGGGGTCGGGGAGCTGCGTCTTCGGGTTCTGCACATCCCGCGCCGCCGCCGAGGACGCGGCCACCGACGCCGTCCGCCGGGGATGGTGGGCCTACGGGACGTCCACCCGCGGGGGCGGCCCGGCGATCGTCTCGGACACCTGGCACGGGTAGGGGAGGGGGAAGGCCGAGGAGGGCTTTACCGTCCCGGGAGAAACGTGCTACACTGCACAACTGCAACGGGTTGTGGCTCAGCTTGGTAGAGCGCTGCGTTCGGGACGCAGAAGTCGCTGGTTCGAATCCAGTCAACCCGACCAGCAAAGTCGCAGGCCATCGGGGTAGTCCGGTGGCCTGCTTTGCTATGCCGCGCCGGTCGGGCGGCCCACCCCATCTCCACGTCGGCTTGGCCCGCCCCATCTCCCACCCCCTCTCCCACCTGAACGCATCTGAGGGCGACCTCCTCCGCACCTGAACGCGTCCGAGGGCGGGTTTTCCCTCCCTGAACGCGGTTGGGGGCGGATTCGGGCCGTCGAGGAGCTCGGGAGTCGCCCTCAACCGTATTCAGGTGCGGAGGAGGGGCGGGGCGCGCCGGGCCTGCCGGGCGGGAGGCGCGCCGGACGAGAGCCCCTGCCGTTCCTGCCCGCACCACGGTGGCGTGGCGGCGGGTGGGACGCACCGCGGTGGCGGCGCCGGGCCTGCCCCATGGCGCCATCCCGGTCCCGGCCGGCCGTGGTAGGGTGGTTTGACGTCTTTATCGCCGTCCACCGATGCGAAGGGGGCCGCCATGGCTTTGACCGTCGTCCGCGACACAGAGGGGGCCGTCCTCGGGCCCGCGGCCCTGACGGCCGTCACGGAGGCCTTGGCGGAGCACCGGCCGGTGACCGTGATCGTCCCCTCCATGCGTGCCGCGCTGGACGCCCGCCGCACCCTGGCGCGCGCCGGCATCGGCGTGGGCGTGGACGTCACCTGCCCCGTGCCCTGGGCCGACGCCCTCTGGGGGCGCCTGGGGGACGGCACCGCGCTCGCCCGGGGCGCCGACGTCACGGCCACGGCCTGGAAGGTCCTCGGAGGCAACGCGCTCATGGACGGCCGACCCGAGTCCGCCGGCGTCTATCCCGGCTACGTGGACGTCGTCGCCACCCTCGCCGGCACCTTCTCGGCCCAGCTGCCCGCCGCCGTGGCCGCTGCCGGCGACGCGCTCTCGCCGCAGCAGCGCGACGCCTGCACCATGGCCCTCGCCTTGGCGGACGCCCTCGTGGCCCGGGGGATCTCCACCCGCTCCCGCGTCTTCGAGGAGCTCCCCGACGCCCTCGCGGCCCATCCCGGCGAGGCCCTCTGCGCCCTCGTGGCCGCCGGCTGGGAGGACCTCGACGCCTCCCAGGCGCGGCTCTTCGGGCGCCTGGCCGCCCGGGTGGGCCTCACCTGGGCCGCCTCCGCCCACCCCGGCGCCGCCGGCGACGCCGCCCGGGCCTGCGAGGCCGCCGTCGCCTCCGAGGCCGCGCTCGCCGACGCCTCCGTCTCCGAGGCCCCGGCCCGTGCCGCGGTCCCGGCGCCGCCGCGCTCGCCGGAGCTCCAGGCCCTGCTCGGCTCCGTGTTCGGCGGGGGAGGCGCCGTGGAGCCCACCGGGTCCGTGCGCCTGCTGGAGGCGGCCGGCCCCGAGGCCGAGCCCGAGCTCGTGGCCCGCGAGCTCGCCCGCCTGGCCGAGGCCGGCGCCGAGCGCGTGCTCCTCGTCACCCGCGACCCCCGCGAGGTCTGGCGCACCGTGTCGCCCAAGGCCTCCAACCGCGGCATCGCCGTGCGCGCCTCCTGGGTGGAGCCGGCGTCCGACCTCCGCGCCACCCGCCAGTTCCTCGCCTTCGTGGAGCAGCTCTCCGCCATCGCCGCGGCCGCGTCGCAGTGGCGCCTGGACCGCGCGGCCGAGGGTGCCCCCGACGCGGCGGCCGCGGCCGAGGAGGTCCTCTCGGCCTCCGTGGAGGCGGACCGCAGCTGGTGGCCCCCTCGCGCCGTGACGGACTTCCTGCTCTCGGAGCTCTCCGGCCTGCCCCGCGACATCGTGTTCTCCCTGGACGCCGCCTGGCGCCAGAACCGCGCCCTCTCGCCGGCCGCGGTGCTCTCGGACGTCGCCCGCGTGGCCACCCAGAGCGAGCCCCTCGCCCGCACCGTGGAGCTCGTGGCCGCCGGCGACTGGGCCGGCGCCGCACGCGCCCTGCGCCCCAACGCCCAGACCGCCCGCGACCGCGAGGCCCACCAGGCCCTCTGCGCCGTCGAGGACGCCTGCGTCGCGGTGGACGGGCTGTTCGGCGACGGCCTCGACCCCCACGCCCGCCTCACGGTGCTCGCCTCCGTGCTCTCGCGCATGGGCGTCGCCCGCTCGCCCGAGCGCGGCCGCTACGGGGAGGCCCAGCGCTGCACGGTGGAGATCCTCGACCCCGCCCGCGCCGCCTCCACGCCCCCGGGCTCCGTGGAGGACGTGCTGCTCTGCGGCCAGACGGCGGCCGAGGACCCCATCTCGGCGCCCCACGACGCGGTCCACGGGCTCCTCGGCCTCCTCGGCCTCGCCCGCCCCGCCGCCCCCGACGCCGTCGCCCGGGCCCGCGCCTGGCACGTCTGGGCCGCCCCCACCCACGGCCTGGCCGTCGAGCGCTCCCTGCGCGACGCCTCGGCCGAGGCCACGCACCCCTCGCCGCTCTTCGCCGAGCTCCTGTCCTGCTACCGCGAGCGCCCCGAGACCGTGACCCTGGGCGAGGAGCGCGTCTCCAAGAACCTGTCGCCCCAGGGCCGCGAGCCCGAGCCCTCGGGCTTCGTCCCCCCGCTGGAGGTCGGCACGCTGTCGGGGCGGGCGGCGCACCTCGCCGTCATGCGCTCGGACGTCGCCGGCGACGTCCCGGTGGTCTCTGCCACCGACCTCGAGACCTACCTCGGCTGCCCCCGCCGCTGGTTCCTCGAGCGCGCCGTGCCGGCCGACCGCCTCGACGCGGACTTCTCGGGCCTCGACCGCGGCAGCTTCGCCCACGGCGTGCTCGAGCGCACCGGCCGCGAGCTCCAGGCCCAGGGGTCCTTCGAGCGGGGGCTCGCCGGCGACGTCCTCTCGCGCGTCTTCGACGGGGCCGTGGCCTCCGCGCCCACGGGCCAGGGGCCGGCCGCCGGCTTCATGCCCCACTCCGTGAGCGAGGAGAGCCAGGTGCGCCACCTCAAGGACCAGCTCCTGGCCACGCTCGACCGCAACGAGGGCTCCTTCGTCGGCTTCACGCCGCGGCTGTTCGAGCAGACCTTCGGCAACCCGGGCCAGGACCCGGTGACCTACGCCGGCGTGCGGGTGCGCGGCACCATCGACCGCGTGGACGTCGACGCGAGGGGCCGCGCCGCGGTCATCGACTACAAGAGCGGCAACTCCGGCGGCTCCCGCTACCGCCCCGAGGCCGCCGACGACCTCTCCTCCTGGGTGCCGGGCAACATCCAGGCCCTGCTCTACGCCCGCGTGCTGCCCCAGGTGGCGCCCGGCCTGGACCCCGTGGCCGCCGTCTACCTCACCACGGGCGACGACCCCGGGGTGGGCGGCATGGCCGAGCGCGGCTTCGCCGAGTCCATGGAGGGTGCGTACCGCGGCAAGACCCCCAACGTCGTCACCCCCGACCACGTGGCGGCAGCGTCCTTCGAAGACGTGCTCGCCCGCGCCGAGGAGGTCGCCGCCGAGGCGGTGGCCTCCATGGCCGCCGGCCACGTGGAGCCCCGACCCCGCGACCGGTGGGCCTGCATGGGCTGCCCTGCCGTCGCCTGCGAGAAGAGGATCGACCGATGATCGAGCTCGACGGACCCCAGCGAACCATCGTCGAGACCCTCGACGAGGAGCTCTTCGTGGAGGCGGGCGCAGGCTCGGGCAAGACGTTCACCCTGGTGCAGCGCCTGGCCCACGCCCTGGAGCCCGACCCGGCCACGGGGAGGGCGCCGCTCTCGTCCATCGAGAACGCCCTCGTGATCACGTTCACCAACAAGGCCGCGTCGGAGATCCGAGAGCGCGTGCGCGCCGAGCTCATGGCCCGCGGCCTCCACGACGAGGCCCTGGCCGTGGACCGCGCCTGGATCTCCACCATCCACGGCATGTGCGAGCGCATCCTGCGCTCCTCGGCCCTCGAGCTGGGCATCGACCCGGCCTTCACCGTGATCGCCGACAACGAGGAGCAGTACCTGCGCAGCCGCGCCGTCTCCGATGTGCTCCTCGAGGTGCGCGGCGACCCCCGCTACACCGAGCTCTTCGCCACCTTCGGCGACTCGTTCGACGCCGCCTCGGAGTCCGGCGTGGCCCAGCGCCGCCGCGGGTTCAACCGGCCCATGTCCGCCCCCGAGATGGCCGAGCTCATCACCAAGAAGGCCAACGAGAGCCCCGAGGGGTTCGACGCCGTGGCCTTCAAGGGGGGCGACGCCGAGCTCGGCCCCTTGGCCCGCCGCGCCGTGGCGGCGCTGGACGCCCTGCTCGACGCCTGGGTGCCCAAGAAGGGGGCCAAGGGCATGGAGCACAAGGCCGACCTCGCGCGCACCTCCCAGGCCCTGACCGCCTGGCTGGAGGCCGGCGCCCCGGCCGACGCCTGGGACGGCCTGGAGGCGTCGGTCGTGCTGCCCAGCGGCACGTTCATCAAGGCCAAGGACGCCCTGGACCTCCTCGCCGACGCCAAGGAGGCCGTGGCTGCCCTGGTCCTCGAGGGCTCCTACTCCCGCATCCGCCGGCTGGAGGGCCCGCTCATGGACCTCGCCCGCGCCATCGACGGGCGGTACCGCGCCGTCAAGCGCGAGCGCGGTGCCCTGGACAACGGCGACCTCCTGCGCCTGGCCCTCAAGGGCCTCTCGGAGCACCCCGTGGTCAAGGAGCGGTTCCAGGGCACCTTCGAGCTCGTCATGATCGACGAGTTCCAGGACACGGACTCCCAGCAGCTCCGCATCGTGAGCCTGCTGGCGCCCGACGAGAGCCGCCTGTGCTTCGTGGGCGACCGCCAGCAGTCCATCTACCGGTTCCGCGGCGCGGACGTCGAGCAGTACGACCTGGCCCGCGAGCGGGCCTCCCGGGTGGTGCGCATGGACCGCAACTTCCGCAGCCACGACGACATCCTGCGGTTCGTGAGCCGCGCCCTCGGCGACTCCGAGATCCTCCCCGGATTCATGGACCTCGAGGCCTTCCCCGGCCGCCCCGACGGCTACGCCGCCCGTGACATGCCCCGCATCATGGTGGAGCACACCCAGGCGCCCCCGGCCGAGAAGGGGTTCAAGCAGGCCACCAAGGACGTCCTCGTCGCCCGGAACGCCGAGCAGGTGGCCAACCGCCTGCAGGAGCTCGCAAAGCAGGGCGTGCGCCCCGGCGACATGGCGCTCCTGCTCCGCGGCCTCAACGTCGCCGACCCCTACCTCCGGGCCCTGCGCGACCACGGCCTCGAGGCCGTGGTGGCCGGCGGCTCCACCTTCGCCTCGGCCATGGAGGTGCAGCAGGTGCAGGCGCTGCTCTGGGCCCTCGCCAACCCGCGCGACACCCAGCGGGGGCTCCTCCCGGTGCTCCAGGGCCCCATCTTCTCCCTGGGCGACGACGACCTCGTGCTCCTGGCCCGCGGCGGCTCGTCCGCCGGCCTCGTGGAGGGCCTGCTCGCCGGACCCGGGGGCGCCGAGCGCGTGCTGGGGGAGCGCCCCGGCCCGCGCCTGGCCCAGGCCCTCAGGGTCATGGAGCTGGCACGCCGCCGCATGGGCTACACCGGTGTGGCCGACACCGTGCTGGCCGTGTGCACGGAGTCGGGCTGGCTCCCCCGCCTGGAGCGCGAGGGGGTCGTGGGCCGCTCCCGCGCGGCCAACGTGCTCTCCGCCGTGCGGCACATCCGCCGGCTCGTGGACGACGCGGGGCTGGGCTTCTCCCGCGCGGCCAAGGTCTTCGGCGACTGGCTCGCGAGCGCCAAGGAGGGTCCCGGCGCCCTCTCGGGCGAGGAGACCGACGCCGTGCGCGTGATGACGGTCCACTCCTCCAAGGGCCTGGAGTTCCCCGTGGTGGCCGTGGCGGGCGTCTTCGACGACCCCCACAGCCAGGGCGGGCAGAACCTCGTGACCAGCCGCGAGGGGTCCGAGGTGCGCCTCTCCCTGAAGCCCAGGGCCGAGAAGGGATCGCCGGCCGAGGCGGCGGCCAAACTCCTCGGGGAGCCGGAGGGGGAGCCTCGCACCGGCCTCCAGTGGCGCCGCCGGCTGGAGGAGTGCGAGACCGACGTCGAGGTGCGGGAGGCCGCGCGCCTGCTCTACGTCGCCCTCACCCGCGCCCGCGAGGCCCTCGTGGTGGGCGTCACCACCGCGGTCTCCGCCAAGGGCACGGTCAGGCCGGCCATGGCCGAGAGCTTCCTCGAGGCCCTCTGGGGCGAGGTCCCCACGCTGCAGGGCACCGTGCCCATCGACTACGGCGGGGGGCAGGAGGGGCGCCTGGTCACCGTGGTGGCCGAGCCCACGCCCAAGGACCCTGTGGAGCCCGAGGAGCCCGTGGAGCGGCCCGAGGAGGAGCGCCCGGACTTCCCACTCTTCGACGAGGTGCGCACGGCCCCGCCCACCACGGCGTGGTCGGCCCGGGACGACGTGCGCAGCTACTCCAAGGACCTCCACCAGGCCCAGGTGACGGCCGCCCTCGACGCCGAGGAGGACGCCACGGAGGTCCCCGAGGACGCCGAGCCCCCCGCGGGCGACGAGCCCAGCTGGGACGCGCCGGCGGCCTTCGACGACGAGGCCGTGCGGTTCGGCGACGCCTTCCACGAGCTCGCGCGCCTGGCCGCAGGCGACGGTCGGGTGCCCGACGCCGCGCGGGTGGCCGCCGTGGCCGACCGCCGCGGCCTGGACCGCGACGCCCGGGGGCGCCTCGCGCGCGCCCTCGACGCCTGGTGGGCCACGCCCCTGCGGGAGCGGGCCCTCTCGGCCGCCACGGTGGTGCCGGAGCTGCCGTTCTTCTCGGCGGAGGACGGCGGCGCGTCGGGCTACGTCACCGGCTCCATCGACCTGTTCTCGTCGGACGGCGACGGCCGCGCCCTTGTGGTGGACTACAAGACCGGCGAGACCTACATGGACGCGGCGGCGGCCGCCGAGCACCACGCCATGCAGGCCCGCTACTACGCCCACGTGCTGATGGCCCAGGGGTACCGCGTGGTGGAGGCGGCCTTCGTGCTGGTGGAGAACGTCCGCGACGGCGGGCCGCTCACGGTGTCGTTCCATTTTGAGGGGGAGGTGCCGCCCCTCGGGGCCGACGTGGCGTGACGCCCGTCCCCCAGCAGCCGGCCTCTCCGCATCCTGCCTTCTCTCCGCACCTGAACGCGGCTGGGGGCGACCCTCTCGGCACCTGAACGCGGCTGGGGGCGGATTCCGGGCACCTGAACGCGGTTGGGGGCGGATTCCGGCACGTCCGCGCCTCCGGAGTCGCCCTCAACCGCTTTCAGGTGGCAGTCGTGGTCCGGTCGAGGAGCGGCCGGCGGCTGACGGTCGCGTCTCGGCCGCATCCGGCACCTGTATGCGGATAACGCTGCCATTTATACACCGATTAGCGCATATTACCGGCATGTGTATCCATCTTGTGTCATGGGCACCCGTGGCGGGGAGACCCGGCGCGGGCGCGCCTAGCATGGCCCGAGCACCTTTAAGGGGCCGCGGGACGGCCCGAAGGCCACGATGGAGAGGACGGCCATGAACCCCCTTGCCTCACCCACCCCGCCCATGCCGGCGCTGCTCGCCCTCGCGGACGGCACCTGGCACCGCGGCCACTCCTGCGGCGCGCCCGGCACCGCCTTCGGCGAGATCGTCTTCAACACGTCCATGGCCGGCTACCAGGAGATCGCGACGGACCCCTCCTATGCCGGCCAGGTCGTCTGTCTCACCTATCCCCAGCAGGGCAACTACGGCATCTCCCCGGAGGCCTCCGAGGCCGCCCGCCCGGCGCTCTCGGCCCTCGTGGTGGCCGACGTCTGCCGCACCCCCAGCCACTGGCGGAGCCGCGAGTCGCTGCCGTCCTACCTGGCGCGCCACGGCGTCGTGGCGGTGGAGGGGGTCGACACCCGCGCCGTGACCCTCGCGGTCCGCGGCGGGGGAGCCATGGCCGCGGGCGTCTCCACGGAGGTGCTCGACCCCGACGAGCTCGTGGCCCTCGTGCGCGCCCAGCCGCCCATCGCCGAGCGCGACCTCGTGGCGGCCGTCTCATGCGACGCCCCGTGGACCGAGGTCCCCGCCGCGGGCTGCGGCCGCTCCGTGGCGGCGGTGGACTGCGGCCAGAAGGCGGGCATCGTCGCCGGCCTCGCCGCCCGCGGGCTCACGGTGCACACGCTGCCGTGGGACGCCACGGCCGCCGACGTCCTGGCCCTCGGCGCCGACGGCGCCTTCCTATCCAACGGCCCGGGCGACCCCGCCTCCGTGCCCGGGGTGGTGGCCTGCGCCCGCGGGCTCCTCGGGCGCGTGCCCACCTTCGGCATCTGCCTCGGCCACCAGGTCATGGCCCTCGCTGCGGGCGCGCGCACCGTCAAGCTCGCCTACGGCCACCACGGCGGCAACGAGCCGGTGATGAACCTCCTCACCCGCACCTGCGAGGTCACGGCCCAGAACCACAACTACGCCGTGGACTTCCCCTCGTTCGGCCCCCTCGTCCCGGGGGAGTCCGGCGGCCGCACCTCCCACGAGGCCGACCTCCGGTGCTGGGCCGAACGGGGTGTGGCGCCGGTGGCCCTGTCGCCCGAGGTGGGGCGCGTGCGCCTCACCCACGTGAACCTCAACGACGGCACCTGCGAGGGCGTGGAGTACCTCGACCGCCGTGCCTTCTCGCTCCAGTACCACCCCGAGGGGCGCCCCGGCCCGCTCGACGGCGCCTACGGCTTCGACGCCTTCTGCGCCCTCATGGCCGGCGACCCCGACTACCTCGTCCACGCCGTCCAGGGGAGGTGCGCCTGATGCCCGCGCGCGCAGACATCCGCAAGGTCCTCGTCATCGGTTCCGGTCCCATCGTCATCGGCCAGGCCTGCGAGTTCGACTACTCCGGCACCCAGGCGTGCCGCGCCCTCAAGGAGCTGGGCATCGAGGTGGTGCTCGTCAACTCCAACCCCGCCACGGTCATGACCGACCCGTCGACGGCGGACCGCACCTACGTGGAGCCCGTGACGCCCGCCTGCGTGGCCAAGGTCATCGAGCGGGAGCGGCCCGACGCCCTGCTCGCCAACATGGGCGGCCAGACGGCCCTCAACTGCGCCGTGGCCCTCGCCGAGGAGGGCGTGCTCGAGCGCTTCGGCGTGGAGGTGATCGGCTGCGACATCGAGTCGATCAAGGTGGGCGAGGACCGCGAGCTCTTCGCCGCCGCCATGGCCGACATCGGGCTCGAGTGCGCCCGCTCCGAGGTGGGCCGCACGGTGGGGGAGTGCCTGGCGGTGGCCGACGAGATCGGCTACCCCGTGGTGGTGCGCCCCGCCTTCACGCTCGGCGGCGCCGGCGGCGGCGTTGCCCGGGACGCGGGGGAGCTCGCCGCCGTCGCGGCCGAGGGCCTCTCGCTCTCGCCCGTGTCCGAGGTGCTCGTGGAGCGGTCCGTGGAGGGTTGGAAGGAGATCGAGATGGAGGTGGTGCGCGACGGCGCCGGCAACGGCGTGGTGGTCTGCTCCATCGAGAACCTCGACCCCATGGGCGTGCACACCGGCGACTCCATCACCGTGGCGCCGTGCCAGACCCTCACCGACACCGAGCTCCAGCACCTGCGCGACTGCTCCCTCGCCGTCCTCGAGCGCGTGGGCGTGGCCTGCGGCGGCTCCAACGTGCAGTTCGCCGTGAACCCGGAGGACGGCCGCGTGCTCGTGGTGGAGATGAACCCGCGTGTGAGCCGCTCCTCGGCCCTGGCGTCCAAGGCCACGGGCTTCCCCATCGCCACGTGCGCCGCGCTCCTCGCCGTGGGCCTCACGCTCGACGAGGTGGTCAACCGCGTCACCGGCGCCACCCCGGCGTGCTTCGAGCCGGCCCTCGACTACTGCGTGGTCAAGGTGCCGCGCTTCGCCTTCGAGAAGTTCGAGGGCGCGTCCTGCGAGCTCACCACCCGCATGAAGTCGGTGGGCGAGGCCATGGCGCTCGGCACCACCTTCGAGGAGGCGCTGCAGAAGGCCCTCCGGTCCCTCGAGCAGGGCCACGCCGGCCTGGACCGCCCCGCCGGCGCCGATGCCGCCGGCGCCGACGAGCTGGCCGACCTCGTGGCCGAGCCCACCCCCGACCGCGTGTTCTGGCTCGCCGAGGCGCTGCGCCGCGGCTGGGATCCCGGCCGGGTGGCGGCCCTGTCGGGGGTGGACCCGTGGTTCGTCTGCCGCATCGCGGACATCGTGGCGGCCGAGGGGCGCATCGCCTCGCTCGGCCTCGCCGGGCTCGACGCGCCCCTCATGCTCGCGGCCAAGCAGCTGGGCTTCTCCGACGTGCAGATCGGCGCCCTCACCGGTCAGGCCGAGGACACCGTGCGCGCCCTCCGGCGGATCCTGGGCGTGGTGCCCTGCGTGAAGACCGTTGACACCTGCGCCGGCGAGTTCGCCGCGGCCACCGAGTACCACTACCTCACCTACCGTGCGGGCGGCGCCACCGAGCACCGCGAGGCCGCGCGCCCGCGGGTCATGGTCCTCTCGGCCGGCCCCAACCGCATCGGCCAGGGCATCGAGTTCGACTACTGCTGCGTCCACGCCGTGCAGGCCCTCTCGGCCATGGGCTACGAGACCGTCATGGTCAACTGCAACCCCGAGACCGTCTCCACGGACTTCGACACGAGCGACCGCCTCTACTTCGAGCCGCTCACCTTCGAGGACGTCATGAACGTGGTGGAGGTGGAGCGGCCCTGCGGCGTGGTGGTCACGCTGGGCGGGCAGACGCCGGTGAACCTCGCCGGGCGCCTCAAGCGCGCGGGCGTGCCCATCCTCGGCACCCAGCCCGAGGCCATCGACCTCGCCGAGGACCGCGACCGCTTCGCCGCGCTCCTCGACCGCCTGGGCGTGGAGTGCCCGCCCTCGGCCGTGGCCTCCACCCTCGCGGAGGCGGCCGAGGCCGCGGCGCGCATCGGCTACCCCCTCATCGTGCGCCCGAGCTACGTGCTGGGCGGCCGCGGCATGGCCATCGTCTACTCGGCCGACGAGCTGGGGACCTACGTGTCCCAGGCCGCATCGGTGAGCCCCGACCGGCCGCTCTACCTGGACGCCTTCCTCGAGGACGCCGTGGAGCTGGATGTGGACGCCCTCTGCGACGGCACCGACGTCTACGTGGGGTCGGTCCTGGAGCACATCGAGGAGTGCGGCATCCACTCCGGCGACTCCGCCTGCTGCTGGCCGCCCTTCTCGCTCTCCGACGCCGTCGTGGGGCGGGTGCGCGACATCACGCGGCGCCTGGCCCTCGCCTGCGGCGTGGTGGGCCCGCTCAACGTGCAGTACGCCGTCAAGGACGACCGCGTGCTCGTCATCGAGCTCAACCCGCGCGCCAGCCGCACGGTGCCCTTCTCGTCCAAGGCCACCGGCGTGCCCCTGGCCGCGCTGGCGGCCCGGGTCATGGCGGGCGAGCCCCTGGCGGCCATGGGGCTTCCCGAAGAGGGGCGCGAGCCGGGCTACTTCGCCGTCAAGGAGTCGGTCATGCCGTGGAGCCGCTTCCCCGGCAGCCCTGTCACCCTGGGCCCCGAGATGCGCTCCACCGGCGAGGTCATGGGGGTCGCGCCCACGTTTCCCGAGGCCTACGCCAAGACCCGCGAGGCCATCGACTACCGGCTGCCCGAGGGCGGCACGGTCATGGTGAGCGTGTGCGACCGCGACAAGCGTTCCGTGGCCCCCGTGGCCCTCGCCCTGACGGGCCTCGGATACGACCTCGTGGCCACCCGCGGCACGGCCAAGACGCTGCATGCGGCAGGCATTCCCTGCGAGGAGGTCAAGCGCGTGGCCGAGGGGCACCCCAACATCCTGGACCGCATCCGCGGCGGGGAGGTGGCCTTCCTCATCAACACGCCCCACGGCGAGAGCAGCCGCGGCGACGGCGTGCTGCTGCGCGGCGAGGCGGTCATGCGCGGCATCGACCTCGTGAGCACCATGAGCGGCGCCGTGGCCCTGGTGCAGGCGGTCTCGGCGGCCCGCAGGGGAGGGGCCGGCCCCGTGGCCCTGCAGGACCTGGCCTGACGTCGGATGCGTGACAGAGGTGCCTGGCCCATCCATCACTTCTCCTATTGGAGAAGTGATGGATTCTGCCGCGCCGGCACGCCGCCGTGGCGCGATGACCGTGTGACGCCGCAAGAGCCCGGGTGGTGGGACAAAAGTGCCCGACCATTGGGACAAAAGTGTCCGGGTGGTGGGACGGTGGTGGGACAGGGGGCGTGTGCCTTTCAAAAACGTAAGCGTGCGGTCATCAAGTTCCATGGAACCTGAGGGGCCCCTTTGCCATCCTGTTCTCCGCGAACCGTTCCCGAGAGGAGAGGATCCGATGCTCCGCGCCTTTTCCGGCCCGTTCAAACTGGCGATCGCCATGTGGCCCCTGGCCTCGCTGGTGCTCACGCTGCCCGTGCTCGCCCTGGTCTACCATCGCCGCGGCCGTGTCACGCTCGCGTCGCTCGCCTGGTCCTACCTCGCGGTGCTCTACGCCCTCGGCGTCGCCTGCTTCACCCTCTACCCCATGCCCGAGGGCACGAGCGGCCCCGGCATCACCTACGGCGTGGCGCCCCAGCTCCACCCGTTCGCGTTCGTGGGCGACATCCGCACCGACGGCCTCAGGGCGGTCTTCCAGGTGGTGGCCAACGTGGTGTTGTTCATGCCCCTCGGCTACATGCTCGCCTACGGGCTGCGCTGGCGGGTGCCCGCCGTGGCCGCGTCGGGCTTCGCCGTGTCCCTCCTGGTGGAGTGCGCCCAGCTCACCGGCTTCTTCGGCCTCTACCCCTACGCCTACCGCACCTTCGACGTCGACGACCTCATGGCCAACACCGCGGGCGCCCTGGTGGGCCTCGCCTGTGCCAAGGTCGTCGGCCGGGTGGTGCGCCGCGGCGACTACGTGGCGCCGCCCGTCACCCACAGCCCCGGTTTCGTGCGCCGCTGCGTGGCCGCCGTCATCGACCTGGGGCTCTGCTTCGTGGGGGCGGCCCTGGCCACCGCCGTTGCGGCCTTCGCGGTGTGGAACCTCCTCCCCGTCGCCGACCCCGGCTCCCTGGAGCCCCGCATCGCCCTGGCCGGCGTCTCCATGACGGCGTCCGACGCGGCCTCGGTGGCGGTGGGGTGGGTCTCCGTGGGCTCCTTCGCGGCCCTGCTCCTGGTGGTGGAGCTCCTCGTTCCCGTGGGTCGCGACGGCTCCACCCCCGGCGGCGCCTTCGTGCGCATGAGCTGCGAGACGAGGGCGCGCACGGGATGGCGTCGGGCGCTGTTCTACTCCGTACGCCTCTTCGTCTTCCTCTGCCTGTTCACCCTGCCGAGCCTGCTGCCGGGGAACTGGCTGCTCGTGCCCCTTGCCTGCGTGGCCCTCTACCCGTTCCTGCGCTCCATGCCCTACGACCTGCTCCCCGGCTCCGAGCCCGCCGACACCGCCATCTCCTAGGCCCTCCGGCCCCAGTCTGTAATCCCAGTGAAAAGGTGGGACTTTTGGACGTATGGGGCCGCCGGTTTCCGGGCACCCCATATGATGGGGCCGCCGGTGGCCCTGGGTCATCGGTCCTCCACGGACATCCGACGACACGCTGCCGCCGCCTTCGCCCGCGCGGGGGTTCCATATCCATGGTGCGCCGGCCCACGCCGGCCCGTCAGTCAAGGAGTGCCAATGTTCAAGGAGGCCATCGAGCGCGTGCCGTTCCCCGTGTGCGGCGTCGCCCTCGGCACCGTCGCCCTCGGGAACCTGCTCGACAACTTCGTCCCGGGCATCCGCTACGTCCTGGCCGCTCTCTCGGCCCTCATGCTCTGCGCCCTCGTGGCAAAGTGCGTGCTCGTCCCCGGGTTCTTCCGCGAGAACATGGAGAACCCCATCTCCGCCTCGGTGTCGGGCACCTTCCCCATGACCGTCATGCAGCTCTCGGCCCTCATGGCGCCGTTCTGGGGGCCGGTGGCCTTCGTCTTCTGGGGCGCCGCCGTGGCCCTCCACATGGCGCTCATCGTCTTCTTCACCGTGCACTACGTGTTCCACCTGAGGATCGAGCAGGTCTTCGCCAGCTGGTTCATCGCCTACGTGGGCCTCGTGGTGGCCTCGGTGACGGCGCCCGCCTTCGGTCTGGAGGCCTTCGGCGCGGGCGTCTTCTGGTTCGGCTTCGTCGCCCTCGTCGTGCTGTTCGTGCTGGTCACCGTGCGCTACCTCGCCCACCGCGAGATGGCCGAGGCCACCCTGCCGCTCATCTGCATCTACGCCGCCCCGTTCAACCTGTGCGTCGTGGGGTGCCTCAACTCCGTCGAGCCCGCCCCCCTCGCCTTCGTGACCGTGCTCTGGTCCATCGGCGCCGCCCTCTACGTGGTCTCCGCCGTCAACTGCGTGCTGTGCCTGCGCCGTGACTTCTATCCCAGCTACGCGGCCTTCACCTTCCCCTTCGTCATCTCGGCCATGGCGAGCCTCATGCTGTCCCGCGCCGCGGCCGCCCAGGGGGCGCCCCTCGCCGTCGTGGAGCTGGCGGTGCCGGTGCAGGTGGCGGTCGCCGCCGTGCTCGTGGCCTTCGTGGTCGTGCGCTACGTCGTCTTCGTGGCCACGCCCACCGTGGTCCACGCCGAGGAGGAGGAGGCCTGGGACGAGGTCTCGCTCACCGATGTGCCCGAGGGCGAGGACCTCGTGGGCTATCCCCGCGAGGTGGCCGCCGAGGCCGAGCGCCTGCTGGCCGAGAAGGAGGCCGCCAAGGCCTGACGCCCCCGTCCCACCACCCGGACACTTCTGTCCCAATGGTCGGGCACTTCTGTCCCAGCCACGCCGCTCCCCGTGTGGCCGCCGTGGCCCCGCCGGTCCGGTGACCGGTTGGCATACCCTTCCCCGCTGGCCGCCCGGGCCCGCCCCGTCGCCGCGGGTGCGGCCCGGGCGGCCGTGCGCGCCCGTACCCTGTACGCGTGGCGGCCGGGGACGCCCCTCCACCGGTGACCGCGCGCACGGCCGCGGCGCCCGCTGACAGATCCCCCAGCTCCCGGCGCCGGTGCGCAACTCCTGTGCAGATTTATTTCAGGGGACACCGCCCGGTTTGTGCTCCACGGGGTCGCCATATATACTCGTCCGGGTGCACGCTCGGACCAGAGACAGACCAGAACCCAGGGCGCATACGGCGCCTTCAACCCATTGGAGGTCTCCATGCTCGGTGGACTCGGCATTCCCGAACTCCTCATCATCCTCGTCGTCGTGCTCGTGATCTTCGGGCCCAAGAACCTCCCCAAGCTCGGTGCCTCCCTCGGCAAGACCGTCAAGAACATCCGCGAGGGCATGGAGAGCACCGACGACCCCAAGGCCCAGAAGAAGATCGAGGCCGAGGACGTCGAGGTCGTCGACAACGGCGACTCCGACAAGGACGCCCAGTAAACGGGTATCATTGCCTGTCGCATCTGTTTTTCGTTCTTGAGAAAGGCGTCGACCCGTGCAGAGCACCCAGATTCAGCTGACCCCCGACGGCCGCCAGAAACTCGCCGACGAGCTCGCCTGGCGCGAGGGGGAGCACGCAAAGGAGATCACCGAGTCCATCAAGACGGCCAAGGACTTCGGCGACCTCTCCGAGAACGCGGAGTACGACGCCGCCAAGGAGGAGCAGGCCCGCAACGAGGCCCGCTGCAACGAGATCCGCCAGATCCTCGCCAACGCGGTCATCGTCGACAAGGCCGGGGTGGCCGACGCCGTCTCCATCGGCTCCACCGTCGTCCTCCAGGACGGCGACACCGGCAAGGAGATGACCTTCTCCATCGTGGGCACCACAGAGACCAACTCCCTGGAGCACAAGATCTCGACCGAGTCCCCCGTGGGGGCCGCGCTCCTGGGCCACAGGAAGGGCGACGAGGTCACCGTGACCTCGCCGAACGGCTCGACCAGGACCTACACCGTCCTCTCCATCGAGCGTTCGTAAAGCCCGCCGGGGAAGCGAGACTTCTCAGACCCTGCCTGTGGTTTCCCACAGGCAGGGTTTTGCGTTATACGTGGACCGGGGCCGGCCGACGCCGGCCCGAGGCCAGGACCTAAGAAGGAGAGACGGAATGTCCCAGCACGACGACCAGACCACCCCGGAGACCACCGACGAGCGCACGCTGCGCCGTGCCAAGCGCCAGGCCATGATCGACGCCGGCGGCAACCCCTACCCGTCCTCCTTCGAGCCCGACGCCCACGCCGCCCAGATCGAGGAGGACTACGCCTCCCTCGAGCCCGGCCAGGACACCGAGGACGTCGTCTGCGTGGCGGGCCGCGTGCGCGCCATCCGCAACCAGGGCAAGGTCTGCTTCGTGATGCTCCAGGACCATACGGGCCAGATCCAGCTCTTCTTCCGCGTGAACAACCTCGAGCCCGCGGCCTGGGACCTCCTGGGCACGGTGGACCTCGGCGACATCGTGGGCGTCACCGGCACGGTGCTCCGCACCCGCCGCGGCCAGATCTCGGTCGCCCCGACGTCGCTCACCATGCTCGCCAAGGCCCTGCGCCCGCTGCCCGAGAAGTTCCACGGCCTCTCCGACAAGGAGACCCGCTACCGCCAGCGCTACGCCGACATGATCGTGAACCCCGAGGTGCTCGAGACCTTCAAGAAGCGCTCCCGCATGATCGCCGCCATCAGACGCTACATGGACGGCCAGGGCTACTTCGAGGTCGAGACGCCCATCCTCCAGTACACCCTCGGCGGCGCCAACGCCCGCCCGTTCGTCACGCACCACAACGCCCTCGACATGGACTTCTACCTGCGCATCGCCACCGAGCTGCACCTGAAGCGCCTCATCGTGGGCGGCATGGAGCGCGTCTACGAGATCGGCCGCCAGTTCCGTAACGAGGGCATGGACCAGACCCACAACCCCGAGTTCACCACCATGGAGGCCTACCGCGCCTACACCGACATCGAGGGCATGAAGGAGCTCGCCGAGGGCGCCTTCAAGGCCGCGGCCGACGAGGTCTGCGGCACCCACAGCATCGTCTACCAGGGCACGCCCGTGGAGCTTGGCGGCACCTGGCGGAGCGCCACCATGGCCGAGCTCGTGAGCGAGACCGTGGGCGAGGAGCTCTCCGTCGACACCCCGGTGGAGCGCCTCCGCGAGGTCAACGCCGAGCGCGGCCTCGAGTGGGAGGAGTCCTGGGGCGCCGGCAAGCTCCTGTTCAACCTCTACGACGAGCTGGTGGAGTCCACCATCGTCGACCCCACCTTCGTCTGCGACTACCCCGTCGAGGTGTCGCCGCTCGCCAAGCGCAAGCCCTCCGACGAGCGCCTGACCGACCGCTTCGAGCTCGTGATCTGCGGCCACGAGTATGCCAACGCGTTCACTGAGCTCAACGACCCGGTCGACCAGGAGGGCCGCTTCGCCGACCAGGTGGCCGCCAAGGCCGCCGGCGACGACGAGGCCATGGAGTACGACCACGACTACGTCCGTGCCCTCGAGTACGGCATGCCGCCCACCGGCGGCATCGGCATCGGCATCGACCGCATGGCGATGCTCCTCACCGACCAACCCTCCATCCGCGACGTGCTGCCCTTCCCGCACATGCGCCCGGAGGTCACTGCATAGGGGGTGCAAACCACCATGTTCGACAAGTTCACCGAGAAGGCCCGCAAGGTCATGAGCCTCGCCCAGGACGAGGCCCGCGAGCTCGGGCAGATGTACGTGGGCACCGAGCACCTGCTGCTCGGACTCATCAAACAGGGCGACGGCATCGCCGCCCAGGCCATGGCCGAGCTCGACGTCACCTACGAGGAGGCCCTGGCCATCGTCCGCGAGATCACGCGCCGCGAGGCCGAGCCGGTCCCCGGCGGCCACATCCCCTTCACGCCCCGCGCCAAGCGGGTGCTGGAGGGGGCCTACCGCGAGACCATCACCCGCGGCCAGTCCTACATCTCCACCGAGCACCTGCTGCTCGGCATCGTCCGCGAGGGCAACGGCGTGGCCATGGAGGCGCTCACCCGCATGGGCATCTCCGGCGACGCCGTGCGCAACGCCGTGGACCGGCTGACCGCCGGCTCGTCCGACGGCCGCATGCGTCCGGCCATGGCCGACGTCCGCTCCGGCGCCGACGTCGCCGGCGGCCAGGGCCCCGGCGAGGGCTCCATGCTCGAGGAGTACGGCCGCAACCTCACCAAGCTGGCCGCCGACGGCCGGCTCGACCCGGTCATCGGCCGCGACTCCGAGGTGGAGCGCGTCATGCAGGTGCTGGCGCGCCGCCAGAAGAACAACCCGCTGATCCTCGGCGACCCCGGCGTGGGCAAGACCGCCATCGCCGAGGGGCTCGCCCAGCTCGTGGCCGACGGCAACGTTCCCGAGGTCCTGCGCGGCAAGCAGATCTGGACGCTCGACGTGGCCGCCCTCGTCGCCGGCTCCAAGTACCGCGGCGAGTTCGAGGAGCGCCTCAAGCGCGTGGTCAACGAGGTCATGGAGTCCGAGAGCGACATCCTGTTCATCGACGAGATCCACACCCTCATCGGCGCCGGCTCCGCCGAGGGCTCCATCGACGCCGCCTCGATCCTCAAGCCGCCGCTGTCCCGCGGCGAGATTCAGGTCATCGGCGCCACCACCGCCGAGGAGTACCGCAAGCACATCGAGAAGGACTCCGCCTTCGAGCGCCGCTTCCAGCCCGTCTACATCAACGAGCCCTCCGTGGCCGACACCGTGACCATCCTCAAGGGCCTCAAGGACCGCTACGAGGAGCACCACCACGTCCGCTACACCGACGAGGCCCTCGTGGACGCCGTCGTGCTGTCCAACCGCTACATCCAGGACCGCTTCCTGCCCGACAAGGCCATCGATGTCATCGACGAGGCCGGCGCGCGCACCCGCGTGCACAAGATCGTGGTGCCCGACGCCATCGTCGAGTGCGACGCGGAGCTCGCCTCCGTGGCCGAGGAGAAGTCCCGCGCCGCCAAGGCCCAGGAGTTCGAGGAGGCCGCCCGCCTGCGCGACCGCGAGAAGGAGCTCACCGGCCGCCGCGAGGAGCTCGAGGCCCAGTGGCACGCCGAGCTAGACGCCGTCACGGTGGAGGTCTCCTCGGCCGACATCGCCGACGTCGTGAGCTTCATCACCGGCGTCCCGGTGTCCAACCTCACCGAGGCCGAGGCCTCCAAGCTCCTGCGTGCCGAGTCCGTGCTCCATGAGCGCGTCATCGGCCAGGACGAGGCCGTGAGCTCGGTGTCCCGCGCCATCCGCCGCAGCCGCTCGCCCCTCAAGGACCCGCGCCGCCCCGGCGGCTCCTTCATCTTCCTGGGCCCCTCGGGCGTGGGCAAGACGGAGCTGGCCAAGTCGCTCGCCGAGTTCCTCTTCGGCAGCGAGGACGCCCTCATCACGTACGACATGAGCGAGTTCATGGAGAAGTTCGCCGTCTCCAAGCTCGTGGGCGCCCCTCCGGGATACGTGGGCTACGACGAGGGCGGCGAGCTCACCAAGGCCGTCCGGCGCCGCCCGTACTCGGTGGTGCTGTTCGACGAGATCGAGAAGGCGCACCCCGACGTCTTCAACCTCCTCCTCCAGATCCTGGACGAGGGCCGGCTCACCGACGGCCAGGGCCGCAAGGTGGACTTCTCCAACACCGTCATCATCATGACGAGCAACATCGGCGCCCGCGAGATCGCCACCACCGCGCCCATGGGCTTCGGCGCCTCGGGCAAGGGGCTCTCGGACCGCGAGATCAAGCAGCGCGTCACCGGCGAGCTCAAGCGGCAGTTCCGCCCCGAGTTCCTCAACCGCGTGGACGAGGTCGTGGTCTTCAAGTCGCTGGAGAAGGACCAGCTCCGCTCCATCGTCGACCTCATGGTGCGGGAGCTCCGCGACCGCCTCGTGGACGAGGGCATGTCCATCGAGCTCACGGACGCAGCCCGCGACCTCGTGGCCAAGGAGGGCACCGACCAGGTCTACGGCGCCCGCCCGCTGCGCCGCGCCATCCAGACCCTCATCGAGGACCCGCTCGCCGAGGAGCTCCTCGAGGGGAGGTGGGAGAAGGGGGAGGTCGTCTCCGTGGACGTCCGCGACGGCGCCCTCGTCTTCGACCACGTGGCCGGCGAGATTCCCGAGAAGACCGTCCGCGAGACCATGTCGCGCCTGCCGGCCCCCGGCGGCGCACCGGGCCGGAGCGCCCTCGCCAAGGGCTCCGGGGCCGGTTCCCAGGAGGCCTCGGCCTGACGGGCCCTTCCAGGCGAACCCGGCCGTGCGCCCGGTCCCGCACCCCGCGGGGCCGGGCGCCGCTCTGTGGGACCTCTGTCGCAGCCCCGCCGCGCCCCACGGCGCCCGCCCGCTTTGTTAGGGTTAAGGGGTGTGCCGCGCGTCGCGGCGCGCTTCGGACAGAAGGGTCTTCATGGGGGATTTCTGCGACCGGTCGCTGTCCCTGGACGAGCGCATGGAGTGCGCCATGCGCCAGACAGCGCCGGGCACGGCCTTGCGCCGCGCCCTTGACATGATCATCGCCGGCCGGCTCGGCGCCCTCATCTGCGTGGGCGACGTCGACGCCGTCCTGGCCGCCGGCGACGACGGCTTCCCGCTCAACATCTCGTTCACGGCCAACCGCCTGTTCGAGCTCTCCAAGATGGACGGGGCCATCGTCATCGACAAGGACCTCACCCAGATCAAGCGGGCGAACTTCCACCTCAACCCCGACCCGTCGCTGCCCACCTCCGAGACCGGCATGCGCCACCGCACGGCCGCGCGCATGAGCATCCTCACCAACGCCATGGTCATCTCGGTCTCCGAGCGCCGCCAGGTGGTCAACGTCTACCTCGACGGCCGCTCCTTCCAGATCAAGACCGTCCAGGAGATCATGGACATGGTCAACCAGCTGCTGGTGACCCTCCAGTCCACGCGCCAGGCGCTGGACCGCAACCTGCTCCGCCTCACCACGCTCGAGCTCGACAACTACGTCACGCTGGCCGACATCTCCAAGATCTTCTCGTACTTCGAGGTGCTCATGACGGCCGCCGACGAGCTCGACGACCTCATCGACCAGCTCGGCAGCGAGGGCCGCACCATCGCCATGCAGCGTGAGCAGCTCGTGGGCGACATGGACGACGAGTACACCCTCATGATCCGCGACTACGCCCGCGACTCCTCCGAGGAGACCGCCCGGGAGGTGCGCCGCCAGTTCCACGAGCTCGACGCCGCGCAGCTCCACTCGTTCAAGCGTGTGGGCGCCATGCTCGGCTACGAGGGCCTCGGCGAGGACTCCATCATGGCGCCCCTGGGCCTGCGCACCCTGTCACGCATCTCCGTGGTGCGCGAGGGCATGGCCGACAAGATCGTGGACGAGTACGGCAGCCTCCAGGAGCTCATGGACGACATCGAGGACAACCCGAGCCGCCTCGACGACATCGGCGTCAAGAACCCCGGCATCCTAGCCGACAGCCTCTACCGCATGTGGGGCAGGAAGGAATGAGCCGCTGCCGTTGCCAGACCGAGGCGCGGCCCGCCGCCGTCGCCGTGCCCGACCCGGGCGCCGACCTCGCCGTGGTGGTGGTCGCCGCCGGATCGGGGGAGCGGTTCGGCCACCCGGGCGGCAAGGCCCTCGTCGAGGTCGCCGGCCGCCCGCTCGTGGCGTGGTCGCTCCTCGCCGCCGACGCAGCCCCCTCCGTGGCCGCGCTCGTGCTCGTCTGCCGCCCCGCCGACCTCGCCGCCATGGAGGCCCTCGTGGCCGGCCTGCCCCTGGCCCTCCCCGTCACGGTGGTCCCTGGCGGCGACGACCGCCAGGCGAGCTGCGCCGCGGGCCTCGCCGCCGTCTCGTCCGAGGTCCCCCTCGTGGCCTTCCACGACGGCGCCCGGCCGCTCGTGCGCCCCCACACCTTCGAGGCCGTGGCCGCCCGCCTGCGGGCCGACGCCTCGCTGGGCGGCGCCGTGGCCGGCTGCCCCTGCACCGACACCGTCAAGGTGGTCCGGGACGGCACCGTGTCCGCCACGCCCGACCGCGGCAGCCTCTGGGTCGTGCAGACGCCCCAGGCGTTCCCCATCGAGGTCATCCGCGCCGCCCACCGGCGCGCCCGCTCCGTGGGCACCGACGACGCCTCCCTCGTGGAGGCCATGGGGCTCCCCGTGGCCGTGGTGGACGCCCAGCGCAACAACCTCAAGCTCACCTACCCGGAGGACCTGGCCGTCGTCGAGGCCGCCCTCCTGGCCGCCGAGCGGGAAGGGGAGTGACATGGCCCTCTCCATCGGCCACGGCTACGACGTGCACGCCTTCTGCGAGGGGCGCCCCCTCGTGCTGGGCGGCGTCACCGTGCCCTGCGCCCGCGGCCTCGCGGGCCACTCCGACGCCGACGTCGTGACCCACGCCCTCATGGACGCCGTCTGCGGCGCCTGCCGCCTGGGCGACATCGGCCGCCTCTTCCCCGACGACGACCCCGCCTACGCCGGCGCGGACTCCCTCGTCCTGCTGTCCCGGGTCATGGGGCTCGCGCGGGAGGCTGGGTACGAACTCCTCGACTGCGACTGTACCGTCGCCGCCCAGGCCCCCCGCCTCGCCCCGCACCGCGATGCCATGCGCTCCGCCATGGCCCGCGCCATGGGATGCGACGTCTCCCGCGTGGGACTCAAGGCCACCACGACCGAGCGCCTCGGCTTCGTGGGCCGCGAGGAGGGCATCGAGGCCTGGGCGGTCTGCCTCATGGGGCGCCCCTAGGCACCCCGCCGACCTCCCGAACCGCCCCGTCGATGGGACACCCATGTTCGATTCCATACGCGAGGACGTCCGCGCCTTCCGGGAGCACGACCCGGCGGCCACGTCCACCATCTCCATCCTCGTCAACTCGCCCGGCATGCGCGCCGTGTGGGCCTACCGGCGCCAGCACTGGCTCTGGACCCACGGCCACCGCTTCCTGGCCCGCACCCTCTCCACGTGGAGCCGCCACCGGTTCGGGGTCGAGATACACCCCGGCGCCACCATCGGCCGCCGCTTCCTCATCGACCACGGTAGCGGCATCGTGGTGGGGGAGACCACGATCATCGGCGACGACTGCATGATCTACCAGGGCGTCACCCTGGGGGGCACCGGCAAGCAGAGCGGCAAGCGCCACCCCACCCTGGGCGACAACGTCACCGTGGGCGTGGGGGCCGCCGTGCTCGGCGACATCACACTGGGCGACGGCTCCAAGGTGGGCGGCGGCGCCGTGGTGGTGAAGGACGTCCCGGCCGGCTGCACCGTGGTGGGCGTCCCCGGGCACGTGACCACGCGCTGCGGCGTGCGGGTGCGCACCCAGCCGGCCCACACGGACCGCCGGCGCCAGTACCTGCCCGACCCCATGGAGCAGACCGTCGAGATCCTGACGGCGCGCATCTCCCAGCTCGAGGAGCAGGTGGCCGCCCTCACCGCCCAGGCGGTCCCCTCCCAAGATGTACGATTCCAACCTGACGGCGGCGAGGCCGCCCAGGCACCCAGCGGCACCGAGGAGTGACCATGCTCGTCTACAACACCCAGACCCACCGCAAGGAGGAGCTCGTCCCCGTGGAGCCCGGGCACATCTCCATGTACGTGTGCGGACCCACGGTCTACGACCAGATCCACATCGGCAACGGCAGGACGTTCCTCGCGTTCGACGTCATCCGCCGCTACCTCGTCTACAAGGGCTACCAGGTGCGCTTCGCGCAGAACCTGACCGACGTCGACGACAAGATCATCCAGCGCGCGAACGAGGAGGGCGTCACCGCCGCCGAGCTCGCCCGCACCTACTCCGACGCCTTCATCGAGCAGATGGGGCGCCTCAACGTGCTGGCCCCCGACATCCGGCCCCGCGCCACCCAGGAGATCGACGCCATGGTCTCCATGATCTCGGGCCTCATCGACCAGGGCAACGCCTACGCCGTGCCCTCGGGCGACGTGTACTTCTCCGTGCGCAGCTGCGAGACCTACGGCCGCGTCTCGGGCCGCAACGTCGACGAGCTGCTCGTGGGCGCCCGCATCGAGGAGAACTCCGACAAGCGCGACCCCCTCGACTTCGCCCTCTGGAAGGCGGCCAAGCCCGGCGAGCCCAGCTGGGAGTCGCCGTGGGGCGAGGGGCGCCCCGGCTGGCACACCGAGTGCGCCGCCATGGTCCACCGCTACCTCGGCACGCCCATCGACATCCACGGCGGCGGCTCCGACCTCGTGTTCCCGCACCACGAGAACGAGAGCGCCCAGGCCTGCTGCCGCTGGCACGAGCCGCTGGCCAACCTGTGGATGCACACGGGCATGCTCCGCGTCGACGGCGAGAAGATGAGCAAGTCGCTCGGCAACTTCCACACGCTCAAGGAGGTCCTCGACCGCTACCCGGCCGACGCCGTGCGCCTCCTCATGCTCCAGACCCACTACCGCTCGCCGCTCGACTTCTCGTTCGAGCGCCTCGACGGCTGCGTGGGCGCGCTGGAGCGCCTGCGCACCACGGCGAGGAACCTGCGCTGGGCGGCCGAGAACTCCGACGGCTCCAGCTGCGGCGGCGACGGCGCCCAGGCCCTGTCCGACGCCATCGACGCCGCCCGCGACGGCTTCACCTCGGCCATGGACGACGACTTCAACACGTCCTCGGCCCTCGCCGCCGTCTTCTCCCTCGCCAACCAGGCCAACGCCTACCTCGACGCCGCCGGGGCGGAGGCGTGCACCTCCACGCTGCTGCGCGCCTCCGACACCCTCGTGGAGCTCCTCGAGGTGCTCGGCCTCGAGAGCGTCCGGCCCCAGGCCGACCCGCTGCCCGCCGGGCTCGTGGACGTGGCCCGCGACCTCGTGGGCTTCGACGGCGACGACGTCGACGGCGCCGTGGCGGCCCTCGTGGACGCCCGCGCCGAGGCCCGCGCCGCGAAGGACTGGGCCCGCGCCGACGCCATCCGCGACGCCGTCTCGGACCTCGGCCTCGTGGTGGAGGACACCCAGGCCGGCACCCGCATCACCCGTCAGGAAGGGGGGCGCTGACCATGGCGTCCAGGAACCAGGGCCCCAGGGGCCAGCACGGCAACGGGCAGCAGGGGAGGCGCGGCCGGGGCCGCGGCCAGGCCCCCCGCGCCTGGAGCAGCGAGGACGGCCGCCAGTGGAGGGGCCGCGACGGCCGCAAGGCGGGCCTCGCCGGCAAGGCGGGCCCCCAGGCGCCCAAGGCGCCCAAGGGGGACCGCCGCGGGGGCGCCCGGGGCAAGGGGCGCCCCCAGGCCGCCCGCCGGCAGCCGCGCGCCGAGGAGCGCGTGCTCGTGGAGGGCCGCCGCGCCGTCGACGAGGCCCTCGCCGCCGGCGTGCCCGTGAGGCGCGCCCACATCGCCCTCAACAAGGGCAGCCAGGACCCCAAGCTCGCCCGCCTCGCCGCCGCCTTCGAGGCCGACGGCGTGGAGGTGGACATCTGCTCCAAGGCCCGCCTCGACGCCATGTCGAGCCACGGCGCCCACCAGGGCGTGGTCGTGGAGCTCGAGGACTTCCCCTACGCCGACCTCGAGGACGTCGTCGCGGCCGCCGGCGACGGCGACGCGCTCGTCCTCGTGCTCGACCACGTGACCGACGAGGGCAACTTCGGCGCCATCGTGCGCTCCGCCGAGGTGGCGGGCGCCGCCGGCGTCGTGATCCCCAAGGCCCGCGCCGCCTCCGTGGGCGTGGGGGCCTACAAGACGTCGGCCGGGGCCGTGCTCCACGTGCCGATCGCGCGCGTCTCCAACCTCGCCACGGCGGTGGACCGCCTCAAGGAGGCCGGGTTCTGGGCCGGCGCGGCCACCGAGCATGCCGAGCAGGACGTCTGGGACGCGCCGCTCGGCGGCCGCTTCTGCCTGGTCATGGGCAACGAGCAGACCGGCGTGAGCCGCCTGCTCCTCGACCGCTGCGACTTCTCCTGCCGCCTGCCCCAGCGCGGCCGCGTGGAGTCGCTCAACGTGGCCCAGGCCGCCACGGTCATGGCCTACGAGTGGATGCGGCGCCTCCGGGAGGCCGGCCGCGAGGGGGGCGCCGACCGTGGCTAAGGGGGCCCCTCGGGCCCTCCTCGTGGTGGACGGCTACAACGTGCTCTTCGCCGACCCCCGCTACCAGGACCTCTTCGACGAACCCGACGGCTCCGTGCCCGAGCGTCTCGGCACCGACCCGTTCGGCCGCGCCCGCGAGGCGCTCCTGGCCGACGTCGCCGCCTACGCCCAGCACGAGTACGAGGCCGTCATCGTCTACGACGGCGCCAACAACCGCGGGGAGCACCGCCCCGAGACGAGGCGCGGCGGCGTGCGGGAGGTCTTCTCCCGCAGGGGCGTCTCGGCGGACACCGTCATCGAGGGGCTGGTGACCGAGGCGCGCGACTCCGGCCGCCGGGTCACGGTGGTCACCTCCGACGGCACGATCCAGGCCACGGTGGAGGGGCCGGGCGTCACCCGCGTGTCGAGCCGCATGCTCGTGCACGAGGTGGCGGCCATGAACCGGTCCATCGAGCGGGAGCGCGAGGAGCGCACGTGGTCCCGCATGAGCCTGGAGGACCGCCTGGACCCCGAGACGGCGGCCAAGCTCAACGCGCTGCTCGGGCGCCGGGTCTAAGCGCTATCATCGTCCCTGCGCTGATGTAGCTCCAACGGCAGAGCACCCGACTTGTAATCGGACGGTTGTCGGTTCGAATCCGACCATCAGCTCCACTCGGCGACGAAGGCGGCCCGCGGGCCGCCTTTTTTCTCGGGCCGATTTGGCGGCGCGGGCGGCGCCCTCGGTGGGAAGTCCCCCGTGATGGCGCACTTTTAGCGGTATCTAGCTGGGGTTGTGCAGAAACGATGGTATGGATACACCCGGGTCCGGGGTATACGTTGACACGGATTTGCCCCGGGCGTAGTATCACTAGCGCGTTGTGGGTCCAGCACCCGGCAACGCGGCTTGAAAACGGATGGGGATGTGGCACAGCGGCAACTGCGGCGGACTGTAAATCCGCTCCCTATGGGTTCCTTGGTTCGAGTCCAAGCATCCCCACCATGCCCGTGTAGCTCAGTCGGTAGAGCACTTCGTTGGTAACGAAGAGGTCACCGGTTCAAATCCGGTCGCGGGCTCCATTTCAAGCATGGCGGTGTAGCTCAGTTGGTCAGAGCACGCGGTTCATACCCGCGGCGTCACTGGTTCGAATCCAGTCACCGCTACCAGGTTATCTTGCGGTCCCTCCGGGGGCCGCTAGACATATTTAGCACGTAGGCATCAATGGCTGCGAAGCGGGAAGTCCTGTTTCCAGAAGGAGGATGGCACATGGCCAAGGAGAAGTTCGAGCGTACTAAGCCGCATGTCAATATCGGCACCATCGGCCACGTCGACCACGGCAAGACCACGCTGACCGCCGCGATCACCAAGGTTCTCTCCGAGACCCCTGGCTGCCGCGCCAACTTCACCGCGTTCGAGGACATCGACAAGGCTCCCGAGGAGCGCGAGCGTGGCATCACCATCTCCGTCGCCCACGTGGAGTACGAGACCGAGAACCGTCACTACGCCCACGTCGACTGCCCCGGCCACGCCGACTACATCAAGAACATGATCTCGGGTGCCGCCCAGATGGATGGCGCCATCCTGGTCATCGCCGCCACCGACGGCCCCATGGCCCAGACCCGCGAGCACATCCTGCTCGCCCGTCAGGTCGGCGTGCCCTACATCGTCGTGTTCCTGAACAAGTGCGACATGGTGGACGATGAGGAGCTCATCGACCTCGTCGAGATGGAGACCCGCGACCTCCTGTCCGAGTACGACTTCCCGGGCGACGACCTCCCCATCATCCGCGGCTCCGCCCTCGGCGCCCTCGAGGGCGACGAGAAGTGGGTCGAGCAGATCCGCGCCCTCATGACCGAGGTGGACAACTACATCCCCACCCCCGCCCGTGACAACGAGAAGCCGTTCCTGATGGCCGTCGAGGATGTCATGACCATCTCCGGCCGCGGCACCGTCGCCACCGGCCGTGTCGAGCGCGGCCAGCTCCGCCTCAACGACCCGGTCGAGATCGTGGGCATCAAGCCCACCTCCAACTCCGTGGCCACCGGCATCGAGATGTTCCGCAAGTCCATGGACTTCTGCGAGGCCGGCGACAACGTGGGCATCCTGCTCCGCGGCGTCAAGCGCGAGGAGATCGAGCGCGGCCAGGTCCTCTGCAAGCCCGGCTCGGTGACCCCGCACAAGAAGTTCACCGCCGAGGTCTACGTCCTGACCAAGGAGGAGGGCGGCCGTCACACCCCGTTCTTCAACGGCTACCGTCCGCAGTTCTACTTCCGCACCACCGACGTCACCGGCAACATCTCCCTCCCCGAGGGTGTCGAGATGGCCATGCCTGGCGACCACGTCACCATCACCGGTGAGCTCATCTACCCGATCGCCATGGAGGAGGGCCTCCGCTTCGCAATCCGCGAGGGCGGCCACACCGTGGGCGACGGCCGTGTTGCCACCATCATCGAGTAACTCGCTTCCTCGATCGTGAAAGCCCGGCACCCCGTGTGCCGGGCTTTTTTGTTGCCGACCGTTCCCACCTCGGCCGTGCCCATCCCGTGAACGTACGATTTGGTGGGCCATCTCTGTTGACGGCTCACCGGCGGGGTGGTAGCGTAATCACTCGCGCATGGCTGTGACGTAAGAGCGGCCATGTCCGGTACTTGGGAAGGAATCCATTCATGCGTACTCTCGTCACCCTTGCGTGCACCGATTGCAAGCGTCGCAATTACACCACCTACAAGAACAAGAGCACCCATCCTGAGCGTATGGAGCTCAAAAAGTACTGCCGGTGGTGCCGTCACCACACGCTGCACAAAGAGACGCGCTAGAATAGAGTCTCACACAGCCCAGTAGCTCCAATGGTAGAGCGGCGGTCTCCAAAACCGTTTGTTGTGGGTTCGAGTCCTACCTGGGCTGCCAGCCAATTCACCGGCCCTCCCTATAGGGACGGGCCGGTTTTTAATGTCTAGTCGAGAAGTCCGAGCTTTGTGGAGGACATGAGCCCCATGGCCAAGAAGGACCGCAACAAACGAGCCGCCCGCAAGGCACGTCAGGCCGAGCGTCAGCGCAACGAGGCCCAGGCCCAGATCATGGCCGAGAAGGCCCCCGAGAAGGCCCCGGCCAAGTCCGAGGGCACCAAGGCCCCCGCCAAGGCCGCCAAGGCCGCCAAGTCCGGCAAGCCCGGTCTCGTCAAGCGTGCCACCTCCTACTTCGGAGAGGTCCGCTCCGAGATGCGGCGCGTCGTCTGGCCCTCCCGCGAGGATCTCAAGAACTACACCGTCGCCGTCGTAGCCATCCTCGTGGTCTTCGGTGTGGCCATCTGGCTCATCGACTCCGGTGTCGTGGCCGCGCTCATCGGTTACTCCGGACTGAGGGGATAGGCCATGGCCAAGCGTTGGTATGTGATCCACACCTACTCGGGCTACGAGAACAAGGTCAAGACCGACCTCGAGCGCCGCATCGAGTCCTACGGGCTCCAGCGCCAGGTCGTCGACATCCAGATCCCCACCGAGGAGGTCACGGAGCTCAAGGAGGACGGCAAGCGCCAGACCAAGGAGAACAAGGTCTTCCCCGGCTACGTTCTCGTGCGCATGGAGGTGGACGACAACACGTGGTCCGTCGTCCGCAACACCCCCGGCGTCACCGGCTTCGTGGGCATCGACGGCAAGCCGAGCCCGCTCTCCCGCGACGAGTTCAAGAAGATGATGGGCAACGCCACCCCCAAGGGCGACACCGCCCCGCGCCGCACCGTCACCGACTTCGAGCCCGGCCAGGCCATTCGTGTCACCTCCGGCCCCCTCGAGGACTTCGACGGGACCATCTCCGAGGTCAACCCCGAGTCCGGCAAGATCAAGGTCACGCTGCTCATCTTCGGCCGCGAGACCCCCGTCGAGCTCTCCGTGGACCAGGTGGTCCTCATCCACTAACCGGCTACACGGCACCGCCCTCGTTTTGGTGAGAAACGCTTCTGTGGGCGGCGCGCGTCATAGCGATCGTCACAGCGCAAAGAAAGGCTTATCACCATGGCCCCCAAGAAGAAGGTCGTCAACTTCATCAAGCTGCAGATCCCTGCCGGCGCCGCCAACCCCGCGCCCCCGGTCGGCCCCGCCCTCGGTGCCGCCCAGGTCAACATCATGCAGTTCTGCCAGGCGTTCAACGCCGCCACGAAGGACCAGGCCGGCGACATCATCCCGGTCGAGATCTCGGTCTACGAGGACCGCTCCTTCGACTTCGTCTGCAAGACCCCGCCCGCGGCCAAGCTGATCCTCAAGGAGCTCGGCATCAAGAGCGGCTCCGCCGTGCCCCAGCGCGACAAGGTCGGCCAGCTCACCGACGAGCAGCTCACCAAGATCGCCGAGATCAAGATGCCGGACCTCAACGCCAACGACATCGAGCACGCCAAGCGCATCGTCGCCGGCACCGCACGCTCCATGGGCGTCACCATCGCCGAATAGCACCGGCACAACCGTAGTCCCGGGGAGACAGGCTCCCCTCACGGCCCCGCGAGGGGCCCGATGTGGGAGGGCGCGACGCGCCCGTTGACCACAGGAAGGCACCACCATGCCCAAGCACGGCAAGAAGTACCGCGACGCAGAGGCCAAGGTCGAGAACCGCCTCTACACCCCCAAGGCCGCCATGGAGACGGTGAAGGACATCCACTTCGCCAACTTCGACGAGACCGTCGAGGCCTCCGTGCGCCTGGGCGTCGACACCCGCAAGGCCGACCAGAACGTCCGCGGCTCCATCTCCCTGCCTCACGGCACCGGCAAGTCCGTGCGCGTGGCCGTCTTCGCCGAGGGCGAGAAGGCCCGCGAGGCCGAGGAGGCCGGCGCCGACGTCGTGGGCGGCGACGAGCTCGTGGCCGCCATCCAGGCCGGCAACATCGACTTCGACGCCGCCATCGCCACCCCGCCGATGATGGCCAAGGTCGGCCGCATCGGCAAGATCCTCGGCCCCCGCGGCCTCATGCCCAACCCCAAGCTGGGCACCGTGACCATGGACGTCGCCAAGATGGTCCAGGAGCTCAAGGCCGGCCGCGTGGAGTACCGCGCCGACCGCTACGGCATCGTGCACGTGCCCATGGGCCGCGTGTCCTTCTCCGTGGAGGACCTCGTGGAGAACTACAGCGCGCTCATCAACGAGCTGCTCCGCGTGAAGCCGTCCTCCGCCAAGGGCAAGTACGTCAAGTCCGTGGCGTTCTCCTCCTCCATGGGCCCGGGCGTCAAGGTCGACCCCACCATGGTGCGCAACCTGCTCGACGACTAGCGCACCCGCACAGACGATCGCAGGAAGGGACGCGCCGCTCCGGCGCGTCCCTTTTTCGTGGAGCGGGGGAGGCAGGCGTCGACGGCCCTTGACTCCCCCGCGCAAGGGGCCATACTGGTTCCTGCACGTATCACAGCATGTCCGCTGCCAGAGACAGCCGGTGTCGCCCAGGCGACCCAAGGGGACGCGAGTCCCGCCTGCCGAGGTGGTCTTCGAAACCGATGGTTCGAGGTCCCGTCTGGCTGGCGCCACACGGGACCTCTTCTTTTGCGAGGCTTCCCCTCAGCCGCACGGCATGCCCGGGAAATCCCTCAAGGAGGTGTAACCATGCCATCCAAGAAGAACGAAGCCATGCTCAAGGAGGTCAACGAGTCCCTCGACTCCTCCAAGGGCCTGTTCGTCATCGACTACCGCGGTCTTTCGGTCAAGGAGAGCCAGGAGCTTCGTCGCAAGCTCCGCGACGCCGACGCCGAGATGAAGGTGTACAAGAACAACATCGTCAAGATCGCCCTCGCCGAGCACGACATGCCCAACATCGACGACATCCTCGTGGGCACCACCGCCTGCGTGTTCTACGCCGTCGACCCCGTGGAGGCCGCCAAGGCCATCAAGGACACTTCCAAGGAGCTCAACAAGGTCGAGTTCCTCGGCGGTATCTCCGACGGTCAGGCCATCGACGCCGCCCAGGCGCTCGCCATCGCCGACCTCCCCAGCCGCGAGGAGCTGCTCGCCCGTCTGGCCGCGGCCGTGTCCGCGCCCCTCACCGGGTTCGTGCGCGTCCTCAACGGGCCCGTCCAGGGTCTCGCCACCGCGCTCACCCAGATCGCCGAGCAGAAGGAGGGCCAGGCCGCTGCCTAGGCGCTCCCGCACCACCGTCGTTTTTAAGTCCGGGGCCAGCGCGCCCCGCCTATGAAGAAGGAGAACAGCCATGGCTGTCACCAAGGATGAGATCATCGAGGCCATCAAGGCCATGCCCGCCCTCGAGCTCTCCGAGCTCGTCAAGGAGCTCGAGGACACCTTCGGCGTGTCCGCCGCCGCCCCCGTCATGATGGGCGCCATGCCCGCCGCCGGTGGCGCCGCCGAGCCCGCCGAGGAGAAGACCGAGTTCGACGTCGTGCTCGAGGGCTTCGGCGACAACAAGATCGCCGTCATCAAGGAGGTCCGCGGCCTCACCAAGCTCGGCCTCAAGGAGGCCAAGGAGCTCGTCGAGGGTGCCCCCAAGCCCATCCTCGAGGGTGTCAAGAAGGACGAGGCCGAGGCCGCCAAGGAGCAGCTCGAGAAGGCCGGCGCCGCCGTCTCCATCAAGTAACTCCGGTTCCCACCGAACCTTCGAGGGGCCCCGCTCATGGGAGCGGGGCCCCTTTTCTTGTGCGACGGGGCCCTGCGGCCGACGAGCGGTCGAAGGGCCCCGGCCCATCACAGACCCTCCACATCCGCCGCGGTGAGGGGAGGGGCATCCCTGCAGGACGTCGGGGTAAAACGGGATAGTTTATCCAAGCCCCCGACAATGTCAATACTTTTCATTGACGGGCCCGTCGTTCTTGGCTAGATTACTACCTTGCGACAATTGCCGCTGTATGCCGTTATAAGGAGGAAATGCCCGGTGCGTACCGCAAACTCTTCCGTCACCTCCACCGACGTCACGGGCCGCGTGAGCTTCAGCAAGATCGCCCCTGCGATGGAGCTGCCCAACCTCATCACCATTCAAAAGGAGTCGTTCGAGCGGTTCATGGGGGAGGGCCTTGCGAACGCCTTCGCCGAGAGCTCTCCCATCGAGAACAACGCCGGCACCATGGAGATCACCTTCGGTGACCACGAGTTCGGCGACCCTGCCCACACCGTGGCCGAGTGCCGGGCCAAGGACGTCACCTACCAGGCCCCGCTCCTGGTCGAGGTCCGCTTCACCAACAAGGAGACGGGCGAGATCAAGGAGCAGCTCGTGTTCATGGGCGACTTCCCGCTCATGACCGACCGCGGCACCTTCATCATCAACGGCACCGAGCGCATCGTCGTCTCGCAGCTCGTGCGCTCCCCGGGCGTCTACTTCTCCAAGGAGCTCGACAGCAACGTCGAGGTCTTCAAGGTGCAGTTCATCCCGGCCCGCGGCGCGTGGCTCGAGTTCGAGGTCGACAAGCGCGGCAAGCTCGTGGTGTCCATCGACCGCAAGCGCCGTCAGAACGCCACGGTCATGCTCCGCGCCCTCGGCATCGCCGAGTCCGACGACGAGATCGTCGAGCTCCTGGGCGACTCCGACATCGTGCGCGACACCCTGGCCTCCGACACCGCCCGCACCCGCGACGAGGCCCTCATCGAGATCTACAAGCGCCAGCGCCCCGGCGAGCCCCCCACCGTGGACGCCGCCCGCTCGCTGGTGGACGGCCTCTACCTCAACCCGCAGCGCTACGACCTCGCCCGCGTGGGCCGCTACAAGATCGACAAGAAGCTCGGCATCGACGTGCCGGCCGACGAGACCATCCTCACGGCCGAGGACATCGTGGCGGCCCTCCGCTACCTCCTCGCCCTCCACGACGGCGACACCACCAAGAAGGTCGACGACATCGACCACTTCGGCAACCGGCGCGTCCGCACCGTGGGCGAGCTCGTGCAGAACCAGTTCCGCATCGGCATGAGCCGCATGGAGCGCGTGGTCCGCGAGCGCATGGCCTCCCAGGACCCCGACGACATCACGCCGCAGTCGCTCATCAACATCAGGCCCATCGTGGCGGCCATCAAGGAGTTCTTCGGCTCCTCGCAGCTGTCGCAGTTCATGGACCAGGCCAACCCGCTGTCCGGCCTCACCCACAAGAGGCGCCTGTCGGCCCTCGGCCCCGGCGGCCTCGCCGGCCACAAGTCGGGCTCCAGCCGCCGCACCAACGTGCCCACCGCCGTGCGCGACGTCCACAACTCCCACTACGCGCGCATGTGCCCCATCGAGACCCCCGAGGGCCCCAACATCGGCCTCATCGGCACCCTCGCCCTCTACGCCCACGTCAACGACTACGGCTTCATCGAGACCCCGTACCGCCGCGTCGTGGACGGCTGCGCCACCGATGTCATCGACTGGATGACCGCCGACGAGGAGGAGGACCACATCATCGCGCCGGCCGACACCGCGATCGACCCGGAGACCGGCCGCATCCTCACCGTCGACCCGCTCACCGGCGAGCTCGTGGAGGCCGACCGCGTCGTGGCCCGTACCCGCGACTACGACGGGTCCTTCGGCGCCCCCGCCGAGACCCCCGTGTCCGAGATCGACTACATGGACGTCTCGCCGCGCCAGATGCTCTCCGTCGCCGCCACGCTGATCCCGTTCCTCGAGCACGACGACGCCAAGCGAACCCTCATGGGTGCCAACATGCAGCGCCAGGCCGTGCCCCTGATCCGTCCCACGGCCCCGCTCGTGGGCACCGGCATGGAGTACCGCGCCGCGCTGGACTCCGGCGAGCTCATCTGCTCCGACCGCGACGGCACCGTCGTCGAGGTCGACGCCGCCCACGTGGTCGTTGACGCCGGCGCCGACGGCCTCATGCGCTACGACCTGCCCAAGTACCAGCGCTCCAACCAGTCCACCTGCATCAACCACCGCCCCATCGTCGAGGTGGGCCAGAAGGTCGTGGCCGGCCAGCCGCTGGCCGACTCCACCTCCGTGGAGAACTCCGAGCTCGCCCTCGGCGCCAACCTCACCGTGGCCTACATGCCGTGGGAGGGCTTCAACTACGAGGACGGCATCGTCGTCTCCGAGCGCGTGGTGCAGGAGGACCTGCTGACCTCCATCAACATCTCCCGCCACGAGATCGACGCCCGCGACACCAAGCTCGGCTCCGAGGAGATCACCCGCGAGATCCCCAACCTGTCCGCCGACATGCTCGCCAACCTGGACGCCGACGGCATCATCCGCATCGGCGCCGAGGTGGGCCCCGGCGACATCCTCGTGGGCAAGGTGACCCCCAAGGGCCAGACCACGCCCACGGTGGAGGAGCGCCTGCTCCACGCCATCTTCGGCGCCAAGGCCCACGACGTGCGCGACACCTCCCTCAAGATGCCCCACGGCTCCTACGGCCGCGTGGTGGACGTCGTGCGCTTCAGCCGTGAGGCCGGCGACGACCTCCCGCCCGGAGTCAACGAGATGGTCCGCGTCTTCGTGGCCCAGCGCCGCAAGATCCAGCAGGGCGACAAGATCGCCGGCCGCCACGGCAACAAGGGCGTCGTCTGCAAGGTGCTCCCCGTCGAGGACATGCCCTACATGGCCGACGGCACCCCCGTCGACGTCCTGCTCGACCCCCTCGGCGTGCCGTCCCGTATGAACGTGGGCCAGCTGCTCGAGTGCCACATCGGCTGGTGCGCCGCCAAGGGCTGGGACACCGAGTCCGCCGACTCCGACCGCTACGTGCCCGGCCCCATGCCGGTCTCCACGCCGGTCTTCGACGGCGCCACGGGCGACGAGGTGGCCGAGTGCATCCGCCGCACCAACGTCAACCTGCTCAACCGCGCCCGCGAGGACTACGGCGACGCCATGATGGAGTCGTTCGTGCCGCAGCTCAACTCGTTCGGCAAGACCACGCTGTACGACGGCCGCACCGGCGAGCCCTTCCGCGACAAGATCACGGTGGGCACGAGCTACATCCTCAAGCTCGGCCACATGGTCGACGACAAGATCCACGCCCGCTCCACCGGCCCCTACAGCCTCATCACCCAGCAGCCGCTGGGCGGCAAGGCCCAGTTCGGCGGCCAGCGCTTCGGCGAGATGGAGGTGTGGGCCCTCTACGCCTACGGCGCGGCCAACGTCCTCCAGGAGATCCTCACCATCAAGTCCGACGACACCAACGGCCGCGTCAAGGCCTACGAGTCCATCGTCAAGGGCGAGAACGTGCCCGAGGCCTCCATCCCCGAGGCCTTCAAGGTCCTCGTCAAGGAGATCCGCTCCCTCGCCCTCGACATCGAGCCCATCTCCGACAAGCGTCCCGAGGCGCCCGCTGCCGCCCCGGCCCAGGTCACCGTCGACGCCGTTGAGGCCTTCGCCGACGCCGACGCCGACGACCTGATCGGTGCCGCCCAGGTCGTCACCGACGACCTCGTCGCCGACCTCGATTCTGATAAGGAGTAGCCCTGTGGCAGATTTCGACACCACTGATTTCGACGCCATCAAGATCTCCCTGGCCTCTGCCGAGCAGATCCGTTCCTGGTCCCACGGCGAGGTCAAGAAGCCCGAGACCATCAACTACCGCTCGCTGAAGCCCGAGCGCGACGGCCTCTTCTGCGAGAAGATCTTCGGGCCCTCCAAGGACTGGGAGTGCGCCTGCGGCAAGTACAAGGGCATCCGCTTCAAGGGCATCGTCTGCGACCGCTGCGGCGTCGAGGTGACCAGCTCCAAGGTCCGCCGCGAGCGCATGGGCCACATCGAGCTCGCCGCCCCCGTGAGCCACATCTGGTACTTCAAGAGCCCCACGAGCTTCCCGCTCGCCCGCATGCTCGACATGAAGTCCAAGGACCTCGAGAAGGTGCTCTACTTCGCGAGCTACGTCATCACCAAGGTCGACGTGGAGGCCCGCGAGGCCGACGCCACCGACCTCAAGGAGGAGCTGGCCGCCGACCTCGAGCAGCTCGACGCCGAGCGCGACGAGCAGATCGCCCGCATCCGCGAGCAGGGCGAGGGCGGCGAGGACGAGTTCGGCGACGTGGAGCCCATGTCCGCCGACGAGATCCGCGCCGAGATCGCCGACCTCGAGGAGGAGTACGCCGAGGAGAAGCAGCTCCGCACGGACGCCTTCGACAAGTTCATGACCGTGGCCAAGGGCGAGCTCATCGCCGACGAGGCTCTGTTCCGCGAGATGAAGAAGTACTACTCGCTGTACTTCGACGGCGGCATGGGTGCCGAGGCCGTGCGCGACCTGCTCGCCGACATCGACCTCGCCGCCACCGCCAAGGAGCTGCGCGCCATCCTCGAGAACGAGAAGGGCCAGAAGCAGCGCCGCGAGAAGGCCGTCAAGCGCCTTGAGATCGTCGAGGCCTTCATGGAGGGCGGCAACGACCCCACCAACATGATCCTGGACGTCATCCCGGTCATCCCGCCCGACCTGCGCTCCATGGTGCAGCTCGACGGCGGCCGCTTCGCCTCCTCGGACCTCAACGACCTCTACCGTCGCGTCATCAACCGCAACAACCGCCTCAAGCGCCTGCTCGACCTCGAGGCCCCCGACATCATCGTCAACAACGAGAAGCGCATGCTGCAGGAGGCCGTCGACGCCCTGTTCGACAACGGACGCCGCGGGCGCCCCGTCACCGGCCGTGGCGGCAGGCCCCTCAAGTCCCTCGCCGAGACCCTCAAGGGCAAACAGGGCCGCTTCCGCCAGAACCTCCTGGGCAAGCGCGTCGACTACTCCGGCCGCTCGGTCATCGTCGTCGACCCCCAGCTCAAGCTGCACCAGTGCGGCCTGCCCAAGACCATGGCCCTCGAGCTGTTCAAGCCCTTCGTGATGCGCCGCCTCGTCGAGCTCGGCAAGGTGGAGAACATCAAGGGCGCCAAGCGCGCCATCGACCGCTCCGAGCCGGGTGTGTGGGACGTCCTCGAGGAGGTCATCTCCGACCGCCTCGTGCTCCTCAACCGCGCCCCCACCCTGCACCGCCTGTCCATCCAGGCGTTCGAGCCCGTGCTCATCGAGGGCAAGGCCATCCACCTGCACCCGCTCGTCTGCAAGCCCTTCAACGCGGACTTCGACGGCGACCAGATGTCGGTGCACGTGCCGCTGTCCACCCAGGCCCAGACCGAGGCCCGCGTGCTCATGCTGTCGTCCAACAACCTGCGCACCCCCGCCTCCGGCAAGGTGCTGACGGTGCCGTCCCAGGACATGGTCTTCGGCGTGTACTACCTCACCACCGAGCACGAGGGTGCCGCGGGCGAGGGGAGGGCCTTCGCCGACTTCGACGACGTCATCTCCTCCTACGACGCCCATGCCGACCTCGACATCCAGGCCAAGGTCTTCGTGCGCGTGGGGCCCGAGGACGCCAACATCCAGACCGAGGACGACCGCCTGCTCTTCCGCGTCATGGACTCCAAGGACTCCTACACCGACTACGACGTCACCGACGGCGCGGTCCGCGTGGAGACCACGGCCGGCCGTGTGATCTTCAACCGCCAGTGCCTCCCCAACGACTACCCCTTCATCAACTACAAGATGGTCAGCTCCGACATGGGCCGTCTGGTCAACGACTGCTGCGACCGCTACCCGCTGGCCGACGTCGAGCCCATCCTCGACGCCATCAAGTACGCGGGCTTCCACTACGCCACCCGCGCCGGCCTGACCGTGTCCGTCTGGGACGCCGTCATCCCGGAGGAGAAGGAGAAGATGCTGGCCGACACGCAGATCGCGGTCGACACCATCAACGAGAACTACGAGATGGGCTTCCTCTCCGAGGCCGAGCGCCACACCGAGGTCGTCAACGCCTGGACCTCCTGCACCGACGAGCTCGGCTCGGTCATGCTCAAGGGCTTCTCCGAGGACAACCCCATCTACATGCTGGCCGACTCCGGCGCCCGTGGCTCCAAGACCCAGCTGCGCCAGCTCGCCGGCATGCGCGGCCTCATGGCCGACATGTCCGGTGACACCATCGACCTGCCCATCAAGGCCAACTTCCGCGAGGGCCTGCGCCCGCTGGAGTACTTCATCTCCACCTACGGCGCCCGCAAGGGTCTCGTGGACACCTCGTCGCACACCTCCGACTCCGGTTACCTCACCCGCCGCCTGGTGGACGTGGCCCAGGACGTCATCGTGCGCGAGGCCGACTGCGGCACGGCCGAGGGCGTGACCTACAACCTCGTGCTCCCCGGCACCGACGACCTCAACGTCGACCTCGTGGGCCGCTGCGTCCTCGACGACGTCGTGGCTCCCGAGACCGGCGAGGTGCTCTTCCAGGAGGGCGACTACATCGAGTCCGTGGACGACATCCGCTCCATGGTGGACGCCGGCCTCAAGAAGGTCGAGCTCCGCGCCCTGCTCACCTGCCGCTCCAAGTATGGCGTCTGCCAGAAGTGCTACGGCTGGGACCTCTCCACGCGCCGCCCGGTGAACATCGGCACGGCCGTGGGCATCATCGCCGCCCAGTCCATCGGCGAGCCCGGCACGCAGCTGACCATGCGTACCATCCACTCCGGCGGCGTGGCCGGCGCCGACGACATCACCCAGGGCCTGCCCACCGTCGGCCGCATGTTCGACGTCGTCGGCAACGTCAACGAGAAGATCCTCGGCCGCGAGGCCGACCTCGCCCCCTACTCGGGCCTCCTGCACATCGTGCCCGAGCAGAACGAGTACCACATCACCATCCTCGACTCCGACGACCCCAGCCGCGTGCTGTCCACCAAGGACGTCCCGGCGTCGGTGCGCTTCATGCCGGGCATCGAGGACGGCGCCACGGTGCGCGCGGGCGACCAGCTCACCCACGGCTTCGTGAACTTCCGCAACCTGCGCAAGCTCACGGATATCGAGTCCACCATGCACACCTTCGTGGAGTCGGTGAAGTCGGTCTACACCTCCCAGGGCGTCGACCTCAACGACAAGCACATCGAGGTCATCGCCCGCCAGATGCTCCGCCGCGTCCAGGTGACCAACCCCGGCGACTCCAAGTACCTCCTCGGCCAGTACGTGGACCGTTACGAGTTCGCCGACAAGGTCAACGAGATCGCCCTCGAGGGCGGCACCCCGCCCGAGGCCGAGCCCGCCATCCTCGGCACGCTCAAGGTGGCGAGCTCCATCGACTCCTGGCTGTCCTCCGCCTCGTTCATCCGCACGGCCGGCGTCCTCACCGAGGCCGCCATCAAGGGCGAGGTCGACCACCTCATGGACCTCAAGAGCAACGTCATCGTGGGCAAGCAGATCCCTGCCGGCACCGGCCTCAAGGCCTACCGCGACGTCGAGCTCACCTACCACGGCGAGTCCATCGACCACCCCTCCTCGCCGCTCGACAAGTCGCTGCCCGAGTGGGCCCCCGACGAGCTCAAGAGCATCGAGGAGCAGCTGCCCAAGCAGCTCGAGTGGGCCGGCGACGACTACTACCCCGGCGTGTACTCCAAGAACGGCCGTACGCTGTCCTCCGAGGACGCCAAGCTCTACCTCTTCGACGACCTCGGCGTGTCCCAGCGCTGGACCAACAAGTTCAGCGAGGTGGGCATCGAGACCGTCGGCGACCTCATCGGCAAGACCGAGGACGACCTGCTGCGCATCGACGGCATCGGCGCCAAGGCCATCGAGGAGCTCCGTGCGGGCCTCGAGGAGCGCAACCTCCTCTACCTGCTCCAGCCTGAGGACGACGACGCCGCCGACGTCGACGAGCTCTCCCAGCTCCTCAACATGGTGTTCTCGCCCGACGCCGACAACGTCATGCTCGGCACCGCCGCGCCGTCCACCCACCACGGGTTCGACGACGAGCTCATCGGCGGCACCGCGAGCGACAACGTCAACCCCGCCGCCATCAACGAGGACCTCAACTCCCTCGACGACATCCTCACCCAGGTGGCCCACCAGGACGAGATGCTGGGCGGCGAGTAGGGGAGTCATAACAGCTTTCTGCTTACAGCTTTCTAGTAATTAAAGGAGCCGGTTTCTTTAAGGACCGGCTCCTTTTTGTGTTCCGTTTACGGTGTCGACACATTTGATGGACCGGGGAGTAATGGGGGAGGGGCGCTGGGTACCCAACCAACAGTGTTCGTCACATCGATATGGGGGCCGACCGCCATCGGACTGGGAGACCGTCTCCCCAATGCGGCACCCCCGGACCAATGCATTGTTGGGGTGGATTATGCAGCCAGGAGCTCAGAGGAATTCCTACACCTATGAGACCAAGCTCAAGGCGGTCGAGGATCATCTCGACCGTGGCATGACGGCAAGCGACGCCATGCTCTCCCACGGCGTCGCCAGCAAGAGCGCCTTCTTCCGTTGGTGCGCCGCCTACCGCGACGGCGGTGCCCAGGCGCTGAGGCCCAAGAAGCGCGGTCGTCCCCGCAAGAACGGCTAAGCGAGCGGCTCTTCCCGAGGGGCCCTCCCGGACTGTCCGGGAGGGCCCCTTCGCTGTGGGATGGAGGCCGGGTGGAATGGGATACGCCCGGCCACGTGGACAATTGACAGCGAGAAAACACCGGCATAATATCCCGTCTTGCGCCGATCCAGGCGATGTTGTGCTGCGTCGCCTCTACATATGGTCGATGTGAGCCTCAAACAGGTACGAAGGAGAGAAAACTTGCCTACCATCAACCAGCTGGTCCGCCAGGGCCGCAAGAGCACCAAGGCCAAGTCCCAGAAGCCGGCCCTCAAGGGCAACCCCCAGAAGCGCGGCGTCTGCACCCGCGTGTACACCACCACGCCCAAGAAGCCGAACTCGGCCCTGCGCAAGGTGGCCCGCGTGCGCCTCGTCAACGGCATCGAGGTCACGGCCTACATCCCCGGTGAGGGCCACAACCTCCAGGAGCACTCCATCGTCCTCATCCGCGGCGGCCGCGTGCGCGACCTCCCCGGTGTTCGCTACAAGATCATCCGCGGCGCCTACGACTGCGCCGCCGTGCAGAACCGCAAGCAGTCCCGCTCCCGCTACGGCGCCAAGCGCTCCTAGCCTCAAGCCCTGAAGATCAGCACGTAAGGAGAAACACATGCCGCGTCGTGCAGCAGCGAACCGCCGTGAGGTCACCCCTGACGCCGTCTACAACAACCGTCTCGTGACCCAGCTCATCAACAAGGTCCTCCTCGACGGCAAGAAGTCCACCGCCGAGCGCATCGTCTACGGCGCCTTCGACCAGGTGGCCGAGAAGACCGGTCAGGACCCGCTCGCCGTGTTCAAGAAGGCCATGGACAACGTGCGCCCGACCCTCGAGGTCAAGCCCAAGCGCGTGGGCGGCGCCACCTACCAGGTGCCCATGGAGGTCAACTCCCGTCGCTCCACCACCCTCGCCATCCGCTGGATCGTCGGCTTCTCCCGCTCCCGCAAGGAGAAGACCATGGCCGACCGCCTGGCCAACGAGATCATCGACGCCTCCAACGGCGTGGGCGCCTCCGTCAAGAAGCGCGAGGACGTCTTCAAGATGGCCGAGGCCAACCGCGCCTTCTCGCACTACCGCTGGTAAGCCGCGCTAAGGGAGAACACCGCAATGGCCAAGAGCAAGTACAACCTCAAGAACATGCGCAACATCGGCATCATGGCCCACATCGATGCCGGTAAGACCACCACCACCGAGCGCATCCTCTACTACACGGGCAAGACCCACAAGATCGGCGAGGTGCACGACGGCGCCGCCACCATGGACTGGATGGCCCAGGAGCAGGAGCGCGGCGTGACCATCACGTCCGCCGCCACCACGTGCTTCTGGAAGGACCACACCATCCAGATCATCGACACCCCGGGCCACGTGGACTTCACCTCCGAGGTCGAGCGCTCCCTGCGCGTCCTCGACGGCGCCGTGGCCGTCTTCGACGCCGTGGCCGGCGTGCAGCCGCAGTCCGAGACCGTGTGGCGCCAGGCCTCCACGTACAACGTCCCGCGCATCGCCTTCATCAACAAGTACGACCGCGTGGGCGCCGACTTCTTCAACGCCATCGAGACCATGAAGGACCGCCTGTCCGCCCCCGCGGTGGCCGCCCAGGTCCCCATGGGCGCCGAGAACGACTTCTGGGGCCTCATCGACCTGGTCACCATGACCGCGTGGGACTTCAAGGAGGACGCCAAGGGCATGATCTACCCCGAGGCCCTCGATGAGATCCCCGCCGAGTTCGTCGAGCTCGCCAACGAGAAGCGCACCGAGCTGGTCGACGCCGCCGCCGACTACTCCGACGAGCTCATGGAGCTCGTGCTCGAGGACGAGGAGATCCCCGTCGACGTCCTCAAGGGCGCCATCCGTGCCGCCACCCTGGGCAACGCCATGAACCCGGTCTTCGTGGGCTCCGCCTACAAGAACAAGGGCATCCAGGAGCTCCTCGACGCCGTCATCGACTACCTGCCGAGCCCGCTCGACGTGCCCCCCGTGGAGGGCTTCAACCCCAAGAACGGCGAGACCGAGGTCCGCAAGCCGTCCAACGACGAGCCCTTCAGCGCCCTCGCGTTCAAGATCATGACCGACCCCTACGTGGGCAAGCTCACCTACGTCCGCGTGTACTCCGGTACCGCCGACGCCGGCAGCTACGTCTACAACTCGGTCAAGGAGGACCGCGAGCGCTTCGGCCGCATCCTCGAGATGAACGCCAACGACCGCGTGGACCGCGAGTCCTGCTCCACCGCCGACATCGTCGCCGTCGTGGGCCTCAAGAACACCACCACCGGTGAGACCCTCTGCGACCAGGCCCACCCCATCGTGCTCGAGTCCATCGAGTTCGCCGAGCCCGTCATCGACGTCGCCGTGGAGCCCAAGGACAAGGCCAACCAGGACAAGATGTCCGTGGGCCTCGCCAAGCTCGCCGAGGAGGATCCCACCTTCAAGGTGCACACCGACCACGAGACCGGCCAGACCATCATCGCCGGCATGGGCGAGCTGCACCTCGAGATCATCGTCGACCGCCTGCGCCGCGAGTTCAAGGTCGAGTGCAACGTGGGCAAGCCCCAGGTCGCCTACCGCGAGACCGCCGGCAAGCCCGTCACCCACGCCGAGGGCAAGTTCGTCCGCCAGTCCGGCGGTCGCGGCCAGTACGGCCACGCCATCATCGACATCGAGCCCACCGAGCCCGGCAGCGGCTACGAGTTCGTCAACGCCATCGTCGGCGGCGTGGTGCCCAAGGAGTTCATCCCCTCCATCGACAAGGGCATCCAGGAGGCGCTGCAGTCCGGCGTCATCGCCGGCTACCCGGTCGTGGACGTCAAGGTGACCCTCACCGACGGCTCCTACCACGAGGTCGACTCCTCCGAGGCCGCCTTCAAGATCGCCGGTTCCATGGCCATCAAGGACGCCCTCAAGAAGTCCAACCCCGTCCTGCTCGAGCCCATCGAGGCCGTCGAGGTCGAGACCCCCGAGGAGTACATGGGCGACGTCATGGGCAACCTCTCCAGCCGTCGCGGCAAGATCGAGGGCATGGAGGACCGCCGCAACACCAAGGTCATCAAGGCCAAGGTGCCCCTGGGCGAGATGTTCGGCTACGCCACCGACCTGCGCTCCCAGACCCAGGGCCGCGCGAGCTACACCATGCAGTTCGCCGAGTACGAGCCCGTCCCCAAGAACGTTGCCGACGAGATCGTCAGCAAGGCCGGCGGAAACGCCTAGTCACCAAGCCCGCGAGCATTCCGCCCGCCCATCGATGGAGGTACCACGTTGTCTAACCAGAAGATCAGGATCCGCCTCAAGGGCTTCGACCACGAGGTCGTCGACCAGTCCTCCCGGCAGATCGTCGAGACCGCCCAGAAGACCGGCGCCCGCGTCTCCGGCCCGATCCCCCTGCCCACCGAGCGCAACCTCTACTGCGTCATCCGCTCGCCGCACAAGGACAAGGACTCCCGCGAGCAGTTCGAGATGCGCACCCACAAGCGCCTCATCGACATCCTCGACCCCCCGAGCGAGACCGTCGACTCGCTGATGCGCCTCGACCTCCCCGCCGGTGTGGAGATCGACATCAAGCTCGACGCTTAAAGCCAAGGCAGCCGAAGGGGGCTGGGCCACGGGCCCAGCCCCCTTTCCAAGGCCCGCCCTTCCCGTTTGGTTCTTCCTCTGGGGAGAATCTATGAAATGGGGAAGGCGGACCCTATACTATTCAGGCTGCAATTTGGGGTGTTCTGTGCCGAGACCCATACCACGGGGTCGGGCGTATCCCAAAGAGCGGCGACCCGTAGGATGTGGTCCTCTGGGAACGGGGGCATGCGGTCCCCGTGCCGTCCCATGACCACCGAAGGTAAGGAACAGGAATGGTCAGCACGATTCTCGGCCGCAAGCTCGGGATGACGCAGGTCTGGGACGAGGAGGACAACGTCGTCCCCGTCACCGTCATCCAGGCCGGCCCCTGCGTCGTCTCGCAGGTCAAGTCCGAGGCCACCGACGGCTACGACGCCGTCCAGATCGGCTTCGGCGACATCAAGGCCTCCCGCGTCAACAAGCCCATGAAGGGCCACTTCGCCAAGGCCGGCGTCGAGCCCATGCGCTACCTGCGCGAGGTCCGCGTGGACAACGCCGCCGACCACAAGGTGGGCGACGTCGTGAGCGTGGCGGACTTCGAGGGCGTCAAGAACGTGGACGTTACCGGCACCTCCAAGGGCAAGGGTTTCCAGGGCACCATCAAGCGCTGGAACTTCGCCTGCGGCCCCATCACCCACGGCTCCCGCAACCAGCGCCGCCCGGGCTCCATCGGCCAGTGCGCCTACCCCGCCCGCGTGCGCAAGGGCCTGCACATGGCCGGCCACATGGGCCACGAGCGCGTCACCGTCAAGAACCTCAAGCTGGTGCGCATCGACGCCGAGCAGAACCTCATGCTCGTGAAGGGCGCCGTGCCCGGCCCCAAGAACGCCTTGGTCCAGATCCGCATGGCCTAAGGGCCTTCGAACGTTCTCACCCTCAGGCTCACAAGGAGAATCCAGATGTCCAACATCGAAGTCAAGAATGCGGAGGGCGCCTCGGTCAAGACCGTCGAGCTCGATTCCCGCGTGTTCGGCATCGAGCCGAACATCCCGGTGGTGCACCACGTGGTGGTCAACTACCTGTCCTGCCTGCGTCAGGGCACCCATGACACCAAGGGCCGCTCCGAGGTCTCCGGCGGCGGCAAGAAGCCGTGGCGCCAGAAGGGCACCGGCCGTGCCCGTCAGGGCTCCATCCGCGCCACCCAGTGGGTCGGCGGCGGCGTGCCCTTCGGCCCCACCCCGCGCTCGCACTACAAGCGCACCAACAAGAAGGAGATCAAGCTGGCCATGCGCTCGGTCCTCTCGGGCAAGCTGGTCGACGGCGAGCTCTTCCTCGTCGACTCCATCGACTTCGGCGACGAGCCCAAGACCAAGAAGGCCAAGGCCCTCCTCGAGTCCCTCGGCATCGCCGACAAGCGCGTGACCGTCGTGGTGGGCAACGACGACATCGTCGAGATGATCTCGTTCCGCAACCTCCCCAACGTCCGCGTCCTGGGCGTCAACGAGGCCAACACCCACAACCTCATCGACAACGGCGCCCTCCTCATGACCGAGGCCGTCGCCAAGACCCTCGAGGAGGCTCTCGTCTAATGAACTCCGTCTACAACGTCATCATCCGCCCCATCGTCTCGGAGCGCACCTTCGACCAGATGGGCGACAACAAGTACACCTTCGAGGTGGCCGGTGACGCCGCCAAGCAGGAGATCGCCAGCGCCGTGGAGCAGATCTTCAACGTGAAGGTCGTCAAGGTCAACACCATGTGGGTCAAGCCCAAGAACAAGCGCGTGCGCTACGCCCAGGGCAAGACCCGCCGCTGGAAGAAGGCCATCGTCACCCTCGCCGAGGGCGACACCATCGAGATCTTCGGCCAGCAGGTCGCAGAGTAGTCCTCTGATGAGGCCCGGGCCCCGTCGCGGGTCCGGGTCGGTGCCGCAATGGATACGCGCGGTACCGTGGTAATCCGGCGTCGTCCCGGTCCCGGCGTAAAGCCGATCCCTGGCCGGGGCGGCCATCGGACATATTCGAAAGGGAACATCACCATGGGAGTCAAGCATCTCAAGCCGACCAGCGCGGGCAGGCGTTGGCAGACGGTCTCGGACTTCTCCGAGATCACCTGCACCACGCCCGAGAAGTCGCTTCTCGAGCCCCTGCCCAAGAAGGCCGGTCGCAACAACAACGGCCGCATCACCACCCGTCACCAGGGCGGCCGCGTCAAGCGCAAGTACCGTCGCATCGACTTCAAGCGCAACAAGGACGGCGTGCCCGCCAAGGTCGCCACGATCGAGTACGACCCCAACCGCTCGGCCCGCATCGCCCTGCTGCACTACGTCGACGGCGCCAAGGCCTACATCCTGGCCCCCAAGGGCCTCAAGGTGGGCGACACCGTCATCTCCGGCCCCGGCGCCGACATCAAGCCCGGCAACGCCCTGCCGCTGTCCGAGATTCCCGTCGGCACCCTGGTCCACGCCATCGAGTTCCAGCCCGGCAAGGGCGCTGCCATCGCCCGTTCCGCCGGCACCTCGGTGCAGCTCATGGGCAAGGAGGGCAAGTACGCCATCCTGCGCATGCCGTCCTCCGAGATGCGCCGCGTGCTGGTCACCTGCCGCGCCACCGTGGGCGAGGTCGGCAACGCCGACCACTCCAACATCCGCATCGGCAAGGCCGGCCGCAACCGCTACAAGGGCATCCGTCCCACCGTCCGCGGCACGGTCATGAACCCGGTCGACCACCCGCACGGCGGCGGCGAGGGCAAGAACCACACCTCCGGCCGTCCCTCGGTCTCTCCCTGGGGCAAGCCGTCCAAGGGCGCCAAGACCCGCGACCCGAAGAAGGGTTCGAACCGTCTCATCATCCGCCGTCGCAAGACGAAGTAGCGCAGTCGCGAGAAGCAGGAGCAATTACCTATGAGCAGGAGTCTCAAGAAGGGCCCGTACGTGGAGACCCGCCTCCTCCAGCGCGTCGTCGCGCAGAACGAGGCCGGCACCAAGGAGGTCATCAAGACCTGGTCGCGTGCCTCCACCATCTTCCCCGACATGGTCGGCCACACCATCGCCGTCCACGACGGCCGCAAGCACGTGCCCGTGTACATCACCGAGTCCATGGTGGGCCACAAGCTCGGCGAGTTTGCCCCCACCCGCACCTTCCGCGGACACAAGGCCTAAAAGAGGGGATAGACAAGCATGGCAAAGAGCACCACTAATCCGTCGCACGTGTCCGCGACCGCGAAGTACGTGCGCGTCGCGCCGCGCAAGGCGCGCCTGGTCGTCGACCAGATCCGCAACAAGTCCGTCGAGCGCGCCATGGAGATCCTCCGCTTCTCCGAGCGTGCCGTGGCGGTCGACGTCGAGAAGGTCCTCCGCTCCGCGGTGGCCAACGCCTACCAGAACAAGGGCTTCCGTCCCGACGACCTCGTGATCGTCGAGACCTACGTCGACGAGGGCCCCACCCTGAAGCGCATCCGTCCCCGCGCCAAGGGCTCGGCCTCGCGCATCAACAAGCGCACCAGCCACATCACCGTCACCGTCGCTCCCCGAAAGGAGGCGTAACAGATCCATGGGTCACAAGGTTTCTCCCACCGGATTCCGTCTCGGCGTCACCGAGAACTGGCGTTCTCGCTGGTACGCCGATAAGGATTACTCGGCCAACGTCGGCAACGACCTCAAGATCCGCAAGTTCCTGAAGAAGCGCCTCGAGCGTGCCGCCCTCTCCAGGGTCGACATCGAGCGTGCCGGCAACAAGGTGAAGGTGGTCATCTACACCGCCCGCCCCGGCATCGTCATCGGCAAGAAGGGCTCCGAGATCGACGCCCTCCGTCGCGAGCTCGAGAAGATCGCCGGCACCGAGAAGGGCGGCGTGTCCGTCGACGTCATCGAGGTCAAGCGCCCCGAGCTCGACGCCAGCCTGGTCGCCCAGTCCATCGCCGAGCAGCTCGAGCAGCGCATCGCCTTCCGTCGCGCCATGCGCAAGGCCGTCCAGAGCGCCCGCAAGTCCGGCGCCAAGGGCATCCGCATCGAGTGCTCCGGCCGTCTCGGCGGCGCCGAGATGGGCCGCCGCGAGTGGTACCGCGAGGGCCGCGTGCCCCTGCAGACCCTCCGCGCCAAGATCGACTTCTCCGAGGCCACTGCCCGCACCATCATGGGTGCCTGCGGCGTGAAGACCTGGATCTACCTCGGCGAGAAGCTGCCGGGCCAGCCTGCGCCCAACCCCGCGCTCGAGGGCCCGTCCCGCCCCCGTCGCCGTAACGAGAGGAGGGGCAACTAATGCTGGCTCCCAAGCGTGTTCTCCACCGCAAGGTGCAGCGCGGTTCCATGAAGGGCAAGGCCAAGGGCGGCACCAAGCTCAACTTCGGCTCCTGGGGCATCCGCGCCGAGGAGTGCCACTGGATCACCAACCGCCAGATCGAGGCCGCCCGTATCGCCATGACCCGCCAGATGAAGCGTGGCGGCAAGGTCTGGATCACCATCTTCCCGGACAAGCCCATCACCAAGAAGCCCGCCGAGACCCGCATGGGTTCCGGTAAGGGCAACCCGGAGGAGTGGGTGGCCGTCGTCAAGCCCGGCCGCATCATGTTCGAGATCGACGGCGTGAGCGAAGAGGTTGCCAAGGAGGCCCTGCGTCTGGCGCAGCACAAGCTTCCCATCCGCACCAAGATCGTCTCCCGCGCCGACCAGGCCGAGGAGGATTAACCAGTATGAAGGCCAAAGAGATTCGCGAGCTCACCGACGAGCAGCTGTCCACCAAGCTCGAGGAGGCCAGGGCCGAGCTCTTCAACCTGCGCTTCCAGATGGCCACGAGCCAGCTCGACAACACCGCTCGGGTGACCACCGTCAAGCGTGACATCGCCCGAATCCAGACCGAGATGCGCGCGCGCGAGATCGCGGCCGCCAAAGCCGCCAACTAGTCGCTAGGGGAGAAGAAACATGAGCGATTCCCGTAATTCGCGCAAGGTCCGCACCGGCGTCGTGTCGTCGATCTCCGGCGACAAGTCCATCACGGTGTCGATCACCGAGCGCAAGCCGCACCCCAAGTACGGCAAGATGATGAACGTCACCAAGAAGCTCCACGCCCACGACGAGAACAACGAGTGCGGCATCGGCGACACCGTGAGGGTCATGGAGACCCGCCCCCTGTCCAAGACCAAGCGCTGGCGCCTCGTGGAGATCGTCGAGAAGGCCAAGTAGCCACCGCCATCAGAACCCCGGCACACGTGCGTCGCACTGGTGGGCGCACCTCTGGAAACCGGCGGTACGGAGGATAGAACTATGATTCAAATGGAGACCGTGCTCAACGTCGCTGACAACAGCGGCGCGCGCAAGGTGAAGTGCATCAAGGTCCTGGGCGGCTCCAAGCGCCGTTACGCCGGCATCGCCGACGTCATCGTGTGCGCCGTCCAGGAGGCCACCCCCGGTGGCTCGGTGAAGAAGGGCGACGTCGTCCGCTGCGTCGTCGTGCGCACCGTCAAGGAGACCCGCCGCAAGGACGGCAGCTACATCCGCTTCGACCAGAACGCCTGCGTCCTGATCGACAAGGACGGCAACCCCGTCGGCACCCGTATCTTCGGGCCCGTCGCCCGCGAGCTGCGCGACCGCAAGTACATGAAGATCGTCTCGCTCGCACCCGAGACGCTGTAGGAGGTCCAGACGATATGCCTAAGATGAACGTCAAGAAGGGCGACCTCGTCGAGGTCATCTCCGGCAAGGACAAGGGCGCCCGCGGCAAGGTGCTGCGTGCGCTGCCCTCCGAGGGCCGCGTGGTCGTCGAGGGCGTCGCCATGGTCAAGAAGGCCATGCGCCCGACCCAGGCCAACCCCCAGGGCGGCATCGTGAGCCAGGAGGCCCCCATCTACGTGTCCAACGTGATGCTTGTCTGCCCGAGCTGCGACAAGGCCACCCGCGTGGGCCACGACTGGAACGACGAGGGCAAGAAGGTCCGCGTCTGCAAGAAGTGCGGCGCCCAGTTCTAAGGAACCCGGCCAGCGCCTGACAACGGGCCCCGGCGACACGGTCGTCGGGGCCCGTTTTTGTCGGATTCATTGTGTGGCGGACACGATTCTCGCGTGCCCGCCATTGACTCTGTCCTATGATTCTGAATTGCACTGTGCCGGCCCCTGGCCAAAGACCATGACCAGGGGGCGCGAGGACCCCGGAGCCATAGGACAGCCCCGCGCTTAAAACCCCAGAAGGAGAACCATGGCAGAAGAGAAGTACGTCCCCCGCCTCAAGACCAGGTACGAGGACGAGGTGCGCGCCAAGCTCATCGAGCAGTTCGGCTACACCAACCCCATGACCGTCCCGCAGATCGAGAAGATCGTCGTGAACATGGGCGTGGGCGAGGCCGCCACCGACGCCAAGGCCATCGACGCCGCCGTCGCCGACCTCCGCACCATCACGGGCCAGCAGCCCATGGTCACCCGCGCCCGCAAGTCCATCGCCACCTTCCACCTCCGTGCCGGCATGCCCATCGGCGCCAAGGTGACCCTGCGCAAGGACCGCATGTGGGACTTCCTCGACCGTCTCATCGACATCGCCATCCCGCGCATCCGCGACTTCCGCGGCCTCCCCGTCAAGAGCTTCGACGGCCGCGGCAACTACTCCCTCGGCGTGACCGAGCAGACGATCTTCCCTGAGATCGACTTCGACAAGGTCGACCACACCCGCGGCATGGACATCACCATCGTCACCACCGCCGCCACCGACGAGGAGGGCAAGGCCCTGCTCGAGGGCTTCAACTTCCCGTTCAAGAAGAACGGCAAGTAAACCAGGTTTCCATGTGTCGCCCGGCGGCTGCCGGGCCGCATTGATGAAGGAGGATTTGTGGCTAAGACTTCGATGATCGTCAAGGCCCAGCGCACGCCGAAGTACTCCACGCGCACGCAGCGCCGCTGCCAGCGGTGCGGCCGTCCGCACTCGGTGTACCGCAAGTTCGGCCTGTGCCGTGTCTGCCTGCGCGAGCTGGCGAACAAGGGCGATCTCCCCGGTGTCCGCAAGGCCAGCTGGTAAGGCTGGGGGACCTCGGAGGAGGACCCGCGAGAAGGCGTCGGCGCCACGGGTGCCGACGAACCGATCGTGGTGGTTTCATCCGTAACGAAGGAGAATCTGCATGAACGTGAACGACCCCATCAGCGACATGCTCACGCGCATCCGCAACGCGAACACCGTCGGCAAGGCCGAGGTGGCCATGCCGTCCACCAAGGTGCTCGTCGAGATCGCCCGTGTGCTCCAGGAGGAGGGCTACGTCGAGGGCTACGTGGTGAACGACACCAAGCCCCAGAAGACCCTCGTCATCACCCTCAAGTACGGGCCCAAGCGCGCCCGCACCATCAAGGGCATCAAGCGCATCTCCAAGCCCGGTCTGCGCAAGTACTCTTCCGCTGCCGACCTGCCCCGCGTGCTGGGCGGCCTCGGCACTGCCGTGATCTCCACCTCCCGTGGCATGATGTGCGACCGCGACGCCCGCAAGGCCGGCGTCGGCGGCGAGATCATCGCCTTCGTGTGGTAACCCGGCAGGACTGAAAGGAGATACCGTGTCCCGTATCGGCAAGATGCCTGTCCAGATTCCCGCCGGAGTCACCGTGGCAGTCGACAACAGCACCGTGACCGTCAAGGGCCCGAAGGGCGAGCTCACCCGCACCTTCTCGCCCCTGGTGTCCTTCAAGGTCGAGGGTGACGAGGTGCTCGTCGCCCCCGAGAACGAGACCCGCGAGGCCAACGCCCAGTGGGGTCTCTCCCGCACCCTCGTGCACAACATGGTCCTGGGCGTGTCCCAGGGCTTCGAGAAGCGCCTGCAGCTGGTCGGCGTGGGTTACCGCGCCGCCCTCAAGGGCCGCGACCTCGACCTCTCCCTGGGCTACTCCCACCCCGTCATCATGGCGGCCCCGGAGAACATCTCCTTCGAGGTCCCCGACAACACCCACATCGTGGTGAAGGGCATCTCCAAGGAGCAGGTCGGCCAGGTTGCCGCCGAGATCCGCGCCAAGCGTCCCCCCGAGCCCTACAAGGGCAAGGGCATCCGCTACGAGGACGAGCACGTGCGCCGCAAGCTCGGTAAGGCCGCCAAGTAGCGCCTGCGCCCGGTTTTCAAGTCCGCCACCCCGTCAGGTGGCGGCGTGATAGAAGGAGACTGTTTCCATGAACAAGCAGAAGGCGAAGAAGCTCGGGCTCAAGCGCCGCGAGCGTCGCGTCCGCAGCAAGATCACCGGAACCGCGGAGCGTCCGCGCCTCTCGGTGCACCGCACCAACGCCAACATCTACGCGCAGGTGATCGACGACGTCGACGCCAAGACCATCTGCACCTGCTCCACCCTCGACCCCGAGTTCCGCGCCACCGGCAAGCTGGGCTCCAACAAGGAGGCCGCCGAGATCGTGGGCAAGCTCATCGGCGAGCGCGCGCTCGCCAAGGGCGTCACCACCGTCACGTTCGACCGTGGCGGCCGCATCTACCATGGCCGCGTCAAGGCCCTCGCCGATGGTGCCCGCGCTGCGGGCCTGAAGTTCTAGGAGGTATGACAGATGGCTCGTAACCCGAAGCAGCGTGACGCCTCCGATCTCCAGGAGCGCGTCGTCTTCATCCACCGTGTGTCCAAGGTCGTCAAGGGCGGCCGCCGCTTCTCCCTCGTCGCCCTCGTGGCCGTGGGCGACGGCAAGGGCAACGTCGGCCTCGGCATGGGCAAGTCCGCCGAGGTGCCCCTGGCCATCCAGAAGGCCGTCGACGACGCCAAGAAGAACATGTTCCACGTGCCCGTCACCGACGAGGGCTCCATCCCCCACAAGGTCATGGGCCACTTCGGCGCCGGCCGCGTGCTGATCCAGCCCGCCATCGAGGGTACCGGTGTCATCTCCGGTGGCTCCGTGCGCCCGCTGTTCGAGCTCGCCGGCATCAAGAACGTCATGTCGAAGTCGCTCGGCACCACCAACGCCATGAACGTCATCAAGGCGGCGGCCGACGGCCTCAAGCAGCTTGAGAGCCCCGAGCAGACCGCTGAGCGTCGCGGCATCACCGTGGCCCAGATGTTCGGCACGAAGGAGAACTAACGATGGCCAACACCCTCAAGATCAAGCTCGTCAGGAGCGCGGTCACCCAGGTCAAGGGCGACCAGACGCGTACCGCCCGCGCCCTCGGCCTCCGTCGTATCGGCGACGTCGTCGAGCAGCCCGACAACCCCAGCATCAGGGGCATGGTCTTCAAGATCAAGCACCTGGTCGAAGTGGAAGAGAACTAGGAGTACCCCCATGCAGCTCAATGATCTCCGTCCCGCAGACGGTGCCAAGAAGAAGCGCAAGCGCATCGGTCGCGGCAACTCCTCCGGTCACGGCACCACCGCCGGCCGCGGCACCAAGGGTCAGCTCTCCCGCTCCGGCGGCGGCAAGGGCGCCGGCTTCGAGGGCGGCCAGAACCCGCTCGCCATGCGCCTGCCCAAGCTCCCCGGCTTCAAGAACCCCAACCGCGTGGAGTACGCCCCCGTCAACCTCGACCGCCTCGAGGCCAAGTTCGAGGCCGGCGACGTGGTGGACGGCGCCTCCCTCGAGGCCAAGGGCATCATCAAGAAGGCCTCCACGCCCGTGAAGGTCCTCGGCGACGGCGAGCTCACCAAGGCCCTCACCGTCAAGGTCGACAAGGTGTCCGCCTCTGCCCAGAAGAAGATCGAGGCAGCCGGAGGAAAGGTCGAGTAATCGTGCTAAAAGGTATTGCCAACGCGTTCCGTGTGAAGGAACTCCGTGACAAGATCTTGCTGACGATCGGCATCCTCGTGCTGTACCGCATCGGCGCCTACGTGCCGGTGCCGGGCATCCCCTTCGAGGGCATGCTCAACCAATTCCAGACCGCACTCGGCGATCAGAGCGCGCTCGCCCTCCTGAACCTGTTCAGTGGCGGCGCGCTCGCCCGCGTGTCGGTCTTCAGCCTCGGCATCATGCCCTACATCACGGCCCAGATCATCATGCAGATGCTCCAGGCCGTGATTCCCTCCCTCGGCGAGCTCGCCAAGGAGGGCGATGCCGGTCAGCGCAAGATCACTCAGTACACCCGCTACATCACCGTGGGGCTCGCGCTGCTCAACGCGGTGGGCTACCTCTTCCTGTTCAAGAGCGACGCCTACGGCATCAACTTCACGGGCATCCCCGCCCCCGAGTGGCTCATGGACGTCATGGTGGTCGTCACCATGCTGGCCGGCGCCATGATCATCATGTGGCTCGGCGAGGTCATCACCCAGCGCGGTGTGGGCAACGGCATGTCGCTCATCATCTTCGCCAACATCATGGCCGGCCTTCCCGCGGCCATCTTCAGCTCGGTCTCCCAGGGCGACAACGGCGCCCTCATGACCGTGCTCGTGGTGCTGGTGATCCTGGCCGTCATCCCGTTCATCATCTACATCGAGCGCGGCCAGCGCCGCATCCCGGTGTCCTACGCCAAGCGTGTACAGGGCCGTCGCGTGATGGGCGGCCAGTCCACCTACCTCCCGGTCAAGGTGAACACCGCCGGCGTCATCCCCATCATCTTCGCCTCGGCCATCCTGTACTTCCCGGCCCAGATCGCCGTGTTTTTCCCCACGGTGGGCTGGATGCAGGTCTTCGCCAACGCGGTCTCGGCCGGTTGGCTCAACTGGATCCTGTCGGTGCTGCTCATCGTCGCCTTCGCGTACTTCTACACCTCCATGGTGTTCAACCCGGAGGAGACGGCCGACCAGCTCCGCAAGCAGGGCGGCTACATCCCCGGCGTGCGCCCCGGCGCCGCCACGGCCGCCTACATCAAGGGCGTCCTCGATCACATCACCCTGCCGGGCGCGCTCTTCCTGGCCGTGATCGCGGTCGCCCCCTCGATCCTGTTCACGTTCACGTCGAACACCCTCATCCAGGCCTTCGGCGGCACCTCCATCCTCATCATGGTGGGCGTCGCCCTCGACACCCTCACCCAGGTGGAGAGCCAGCTGAAGACCCACGACTACGAGGGCCTGTTCATCCGCTAGATGCCACATCCCGGCGCCGGAGCGCCCCAACGTAAGGAGACACCATGAACATCGTTCTTCTCGGGGCGCCCGGCGCCGGCAAGGGCACCCAGGCCCAGAAGCTCGTGGAGGAGTTCGGCTTCGACCACATCTCCACGGGCGACCTGCTCCGCGCCGCCGTCAAGGCCGGCACGGAGCTCGGCAAGGAGGCCAAGGGCTATATGGACGCCGGCAAGCTCGTGCCGGACTCCGTGGTCATCGGCCTTGTCAAGGAGCGCCTGGGCACCCCCGAGGCCGCCGCGGGCTTCATCCTCGACGGCTTTCCCCGCAACACCTCCCAGGCCGAGTCCCTCGACGCGGAGCTCGCCGGGATGGGCGTCAGCCTCGACGCCGCGCTCCTCGTCTCCGTGGAGCCCGAGGTCATCGTTGAGCGCCTGAGCTCGAGGCGTACCTGCCGCACCTGCGGCTACACCGGCACCGCCGCGGACGAGACCTGCCCGCGCGACGGCGGCGAGATGTACCAGCGCGACGACGACAAGCCCGAGACCATCAAGCAGCGCCTCGACGTCTACGAGGAGTCCACGGCACCGCTCGTGGGCTACTACCGCGACAAGGGCCTGCTTCGCGAGGTGGACGGCGACCGCTCCCAGGACGAGGTCTACGCCGACGTCAAGACCCTCCTGGGCCTGTAAAGGACGCTGATCCCCCATGATCAAGATCAAGCTCCCCGAAGAGATCGAGCAGATGAAGAACGCGGGCGCCCTCTCCAAGACGGCGCTCCGCCGCGTGGGTGCGCGCATCGTGCCCGGCGTCTCCACGCTCGAGCTCGACCGCGTGGCCGAGGGCATCATCCGCATGCACGGCGGCGTGCCCGCGTTCAAGGGCTACGGCGGCTTCCCGGCCTCCATCTGCTGCTCCATCAACGACGAGATCGTCCACGGCATCCCGTCCGCGGACGTGATCCTCGAGGACGGCGACATCGTGTCCATCGACACCGGCGCCGTCCTCAACGGCTGGGTGGGGGACAACGCCTGGACGTTCTACTGCGGTACGCCCACCCCCTCCCACAAGGAGCTCTGCGAGGTCACCCGCGACTGCCTCAAGCTCGCCATCAAGCAGGCCGTCCCGGGCAACCGCCTCGGCGACATCGGCCACGCCGTGCAGGAGCACGCCGAGCGCCACGGCTTCGGGGTCATCCGCGACTACGTGGGCCACGGCGTGGGCCACGAGATGCACGAGGAGCCGAGCGTCCCCAACTACGGGCACCACGGCCGGGGTGTCAAGCTCCAGGCCGGCATGGTCATCGCCATCGAGCCCATGATCGTGGAGCGCGACTACGCCTCCCGCGTCATGCCCAACCGGTGGACCGTCGTCACCGCTGACGGCGGCTGCGCGGCCCACTACGAGAACACCGTCGCCATCACCGAGGACGGCCCGGTCATCCTCACCGAGGACGACCAGGGTCCCTGGTGCCCGATGGAGGGCGGTCAGAACTGACGCCAAGCGTGGTCATCCTGTGTGCAGGACCGCCGTCACGGGGTCCTGCTCCGTCGTGCTCGTGGACGGGTGGGGGACCATCGGATACACTGGAAAATCGCCGTAACGTGTGGAGAAAGGTTGCCACGTGAGTAAACAGGACGCGATCGAGCTCGAGGGCAAGGTCATCGAGCCCCTGCCCAATGCCATGTTCAACGTCGAGCTTGAGAACGGTCACACCATCCTGTGCACGATCTCCGGCAAGATCCGGATGAACTACATCCGCATCCTCCCGGGCGACCGTGTGGTCGTAGAGATCTCCCCCTACGACCTCACCCGCGGGCGCATCACCTACCGCTACAAATAGGAGGGCGACGCCCTCGCATTCCAACCGCAGAAACTTACGCCAGCGGCTGGGCGAAGATATAGCAAGCGCAACTTGAAAGGATGACAGATGAAGGTACGTCCTTCCGTCAAGAAGATGTGCGACAAGTGCAAGATCATCAGGCGCCACGGCAAGGTCCTCGTCATCTGCGAGAACCCCCGTCACAAGCAGCGCCAGGGTTAAAGAATCGAGAGGAGCTTCAAGTTGGCCCGTATCAACGGCGTCGACCTCCCGCGCGAGAAGCGCGTGGAGATCGGTCTTACCTATATCTACGGCATCGGCCGCACCACCGCTGAGAAGATCTGCGCCGCCACCGGCGTGAATCCCGACACCCGCGTCCGCGACCTCACCGAGGACGAGGTCTCCAAGATGCGCGACTACATCGACCAGAACCTCACGGTCGAGGGCGACCTCCGTCGCGAGACCCGCACCAACATCGCCCGCCTGATGGAGATCGGCTGCTACCGCGGCCTCCGTCACCGCAAGGGCCTGCCCGTCCGCGGCCAGCGCACCCACACCAACGCTCGCACCCGCAAGGGCAAGAAGCGTCAGATCGGTGCCAAGAAGAGGGGCTAAGGGAGAGACATGGCTCAGAAGAAGAACGTGAAGCAGACGCGCATCCGTCGTGCCGAGCGCAAGAACATCGCTGTGGGCCAGGCCCACATCAAGAGCACCTTCAACAACACGATCATCAGCATCACCGACCCCCAGGGCAACGTGATCGCCTGGCAGTCCGCCGGCACCGTGGGCTTCAAGGGCTCCCGCAAGTCGACCCCCTTCGCCGCCCAGATGGCCGCCGAGGCCTGCGCCAAGACGGCCATGGAGCACGGCATGCACAAGGTCGCCGTGTTCACCAAGGGCCCCGGCTCCGGCCGCGAGACCGCCATCCGCTCCCTCCAGGCCGCCGGCCTCGAGGTCTCGAGCATCCAGGACAAGACCCCCATCCCGCACAACGGTTGCCGTCCGTGCAAGCGTCGTCGCATGTAATCAGGATCAGGAAGGAATACAAGCATGGCAGTTGATAGGACTCCTGTCCTGAAGCGGTGCAGGGCTCTCGACATCGACCCCATTGTCATGGGCATCAACAAGAAGTCCAACCGTCAGCCCAAGCGCCAGCGTCGCCAGGAGAGCGAGTACGGCCGTCAGCTCCGCGAGAAGCAGAAGGCCAAGTTCATCTACGGCGTCCTCGAGAAGCAGTTCCACGGCTACTACGAGCAGGCCCTCAAGGTCGAGGGCATCACGGGCGACAACCTGATGTCGATCCTGGAGACCCGCCTCGACAACGTCGTCTTCCGCCTCGGCTTCGCCCGCACCCGCAAGGAGGCCCGCCAGACCGTCCGCCACGGCCACATCCAGGTGAACGGCCACCGCGTGGACATCCCCTCCTACCGCGTGAAGGGCGGCGACGTCGTGTCCGTCGCCCCCAAGTACTCCGACCTCCTTCCCATCAAGGAGGCCATCATCGCCTCCGAGCACATGGCTGTCCCGTCGTGGCTCGAGGTCGACATCGAGAAGCTCTCGGGCAAGGTGCTCCAGGTGCCCTCCCGCGACCAGATCGACCTCGACATCAACGCCCAGCTCATCGTCGAGCTCTACTCCAAGTAGCCCGTCACCCCGGTTGGAGGTATACATGTCCGAGTTCATCCGACCGCAGGTGTCGGTGGAAGAGGTCAAGGGCGACGTCGCCCGCGTGACCGTGGAGCCGCTCGAGCGCGGCTTCGGCGACACGCTGGGCAACTCCATTCGCCGCGTGCTCCTCTCCTCCCTGGAGGGGGCGGCCGTCCAGGCCATCCGCATCGACGGCGTGCAGCACGAGTTCACCACCGTCGAGGGCGTCTACGAGGACGTCACTGACATCGTGCTCAACGTGAAGCGCCTCGTCTTCCAGCGCACCGGCTCCGTCGACACCGCCGAGTGCGAGGTCAACATCGACGGTCCCGCCACCGTCTCCGGCGCCGACTTCTCCGTCCCCGCCGGCTTCGAGCTGGTCAACCCCGAGCTGGTCATCTGCCACCTCGCCGAGGGTGCGCACCTCAAGATGACCATGTACGTGGGCTGCGGCCGCGGCTACGTGTCCGGCGAGAGCAACGAGGGCGACAACGACGCCATCGGCGTCATCCACGTCGACTCCCTCTACTCGCCGGTGCGCCGCTGCGCCAAGACCGTCGAGCCCTGCCGCGTGGGGCAGCACACCGACTTCGACCGCCTCGTCCTCGAGATCGAGACCAACGGCGCCATGACTCCCCGCGAGGCCGTGGTCGACGCCGCCAACATCATCAACCAGCACATGAGCGCCTTCATGTCGCTGGACGAGGAGGGCGAGGACGAGGAGGAGGTCTCCATCTTCGCCACCGGTGAGGAGGACGACAACAGCGAGCTTGACAAGGCCATCGAGGGGCTCGACCTTTCGGTCCGCTCCTACAACTGCCTCAAGCGCGCCGGCATCCACTCCGTGCGCCAGCTCGTGGACTTCTCCGAGAACGACCTGCTCAACATTCGCAACTTCGGCGTGAAGTCCATCGAGGAGGTCAAGGACAAGCTCGAGTCCATGGGCCTCGGCCTCAAGGCCTGACGTCGACGACACTGAACTTTTAGGAGTAACGCAACATGAGGCACCAGAAGAAGCGCGGTATGAAGCTCGGCACCGATGCCAGCCATACCAAGGCCATGAAGAAGAGCCTGGTCGCGGCGCTGCTTGCCAACGACCGCATCAAGACCACGCTCCCCCGCGCGAAGGCCATCCGCGGCAACGTGGACCGCGTCATCACGTGGGCCAAGAAGGGCGACCTGCACTCCCGCCGTCTCGCCATCGCCGCCGTGGGCGACAAGGAGATCGTGCGCGAGGTCTTCGAGAAGGCCGAGCAGGGCATGTGGGCCGACCGCAACGGCGGCTACACCCGCATCATGAAGCTCGGCCCCCGCAAGGGCGACAACGCCGAGATCGCCATCATCGAGCTCGTCAACGAGCCGGTGAAGAAGGCCGCCGCCCCCACCAAGGTGGAGCCGGTCGCCGAGAAGGCCGAGGACGCCGAGTAGGCGCCCCTGCGGCAGCGACAGACCAACGGGGCCTCGAAGGTTACTTCGGGGCCCCGTTTTTTGACCGCCCGACGGAGAGGGGAGGGAGCATGCTCGAGACACGGGCCGTCTGGCTCGCCTACGGCGAGGACGCGGCCTGGGCGGTGGAGGACGCCACCCTGGCCGCGCGGCCGGGCGAGGACCTCTGCCTCGTGGGGCGCAACGGCTCCGGCAAGAGCACGCTCCTCTCGGCGCTGAACGGCGGCCTCGCCCCGAGGCGCGGGGAGGTCGTGGTCGACGGTGCGACCGTCGGGGCAGGCCGGTCGTCGCGCCTCGGGGCCGCCCGGGCCGTGGGCCTCGTCTCCCAGGACCCGGAGTCGCGCATCCTCGGCTCCACGGTGGGCGAGGACGCGGCCTTCGGCCCCCGGAACCTCGGGCTCGCCCCGGAGGAGGTCGCGCGCCGCGTCGCGTGGGCCCTCGGCTCCGTCGGGCTCGCGGACCGCGCGGCGCAGCCGTGCTCGGAGCTCTCCGGTGGCCAGGCCCAGCGGCTCGCCCTCGCGTCGGCGCTTGCCATGGAGCCCCCGTACCTCGCCCTCGACGAGGTGGGCGGCGAGCTCGACGAGGGGGCGCGGGCCGGCGTGCGGGCGCTCCTCGGGGAGGGGCCCCTGGCGTCCTGCGGCCGCGTGCGGGCCACCCACGACGTGCTCGACGTGGCGTCGGCGACGTCGGTGGCCGTCATGGCCCGCGGCCGCGTCGCCTGGCAGGGGAGCCCCCGGGACTTCTTCTGCGACCTCGACCTCGTGGCCGAGGCCGGCATGGGGGAGTCCGTCCCCGCGGCGTGGGCGCGCGACCTCGTGCTCTCCGACCTGCCGCTCTCGCTCCTGGCGGACCCCGCCGCCCTCGCGCGTGCCCTCGGCCCGGCAGCGGCGGGCGGCATCGGCCGGCGCCCGGCCTCAGGCCCCGCCACGGCGTCCGGTGCCGCGGGCGGGCTCGTGCTCGAGGGCGTCTCCGTGTCGGCCCCCTCGGGCCCCGTGCTCGCCGGCCTCTCCCTCGCCGTGCCCCGGGGCGCCGTGACGCTCGTGGCCGGCGTCTCCGGCAGCGGCAAGACCACGGCCGCCCGCGTGGCGGCGGGCCTCCTCGGGCCCGACTCCGGCTCGGCCACCCTCGACGGCGCCCCCGTGCGGGCCGGCGCCGTGGGCATCGCCTTCCAGCGCCCCGAGGACCAGACCCTCGCCGACTCCGTGCTCGCGGACGTCATGATGGGGCCGTCCCTGCCCCCGTGCGACCCGGCCGGGGCCCGCGGGAGGGCCGCCGCGGCCCTGGCCGCCGTGGGGCTCGACGAGTCCCTCTGGGACCGCCCCACCTGGTGCCTCTCGGGCGGCCAGCGGCGGCGCGCGGCCCTAGCCGCCGTGGTCGCCCGTCCGTCCGGCGCCTACATCCTCGACGAGCCCACGGTGGGCCTCGACGGCCCGGGCCGCGCCGCCGTGCACGCCGTGGCGCGCTCCCTCGCCGACGGGGGCGCGGCCGTGTGCGTGGTCAGCCACGACGTGGGGGAGTGGCTCCCCGTGGCCGACCGCCTCGCCCTCGTGGCCGGGGGCCGCACGGTGTGGGAGGGCCCGGCCGCCCAGGGGCCGTCCTCCGGCGCCTTCGAGGCGGCCGGCGTGAGGCTCCCCCTGGAGCTCGCGGTGGCGAGGGAGGCGGGGCTCCTGTGATCCGCACCGTCCCCGGGGCCTACCTCGGTCTGGACGGGCCGCTCCAGCGGCTCTCCGCCGGCCCTAAGATCCTCTGGCTCCTCGCCGTCACCGTGGCCGCCTTCGCCGCCCCGTCGCCCGCCGTTGTCCTCGCCCTGGTGGCCGGGGCCGCGGTGTGCGCCCGCGTCGCCGGGGTCGCCTGGCGCCGGGTCGGGGAGGCCGTGGCCCCGACGGCCGTCGTCCTCGCCCTGGCCCTGGCCGCCAACGCCCTCGTGGCCGACGGCACCGGCGACGTGGCGCTGCTCGGCACCGTGGGGGTGAGCCTCCCGGGCCTCGTGCGGGGCGTCACCGCCGTGCTGCGCATCGTGGCCCTCGTGGCCTGGGCCCTCGTCTACACGGCCACGACGCCCTCGCAGGCCACCGTGGACGCCCTCTCCCGGGCGCTCTCGCCCCTCGGGCGCCTGGGCGCCCCCGTGGACTCCTGGGCCATGGTGGCCTCGCTCGTGCTCCGGTTCGTGCCGCTCTGCGCCGAGGAGCTCGTGCGCGTGCGCGACGCCCAGCGGGCCCGCGGCGTCATGCTCGACGGCGGAGGCCCCGTGGCCCGGCTCGCCCGCTGGCGCCTCGTGCTGGCACCGCTCGTGGTGGCCCTGTTCCGCCGCGCCGACGAGAGCGCCCGCGCCATGGCCGACCGCTGTTGGGGCTACGGCCCCCGGACCCCCGTGCGCCGGCCCCTCTCGGCCGCCGACGTCGCCTGCGCGGTGGCGGCGGTGGCCCTCGTGTGCCTATGCTGTGCCCTGTAGGAAGGAGACTGCCGTGACAGACGCGACCTCGACGGGCGCCCCCGACGCGGGGACCCTCGTGCTCAAGGTGGGGTACCGGGGCGCCGGCTTCTCGGGCTTCGCAGCCCAGGACGGGCAACGCACCGTGGCGGGCGAGCTCGTGCGCGCCCTGGAGACCCTGCTCCGCAGGCCCGTGGAGATCGCCTGCGCCGGGCGCACGGACGCCGGCGTCTCGGCCGTCGCCCAGCACGTCTCGCTGCCGGTGACGCGCGGGGAGTGGGAGGGCCTCACCGCCCGGCGCCTGCTCTGGTCGCTCACGGCCCTCACGCCGCCGGACATCTCGGTCATGGGGGCCTGGCGCGCGGCGCCGGGCTTCTCGGCGCGCTTCGACGCGCTAGGGCGCCGCTACCGCTACCGCATCAAGTGCGGGCCCCAGCCGGTGCTGCTGGCGGACCACGTCTGGTGGCTCCGCGACGGGCTCGACGTGGGCGCCATGGACCGCGCGGCCCGCGCCCTCGTGGGCGAGCACGACTTCAGAAGCTTCTGCAAGAAGTCGTCGGCCGAGGGGCGGCGCACCTTCCGCTGCCTCACCGGGTGCGCGGTCTCGCGCCAGGTGGAGGCCGGCGAGGAGCTCGTGTGCGTGGACGTGGCGGCCAACGCGTTCCTCCACAACATGGTGCGCATCGTCGTGGGCACCCTCGTGGAGGTGGGCGCCGGCCGCAGGCCCGAGTCCTGGGTGGCCGACGTCCTGGCCGCATGCGACCGCGAGGCGGCGGGCCCCACGGCGCCCCCCGAGGGTTTGACCTTTGTTGAGGTACAATACCCCCCATCAGCACTTGTCACCTGGTAGGGGAGTGGCGCGGCCCGGGCCGTGGCACAGCACCTGGGTTGCGAGGACAGGCGCCGCACGTCGGCGCGACGTTCATTCGTAGGCCCGGCTGCGGGCCGCGAGCGAGAGAGAGGACCGGCCATGGCCAACCTTGAGAGCGGGCTCACCTACGAGCAGGCCCACGACCTTCTCACCACCTACAACAAGGACCCCTTCCACGTCCAGCACGGTGAGACCGTCGGCGGCCTCATGGGCCACTTCGCCGCCGAGTACGACCCGGAGAACGTGGACTTCTGGACCCAGGTGGGGCTCCTCCACGACCTCGACTGGGAGATGTTCGACCCCGACCTGCACACCGTGGAGACGGCGCGCCTGCTCGAGGAGGCCGGGGCCTCGCCGGAGCTGGCCAAGTCCATCCAGACCCACCAGTCCGACCTCAACCCGGAGCTCCCCGCGCCCGAGCTCAAGATGGAGAAGATGCTCTACGCCTGCGACGAGCTCTCGGGCCTCGTGACGGCGGCCGTGGCCATGCGCCCGTCCAAGAGCGTCATGGACTTCAACGTGAAGTCGCTCAAGAAGAAGTTCAAGACCAAGAGCTTCGCGGCGGGCTGCAACCGCGACGACATCCGCCGCGGCGCCGAGATCAACGGCTTGGAGCTCGACGAGCTGTTCGCGATGGTGATCGAGGGTATGAAGGCCATCGCGCCCGACCGCGACACCTTCGGCAAGGACGGCGAGTAGGGCGCCGGTCCGAAACCTCCGATCAGAACGGGATGTGATCTAACGGTATGGAAGAGGGTCTCTGGCACCTGCTCGGGCACTCGCTCGAGCACAGCGTCGAGGACACGTTGGTCCTCGTCCCGTTCCTCTTTGTCACCTACCTGGCCATGGAGGCCCTGGAGCACGGGGCGGCGGGGTTCTCGGAGCGCGTCATCCTCAGGGCCGGCAAGGCCGGGCCCGTGGTGGGCGCGCTCCTGGGGGCCCTGCCGCAGTGCGGCTTCTCGGCCATGGGCGCCACGCTCTACAGCGCCCGCGTGGTGACCGTGGGCACGCTCGTGGCGGTGATCCTGTCCACGTCCGACGAGATGCTGCCGGTCTTCGTGGCCAACGGGGCGCCCGTGTCGCAGATCGCCGCCATCCTCGCCTTCAAGGTGGCCGTGGGCATGGTGGCCGGCCTCCTCGTGGACCTCGCCGTGCGCGTGCTGCGCATACCCACCTCCAACGCCCTGCGCATCCACGAGCTGTGCGAGCGCGACCACTGCGGCTGCGGCGACGTCGAGGGCCTCGCCGAGCGCGTCTACGAGGACGACGGCGACCTCGCCGAGGCCGAGGCCCACGGCGGGTGCTGCCCGTCCTGCGGCCACGAGCTCCCGGCCGAGGCCCGCGGCCACGGGTGCTGCCACGACGGGGACGGTCACGGGGCCTGCGGCCACGGCCACGGCGCCGAGGGGCACCCCCATTCCCACTCCCACGGCCACGGCTCCATCTGGCGGAGCGCCCTCGTCCACACGGTGCAGGTGACCGCGTTCATCTTCGTCATCACCCTCGTGCTCGAGGTGGTCATCGAGGCCGTGGGCACCGACGTCTTCGCCGCCTTCATGCTCGCCCACCCCGGCCAGGCCGTCTTCTACGCCGGCCTCGTGGGCCTCATCCCCAACTGCGCCGCCTCCGTCCTCATCAGCGAGCTCTTCCTCGAGGGGGCCCTGGGCTCCGGCGCCATGATCAGCGGCCTGCTCGTGGGTGCCGGCGTGGGCCTGCTCGTGCTCTTCAGGGCCAACCGCCCGCTCCGGTCGAACCTGGCCATCGTGGCCGTGCTCTACGTCGTGGCCGTGGTCTGCGGCCTCTGCGTCAACGCCAGCGGGTTCGTGTTCTGACCCAAGGCCCCGGGTCCCGGGGCGCGTATCCGAGGAGGCAGCCGTGTACGAGCGACCCGACGTCCCCAAGCCCGGCAGGCACCGCACCGCCGTCGCGGTGGCGGTGCTCGTCGCCATCGGCTGCGCCCTCCTCGCAGGCCTGCCGGCCCTCTGGCACCTCGCCAACGAGACCAACGCCTCCACGCTGGGCGACGGGGTCCTGCAGGAGGCCGTGGCGTCCCGGGACAACGCCCTCGCGGTCCCCGAGGGCTCCGAGCCCACCGGCGCCGACGTCGAGACGTTCCTCGTCCTCACGGTGGACGACGTCCGCGCCGACGCCCCGGCCCTCCAGGGGGCCGAGCTCCTCTGCGTCGACCACACGGCCAAGGACAGCCACCGGGTCACGCTCCCCACCGACCTCGCCGTGACGGCGGGCGGCGCGGCCACCACCCTCGCCGACCTCTTCGCCGCCCGGGGCGAGGGCGCCTGCGTGGCCCCGGTCTCGGCGGCCACGGGCCTCGCGGTCTCCCACGTGGTGGAGCTCGACGGCGAGGGCTGGTCGCTCTTCGAGCGCGCGGTGGCCGGCGGCATCCAGGGGGCGGCCCAGGCCGGGCCGGAGCTCCTCTCCTCCCTCAGGACCGACATGGACACCGGGCAGCTCATGGACCTGCCGGACTCCCTCGCGGGGACCGGCGTCTCGGCCGCCGAGCCCGAGCCCTGCCCCATGGCGGGCGACGGGGTGGACCGCGCGGCCCTCGGCGTCCTCGTGGGCACGCTCCGCGGATGACTCTGTGGGTGTTTGCTGAAGGCTCGGTGACGGGTGTGTGGTGGCGCGTCTCGTTTTAAATCTTATATTGTGACGCTGCTACATTTACCTCTGACCACACGACCCGTCAGGGGGTTCCAGCCCTATGTCTCCCAAGCCGCCCGCCGTCACGCTCATCATGCCTGCGTACAACATCGAGGCCTACGTGGCCCGGGCCGTGGAGTCGGTGCAGAACCAGACCCTGCGGGACTGGGAGCTCATCGTCGTGGACGACGGCTCCACCGACCGCACCGGCCAGATCCTCGACCGCCTGGCCTCCCGGGACTGGCGCATCGAGGTCATCCACACCGAGAACCACGGTGCCGCGGCGGCGCGCAACACCGCCCTCGACCGCGCCCGGGGCCGCTACATCCACTTTCTCGACGGCGACGACTGGGTCGAGTCGGCCATGTTGGAGCGCGAGGTTGCCTTCGCCGAGGCCAACGACCTCGAGCTCGTGGTGGCCGGCTTCTACATCGAGACCTTCTACGGCAACGGCGGCGAGCACCTCACCGAGGCCAAGCGCGTGGACGGGCAGGTCTTCGCCACCCGGTCCGAGTTCCGCTCCCAGGCCTTCCGCCTCTTCGACCAGAACCTCCTGTACGTGCCCTGGAACAAGCTGTTCCTGAGGAGCCGCATCGAGGAGATGGGCCTGCGCTTCAGGCCCACGTTCTGGGACGACTTCCCCTTCGTGCTCGACTACATCCGCGACGTCGGGCGCGTGGGCGTCATGGGCGAGTGCTTCTACCACTTCGGCCGCAGCCGTGCGGAGAGCGAGACCGCCCGCTGGCGCCCCGGCATGTACGAGAAGCGCGAGGAGGAGCACGGCTGGATGCTCGACCTCTACGACCACTGGGGCCTCTCGGCCGACCCGTCGTCGGTGGAGATGGTGCAGCGCCGCTACATCGAGCGCCTCGTGGGCTGCATCGAGAACGTCTGCAACGACGCCTGCACGCTCCCGCGTGAGGAGAAGCGCGCCCAGATCGAGGCCATGATCTCCACGCCGCGCGCCCAGATGGCCGTGGAGCTCGCCCAGCCCCGGAGCGCCATGATGCGGGCCATGCTCGTGCCCATCCGCCGCAAGGACGCCTCCATGGCCATGCTCGAGGGCCGGGTCATCTCCCTCGTCAAGGGCGCCGACCCTCGGCTCTTCGCCTCGCTCAAGGCCCGCCGCTAGGGGCCGGCCGGCCCGGTATCCGTGGAGTGTGGGCGCCTGACGCTTGGGGGAGCCGCGGGCGGGTAGGCACCAGCTGGTACGAGAGGAACCTTCCCAGAAGGGGGACACCATGGCAGACAACACCGGCAAGAAGGTCAAGGTCCACTACCGCGGCACCCTTGACGACGGCACGCAGTTCGACAGCTCCTACGACCGCGGCGAGCCCCTGGAGTTCACCGTCGGCGCCGGGCAGATGATCCCGGGCTTCGACAAGGCCGTCGTGGACATGGAGGTGGGTGAGAAGAGGACCGCCCACCTGGAGCCCGCCGACGCCTACGGCGAGCCCCGCGAGGAGCTCGTGGTGAGCTTCCCGGTGGACCAGGTGCCCAACCTGGACCAGCTCTCCGAGGGCGACCGCATCTTCCTCCAGGGCCCCATGGGCCAGCCCATCCCGGCCGTCGTGACCTCCATCACCGAGGAGGCCGTGACCGTGGACGCCAACCACGACCTGGCCGGCAAGCCCCTGAACTTCGACATCGAGCTCGTCGAGGTGGGGGAGTAGCGGCTTCGGCCCCAAGGCCCTTTTCTGGCGGGACGCGCCACTGTGGCGCGGCAGGGGCGGCTTCGGCCCATGGAAAAGGCCCCGACGTCCGAAGACGCCGGGGCCGTCCCGCCCGTCTCGCCCTAGGCGAACTCGATGGCGCCGGTCTCCGGGTCCATGGAGCTCACGACGGCCAGCGACTTCAGGTTGTAGCCGCGCTCGCGGAGGCTCTTGCCGCCGGGCTGGAAGCCCTTCTCGATGGCGATGCCGATGCCCTCCACCACAGCGCCGGCGTCCTCGCAGATCTCGAGCAGGCCGTTCAGGGCGCAGCCCATGGCCAGGAAGTCGTCGATGATGAGCATGTGCTCGCCCTCCTGGATGAAGCGCTTGGCGACGATGACGTCGTACTCGCGCTTCTTGGTGTAGCTCACGATGTGGCTGCGGTACTGGCTGCCGTCGAGGTTGAGCGACTCGGTCTTGCGGGCAAAGACCACCGGCACGTTGCCGAAGTGGCGCGCCGCCACGCAGGCGAGGCCGATGCCCGAGGACTCGATGGTCAGGATCTTGTCCACGGGGCGCCCGGCGAAGAGCCGCGCCCATTCGGCCCCGAGCTCGTCGTAGAGGGCGGTGTCGCACTGGTGGTTGAGGAAGTTGTCGACCTTGAGGATGTTGCCCTCGCGGACGATCCCGTCACGGCGGATGCGCTCTTCCAGAGCCTGCATGAAGACCCCTCTCTCGGTTTCTCTCCCTTGGGATCACCCCATTATGGGGTACTCGGCGCGATTCGTCTCGCGGGGACGCGTCCCGTGGGAAGCGCCGTTGTTCCCGCCGCGTAACGCCGGGGCAACGTGGGCGACGTACGCTCTATCCCCACGGACGGTTCCGCCGAGCGAGAAAGGCCGTGCCCATGGCGCTGATCAGACCCGTCGACGAGACCCTCGCCGGCTTCCTGCGCGACGAGTCGCGCACGCAGGGCCGTGCCGAGACGATCTCGCAGCCGGCCGACGAGGCCGAGGTCCGGCAGGTGTTCCGGGAGCTCGCGTCGGCCCCCGGTGCTCCGGTGCCGGTGACGGTGCAGGGGGCCCGCACGGGCCTCGCCGCCGGCTGTGTGCCGGACGGCGGCCACGTGATGTCGCTTCAGCGCATGAACCGGGTGCTCGGTGTCTCCGGCGACGCTGAGGGCGGCTTCTCCGTGCGCGTGCAGCCGGGCGTAGTGCTCCAGGACCTCAGGAACGCCTTGGCCAAGCGGGCGTTCGACACCGCGGGCTGGGACGACGCGTCCCTGGCCGCCCTCAGGCGCCTCCGCGGGGCCGATCCCGTCTTCTTCCCCTGCGACCCCACCGAGACCTCGGCGACCGTCGGCGGCATGGTGGCCTGCAACGCGTCGGGCGCCCGGAGCTACCGCTACGGGGCCATGCGCCGCCACGTGCGGGGCCTCCGCGTCGTACTGCCCTCCGGCGAGACCCTCGCCCTCTCCCGCGGCGCGGCCGTGGCGGATGGGCGCCGCCTGACCCTGGCGACCGAGCAGGGCACCGTGATCGAGGTGCCGCTGCCCACCTACGCCATGCCCGACGTCAAGAACGCCAGCGGCTACTTCGCCGCGGACGGCATGGACGCCGTGGACCTCTTCGTGGGGTCCGACGGCACCCTCGGCGTCGTCACCGAGGTGGAGCTGGCCCTCGCGCCCACGCCGCCCGTCGTGTGGGGCGTCAACTGCTTCTTCGACGGCGAGGACCGCGCCGTGGGCTTCGTGGAGGCCGTGCGCGGCGCCGTGCCGGGCCTCGGGGCCGTGGAGTACTTCGACCCGGCGGCCCTCGACATCCTCCGCTCCCAGCGCCACTGCGACCCGGCGTTCTCCTCGCTGCCCGAGGTGCCGCCCGCCTACGCCTGCTGCGTCTTCGTGGAGCTCCAGGAGCCGGGCCGCCCCGAGGCCCTCGAGGCGCTCGCCGCGGTGGGCCGCGCCATGGGGGAGGCCGGCGCGGACCCGGCGGCCACGTGGGTGGGCACGACGGATGTGGACCGCGAGCGCCAGCGGTTCTTCCGCCACGCCGTGCCCGAGTCGGTGAACATGCTCATCGACGAGCGGCGCCGCACCGACCCCGCCATCACCAAGCTCGGCAGCGACATGGCCGTGCCCGACGGCCGCCTCCGCGACGTCGTGGCCCTCTACCGCCGCACGCTCGCCGAGGAGGGCCTCGAGAGCGCCACGTGGGGCCATATCGGCGACAACCACCTCCACGTGAACGTGCTCCCCCGGAACGCCGGGGAGCACGCGCGCGGCAAGGCGCTGTTCCGCCGCTGGGCCGAGGAGGTCTCGGCCATGGGGGGCACCGTGTCGGCCGAGCACGGCGTGGGCAAGATCAAGCGGGACTTCCTCGTGCCCATGTACGGGCTCGAGGGGGTGGCTGAGATGGCCGCCGTCAAGCGGGTGCTGGACCCGGGAGGCGTCCTCGGCCGCGGCAACCTCTTCGACGCGTCGCTTCTGGAAGGGGGTGAGGCGTAGTGGACGTCTGCGTGCTCATGAAGGCGGTCCCCGCCTCCACCGAGGTCTCCATGGACCCCGTGATCCACACCATCGTGCGCGACGGCGGCGACGCCGTCTGGAACCCCTTCGACACCGCGGCCCTGGAGCTGGCCCTCCGCCTCAAGGACGGCTGTGGCGCCACGGTGACGGTGCTCTCCATGGGCATCCCGGCCACCGCCGCCCTGCTGCGCGACGCCGTGGCCCGCGGCGCCGACCGCTGCCTGCTCCTGTCCGACCGCGCCTTCGCCGGCAGCGACACCCTCGCCACGTCCTACGCCCTCACGCTCGGGCTCCGGGCGCTCGGCGGCTTCGACCTCGTGCTCTGCGGCAAGATGGCCGTGGACGGCGACACCGCGCAGATAGGGCCGGAGGTGGCCGAGGCCCTGGGCGTGCCCTGCGTCTCGGCCGTGGGGTCGCTCTCCGTGGGCGACGGCCGCGCCACCTGCACGGCGGTCTCCGACGGCGTGCGACGCACCGTGCGGGTGCCGCTGCCCTGCGTGCTCACGGTCGAGAAGGCCGCGGCCGACCTCCGGATGCCCTCCGTCGAGGGCGTGCTCGCGGCCGAGGGCCGGCCCGTGCCCGTGATGGGTGCGGCCGAGGCGGGGGCCGACCCGGCCCGCTGCGGCCTCGACGGCTCGCCCACCCAGGTGGCCTCCTGCACCGTGCCCGAGACCTCGTCGTCCTGCGTGGTCGTGGAGGGCGCCCCGGCCGAGGCCGCGGCGCGCCTGTGCGACCTCCTCGCCCCCGTCCTGGAAGGAGCGGCCTCATGAGCGGCCTCGTCGTGGATGCCGACCTCTGCGTGGGATGCGGGCGCTGCGTGCGCGTGTGCGCCAACGACGGCATCGAGGTGGTCGACCGCCTCGCCCGGGTGCTCCCGGGGTGCGTCTCGTGCGGCATGTGCGTGGACGCCTGCCCCGTGGGCGCCCTCGAGATGGTGCGCGAGGGCACCGGCGCGGACCTCTCGCAGTGGTCGGGCGTGCTCGTGGTGGCCCAGACCGACGGCGACGGCGCACCGCTTCCCGTGGCGAGCGAGCTCGTGGGCGTGGGCCGCGGCCTGGCCGACGCCCGAGGCTGCGCGCTCAGGGTCCTCGTGCTGGCGCCGGGCACCCACGGCTGCGCCTGCACCGGCGGGTTCTCCGGGCTCGGGGCCGACGGCGCGGACGAGGTGCTCGTGTCCCGCAGCCCGCGCTTCGGCGCCCGCGACTGCGCCGCCATGGCCGCCACGGTGGCCGCCGCCGTGGGGGCCACCAAGCCCGAGGCCGTGCTCTTCGGCGCCACGGACCTCGGCCGCGAGCTCGCCCCGCGCGTGGCTCAGCGCCTGGGCTGCGGCCTGACGGCCGACTGCACGGGACTGTCCGTGGATGGCGAGACGGGCCTCCTGCTCCAGACGCGCCCGGCCTTCGGCGGCAACCTCATGGCCACCATCGTCTCGCCCGAGGCGCGGCCCCAGATGGCCACGGTGCGCCCGGGCGTCTTCGCGGCCCCGGAGCGCGACGCCTCGCGGGTGTGCACCGTCTACGAGATGGCGCCGGCGCCGTGCGACGTGGCGGCCCCGGAGGTGCTCGCCGAGGAGCCCGCCGACGACGGCACCTCCATCGCGGCGTGCGACGTGCTCGTGGTGGTGGGGCGCGGCATCCGCGACAAGAAGTCGCTCGCCGTGGCCCGCCGCCTGGCCGACGCCCTCGGCGCCGGCCTCGGCTGCACGCGCCCCGTGGTGGAGGCCGGGTGGCTCGACCACGGCTGCCAGGTGGGCCAGACCGGCGTCTCCGTGGCGCCCCGGCTGCTCGTGAGCCTCGGTGTGTCCGGCGCCGTGCAGCACCTCGCCGGCATCTCCGGCGCCGGCTGCGTGGTGGCCGTGAACGAGGACCCGGAGGCGCCGATCCTCTCGGCGGCGGACTACGCCGTGGTGGGGGACTGCCGAGAGGTGGCCCGGGCTTGGGCGGAGGCGTTGGAAAACCGGTAACCGGTTGGCGCTCCCAAATCAGAACAGATGTTCTATCATGGGTCCCCCAGTGACGAGAGAGGGGAGCATTCCATGGTGGAGCGGATCGAGGGTGCCGGCAAGGTCGCGACCGTCGTCGAGGTGGACAAGGACGTCTGGCGCGCGCAGCTGGTGGGCGCCAAGGCGAGCGTGGACTTCGCCACCGCTGCCAAGGCCCGCCTCTGGGCGAGCCTGGCGTGCGGGCTGTTCTCGTCGCCTAGGGAGGCCGCGGCGGCGACGGCGTGAGGGGTGCCGGTGCCCGTGGCGGCGGCCGGCCTACACCCGGTTCTCCAGGCAGAGCAGGCCGCCCATGGGGACGCCCAGAACGTCGGCGATGTGCTGGCACTTGGCCATGAACAGGAAGTAGAGCCGGTCGTGGAGGCGGCCGTAGAGGGTCTCGAAGTTGCCCTGCCCCTTGGAGACCACGAGGTCCGCCGTCTCCACCAGGTGCCTGAACTCCGGCGAGAGCGAGCCGTCGAGCAGGGTGCCCGCGCCGTAGTCGGCATCGCCGTTGGTCATGAGGTCGGCCACCTCGTCCATGCCGGCCGCCAGGGCCTCGTCCATGGTGAGGTCGTTGAGGATGACGTTGTTGCGCACCACGTAGACCATGCGAGCCGACGGGTTCAGGCGGTGCAGGGTCTCGATGAGGATGCGGTCGAGGGCCGACTCCCCGCAGTTGTCGGCGAGAAAGACGATGGTGCGGGCCGTGGCGGCCCGCTCGATGAGCGAGGGGGAGTCGTCGCGGGCGAAGGCGAGGGACGGCACGGAATCCAGGAGCTCGGCCACGCGGTCCTCGGTGAAGCCCATCGGCGTGCCCACATCGATGAGGTTGCCGGCCACGGCAAAGCGGACCGCGAGGGGCGCGGGGTCGTCGGAGGCCTCCACGACGGAGCGGATGCGCGGGGCAAGCGATGTGGTGAGCCGCTCGAAGGTGGCTTTGACCTCGGCGTAGGGGTCGGGCCCCACGGCGTCGATGAGGTCTGCCCACACCTCGCTCATGGCGTAGGGCGCGCGGGAGATGTCGTCGTCTGACGGGAAGTGCGCGATGAGCGTGAGGGCGCGGTTGCGGAGCCGGCCGCAGCCCTCCTCGTCCACGCCGGCCACCCTGGCGATCCTGGCGGCGTTGTCCGCCACGCACCCTCGGCACTGCTCGAACATGGAACCTCCCTCTGACGGCGTCTGACGCCGTCGATTCTATCCCTTGGCCGGGTTTGCGAGGGGGGGGCGGCCGGCGTCCTGTGCGTTTTCAGGCGAATTTGAACAAAGGCGGTGCCCATGGGGTAGGCTGGTTCGAAATCTCGTGCCCTTCCCGGGTGCCGCGGGGCGCCCGTCCCTTGAAAGGAAACCCGCCATGACCCACACGCTGCCGCGCGCCCTCGCAGTCCTCGGCGCCTCCGCCCTCATCGCCCTCGCCGGTTGCTCCGGCCAGCCCGCCTCCCAGGATGCCGGCGACCCGCCCGCCCAGGAGGGGCAGGCCGAGGCCAAGACCGTGGCCGAGAAGGGCGACACCGTGAAGGTGAACTACCGCGGCACCCTGGACGACGGCACCCAGTTCGACAGCTCCTACGACCGCGGCCAGCCCCTGGAGTTCACCGTGGGCTCCGGCCAGATGATCTCGGGCTTCGACGCCGCCGTGGAAGGCATGGAGGTGGGCGAGAAGAAGACCGTGCGCCTCGAGCCCGCCGACGCCTACGGCGAGCGCTCCGACGCCATGGTGACCACCTTCTCCAAGGACGACGTCCCCGACTTCGACTCCCTCGAGGTGGGCGACACCGTGACCCTGTCCACCTCCAACGGCTCCACCGTGGCCGCCGCGGTGACCGAGAAGACCGACGACTCCGTCACCGTGGACGCCAACCACGAGCTCGCCGGCAAGCCCCTCACCTTTGAGATCGAGCTCGTCGAGGTGGGGTAGTGGCCGAGCCCTTCCGCTTTCCCGAGCCCCTGCGCGAGGGCACCATCCTCGCCAGGCCCAACCGCTTCATCATGGACGTGGACCTCGACGGCGAGACCGTGCGGTGCCACTGCCCCGTGGTGAGCCGCATCGGCGACATCGACACCGCGGGACTGCCCTGCCTGGTCTCGGACTCCCACAATCCCCGCCGCAAGCTCCCGCTCGCCGTGGAGGCCCTCTCGCTCACGGCCCCGGGCGACCCCGGCCGCCGCTGGGTGGGCCTCAACCAGAACGCCTCCAACCGCTACGTGGAGCACTTCCTGCGGCAAGGGGCCGTGCCCGGCATCGTCGACGAGCCGGTGCCCGTGCGCCGCGAGGTGCCGCTCGGGTCGTCGCGCCTGGACTTCCTCGTGGACGACTCCGTGTACCTGGAGGTCAAGACGCCCCTGCGCCAGCTGGAGTGCGCCGTCCCCGAGGGGGTGGGGCGCCTGCCGCAGCCGCCCTTCTCGTCCACCGACCGCGCCGTGCGCCACCTGCACGAGCTCGCCGACTCCCTGGCCGACCACGACCGGGCCGTGATCCTCTACTGCCTCTACTACGCCAACGACGGCTTCCACTTCTACCACGGCACCACCTACGACGAGGTCATGGCCTGCGTCGACGAGGTCCGTGCCCGCGGCGTCGAGCTCTGGCAGGCCGACTTCTCGGTGGACGCGGAGAAGGTCGACCTCGTGGGCTGCCACCCGCTCGAGGAGTGGTGAGGGGCCGGTTCCACGGTAGTTTTCCGAGGTTAACTATGGTGCGCGGGGCTCACCGCGGCCTGTGGGGTTAACCGGTTGCGCTAAACTGAAATACAGCCGTGGATTCGGGCCGTGGGTCCGTGCCGCGCATGTCCCCATGAACCAGATGTCTGTCGAGGAGGAGAGAGGAGCCGCTGCATGTTCGAAATCCTCGAGAAGACGCAGTACTCGGAGAAGGTGTTCAAATTCCGCGTACATGCGCCGCAGATGGCCAAGAAGGCCAAGGCGGGTCAGTTCTTGATGGTGCGTACGGACGAGAAGGGCGAGCGCGTGCCGTTCACCTTCGCCGACTGGAACCCCGAGGAGGGCTGGATCGAGTTCATCTTCATGGTGATCGGCAAGACCACCCAGGACCTCTCCCAGCTCCAGGCGGGCGACTCCATCCTCGACGTCACCGGTCCTCTGGGCCAGCCCACCGAGATGAAGCCCGGCAACTGGTGCGTCATCGGCGGCGGCGTGGGCCTCGCCATCGCCTACCCCGTGGCCCGCGCCCTCGTGGCGGCCGGCAACAAGGTCACAGTCATCATGGGCGCCCGCACCAAGGACCTGCTCATCCTCACCGAGCAGTTCCGCGAGCTTCCCCTGGAGAACCTCATCATCACCACCGACGACGGCTCCGAGGGCGAGAAAGGCGTGGTCACCGCGCCGCTCGAGCGCCTCTGCCAGGACCACGCCATCGACCAGGTCTTTGCCGTGGGACCCGTGCCCATGATGAAGTTCTCGGCCCTCACCTGCGAGAAGTACGACATGCCCATCACGGCCAGCCTCAACCCCATCATGGTCGACGGCACCGGCATGTGCGGCTGCTGCCGCGTCACCGTGGGCGGAGAGACCAAGTTCGCCTGCGTCGACGGCCCCGACTTCGACGCCACCAAGGTCGACTGGGCCGACCTCGCCGCCCGTCAGGGCTCCTACCGCGCCGAGGAGGGCGAGGCCCTGGAGCACGCCAAGCATGAGGGGGGTTGCAAATGCCACTCGTAAACGGCAAGTACCGCGCCAACAACAAGGACCCGAGGGTCCCCGCCAACGAGGTGCCGGCCGAGGTCCGCGCCAAGAACTTCGAGCCCGTGGACACCGGCTACACCACCGAGGACGCCATCGAGGAGGCCAACCGCTGCCTCGACTGCAAGAAGCCCCACTGCGTCGCCGGCTGCCCCGTGGGCATCGACATCCCCACCTTCATCCGTCAGATCCGCGACGAGGACTTCGCCGGCGGCCTGGCCACCATCCGCGACTCCAACATGCTCCCCTCGGTCTGCGGCCGCGTGTGCCCCCAGGAGAACCAGTGCGAGGGCAACTGCATCCTCAACAAGACCGGCAACGACCCCATCGCCATCGGCCAGCTCGAGCGCTTCCTCGGCGACATGACCGAGTCCGTGGGTGCCACGCCCCAGTGCAAGCCGGCCAACGGCAAGAAGGTGGCCGTGGTGGGCTCCGGCCCCTCCGGCATCGCCTGCGCCGGCGCCCTGGCCCGCGAGGGCTTCGACGTCACGGTGTTCGAGGCCTTCCAGACCGGCGGCGGCGTGCTCACCTACGGCATCCCCGAGTTCCGCCTGCCCAAGGCCATCGTCAAGCGTGAGATCGACGGCCTCAAGGACCTCGGCGTGAAGTTCGAGTACGACGCCGTGGTGGGCAACCTCTACGACGCCGACGAGTTCTTCAACGAGCACGGCTTCGACGCCATGTACCTCGCCGTGGGCGCCGGCCTTCCCAAGTTCCTCAACATCCCGGGCGAGAACCTCCCCGGCGTCTTCTGCGCCAACGAGTACCTCACCCGCGTGAACCTCATGAAGGCCATGGACTTCCCCGAGTACGACACCCCCATCAAGCACGGCAAGAACGTGGTGGTCTTCGGCGGCGGCAACGTGGCCATGGACGCGGCGCGCACGGCCCTGCGCCTGGGCGCCGAGTCGGTGACCCTGGCCTACCGCCGCACCGAGAAGGAGATGCCCGCCCGTGTGGCCGAGCTGCACCACGCCAAGGAGGAGGGCGTCCGCGTGCTGGAGCTCGTCTCCCCACTGGAGTTCGAGGCCGGCGAGGACGGCTTCGTGGCCAAGGTGAAGCTCGAGCGCATGGAGCTCGGTGAGCCCGACGACTCCGGCCGCCGCCGCCCGGTGCGCGTGGAGGGCAGCGAGTTCGAGCTGCCCTGCGATGTGGCTATCACCGCCATCGGCACCAATGCCAACCCCTTCGCCTCCAAGGCCGCCCCGGTGAAGCTCAACAAGTGGGGCTACATCGAGGCCGACGAGGACGGGCGCACGAGCGACCCGCGCGTGTGGGCCGGCGGTGACATCGTCACCGGTGCCGCCACGGTCATCCTGGCCATGGGCGCCGGCAAGCAGGCCGCCGCGTCCATGACCCAGGCCCTGCTCGGCGAGGACGCCGAGTAGCCCTCGGCCCCCAAGACCCGCTCTCCATGGGGAAAGGGCGGTCCCGCATCGGGGCCGCCCTTTCCTGTGGGGTGCGTCCGGTATGCCGCCGTCGGCCTAGGCGCCGTGGGTGGCGTGGTAGCTCTCGATATAGCGCCGGTACCAGTCGAAGCTGTCCTTCTTGCGCCGCTCGTAGGTGCCCTCGCCCCGGTCGTCGGCGTCCACATAGACCACGCCGTAGCGCTTGGCCATCTCGCAGGACCCGGCGCTCACGATGTCGATGACGCCCCAGAGGATGAACCCGAGCACGTCCACGCCGTCCTGTTGGGCCAGGAGCAGCTGCTCGAAGTGCCTCTCGAGGTACTCCACCCGGTAGGGGTCGTGGATGGAGCCGTCGTCCTCCAGGCGGTCCCGGGCGCCGAAGCCGCACTCGCTCACGAACACCGGCTTGTGGGTGCGGTCGTAGAAGGCGTTGAGCTGGGTGCGGAGCCCCACCGGGTCGATCTGCCAGCCCCACTCGCTGGCCTCCAGGTAGGGGTTCCTGATGGAGCACACCAGGTTGCCGGCGGTCTGCTCGCCGTTGTCGGCGGCTCCCAGCACGGAGCTGGAGTAGTAGGAGAAGCTCACGAAGTCGCAGCTGTAGCGGGCAAAGAGCTCTAGGTCCTCGTCGGTGATGTCCACGGTGATGCCGTGGTTGCGGTAGAAGGCGTCCATGTAGTAGGGCTGGATGCCGCAGGCCAGCACGTCCACCGGGTACCACATGTTGACCTGCTCGTCGTGGAGCTTGATCCAGTTGTCCTCGGGCGAGCAGGTGTGGGGGTAGTAGCAGAAGGCCGCCACCATGCAGCCCGACCGGGCGTCGGGGCAGATCTCGCGCTGGGCCCGGATGACCTTGGCGCTGGCCACGAACTGGTGGTGGAGGCTCTGGAACACCGCGGACTGGTCGTAGGGGCCGTCCTCGGGCCTGAGGAGCCCCACGCCGTTCCAGGGCGAGAAGTAGCCGGCGTTGATCTCGTTGAAGGGGAGGTAGTAGTCGATCATGGACCCCCAGCGCTCGAATACCGTCCGGGCGAAGCGCTCGTAGAGGTCGATGAGGGCGCGGTTGGTCCAGCTGCCGTAGGCCTCCACCAGGTGGAGGGGGATGGCGTAGTGGGTGAGGGTCACGAAGGTCTTCATGCCGGCGGCCCTCACCGCCTCGAAGACCCGGTCGTAGTAGGCGAGCCCCTCCGGGTTGGGCTCGGCCTCGTCTCCCTGGGGGAAGAGCCGGGCCCAGCTGAGGGAGAACCGGTAGATGTCGATGCCGAGCTCTTGGAGGAGGGCGATGTCCTCCTCGAGGTGGTCGTGGCCCTGGGTACCCCGGGTGAAGGGGTAGTTGCCCTCGCCGGCGGCGAGGTCGGCCTTGGCCTTGGCCACGGCCGAGGCCGTGAGGAGGCGGGTCTCGCAGGTGGCGTTGCTGGTGCGGGGCTTCCAGGGGCGGACGTCCTGGGTGTCGAGGCCCTTGCCGCCTACGGTGGCGGCCCCCTCGTACTGGGAGGAGGCGGTGGCGCCTCCCCACATGAGCGTGCGGGTCATGGGTGCTCCTTTGGTCGCAGGGATGGGTTCAGAGGTCGAGGGCGTGTACGGCCCGCATCCAGGCCCCGTCCAGGGGCGTGCCCTGGGGGGCCTGGGGCACGAGGGTGTCGTCGAGGGCCGCTTCGAACGGGTCGAGCACGACGTCGCCGGCCGAGAAGAGGCCGCCCGTCCACGAGACCGGCGCCCCGGGGTGCCCCTCCGCCGCGCGGTTGGCCAGGCGGGCGAGCTCCGTGGCGGCCCGGGCCACCAGGGCCTGGGCGCCCTCGTCGCCCTCTCGGGCGCTCGAGACGGCCGCCGGGGCCGCCCGGGCCAGGAGGCGCCGCTGGTCGCGGGAGGCCGCCAGGGCGCCCACGATGGCCTCGGGGCGGTCCACGGCGAGGGCCTCGCAGACGGCGGCGTCGAGGAGGGGCCCCGCGGGGTCGCGGCCGTCGTGGCGGCGCAGGACCAGGCCCACCGCCTCGCGGCCCAGCCACGCCCCGGACCCCTCGTCGCCCACGGGCCAGCCCCAGCCGCCCACGCGCACCGGGCGCCCGTCGAAGGAGCCCACGGCGATCGACCCGGTGCCGGCCACCACGAGCACGCCGTCGGCACCTCCCAGGGCTCCGACCCGTGCGACCTCGGCGTCGCTGGCCACGAGCAGCGCCGCCGCGTCGCCGAAGGCGTCTTCCAGGGCGGCCTCGACGGCCCCCTCGCGGCCGGGCCCGTAGCCGGCCACGCCCAGGGAGACCGCGGTGGACGCCATGGGCGCCCCCGCGGCCGAGGCCACGTGTTCCACGCCCTCGCGCAGCATGCGGGCCATGGCCTCGAGGCCCACCTGGGCCGGGTGGCAGGTGGTGCCGGTATGGGAGCACCTCACCGTGCCGTCGGGCCCCCGAAGCTCGAAGCGTGTCCGGGTGCCCCCGGCGTCGACCGTTGCCACGTACATGGATGGTCCTCTCGGAAAAGGCCCGGCCGGGGCCGGGCCATGGGTTTCGTCGGGCGATGGCTCGCCTGGGCCTAGGCGGCCTCGGCCTCGTCGGCCTGCTCCTCGGCGATGACCTGCTTCTCCCAGGCGCGGAAGAACGGGTAGTAGATGGCCACGCCGATGGCGATGAGCACCACGGAGAGCACGGCGGCCCGCCAGTCGCCGCCGCAGGCCAGGAACGCGCCCACGGGCCCGGGCAGCGTCCAGGGGACGATGGCGCCCACGAACCGGCCCACCAGCCCCACCGACAGGCAGAGGTAGGAGATCAGGACGTTGACCACGGGGACCAGGATGAGCGGGATCATCATCGTGGGGTTGAGCACCAGGGGCACGCCGAACATCAGGGGCTCGTTGATGTTGAAGACGGCGGGCACGATGGTGGCCTTGCCCATCATCTTGCCGTACTTGGAGCGGGAGGCGAACAGCAGCAGGATGGCGAGGCTGATGGTGCAGCCGGAGCCGCCGATCTGGACGAACCACTGGAAGAAGGGCTCGGACACCACGTGGGGCAGGGCGGTGCCGGCGGCGTAGGCGGCGGCGTTCTCGTCGAGCAGCACGAGCCAGAGGGGACGGGCGATGGAGTAGACCACGGAGCTGCCGTGGATGCCGAAGAACCAGAAGAGCATCTCGAGGAAGACCACCACCAGGGCGGCACCCAGGGTGTCGACGCCGGAGACCAGGGGCATGATTAGGGCGGTGATGAAGTCGTGGATGTTGAAGCCGCCCCAGATGCACACCGCGGAGAACAGGAAGAAGACGATGGCCGTGGGGATGAGGGCGGCGAAGGAGTTGGAGACGGCCTCGGGGACCTGGGCCGGCATCTTGATGGTGAGCCTGTGCTGCACGCAGAGGCGGTAGATCTCCACCGCGGCGAAGGCGGCGATGATGGCCACGAAGAGCTGGCCGGTGCCCAGGTAGTTCATGTTCATGACGTAGGCGCCGTTGACGGCGGCCATGGCGTCGGGGAAGCCCGCGTCGGCCAGGGGGGAGGCGGCCAGGGCGGCGTTGATGGCGTCATCGAGGTCGGGCATCATCACCGGCACGATGGTGAGCAGCATGGCCATGACCGACAGCAGGCCGCTCATGAGGCCGTCCACCTTGTAGGAGCGGCCCAGGGAGTAGCCGATGCCGAAGCAGGCGTAGAGCGACAGTATGTACATGGACATGCGGTAGGGGAGCAGGATCTTGACGGCGTTGGCCTTGAGCCACGCGGCCAGGGCCCAGTCGGCGGGCATCTGGTTGTAGGCGAAGGCGATGACCATGAGGAACGAGCTCACGATGATGAGCGGGAGGGTGGAGACGATGCCGTCGCGGATGGCACGTAGATGCCTCTGCTCGGCCACGCGGGCCATGGGGCCGGCGAGGTGCTCGTCGATCCAGGTGGACATGGACTCGAATGCGGCCATGGGTACTCCTTGGGGTCGTGGGTGGCGAGGGCCTTAGGCCAGGTCGGGCAGAAGCTCGGCGAGCTGGGCGAAGAGCTTCGGGCCGCCCATGGGGCTGTAGGCCATGGGCTGGATGAGGCACACGGGCACGGAGGCCGCCTCGCAGGTGGCGGCGAGCTCCTTGAACCGGTGGCGCACCTGGGGCGCCACCAGCACCGCGTCGTAGCCCTCCTTGAGCTCGTCCTCGAGGGCCGAGGTGCCGCAGGCGGCCACCTCGAGGGCGAGGCCGCGCTTGGCCGCCTCCTTCCTCAGGGCGTCTTCGGCGATGGTGGAGGACATGCCTCCCGAGCAGACGACGAGAACCTTCATGACATGCTCCTTTCCTTGACGGCTGGGTGCGGGTCAGACGAACAGGACGGTGAACACGGCGGCAAGGGCCACCGAGAGGGCCGCCGCCACGAACCAGAAACCGGGGCAGGGCCCGCGGTCGTTCTCGTGGAAGTACTCCATGACGGCCACGGAGAAGCCCACGAGCAGGCCCTGGGCCACGGGCGTGGCCAGCGGGAGGGCCGGGGTCAGCGGGGCGGCGAGGGCCGGGACGACGAAGACGGCGAGGACGAGGGAGGCGGTGACCACGGCGGCGCTCACGAAGCCGAAGCGGGGGATGTCGTAGTCGGTCTCCCCGAGCCAGCGGCGGGCGAGGTCCGGCGTGCCGGCCGCCCTAGCCACGGCCGTTCCCCTCGAGGGCCTCGACGCGCCGCTCCAAGGCGTCGATGCGCTTGGCCTGAGCCACCAGGTGTCCGATGAGCGACTGGGCCTCGAGGGCGCACATGAGGTGGTCCTGGGCGTGGATGAAGATCATGGAGAGGGGGATGTCCTCTCCGGCGGCGGACCGCTGGATGAACTCGGTCTGGATGTTGTGGGCGTCCACGAGGTCCTGCTCGGCCTGGGCGAGGGCCTTGTCGGCGTCGTCGAAGCGTCCCTCCTCGGCCGCCGCGAGGGCCTCGTAGGCCTCTCCCTTGGCGTTGCCACCGATGGCCACGATGGCGAAGGCCTTCTCGAGCGCGGTCTCCTGGTTCATCGCTCCTCCTGTTCTTGTTGGGCGTCTTGGGCAAGGGCTATGGCCCGGCGCACGTCGCCGGAGGCCTGGGCGAGCAGGGTGTCGGCGGTCTTGGCGTCGACGCCGCCGAGGATGGAGACGATGGCCGGCTTGGCCATGCCGCCTGTGTCCTCCAGGGCCGCCTCTGCCCGGGAGGCGTCCGTGCCGCAGGCCTGCTCCACGATGGACAGGGCCCGGGCGCGGAGCTTCTCGTTGGTGGGCTGCACGTCCACCATGAGGTTGCCGAAGGCCTTGCCCGTGCCCACCATGGAGCCCGTCGAGATCATGTTCAGGATCATCTTCTGGGCCGTGCCGGCCTTGAGCCGGGTGGAGCCGGTGAGCACCTCCGGGCCGCAGGAGACCTCGATGGCGAGGTCGGCCATGGTGCCGATGAGGGAGGGGCGGGTGCAGGCCACGGCCACGGTGCGAGCCCCGAGCTCCCGGGCCCGCCGGAGGGCGCCGGCCACGTAGGGGGTGCGCCCGCTGGCGGCAAGGCCCACCACCATGTCGGAGGCGTTCACCGAGAGCCCGTCGATGTCGGAGGCGCCGAGGCCCTCGTCGTCCTCGGCCCCCTCCACGGCCTGGGTGAACGCCGGGGCGCCCCCGGCGATGAGGCCCACCACCACGCCGTCGGGCACCCCGAAGGTGGGACGGCACTCCACGGCGTCGAGGACCCCGAGGCGGCCCGAGGTGCCGGCCCCCACGTAGACGATGCGCCCCTGGGCGGCCAGGGCGTCCCTGCCCCAGGCGATGGCCTGGGCCACCCGGTCGAGCACCTCGCCCACGGCCCGGGCCACCTCGCGGTCCTCCCGGTTCATGGCCCGGGCCACCTCCAGGGGGCTCATGGTGTCGAGGTCGGATGTCGCGGGGTTGGGACTCTCGGTCACGAGGGATTCGAGATCGACCAAAGCTCCTCCCTTCGTCGTCGTTTTCCGTCGCCCCCATCGTCGCCGTTCTCACAAGGTGTTCGTCTTGCCATCGGTAAATGACGTTTTTGTACCGCGCCATGGAAAAAAGAAGGGCCGGGAAAGGCCGTCTGCCGACGGAGGGCTACCGTCGGCAGAATGGGAGGACGGTGATATTCCAGTTTGAGTTCACAGGATGGGCTCAGGTGTCCCGAGCGGTGCCCCTATTAGGTCTCCCCGAGGGCCTTGTGGTGGTAGTTGCCGGCAAAGCGCTGGGAGGCGGCGTCGTAGTCGCGCAGGGCCACCACGGTGAACAGGATGTCCACCACGTGGAGCTGGGCGATGCGGCTGGCCATGGCGCCGCTTCTCAGGCCGTGCTCGCTCGCGGCGACGCAGAGGGCGACGTCGGTGTAGGGGAGCAGCCCGTGGCCGCTCACGGCCGCCGTGACCGAGATCACCGGCGCGCCGGCCTCCTTGCAGCGTCGGGCGCACTCCACCACCTCGCGGGTCTCCCCGGAGTAGCTGAAGGCCACGGCCACGTCGTCGGGGCCGATGTTCTTGGCGGCGAGGAGCTGGGCGTGCCAGTCGGCGTTGCAGGTGCACGGGATGTTGGCCCGGAGGAGCTTGAGGCCCAGGTCCTCGGCCACGATCTGGGATGCCCCCATGCCGAAGAGCACCACGTTCTTGGCGTGGCCCACCAGGTAGGCCGCCCGGTCCACGGCCGAGACGTCGAGGGCCACGGCGGTGGCGTCGAGGGCGTGGACGGTGCGGCTGCTGAGTTTGTGGATCACCGACCGGGTGGAGTCTCCCCGGCCCACGTCGCCCATGGAGGCCCGGGCCGATCGGCGCCGCACGGCGAGGTCGTAGATCAGGGCCTGCTGGAAGTCGCGGTAGCCCTTGTAGCCGAGCTTGTGGACCAGGCGCATGATGGTGGACACCGAGGTGCCCGTGGCCTCGGCCAGGGAGCGCACGGTGAGGCCCGCCGCCCGCTCCACGTCGCCCACCACGTACTCGATGACGGGTGCCTCCGCGGGGCTCGCATAGCGCAGGTACTCCTCCAGCTTGAAGTTGGTGCCGCTGATCTCCATGGGCCTCTCCGGGCGGTATGCGGGCGACGGCGCGCCACTGTGGCGGGGTGTCTCGGCAAAACGGGGGTGCGGCCGCGCCACGGTGGCGTCGCGGGGCTGCGGCGTCGACGGGCTCAGGCCTGGCCCTGCCGTCTGAGCTCCCGCTCCACGAGGTCGGCCGCGTCGGCCACCGTGAGGTCGAACTCCTCCAGGAACTTCCCCTTGAGGGTGCGCAGCACGAAGTCGGCAGGGTCCATGCGTCCCGGCGGGCGCCCGATGCCCACCTCCACCCGCTTGAAGTCGCGGGTCTTGAGCTTGTCGGCGATGGAGCGCAGGCCGTTGTGGCCGTCGAGGCCGCCGCCCGCCTTGAACTTGACCGCCCCTGCGGGGATGTCGAGCATGTCGTGGACCACGAGGATGCCCTCGGGTCGCACCCGGTGCTCCCGGGCCAGCTTGGAGACGGGGCCGCCGCTCGTGTTCATGAAGCTCTGGGGCTTGGCGAGGAGCACCGCCTGCCCCTCGATGGTGCAGGGGGTGACAAGGGCGCCGGCATCCTGCTTCCAATAGCCGGCCCCCCATCGTTCGGCGAGGAGGTCCACCACCTGGAAGCCGGCATTGTGCCGGGTCTCGGCGTACTCGTCCCCGGGGTTGCCGAGCCCCACGACCATGCCGATGGGCACGGGTGCCTTGGATGGGTTGGCCCCCCGGGGCCTCTTGCCGCCGGTGGGGGCCTGGTCGCGGTTCCTTGCTGCCATGGTGCTCCTTGCTGTCGAGGAGGTGACGTGTCCAGTATGGCCCACGGCGCCATGGTCGGGGAGGCGGGGCCCGGGGTGCGGGGGCGCGTGGCCGGGGATGCGCCCGCCGCCGGATGCTGCCGCCATGGGGCCCGTGGGCAGGACCCGGCCGGTCGGGGCCTGCCCGCGCCCGGGAGACATGAGAAGCCCCCGTCCCCTCCTGCGGGGGAGACGGGGGCGAGGCCGGGGCCTGTGGCCGGGGGCGGGGTCGCCCCGGGCCGGGGTCGTCGACCTTAGAGGTTCATGTCGGCGCCCACCATGCCGCTCACGCTCACCTCGTTGTAGATGCGCTGGATGCACTCGGCGAACTCGTCGGCCACCGAGATGGTCTTGATCTTGCCGTCGTGGCAGGCCGGGTCCAGGGGCACGGCGTCGGTGACCACGCACTCAACGATGGGGGCGTCCTCGATGCGCTCCACGCCGGGGCCCGAGAAGATGCCGTGGGTGGCGCAGACGTAGATGTCGCCGGCGCCGAGCTTCTTGAGCTCCCGGACGCTGGCGCAGAGGGTACCGGCGGTGTCGATCATGTCGTCGTTGATGATGCAGGTCTTGCCCTTGATGTCGCCGATGATGCCGGTGACCGCGGCCTGGTTGTGCTTGGGGCGGCCCTTGTGGGCGATGGCCAGCGAGCAGCCGAGCATGTCGGAGAGCTTCTTGGCGGCCTTGGCGCGGCCCACGTCGGGCGAGACCACCACGAGCTCGTCGGTGTCGAAGTCCATGGCGTTGTAGTACTCGCCGAAGAGGGGCATGGCGGTGATGTGGTTCACCGGGATGTTGAAGAAGCCCTGGATCTGGTTCTGGTGGAGGTCGAGGGTGACCACGCGGTCGACGCCGGCGGTCTCGAGGAGGTTGGCCACGAGGCGGGCCGTGATGGGCTCGCGGGGTGCGGCCTTGCGGTCCTGGCGGGCGTAGCCGTAGTGGGGGATGACCGCCGTGAAGGTGCGGCAGGAGGCGCGGCGGGCGGCGTCGGCGGTGATGAGGGTCTCCATCATCATGTCGTTGACGTTGGCGCCCACGATGGACTGGATGAAGAAGACGTCGGCCCCGCGCACCGACTCGTCGAAGCGCGCGTAGATCTCGCCGTTGGCGAACTTCTCGAGGAGGAGCCCCGAGAGCTCGACGCCGAGCAGGTCGGCGATGCGCTGGGCCAACACCGGGTTGCTGGAACCGGTGTAGAGCTTGAAGCGCTTGGTCATCGGTGTGATCTTGTTGAGGTCCTGATCCTGGTTCATGGTCGCCTTTCTCTACGACTCTCGGCTGGCGGCGCGCTTGGCGGCGTACCCTTCGACATTGGTCTGACGGGCCCGGGCGATGCCCAGGGCGCCGTCAGGAACGTCCTCGACGATGCAGCTGGCGGCCCCGGTTATGACGTCGGAGCCCAGGTTCACGGGGGCCACCATCATGGTGTTGGAGCCGATGAAGGCCCGGTCGCCGATGGTGGTGGGGTTCTTCTCGTAGCCGTTGTAGTTGCAGGTGATCGACCCGGCCCCCACGTTGACGTCGTCGCCCATGGCGGTGTCGCCGATGTAGGAGAGGTGCGGGACCTTGGAGCCGCGCCCGATCGTGGACTTCTTGATCTCCACGTGGGTGCCGGCCTTGGAGCCGTCCAGCATGTGGGTGCCGGGGCGCAGGTAGGCGCGGGGGCCGCAGGAGACGTCGTTCTCGATGAGGGCGCCCTCGGCCACGGTCTCGTCGACGGTGCAGCGGTCGCCCACCGAGGTGTCGGTGAGGCGGGAGTCGGGGCCCACGACGCAGTCCTCGCCGACGGAGGTGGAGCCCCACAGGTAGGTGCCGGGCAGGAGCTCGGTGTCGCGGCCCACGGTGACGCCGGGGCCCACCCACACGAGGTCGGGGTCGAGCATGGTGACGCCCTCGGCCATGAGCCGGCCGTTGATGCGGCGCTGCATGACCTTGGTGGCCTCGGCGAGCTGGGTGCGCGAGTTGACGCCGAGCATCTCGGTGTCGTCCTCCACGTGCACGGCGGTGACGGAGAGGCCGTGGCCCCTGAGGATCTCAACCATGTCGGTGATGTAGTACTCGCCCTGGACGTTGTCGTTGCCGATCTCGCCGATGTGGGCGGCCAGCTGGGCGCCGTCGAAGGCGTAGACGCCGGAGTTGCACTCGGTGAGGCTGGCGCGCTGCTCCTCGGTGCAGTCCTTGTGCTCCACGATGGCCACGACCTCGCCGGCGTCGTCGAGGACGATGCGGCCGTAGCCGGTGGGGTCCTCGGGCGCCATGGTGAGCACGGCGGCGGCGCGGCCGCCGTCGGTCACCTGGTCGGTGAGGGCGGCGATGGTGGAGGGCTCCACGAGGGGCGTGTCCCCGTACAGCACGGCCACGCACCCCGAGGCGACGCCCGTCTCGTCGAGGGCGACCTTGAGCGCGTGGCCGGTGCCGAGGCGCTCGCCCTGGAGCACGCACTCGACGTTCTCGTCGGCGAGGAGCTCCCTGACCTCCTCGGCGCCGTTGCCCACGACCACGACGACGCGGTCCGCGCCCGCCTGGCGGGCGGCCTCGACCGCCCAGACCACGAGGGGACGGCCGAGCATCCTGTGGGCCACTTTGGGGTGTTTGGACTTCATGCGGGTGCCCTCGCCGGCGGCGAGGACGATGGCGGTGAATGCCATAGAAGGGTGCCTCCTGGGCAACGGGCCGCGGCCGTTGAACTCGCGGCACAGATGCATGAACGCCTTGCATGATAGCGCAGATAGGAGCCGCTTCGGCGAGGCCGTGGGGAGCCCGTGGTACACTTGCCTCCCACAGGGGCATCGTCCAACGGTCAGGACCCTGGTTTTTGGTACCAGTTATGGGGGTTCGAATCCCTCTGCCCCCGCCAGCGCGCGGCAGGCCGCCCGGCAGCAGCCGGCGGCCTTTTTCATGCACGTATCGTCGGCGGTGCCGGAGGCTCAGGCGGTGATGACGCGCGTCTCGGCGGCGACCGCGGGGTCGCTGCGGTCGGAGACGACCGTGACGCGGTCCAGCGGGAGCACCCTGACGTTCAGGACCTCCCCGAACTTGGAGGAGTCGGCGAGCACGTAGGTCTCCTTGGCGTGCTCGGCCACCACCTGCTTCTTGTTGGACTCCTGCATGCTCGGCGTGGTGACCCCGAACCTGACGTCGACTCCGTTGGCCCCCAGGAACGCCCGGTCGAACACGAAGCGCCCGACGTTCTCCTCGGTCATGGGGCCGTATACGGAGGAGAGGTCGGGGCTCAGGATACCGCCCAGCATCACGAGGGTGGCGCAGGGGTCGGCGCCTGCGAGGGAGAACGCGTCGGCGTTGGTGGTGACCACCGTGACCGGCCTCGCCATGAGGAGGGCGAGCAGGGCCGAGCAGGTGGAGCCGGAGTCCACGTAGACCGTCTCGCCGTCCTCCACGAGGGCGGCGGCCGCCGCCGCGATGGCGCGCTTCTCGCCCACGTGGATGGCCGCCTTGACGCTGATGGGCGTCTCGCGGGGGCCGCCGGCGGCCTTCACGGCGCCGCCGCTCAGGCGCTGGAGCCTGCCGTCCGCCTCGAGCTCGCGCACGTCGCGCCGGAGCGTCGACTCCGACACCTCGGGCAGGAGCTCCTGTATGTCGGAGAAGCGCACGACCTCCTCCTGGGAGAGGAGGTCGAGGATGGTCTGCTGGCGCTTGTAGGGAATCATGGGCCCTCGTGTTCCCGATGGGGCCTTCTCGGCCCGGTGGTCGACTGTCTATGACTGTACATGACCGTCCATGAAAGAAATCTACCGTTCGCGGGAGATTATCTACCGTTCATCCCATGGAATGACCTTGAGTGACAAGAAATGACAGTTTCCAACTCTGAGTGACATTTTGTGACGGTATAGTCCTTCTCAACGACCGCAAATGAACGTGGTTGACAGGAACTGACGGAAGAGAAGGAGACGCCCCATGAAACTGGCCACCCGCATCAACTCGTTCCTCTCGGAGGGGGACGGCGACCTCGCCTCCGTGCTCCAGGAGTTCTCGGGACTCGGCCTCACCCACTGCGACTTCAACTACCCCGAGCATGTGGAGGGCCTGCCCGCGGCCGACCTCAAGGCCATGCTCGACGCCAACGGGCTCGAGGCCAACGGCGTCGCCGTGCGCTTCCGCGGGCACTTCCTCAACGGCGAGTTCGGCAACGCCGACCCCGCGGTCGCCGCCGACGCCCTCGCCCTCGCCAAGGAGGGCACCGACTACTGCCGTGCCATCGGCGGCAGGGTGGTCACCCTCTGGCTGGGCTTCGACGGCTTCGACTACCCCTTCCAGGCCGACTACCGCCGCATGTGGGACGCCGTCGCCTCGGCCTTCCGCGAGCTCTGCGACTACGCCCCCGACATGCTCTTCTCCATCGAGTACAAGCCCTTCGAGGAGCGCTCCTTCGCCCTCATCGACAGCTTCGGGCTCGTGCTCGCCATGATCGACGAGATCGACCGCCCCAACATCGGCGCCACCCTCGACTACTGCCACATGCTCATGAAGCATGACAACCCCGCCTACGGCGCCGACATCCTCGGCTCCAGGGGGCGCCTCTTCGGCGTCCACCTCAACGACGGCTACGGGCGCTTCGACGACGGCCTCATGGTGGGCACCGTCACCCTGCCCCAGACCCTCGAGTTCCTCTACTACGTGAAGAAGCACGGCTTCGACCACGCCGTCTACTTCGACACCTTCCCCAAGCGCGAGCGCGCGGCAGCCGAGTGCGCGGCCAACGTCGCCATGGTGCGTCGCATCGACGAGACCATCGACCGCCTGGGCCTCGACCGCATCCAGGCCGCCGTGGACGCCAACGACGGTGTGGGCGTGAGCCGCCTCGTGCTCGACGCCTTCATGAACTGAGCCACAGAGAACCCGAGAGAGGAATCACGATGGACTACAAAGAGACGGCCGAGAGGATCCTCGAGTACGTCGGCGGCCCCGAGAACGTCGCGAACGTCTCCCACTGCGCCACGCGTCTGCGCCTCATCCTCAAGGACGAGTCCCTTGCCGACGACGACGCCATCCGCGCCCTCGACGGCATCCCGAACGTGGCCCACGGTTCGGGCCAGTACCAGATCCTCGTGGGTATCAACGTGCCCAAGCTCTACGAGCGGTTCCAGCCGCTGGTGTCGGGCAGCGCCGCCGAGACGGCCGTCGCCGTCGACGAGGGGGGCAGCCCCGTCACCAAGGTCTTCAGCGCCATCTCGGCGATCTTCTCGCCGCTTCTGGCCCCCCTGGCCGGCTCCGGCGTGCTCCGCGGCCTCCTGATCCTGTGCACCCAGCTGGGGTGGATAGCGGAGGGCTCGAGCACCTACACGATCCTCTACTCCGCGTCGATGGCCGTGTTCTACTTCCTCCCGGTGCTCCTCGCCGTGAGCGCGGCCAAGCGCTTCGGCGCCAACCCCTACATCTCGGCCCTCATCGGCGCGGCCCTCATCTACCCGGACTTCCTGGGCCTCATGGGCGACGTGGGCAACGGCGCCATGGGCGACTTCTTCGGCATCCCCGTCGTGCTCATGAACTACAGCTCCACCGTCATCCCCATCATCCTGGCCATCTGGGTCTACAGCCACCTCTTCAAGCTCCTCGACTCCAAGGTGCCGGAGGACCTGCAGCTCGTCGTCACGCCCCTCGTGTCGCTCGTCGTGATGGTCCCCCTGACCATGATCGTGATCGGCCCCATCGGCGTGTACGGCGGCGAGCTCATCGCCGCGGGCGTCAACTGGCTCCTCGGCGTGTCCGGCATGGTCGCCGGCGCCGTGGTGGGCGGCGGCTGGTCGGTGCTCGTCTCCGTGGGCATGCACTGGGCCGTGAACCCCATCATGATCAACAACATCGCGCAGAACGGCATGGACTACATCTGCCCCATGACCTTCGCCTGCAACTTCGCCGTCATCGGCGTCGCCCTCGGCGTCTTCCTCAAGGCCAAGGACCGCGACGTGAAGAGCTTCTCCCTCACCGGCGTGATCACCATCGTGCTCTCCGCCATCATCGAGCCCACGCTCTTCGGCCTGCTCGTGAAGAACAAGCGTCTCTTCCTGGCCCAGATCGTCGCGGGCGCCGTGGGTGGCGCGGTCCTCGGCCTCCTGCAGGTGCACACCACCGCCTTCGTGTTCGGCTCCGTGGTGACCTTCCCCGCCTTCATCTCGGCCGACATGATGAACTTCGTGAACGCCATGATCGGCCTCGGCATCTCCACCGTGCTCGGGGCGGTGCTCGGGTACGCCTTCTGCAAGAAGGACGAGAAGCTGGCGTAACGACCGTCCGGGTGCCCGTCCTGCGGGGCGGGCACCCCATTTTTCAGAGAGGAGAGGCCATGGGTCTCTTTGACAGGTTCAAGAAAGGGCCGGCGAGGCCCGACGCGGTGCCGTGCCACTGGGAGCCCCTGACTGTGCTCTCGCCGGTCGACGGTGAGGCGGTCGCTCTCGCGGACGTCCCCGACGACGCGTTCTCCCAGGGGCTCCTGGGGCAGGGGCTCGCCGTGAGGCCGAGCGGGCGGACGGTCTTCTCGCCCGTGGACGGCATTGTGGCCGCCCTGGTGGGCTCCGGCCACGCCGTCGGGCTCGAGACGGCAGACGGTACGGAGGTCCTTGTGCACGTCGGCGTGGACACCGTGGCCATGGAGGGGGAGGGCTTCACGGCCTACGTCTCCCAGGGCGATGCCGTGAGGGCGGGGCAGCCGCTGCTGGGGTTCGACCCCGACGCCATCGCGGCGGCCGGCCATTCCGACGAGGTGATGGTGCTCGTCTCCAACTCCGCCGAGTACGGCGCCGTCACGCCGGCGGCCCCGGGCCCCGTCAAGGCGGGGGAGAGGGTCATAGGATTGCGGTGTTGACCCTTATGGCCTGCCACAGTCTGGAACGAGGGCGCCCCGCCGGCTGGCGGGGCGCCCTCGTTTTCGATACGGGATGAAGTGCCTAGTTGACGGTGACGAGCTCCCCATAGAGGCCGGGAACACTTATGGTGGCTCCGAGGGTGGACTGATACTTGTAAATTCCGATATAGGTTCCACAGACAGTCACAGTGTCATCCTCTAGGACGCGTTTTCCATCGAGAATGGCGGGGTCGAAGCCGACCATTACGACGTCATCGTAGTTTCCATCAGTGGCCACACGAAGATTCGTCTCGGTGTCGCCTTCGACAACTTGCAAGACCTTTCCTGTGATCTTGATATCATGACCGGTGTAGGAGTCGGGGTCACGAGCGAGGTCGTCGTAGGGGATTGACTGGTAGTCTTCGGGGCTCTTCGGCTTTTCCTCCAGTGCGGAAATGGCATCTGTAAGGGCGGTCCTTGCCTGGTCGACCTGGTCCTGTGTGGCGGTTTCGTCCAAGACGGTGGCCTGGGCGCTCTCCAGTGCTGTTTGGAAGGCAGACCAGCTTTCGTCGGTGTAGCCTTCGTTGGTAAGGCCGGTGGCGTTGGTCACCGTACCCTCCAACGTCTTTTTGTCGACTTTCGGGGTTGCGGGTTCTGCTTCCCCCTTGTCAGCGTCGACGTTTTCGACAGTGGTGGCGCTCTGGCTTGTCGGGCTTTCCGATGCTTTGGGTGCTGGGGAGGTTTCGCCCTTTCCTCCCAATCCGACAGCGGCGACGAGAAGAACCGCTGCTATGATTATAATTTTGTTATTAATGTCTTTACCGGCTATTTTCATGGTACCCCCCCGATAGGTATGTGACGACGAAATAAAACAGTCGTCAATTTGACTGGAGTTTTTCAGAACTCTTATAGCAAGATAAGCGATGGGGGGGGGCTGTCAACGCGTATTATCAGCTTGCTTGAAAAATAATTGCCACTATTTGTTTGGCCGGCCTGGCGGCAAAGGCGGAAGGGGGCATTCGGCTCAACGCAGGGCGGCCGCATCCCGTGTGGGATGCGGCCGCCTTTTTCTCCCGATGCCGGGTTCTCTACGCCTCGTCGAAGGCGGCGCAGACGGCGTCCAGGATCACGCTCGCGATCATCTGGGCACGGTTGCTCGTGAAGCTGCCGTCGTACTCGTTGGCGTCGGCCGGCAGCTGGATGCGCACGTAGGGCGGGCGGTGCCGGCTGGCGGCCAGGGAGGTGCGCAGGCGCCGCGGGAGGTCGTCGCCGCAGCGGTCCATGTGCACGGAGGTCACGCCCGGCTGGGCCTCCGGGTCGTCGCAGACGAGCTCGAGGATGGCGGTCACGTCCCCGGGCACCTCGTCGAGGCCGTTGTAGAGGGCGAGGCCGGAGTCCTCGCTCGTGGCGCTCGCGAGGTTCCAGATGCGGCCGGCCACCGTGCGGGCGATGGGCCCGTCGGCGAACAGGGCCAGGTCGTTGTCCTCGAGCACGGAGGCCGCCCGGGCGAAGCCGATGCCCGCCTGGGGCACCGGGCCCTGGGCCTCCTTGCCGCCCCACACGTGGTAGAGGCGCCAGATGGCCTGGAACGTGTCCTGGAAGCACATGCCGTCGGCCAGCATGCCCACGTTGTCCTGGAACTGCTTGACGGCTGCCTCGGTGTGGGCGCCGAAGCATCCGTCGATCTCCCCGCAGGAGAAGCCGAGGATGGACAGCGCGTTCTGCATGGTGCGGACGTCGTTGCCCTTGAAGTTGGGCAGGCGCAGGTAGAGGGTGCGGTCGCCCATGTGGTAGCCCTCGTCCACGAGGGACGACCACATGGTGGCGTCGACGTCGCGCCCGGCCTCGAGGCCGTGGGCGCGGCGGAAGGCCAGGACCGCCTCGGCCGTGGAGGGGCCGAAGCGCTCGGCGTCGCGCTCGTCGGGGGCGATGGCGTAGCCGAGGGAGACGAGACGGTCCTGCACGTCCTCCACGGCGATGCCGTCCATCCCTTCCTTGATTGGATCCATGGTGCTCCTTTTTGTACAGGCGGTGCGTGGTGCGGTGCCCGGGCGGGCCGGGCGGTGTCAGGCGGTGCGGGAGACGAAGAACGAGGGCATGGCCAGGAGGGCGTCGAGGGCCTCGCCGGGCACGAGCCCCACGTCCTCGAGGCGCGTGACGGCGCGGTCCGCGAGGTCCGCGGCGTAGGCGCGGGCGTGGTCCACGGCGCCGGTGGCCTCGAGGATGGAGACGGCGCGGGAGAGCCCCGCGGGGTCGGATGTGCCCGACTCGAGGATCCGCCGGAGCTCGGCGGCCTGCTCGGCCGTGCCGTGCCCCAGGGCCCAGCAGACCATGAGGGTGCGCTTGCCCTCGGTGATGTCGCTCCGGAAGTCCTTGCCCTGGGCGGCGGGGTCGCCGACGACGTTGAGGACGTCGTCCTGGATCTGGAAGGCGAGCCCGGCGTCGAGGCCGAAGGAGCGCAGGGCGTCCACCTGGGCCGACGTTGCCCCGGCCACCATGGCGCCCAGGGCCAGCGGCGAGGCGGCCGAGTAGTGCGCCGTCTTGAGGGTGGCCATGGCCAGGTAGTCCTCGCAGGTCACGTCCCAGCGGCCGTCGCGGGCCCAGCCGAGGTCGAGGGCCTGGCCCTCGACGGTGCGCATCATCATCTCGCAGAGCTCCACCATGACGGCGTGGCGGCAGGCGGCGGGCACGCGCGTGTCGTCGGCCACGCAGGCGAAGCTCTCCACGAGGGAGAGGTCGCCGGCGTTGATCGCCAGCCCCTCCCCCTCGGAGCGGTGCAGGCAGGGGACGCCGCGGCGGGTCTCGGACTCGTCGGCGATGTCGTCGTGGATGAGCGCCGCGCTCTGGAAGTGCTCCACGGCCGCCGCCACGGGCATGGCCGCCGACTCGTCGCCGCCGGTGACGGCGCAGCCCATGAGCACGAGGGCCGGGCGGATGCGCTTGCCGCCGTGGGCCGAGAAGTCCTGGAGGGGGCGGTAGAGGTAGCGGCGCAGGTCGTCGGTGGGGACGAGCGCGTAGGCGGCCGCGAGCTCGGCGTCGACGGCGTCGCGGCGCGCGGCCACGTAGTCGGGGAACGCCTGGGGCACGGCCGCGGACGGGGAGGCGGGCGCCACGTCAGGCACCGAGCCCGTCGGGGTTCTTGGACTGCCAGTTCCAGGAGTCGCGGCACATGTCGGCGAGGTCGTACCGGGCCTTCCAGCCCATCTCGCGCTCGGCCTTGGCGCAGTCGGCGTAGTTCTCGGCGACGTCGCCGGCACGGCGGGCCTCCACGACGTAGGGGATCTCGTGGCCGCAGGCCTCGGAGAAGCACTTGACGACGTCGAGCACGGAGGAGCCCACGCCGGTGCCCAGGTTGAACACCTCGACGCCGGTGCGCCCGTTCATCCAGGCGAGGGCGGCCACGTGGCCGGCGGCCAGGTCGCACACGTGGATGTAGTCGCGCACGCCGGTGCCGTCGGGGGTGGCGTAGTCGTCGCCGAAGACGTGGACGGCCTCGCGCTTGCCCACGGCGGTCTGGGCCACGTAGGGCACGAGGTTGTTGGGGATGCCCTTGGGGTCCTCGCCGATGAGGCCGGAGGGGTGGGCGCCGATGGGGTTGAAGTAGCGGAGGAGCACGACGTCCCACTCGGGGTCGGCCACGGTGAGGTCGGTGAGGACCTGCTCGATCATCCACTTGGTCCAGCCGTAGGGGTTGGTGGCCGGCTTCTTGGGGGAGTCCTCGGTGAGGGGCAGGGAGTCGGGGTCGCCGTAGACGGTGGCCGAGCTGGAGAAGATGATGGCCTTGCAGCCGGCCTCGCGCATGACCTCGCAGAGGGTGAGGGTGCCGCCGATGTTGTTGCTGTAGTACTCGAGCGGCTTCTCGACGGACTCGCCGACGGCCTTGAAGCCGGCGAAGTGGATCACGCGGTCCACGTCGTGGCGCGCGAAGACCTCCTCGAGGGCGGCACGGTCGCAGATGTCCACCTCGTGGAAGGTGCAGCGGGAGAAGGCCTCGTCGCCCACGATCTCGTGGATGCGGTCGAGGACGCGGGGGCTGGAGTTGGAGAGGTCGTCCACGATCACGACGCGGTAGCCGTTCTCGAGCAGGTCGACGACGGTGTGGCTGCCGATGAAGCCGGCGCCTCCGGTGACGAGGACGCAGGTGTCCTCAGGCTTCTTGGGGTCCATGAGTTCTCCTCGCAACGGGAACAGGGATGGGAACCCCACCATAAGACGAACGGGCCGGCCCCCCGTGGGAGACCGGCCCATTTGCGGGAGAAAACCGTAGGCTCGCCAACGCCGGGCACGGCGGGGGCGGGTGCCGCCGGCCTAGGCGAAGCCCCAGCGGGCCGTGACGCCGCCGGCCTGGTAGTAGGAGATCCAGGAGTCGAGGCCGATGGTGCGGATGTAGCCGATGTTGTCCATGACCATGCCGCCTCCGACGTAGATGCCCACGTGGCCGTAGATGCGGCCCGCCACGGTGTGGGGGTGGGAGGGCACGGCCACGAGCATGCCGGGCTGGATGGCGGAGCGGTTGGAGCTCGTGCAGAACGAGTAGTACTGGTCCACGGCGTTGCCGCCGGGGTAGCCGCAGCCGGCGGCCTGGTAGACCTGGCTCACCCACATGGCGCAGTAGCCGGCGCCCGGGGAGGGGACGCGGCCGCAGGCGGCCACGATGGCCGCGCCCTTGCCGGAGGCCGAGCCGCCGGAGCCCGCGAGGGCCGCGCTGGCGCTGGCCGCCTGGGAGCTCGACGCGGCCGCGGCGGCGCGGGCGGCCTCGGCGCGCTCGCGCTCCTCCTGCTCGGCCTTGGCCGACGCCATGATCTCGGCGTCGCGCTGGGCCATGAGCTCCTGGACCTCGGAGGAGAGGCCGGCGAGCATGTTCTGGGTCTCCACCTGCTTGGCCTGCATGGCCTCGAGGTCGGAGGCCTGGGAGGCCTTGAGGTCCTCCAGCTGGGCCTTCTGGGCCTCCAGCTGGGCCTTGGTGTTGTCGAGGGCCTGCTTGGCCGTGGTCACCTCGTCGATGAGGGCGACGTCCGCCTGGGTGACCTTGTTCATGTAGTAGATGTTGCTCGTGAGCTCCTCGAAGCTCGAGGAGGCCATGAGGACCTCGAGGAAGTTGGTGTCGCCGGCCTTGTAGTTGGCGTTCACGCGGGCGGCGAGGAGCTCCTTCTTCTCCTCGAGCTCCCGCTCCTTCTTCTCGATCTCCGCCTCGGTGTCGGCGATCTGGCCGTTGACGTCCTCGATCTTGCCCATGGTCTCGGAGAGCTGGGCGGCGAGACTCTCGTACTCGTCGCCGAGGCGGTCGAGCTCGGCCTGGGCGGCGTCGAGCTGGGCCTGGGCGTCGGCGAGGGCGTCGAGGGTCGACTGGGAGGCCGACGGCCGGGCGAGGGCGCCGGTGACGGGGGTCGCGAGGGCGGCGAGGCCGAGGCCGCAGGCGACCCGGAGGAAGCCGCGGCGGGAGAGGCCGCGGAGGGGGGTGTGGGGGGCGGGGGCTTCCCCGCGGGGGGCGGCGTCGGGGCGCCCCTCTCGGATGGTCTGCGACATTGCGGCTCCGTTCGATCTGCGTGCACGTCGTACCACGGGCGAGGACTTTTTCAGTCGGTTTTGAGGGTCAAAACCATCCCAGTGTAGTCCACGGATGCCGAGGCGTCTAACCGAGCCGCCCCGCCGCCAGCAGTACGGCGAGGTAGACGGCGCAGGCGACCGCCAAGGCCACGTCGGCTCCACGGACCTTGGGCCGCCTCCAAACGGTGCGGGGGCGCGTCGGGTCGTAGCCGCGGGCCTCCAGGGCGAGGGAGAGCCCCTGGGCGTGGCGGAGCGCCCCGGTGAGGGCCGGGACGAGCACGCTCGCGAGGGCGCGCACGCGCCGCACGGGGCCGCCGCGCCCGAGGTCGCCGCCGCGGGCCTCCTGGGCCTCGCGGACGCCCTCGAGCTCGTCGCCGAGGGTGGGGACGAAGCGAAGGGCCAGGGAGAGCACGAGGGCGAGGGGCCCCACCGGAACGCCGAGGCGGGCGAGCGGGGAGAGCAGGCTCGAGAAGGCGCCGGTGAGCTCCGTGGGCGTGGTGGTGGAGAGCAGGAGCGAGCCCGTGAGCACGAGCAGCGTCAGGCGCACCGAGTAGAGGGCCGCCCAGTCGACGCCCCCCTCCGTGACGGAGAGCGGCCCCAGGGACCACACCACGGGCCCCGTGCGGGTCACCAGGAGGTTGAGGCACGAGACGAGCACGAGCGCCGCCACCACGGGCAGGCAGGTGCGCAGGCACCGGAGGGGCGACGTCCGGGCCATGGCGCACAGGCCGAGGAACGCGCCCAGGGCCAGGAGCGCCTGGGCCGGCGTGGCCACCAGGAACGTGGCGGCCATGGCGACGGCGACGGCCAGGGTCTTGACGCGCGGGTCGGCGCGGTGGAGCGGGGAGGAGCCGGGCACGTACCGGCCGATGGATGCCGCCACGGGTCACGCCCCCTCTCTCGGGCCGCGGGCAAGGGCCGCGAGGGCGTCCGCCAGGGCGTCGAGGGTGAGCGGCTCTCCCACGTCGACGCCGCGGCGCTCCCTGAGGAGGTGCGCGGCCTCCAGGGCGCTCGGGAGCCCGAGGCCCAGGCGCCGGAGCTCGCCCGCCCGGGAGAAGACCTCCTCCGGCGTGCCGGAGAGCGCCACGCGCCCGCGGTCGAGCACGGCCACGGACGCCGCCAGCGAGGCGGCGTCGTCCATGTCGTGGGTCACGAGCAGCACGGCCCCGCGCCGCGAGGCGAGGCGGGCCACGGCGTCGCGCACGATGGCGCGCCCCTCGGGGTCGAGGGCGGCCATGGGCTCGTCGAGCACGAGGTTGGCCGGGTCCATGGCCAGGACGCCGGCGATGGCGGCGAGGCGCTGCTGACCGCCGGAGAGCTCGAAGGGCGAGCGGCCGGCCAGGTGACGGATGCCGAGGAACCCGAGGGCGGCCTCGGCGGCCTCGGCGGCCTCGGCGTCGGTGGCGCCGAGGTTCCGGGGCCCGAAGGCCGCGTCCTCGGCGACGGTGGCCGCGAAGAGCTGGCGCTCGGGGCGCTGCATGACGTAGCCCACGGCCCTGGGGAGGCCGGGCCGGCGGCGCGGGCGGCCCAGCACGCCGCGGCGCACCCACGTGGGCGTCCCGTCCACGTGGGCCTCGCCCCCGGTCGGGGCCACGAGGCCGGCCATGGCGCGCAGGAGGGTGGACTTGCCCGACCCGGTGGCGCCGAGCAGGCAGGTCACCCGGCCGTCGCGCGCCTCGAGGTCTACGCCGTCCACGGCGGGGGAGGGGGCGTCGGGGTAGCGGAAGGTGAGGGACCGGGCGGCGAGGCTCATCTCCCCACCTCCCGGGCCACGGCGTCGGCCAGGCGGCCGGCGTCGAGTGTCGCGGGGACGTCCAGCCCGCGCTCGGCGAGGGCGCGGGCGAGCCGCACCGTGAAGGGGGCCTCGAGGGAGAGCCTGGCCAGGGACGGGTCCTCGAGCACCTCCTCGGGGGAGCCCTCCAGGGCCACGCGGCCGCGGTCGAGCACGACCACGCGGTCGGCGGAGGCCGCCTCCTCCATGAAGTGCGTCACATGGACCACGGCGGTGCGGCCGCGGAGGCCGTCGAGCACCCGGGCCACGCCCCGGCGCCCCCGCACGTCCAGGCGGGCGCCGGGCTCGTCGAGCACGAGGAGGTCGGGCTCCATGGCGAGCGCCCCGGCGATGGCCACGCGCTGCTGCTGGCCGCCGGAGAGGCGCGTCGGGTCCGCGTCCGCGAGGTCCGCCATGGCCACGCGGTCGAGCTCCCGGGCCACCGCGGCGCCGATGCGCGCGGGCGGCCACCCGAGGTTCTCGGGCCCGAAGGCCACGTCGTCGGCCACCCGGGTGGTCACGATCTGGTCCTCGGGGTTCTGGAACACCATGGAGATGCGGGAGCGGGCCTCCGCGTAGGAGGCGCCGTCGGGGCGGCCGTCGGAGAAGCAGGTCAGGCCCATGAGCTCCACCGTGCCCCCGTCGGGCGCGCTGATGGCGGCCACGAGCCGGGCCAGGGTGGACTTGCCGGAGCCGTTGGCGCCCAAAAGGCACAGGCGCTCGCCGGGGGCCACGTCGAGGTCCACGCCGTCGAGGGCCCAGGTGGCGCCCCCGTCGTAGGAGAAGCGCACGCCCCTGAGGGAGCAGGCGGGGCCGCGCCCGGTGGCGGGTGCCACCGCTACCGGCCCACCATGTCGGAGACCGGCTTGTAGGCCAGCCAGCACACGACGTCGTTGAGCACGACCTTGATGAGGTTGAACGGCAGGAGCACCGGTACGATGAGCGCCACGACGGCGTCCACGGGCACGCCGCTGTAGAGGGGCGTGATGACGATGTTGCCGGCCACGGCCACAACTATGGCCACGACCGATCCCAGCGCGAGGCCGGCCGCGGCGCCCGCGCGGGTGTGGCGGCGGCGGTAGACGAGGGACGCCGGGAGCACGGCGGCGAGGGAGCACGCCATGCCCATGACGGCGCCGAACGGCTCGACGAACAGGTGGATCACCCAGGGGAGCACCGCGACGCAGCTTCCCACGGCCGGCCCGAAGGCCAGGCCCGCCACGAGGCCCACGATGCCGGAGGGGTCGTACTTGAGGTAGGGCGCCGGCGGGAACAGGGGGATCTCGATGAAGCTCGCCACGATGGCCAGGGCGCAGAACAGCGCCGAGACGGCCACCCGCCGGCTGTTCCAGCCGCCGGAGGACGAGGACGTGGCATGGGAGGAGGGACGGTTCTGCTGCGCAGGCATGGCGACTCCGTTTCTTTCATCCGGACTGTGACCGTTGGCCCCGGACTCTCACCGGGTCGGCCGCGCGCACGCGGTTCGCGGGCTTCCCCCTCGGGGGTTACCGCCAGTGGGGACTTCCACCCCGCCCTGAAACTGACGCCACGAGCTTACCCCTCTTTGGGGCCGCCTGTCCTGCCGCGTCGGCGCATGCGCCCCGAGATGCGCCCGGCGGCGGTCGCTGCGATGACGATGGCGCCGGTGATGGCGCCGCCCCTTCCGCCGCCGCGGGGCCCGGGCGCGGCCCGCGGCCCGGCGCCGGAATCGCCCGGGGCGCCGGCCCCCTCGGGGTCGTCGCCGGCGTCCCGGTGGGCCGCGCCGTCGCCGTCGGCCCCGGCGCCGTCGAGCTCCCCCTCCACGTCGGGGTCGAGGGCCAGGAGCGTGAGGTCGCGCTCCACGGGCTCGTCGAAGTCCCAGAGCAGCCCCGTCGCGTCGTCCACCCAGTCCGTGCCCCCGTCGTCGGGGCGGTCGAGCACGGCGCCGGGCTCCACCAGGGTCACGGCGGGGTCCGAGCCGTCGGCGGCCATGAACCGCACCTCCCACACCGGCGCGGCCGAGAGGCGGCGCTCCTCGCTGTCGAGCACGAAGCGCGACGCCGTGCCGGCAGCGCCCTCCTCGCACCAGCCGAGGGCGGCCAGGGAGGGGTCGTCGTCGGGGGCGTCGAGGGTGAAGGTGCCCCGCGACCCGTCGTCGAGGTAGTTGTAGAAGTCGTTGGCCGTCTCGGCGGTGTTGCGCCCCACGAGGGCGCCCACCACGCTCGCGGTGCCGGCGTTGAGGATGCCCCCGCCGCGCCGTGCGGAGTTGTGGGCCACGGTGCCGCCCGCGAGCTCGAGCGAGCCCGAGTTCACGACGCCGCCGCCCATGTCGCCCGCGGCGTTGTGGACGATGACGGCGCGCTCGGCCTCCGCCGAGCCTCGGTTGTAGAGGGCGCCGCCGCTCATGGCGGCGTTGTGGGAGAGGCCAGAGGCCCCCAGGCGAACGGAGCCCACGTTGTAGATGCCGCCGCCCATGCCCTGGGAGGCGTTGTGGACGATGGTGGCCCGGTCGCAGGAGAGCAGGCCCGTGTTGTAGATGCCGCCGCCGCCGAACTGCGTGGAGTTGGCGCAGTTGTCCACGATGTCGCCGGTGGCGATGGCCACCCGGCCCCGGGCGTTGTAGATGCCGCCGCCGTAGAGGGCGCGGTTGTTGGAGAGGCCCGCGCCGTCCACGTCCACGGTGCCGGAGCGGGTGTTGTAGAGGCCGCCTCCGGTGTAGAGGGCGCGGTTGCCCGCGATGATGCCCTCGCCCAGGACCAGCCTGCCGGTGTTGTAGACGCCCCCGCCCGAGCCCTGCACGCCGTCGGCGGCGTTGCCCACGATGGAGCCGCCCTCCACGGAGGCGGTGCCGCGGTTGTAGACGCCGGCGCCGGAGTCGGCGGTGTTGCCCGAGACGACGGCGGAGCGCTCGTGGAGCGTGCCGGCGTTGAAGACGCCGCCGCCGAAGGACGCGCGGTTGTCGGCCACGTCGCCGCCCTCGAGCAGCACGGTGCCGGTGCTGTAGAGGCCGCCGCCGCGGTGGAGGGCCCGGTTGTTGGCGATGCGCCCGCCGGAGACCTCCACGAGGCCGCGGCCCACGCAGTAGACGCCGGCCCCGTGCACGGCGCGGTTGCCCTCGACGGAGCCGCCGGTCATGGAGAGGGTGGCCTTGTCCACATAGACGCCGCCGCCGTAGAGGACGCCGTCGCCCTCCTGGCGGCAGTTGTCCTGGACCGACCCCGCCTCGATGAGGAGGCAGGCGCCGTCGAGCACCTGGACGGCCGCGCCCGGCGCGGCCTCGGTGCCGAGGCTCGTGCAACCCGAGACGCGGCCGCCGCCCATGCGCGCCACGGCCCCCTGGCCGGAGACCCGGAGCGCGCAGGGGGAGGGCTCGGCCTCGGAGGGCGCGGCGACCCAGCCGTCCAGGGCCGAGCAGGGGCCCAGGTTGGCCGTGCCGCGGCAGTCGACCAGGCACGACGACGGCGCCGGCGTCCCGGGTGCGCCGGGTCTCGCCAGGAGGGCGCAGTCGAGGTCGAGGCGGCCGCCGCCGTCCACCGAGAGGAGGGGCGCGGCGCCCGTGCCCGGGGTCACGAGGAGAGACCCGGCCAGGCGCAGGCGGCCCCCGTCGGCCACCGAGAACATCTGCGACACGCCCGGCGCGAAGCGCACCGACGTGGCGCAGCCCATGACGTCGAGGCTGCGGCCGGGGCCCACGGGGACGGGGCCGTCGACCACGACCGACGCGGGGAGGGCCGCCGCGCAGCCGCCCTCGGCCACGAGGGCGCGCAGCTCGTGCCAGGTGGAGACGGGGACCGGGGCGCTCATGACGAGAAGGGTCCCACGAACCGCACCTCGGGCTCGAGCTCGACGCCGAAGCGCTCGCGGACGGTCTCGCGCACGTGGGCGATGACGGCGGCGACGTCGGCGGCGGTGGCGCCGCCCAGGTTCACCACGAAGCCCGCGTGCTTCTCCGACACGGCGGCGCCGCCCACGGTGTAGCCCTTGAGGCCGGCGTCGCCGATGAGCTTGCCGGCGAAGTGTCCCTCGGGGCGCTTGAAGGTGGAGCCGGCGCTGCCGAGCTCGAGGGGCTGCTTGGACGCGCGGCGCTCGGTGAGGTCGTCCATCTTGGAGCGGATCGCGTCCGCGTCGCCGGGGGCGAGCAGGAACGTGGCCGACACAACCGTGAGGCCGTCGGTGCGCACGCGGCTCGTGCGGTAGCCGAGGGCGAGGTCGGCGGCGGCGACGGTCTCGGTGTGGCCGTCGGGGAACATGCACTCGCACGACTCGAGGACGTCGGCGATGCAGCCGTCGTAGGCGCCGGCGTTCATGAAGACGGCGCCGCCCACGGTGCCCGGGATGCCGCAGGCGAACTCGAGGCCCGTGAGGGAGAGGGCCGCCGCCATCTCGGAGGCCTCCGGGAGCGAGACGCCGGCCTGGCACGTGACGCGGCAGCCGTCGTGGGAGACGTCGTCGAGGCCACGGGTCGTGTCCACCACGACGCCGCGGTAGCCGGCGTCGGAGACCAGCAGGTCGGACCCCTTGCCCAGGACGAGGTGGGGCGCGCCGTGCTCGCGGAGCACACGGAGGCAGGAGGCGAGGCCGCCCGCGCCGCGCGGCGTCACGAAGACGTCGGCGGGGCCGCCCAGGTGGAAGGTCGTGTGGGCCGCCATGGGCTCGCCCAGGGTCACGCAGTCCTCGCCGAGCTCGGCGCCCAGGGCCTCGGCCACGGCGTAGCGGTCGTAGCCCGACGCCACGGCGTCCACGATGCGGGCGCAGCGCAGGGAGTCGGCCAGGGGCATGACGGGGCTCTCCTGGGCGCCGGAGAGCAGGGAGTCGGTGAACGAGGCGATCTCGGCCGAGAAGTCGTCGCCGGGCAGCGGGCACTCGACGAGCTCGTCGTCGGCGCCGTCGCGGCGCAGCACGGCGTGCTCCGGGCGGGTGACCTCCAGCACCTCGACGGAGCCGAGGCTGCCGGAGATGGTGATGCGGGAGTCGTCGTCGGCGTCGGCCGAGACGTCGACCGTGCACGCCACGTCGCCCAGGGTGAGCTCGCAGCGGTCGGAGCGGTCCACCTCGTCGCGGTAGGTGTGGGAGCACGCGGAGACCGAGATGGCGCCCTCGGCGTACTCGTCGGCCCAGGCGGCGCCGTAGATGCCGAGGTCGAGGGCCGCGCCGCCGCCCACGGGGTCGTTGTACCAGTGGCCGTCGCCGTGCTCGATGGTGCGCCTGAGGGTGAAGGCCACGGACCCCACCTCGCCGATGGCGCCGTCGGCGACGAGGCCGCGGACCTTCTGGTAGAGCGGGGTGAAGCGCGGCTTCATGGCCTCGACGTAGAGGCGGTCGTGGTCCACGGCCGCCTGGGCCACCCGGGAGAACTCTGCCGCGGTGAGGGCCGCGGGCTTCTCGCAGAGCACCGCCTTGCCGGCCTCGAGGGCCTTGACGGACCACTCGGCGTGCATGGACGCCGGCAGCGCCACGTAGACGGCGTCCACGTCGTCGCGGGCGAGCAGGGCGTCGTGGTCCGCGCAGGCGTCGCAGCGGAACTCGGAGGCGAAGGCCTCCACGTGGGCGGGTGTGCGGCCGCTGGCCGCGACGAGGGTGCCCCGGGGCTCCCCCGCGAGGGAGGCGGCGAACCTCCTGGCGATGGACCCTGCGCCGAGGACGCCCCACCTGACCGTATCTGACACGATTCCTACCTTCCGGCGCGCCGCGGGGACGCGCGAATGCTCGGTTCCAGGACATCCCGTGTTCTACCCCAACCGCGCCCGGGCTCCAAGGCGGTCGTCCGGGAGGGGAGGTCCTATCCATCAGTATAGAAGTAAAATTACAGGAATCAATCAGGTTCATTTTGGGAGGGCCCTTTTGGCGCACTGCGCCCCGCCGCGTCCGTGCCATGATGGGCAGGCCCTCAAACCGTCGCGAAAGGGGTCCCATGGACGTCCTCGTGTTGCTCCTGTCCGTCGTGGCCGCCGCCGCGTCCGTGGCCGCCTGCCTCGTGGCCGCGCGCGCCGCCCGGGCCGCCGGCTCCGCCGCCGCCGCGGTGTCCGACCTCGGGCGCCGCCAGGCCGACGACGCCGGCTCGCTCGCCTCGTCGCTCGCCCGCGTGGACGGCGCCCAGGGCCAGGGCCTGCGCTCCATGGAGGCCCTGCGCCAGGACGTGGCCTCCCGGCTCAGCTCCGTCGACGGCCGCCTCGACGCCATGTCGTCCACCGTGGGCCTGCAGCTGGCCCGCACCACCGACACCGTGGTGGGGCAGCTCTCCTCCATCCGCGAGGACAACGCGCGCCAGCTCGAGCAGATGCGCGCCACCGTCGACGAGAAGCTCGAGCGCACCCTCAACGACCGCCTGGCCACGTCGTTCCGCCAGATCAGCGACCAGCTGGAGTCGGTCCACCGCGGCCTCGGCTCCATGCAGGCCCTGGCGTCGGACGTGGGCGACCTGCGCCGGGTGCTCTCCAACGTCAAGACCCGCGGCATCCTGGGCGAGGTGCAGCTGGGGGCCATCCTGTCCGAGGTCCTGGCACCCGACCAGTACGCCTGCGACGTGGCCTGCAAGCCCGGCAGCCGCGACCGCGTGGAGTTCGCCGTCAAGGTGCCTGTGGAAGGCGGCGACCCGGTCCTGCTCCCCATCGACGCCAAGTTCCCCGGCGACCTCTACGCCCGCCTCGCGGACGCCCAGGGGGCGGGTGACGCCGAGGCCGCGGCCAAGGCGCGCAAGGAGCTGGAGGCGCGCATCCGCCAGGAGGCCAGGGACATCTCCTCCAAGTACCTGGCCGTGCCGGCCACCACGGGCTTCGCCATCATGTTCCTGCCCTTCGAGGGCCTCTACGCCGAGGTGGTCTCCACCCCGGGCCTCGTGGAGCGGCTCCAGCGCGAGCACTCCGTGGTGGTGGCGGGGCCGTCCACCATGGCCGCGCTGCTCAACAGCCTCCAGCTCTCGTTCCAGACCTTCGCCCTCCAGCGCCAGACCAACGAGGTCATGGCCGTGCTCCAGGCCGTGCGCGCCGAGCTGCCCCGCTACCAGGACGCCCTGCGCCAGGCCAAGCGCCGCATCGACCTCGCCGGCGACGCCGTGGACAAGATCATCACCACCCGCACCAACGCCATGGAGCGCACCCTGCGCTCCGTGACCCTCACCGACGGCGCCCCCGCGGCGCCCGCCGACGCCTTGGGCGAAAGCGCCGGGGACGGGGACGGCGGGGAGGGGCTGTGAGCCGCCGCACGGCGCGCCGCGGGCGGCTGCGGCTCCTCTGGGCCGTCTGTCTCGTCGCCCTCGCCGCGGTCCTTTTCCTTCCCGGCACCGGCCTCGCCTGGCGCGCCGGCGCCCTGCTCCGCCCGCAGCCGGAGCCCGTGGGCCTCTCGGCGGACGGGCGGATCGAGGACGTGCCCGTCTTCGAGGGCGACCTCGTGGTCCCCGTGGGCGACGGCAAGGCGGACTTCGGAGCCGACGACGGCCGCACGGACCCCTTCGAGGAATACGCGCCGCTGGACGGCGAGGGCCGCTGCGGCGCCGCCTACGCCAACGTGTGCGAGGAGACCATGCCCGCCGGCGAGCGCGGGGCCATCTCCGAGGTGCGCCCCACGGGCTGGCGCCAGGCGAGCTACCCGTGGGTGGACGGCGAGATGCTCTACAACCGCTGCCACCTCATCGCCTGGAGCCTCACCGGCGAGGACGCCAACGAGCGCAACCTCGTCACCGGCACCCGGACCATGAACGCGGGGTCCATGGTGCCCTACGAGACCTCGGTGGCAGACCACGTGCGCAGGACGTCCCACCACGTGCTCTACCGGGCCACGCCCGTCTTCGTGGGCGACGAGGAGGTCTGCCGCGGCGTGCGCCTGGAGGCCCGCTGCGTGGAGGGCGACGGCGAGCTGTCGTTCGACGTCTTCTGCCACAACGTGGAGCCCGGCGTCTCCATCGACTACGCCACCGGCGAGTCGGAGGCCGACGGCACCCGTGGGGAGGCCGTGGCGGCGCTGCCCCCGGCGGGCGGCACCGAGCGGGGCGACTACGTGCTCAACGTGCGCTCGAGGCGGTTCCACCGGCCCGACTGTCCCGGGCTCTCCTCGGCGTCGGCGGCCAACCTGGAGGACTTCTCCGGCGACCGCTCCGACCTCCTCGAGGAGGGCTACGAGCCCTGCGGCACCTGCAGGCCGTGAGCCGCGCCGCGACACCACGGGGCGCCGGGGCGCATCTTGCGCGCCCATGACGACGTCTCGTGCCGGCGCCGCGGGTCCCGGGCCGCGTCCGTGGCACCGTGGGTGCCGAGGAAGGGAGGGCCCATGAGGGTCGAGATCGTCGAGGACCCGGCGTTCACCGAGACCGTGGTGCGCATCGGCTGCGCCCGGCTCGACCAGGAGGTCGCCGACCTCGTCGCGCGTCTGAGGATCCTCGACCGCACCGTGGTGGGCGTCGAGGACGGGACCACGTACGTGGTCCCCGCCTCCGAGGTGCGCTTCGTGGAGTCGGTCGACCGCCGCTGCTTCGCCTACACGGCCGACCGGGTGCTCGAGAGTCGCCTCACCCTCGCGGAGTTCGAGGACCGCCTGGGCGACGTCGGCTTCGTGCGGGCGTCCAGGTCGTGCATCGTTAACCTCTCCCACGTGGCCGCCCTGCGGCCCGACATCAACGGCCGGCTCCGCGCCGTGCTCGACACCGCCGAGGAGCTCCAGGTCTCGCGCAGCTTTGTGAGGCCGCTCAAGCGCGCCCTCGGCATGGAGTGAGGAGGCAAGTCATGGCAACGGACAGGAACGGCCGGGCCCCCCACGGGGCCGAGCGCCCGTCGTGGCCGTCGGTGCTCTCGTCGGTCGCGGTCAGGGCCTGCGTGATCTTCACCGTGGCGTGCGCCGTCGCCCTGACGGTGGGGACGGTCGCGGGCGCGGCGGGGGTGGCCTACGGCTGGTCGCTCCTGGCGGCCTCGGCCGCGGGGGCCGCGCTCCAGGCGGTCTTCTTCACCGACGTCCTCATCCGGGGTGTCCCGTACCCGGTGCGCGTGCTGCTCTTCGGCGTGGGGTTCTACGGGCTGCTCGCCTGGGTGGCCGCGGCGTGCCGCTGGTTCCCTGTGGACCGTCCCGGGGCCTGGGCCATGTTCACGGCGTTCTACCTGGGCGGTCTCGTGGCGGGTTGCGTCGTGCAGGCCGTGCGGGAGCGCGTCGAGGAGCGGCGCCTCGCCGAGCACCTCGACCGCTGGAAGGGTGGGCGCCCCTGAGCGCGCGCCGCTACCCCGCCTCGGTCACGGCCAGCTGCCCGACCGCGTCGGTCACGGCTAGCCGCCCGGTCGCATCGGTCGCGGCCACCTGCCCGGCCGCCTCGGTCGCGGCCAGCCGCCCGATGGCGTCCAGGGCCACGACCACCCGGTCGAGACGCTCGAAGTCGTCCCCGTCGTCGGTCATGACGGCGATGACGTAGGCCGTGTCGCCGCGCTCCACCACGCCGGCGTTGACGGTGGACGACTCCGACTCCACGGCGATCCAGCCGGGCTTGGACCAGCTGGCGGTGACACCCTCCAGGGACGGGATGACGCTGTTGGCGGGCTCCGAGAAGACCGACGCGGCGAACGTGTCCCCCTCGGCGTCCTGCGCCTGGATGTAGGGGTAGGCCTGCACCCAGAGGCCGGCAAGCTGGCGGGGCGTGAGGTCCACGTAGGAGCCGGCGTCCTCGTCGAGGGTCTCGTCGGACCCGGCGGCCTCGAGCCACTCGTTGATCCGGTCGGTGCCGAAGGCGCTCTTGACCCGGTAGTAGGAGTTGTTGTCGGAGTCCACGATGGCGCTGGCCACGGAGCCGGAGAGGGCGCCGGGCGCGCCGGAGCCCTCGTCGGAGAGGACCGAGAGCACGTAGGGGCCCTTGATGGCACTGGCCGCGTAGTAGGCGGTGTCCTCGTTGTGGGCCGAGATGACCGTGCCGTCGGTGGTGCATAGGTACCAGCCCACGGTGTCGCCCTGCCCCTGGATGGCCGAGACCGCCTGGACGAGGTCGGAGGCCGCCGTCGCGGTGGAGGCCGCCCCCTGCAGGAGGTCGTGGGGGCCGGCGGCAGCGGCGGACATCGTCGCCGTGCGCGCCGGGGCCAGGCGGGCGGCCTCGGCGTTGCCGGCCACGCACGACGCCACGAGCGCCGCGGCCGTCACGGCCGCGGCCACCGCGGCCCAGAGGAGGGCGCGCGCCGGCGCGGCGGGGCGGCCGACGGCGCTCCTGAGGAGGGGGAGGGACGGCCGGCGTCGGGTGCCGGGCCCCGTGAGGCCCCGGTGCGCACGGGCGCCGGGGAGCGCGGGCCCCGTGCCGCGGCCGTGGGCCCGACCCTGGCGGGCCTCGGCCCGGGCCGCGCGGTGGGCGGCCGACGCCGCCACCGACCCCGTGCGGCGCCCGCCGTGGGCGGGGCGGTCGCCTCGGGAGGAGGTGCGCGCGTCGGCCGCTGGCCTGCCGTGGGCGGGTGCGGCGTCGCGGCGCCTGTCGCCGGCGGGGCGGTCGCGGTCCGCTGACGGCCGCTCTCTGGAAGTTCGGGCCATGGAAACCTCCCCGGGCCTCATGCCCCTCGTGTGTGGCGCCTGTTCGGGGCCACAGCATAGCGTTGGTCGGCGGCCCGTCGCCAGGGCCTGTCCCCCGGGCTAGTTCTTGAGGCTGTTGAGCGGTGCGGGGAAGTGGCCCCCGCGGTGGGCGAGGACGGTCCCTGCGTGGGGGTTCACCGCCATGACGGGCGCCTCGCCGAAGAGGCCGCCGAACACGAGGGTGTCTCCCGCCTCCTTGCCGATGGCGGGGATGATGCGCACGGCCGTGGTCTTGTTGTTGATGACGCCGATGGCCATCTCGTCGGCGATGATGCCGGCGAGGGCCTCCACCGTGGTGTCGCCCGGGACGGCGATCATGTCGAGGCCCACGGAGCACACGCAGGTCATGGCCTCGAGCTTCTCGAGGGAGATGGCGCCGTCGCGGGCGGCGCGAATCATGTCGGCGTCCTCCGACACCGGGATGAAGGCGCCCGACAGGCCGCCCACGCTCGAGCTGGCCATGACGCCGCCCTTCTTGACGGCGTCGTTGAGCAGGGCCAGGGCGCACGTGGTGCCCGGGCCGCCGCACTCTCCCACGCCGATGATCTCGAGGATGCGGGCCACGGAGTCGCCCACGGCGGGGGTGGGGGCCAGCGAGAGGTCGACGATGCCCTTGGCCACGCCGAGCCGCCTGGCGGCCTCGCGGCTCATGAGCTCGCCGGCGCGGGTGATCTTGAAGGCGGTCTCCTTGATGCGCTCGGCCACCTCGTTGAGGCTCGCGGTGGGGGGCAGCTGCTCGAGGGCGGCGGCCATGACGCCGGGGCCCGAGACGCCCACGTTGATCACGGCGTCCGCCTCGCCCGTGCCGTGGACGGCGCCGGCCATGAAGGGGGAGTCCTCCACCATATTGGCGAAGACCACGAGCTTGGAGGCGGCCACGCACTGCTCGTCCCGGGTTAGCTCGGCGCACTCGAAGATCTTCTCGGCCATGAGCAGCACGGCGTCCATGTTGATGCCCGCGCGCAGGGTGGCCACGTTGACGCTCGAGCAGACGCGGGAGGTCCCGGCCAGGGCCTCGGGGATGGACTGGATGAGGCGGCGGTCGGAGTCGCCCACGCCCTTCTGGACGAGGGCCGAGAAGCCGCCGATGAAGTCGACGCCGAGGGTCTCCGCCGCGCGGTCGAGGGCGTGGGCCACGGGGGTGAGGTCCTCGTCGGGGCAGGCCGCGGCCACCTGGGCCACCGGTGTCACCGAGACGCGCTTGTTGATGATGGGGATGCCGTACTCGCGCTCCAGCGACTCCGCCACGGGGACGAGGCGCTCCGCCGTGCGGCACACGTGGTCGTAGACCTTGGAGCAGAGGGCGTCCATGGAGGGGTCGGCGCACGAGCCCAGGGAGATGCCCATGGTGACGGTGCGGATGTCGAGGTTCTGCTGCGAGACCATGTTGAGGGTCTCGAAGACCTCCTCGGGCGTGATGGACATGGGGCCTCCGTTCTCGGCGTTGCGGTCCCGCCATTGTATACGAGGACGCATCCGTCACGCGGGATGTGGCGGCGGTGCCTGGCCCATCTGTCACTTCGCCTATTACGATCTCAATGCCCCGCCGCCGTGCGCCCGCCGGGCGGCCGCGACGTCCGAACCGCTTCGGCCGCACCCGTGCCGTGCCGGTGGGCGAGGGGGGCTCAGCGGCGGCGCAGGCTGATCCAGCCGTGGCAGGCGATGAGGGCCGCCCACGCCACGCCGAGCACCCGGTGTGCCGCCTGCGCCGCCTCGCGCCCGCCCAGGGGCGCCCACGCCAGCGGGGTGGCCGCGAGCACCGTGAGCACCATGAGGGCGGCGAGGGCGCAGCCCATGGCGAGGCGCCGGCGCGCAGACGCCTCGGTGCGGGCCCCGCGCACGAGCGACGCGACCCCCTTGCGGCTCGCCGCCAGGTGCGCGACGGCGAGGACGACGAGCGCCATGCCGCACAACCTGTGGGTCTGGGCGCCGAGGGCGGGGGAGAGGGCGCAGGTGACGGTGGCCACGACGAGGGCGCCGGTGAGGGGGCTCGCCGCCCGGCGCCGCCCCCGGCGGCTGGCGGCGCGGCCGGGCCCTGCCGCCCCGCGGGCGGCGACGGCGACGGCATGGGCGTTCTCTGCGGCGTTCATGGGCACACCTTCCCTTTTGTTAGTCTCGGCCAACTCGTTTACGGTGGGGCCCAACCTACCAGCAAACCGTTAACTCCGGTTAACTCATGGGTCGCTCCACAGCATCCCCGCAACCATCCGGGACGCGCCACCGTGGTGCGATTCCACCGTGGCGCGGTCCCCATGACCTACACTGGATGGCCCGGCGGAACCCGGCGAGAGGAGCCCCATGACCCACGCGTCAACGCCCGAGGACGTGCTCAAGGACGTCTTCGGGTACGACTCGTTCAGGCCGCACCAGCGCGAGGTCGTCGGCGCCGCCCTCGACGGCCGCGACGCCCTCGCCGTCATGCCCACCTCCGCCGGCAAGTCCATCTGCTACCAGGTGCCGGCCATCCTGCTGTCCGGCGTGGCCGTGGTGGTCTCGCCGCTCATCTCCCTCATGGCCGACCAGGTGGCCGCCCTCGAGGCCTGCGGCGTGGAGGCCGCCTACCTCAACTCCACGCTCTCTGCCGCCGAGCAGGCCGACGTCCTCGCCCGCGTCGCGCGCGACCTCGACCTCCTCTACGTGGCCCCCGAGCGCCTGGGCGACCCGCGCCTCGCCGCCGCCGTGGCGCGCCGCGGCTGCCCCCTCGTGGCCGTGGACGAGGCCCACTGCATCTCCCAGTGGGGCGCCGACTTCCGCCCCGACTACCTGCGCATCCGCGACGCCGTCGACGCGGTGGCCGCCGCCCAGGGCTCGCGCCCGGCCATCCTCGCGCTCACCGCCACGGCCACCGACGCCGTGCGCGCCGACATCGCGGCGTCGCTCGGGCTCGTCGACCCCCTCCGCGTGGTGGCGAGCTTCGACCGCCCCAATCTGGCCTTCTCCTGCGAGCGCTTCTCCAACGAGCGCCGGCGCACCGACTGGATCGTCTCCTACGTGCGTGCCCACGCCGACGCCTCGGGCATCATCTACTGCGCCACCCGCAAGCAGGTGGACGCCCTCCACGAGGCGCTCAGGGCCTCCGGGGTCCGCGCCGCCCGCTACCACGCCGGCATGGCCGAGGCCGAGCGCGCCCAGGCCCAGGACGACTTCACCCACGACCGCTGCTGCTGCGTCGTGGCCACCAACGCCTTCGGCATGGGCATCGACAAGTCCGACGTCTCCTACGTGCTGCACCGCTCGCTGCCCCTCACGCTCGAGGCCTACTACCAGGAGGCCGGCCGCGCGGGGCGCGACGGCTCGCCGGCCGAGTGCGTGCTGCTCTACCGGGAGGCCGACCTCCAGACGGCGCGCTTCCTCATCTCCCACGGGTCGGAGGCCGCAGACGGCGACCCGGGGGCCGAGGCCCGGCTCCAGGCCGCCTACGGCAGGCTCGAGGCCATGCGCCGCTACGCGGTGTCCGAGCGGTGCCTGCGCCAGCGGATCCTCGCGTACTTCGGCGAGGAGGCCCCGGACCGCTGCGGGCCCGGCGTGGAGGCCTGCGGGGTGTGCCGCGACGCCGAGGCCCGGGCGGCCGCGGGCACGGCCGACGAGGACCGCACCACCGACGCCCTCAAGGTCCTCTCCTGCGTGGCCCGGCTGCAGTGCCAGGGGCGCCTGCAGGGCCGCGCCCGGGTGAGCGCCGTGCTCACGGGCTCGCACTCCGCCGACATCCTGGACCGCGGGCTCGACCGCCTCTCCACCTACGGGCTGCTCTCGTCGGCAGGCACCGCCGGCGTGGACCGCCTGGTGGACGTGCTGGTGGACCGCGGCCTGCTCGCCTTCACCGCCGAGGAGCGCCCGGTGCTGTACCTCACCGAGGAGGGCTCCGCCTACCTGCACAGCCGGGAGCCGCTCATGCTGGCCCTCGGGGCGCGCGGGGCGTCGGCCGCGCACGGCGGCTTCGGGCGGGGGAGGGCCTTCGGCTCGGGCGGCGGTCCCGTGGACGAGGCGCTCTTCCAGCGCCTGCGCGACGTGCGCCGCGAGCTCGCCGGCGACTCCCCGGCCTACGTCGTTGCCACCAACGCCGCCCTGGAGGAGATCTGCCGCAGGCGCCCCACCACCCGGGAGGAGCTCCTCGAGGTGCCGGGCATGGGCCGCCGCAAGGTGGAGCGCTACGGCGACGAGCTGCTTGAGGCGGTGCGCCAGGCCGCGGGGTGACGGCGGCCGCACGGGAACGCCCGCCCGTATCGTCGGATACGGGCGGGCGTTCGAACCGCTTTCTATGACGTTGGGACCCGGGCTCCGGGTGCCGTGGGGCCTTACAGCGTGGTCCCGAACCACTTCTGCTCGAGCTTGTCCATGGTGCCGTCGTCCTCGAGGTCCTTGAGGGCCTGGTTGATCTTCTCGGTGAGGCCGGGGTTGTCCTTGGACACCACGATGCCGTACTGCTCGCCGGTGGGGATCTCGGTGGTCACCTCGAGGTCGGAGTAGGCGATCTTGATCTCGTACTGGGCCACGGGCAGGTCGCACACCACGGCGTTGTAGAGGCCGCTCTGCAGGCCCGTGAGGCACTGGATGATGTCGTCCAGGGGCACGCAGGTGGCGTTGGGCAGGTTCTCCTTGACCCAGGACTCGCCGGTGGTGCCGGACTGCACGGCCACCTGGGTGCCGGCGACGTTGAGGGTGTCCACGTCGGTGGCGGTGGCGCCCTTCTTGACCACGATGGCCTGGTTGGAGTCCATGTAGGGGTCGGTCATGTCGACCTCCTCCAGGCGCTCGTCGGTGATGGTGACCGCGCCGATGGAGACGTCGGCCTTGCCGCCCTGCTTGATGGTGGGGACGATGGTGTCGAACTGCACGGAGGGCAGGATGTTGGGCTCGAGGCCGAGCTTGTCGCAGACCGCCTTGTACACGTCGACGTCGAAGCCCTCGAAGTCGCCGCCGTTCTCCGCGCCCATCGAGACGAAGGGCGGGAAGTAGAAGTTGGAGATCATGGTGAGCTTGCCGTCCTCGACCAGCGCGTAGTCGTCGGTCGTGGAGGTGTCGGGCTCCTGGGCGGAGGAGCCGGACGGGGAGGGCGAGCCGCCGCAGGCCACGAGGGTCACGGCGAGCACGGCTGCCAGCATGCAGCCGAGCACGGTGGAAAGGTGGGGCTTCTTCTTCATGGTTGCTCCTTGTGCTGTCGCGTCGGGCGTGAGGAGGATGCTGACACGGGTGCGGGGGAGTGCTCCCCTAAAGGGGCACCTTGAAACAGTCTTGTTATAGAAAGTGGCCTAATACACGTTTTTTGACACATTGTCCGGGCGAATACGCGAATGAGTGCATAGATATCCTCCGAACGGTCGGAGGCCCCAGGCGGCTGGGACAGAAGTGCCCGACCATTGGGACAGAAGTGTCCGGGTGGTGGGACGGCGGTCCACTGGTATGCCGCGGCGATTTTTGGGGAACCATTTGCACGGCATGTGCAATACTTCACGGACCGTGCAGTATTGCACACCGTGTATAAGAAACCGGTCAGGAGGGCCCTTGCCCCGAACCAGCCAGTCCAACGCCGCCGACCCACGCTGCGTGCGGTCCCGCGAGCTCCTTCGCGACGCCCTCGCCGCCGACCTCGTGGCCCAGGGGGACCTCGCCCGGGTCACGGTCACCTCGGTGAGCGACCGCGCCGGCCTCACCCGACGCACCTTCTACGCCCACTACCGCTCCATCGACGACCTCGTGGCCGAGGTGGAGGACGAGACCCTCGCCGACGTCGTGCGCCTCGCCGAGGCCGTGGCCGAGAACCACCTCGAGCAGGTCTTCTCGGCCTGCGACGCCCTGGAGCCCGTGCCCGGGTCGGTGGAGCTCCTCTCCTATTTCAGGGACCGCAGCGCGCTGCTCGTCCCGCTCCTGGGCCCCGGCGGCGACCCCAGTTTCATGCAGCGCCTCAAGGCCGCCCTCCACGACGCCTTCGCGTCCCGGGCCCTCGAGGGCCTGGACGGCCGCACCCTCGGCGCCTTCTTCGACTACTACGTCACCTTCGCCGTGAGCGCGGAGTGCGGGGTGCTGGAGCGCTGGCTCCAGGGCGGCATGGCGGAGCCCGTGGGCTCCATGGCCCGCCTCATGACCCTGCTCATGTTCGTGCGACCCGGCGACCTGTACGGCAACTCCTACGACATGAACATCCCCATGTACGGCTTGGCCCTCATGGCATCTTTGGAGGACGCAGATGAGCGATAAGAACGCATCCACCGGCCGGTACTCCCTGAGGGAGGAGGGCGCCGAGCTCGCCCCCTCCGAGCCGCTGGACCTCTCCGGCACCGACCTCCGCCTCGGTATCGACGTCGGCTCCACCACCGTCAAGGTGGCCGTGCTCGACGCCGACGGCGAGCTGGTCTACGCCAACTACCAGCGCCACCACACCGACATCCGCGCCACGGCCAAGGAGCTCTTCGAGCGCGCCCGCGCCCACGTGGGCGACGCCCCCATGCGCGTGGCCATCACCGGCTCCGGCGGCCTCCTTTTGGCCCAGTGGCTCGACCTCGAGTTCGTCCAGGAGGTCATCGCCTCCAAGCGCGCCGTCGAGACGCTCATCCCCCAGACCGACTGCGCCATCGAGCTCGGCGGCGAGGACGCCAAGATCATCTACTTCGACAACGGCGTCGAGCAGCGCATGAACGGCACCTGCGCCGGCGGCACGGGCGCGTTCATCGACCAGATGGCGTCGCTGCTCCACACCGACGCCTCCGGCCTCGACGAGCTGGCCCGCGACGCCACGCACATCTACCCCATCGCGAGCCGCTGCGGCGTCTTCGCCAAGTCCGACGTCCAGCCCCTGCTCAACGAGGGCGCCGCCCCGGCCGACATCGCCGCCTCCATCTTCCAGTCGGTGGCCAACCAGACCGTGTCGGGCCTGGCCTGCGGCCACCCCATCCGCGGCCACGTCGCCTTCCTCGGCGGCCCGCTGCAGTACCTCTCCCAGCTCCGCGAGCGCTTCTATGAGACCCTCGACCTCGACGAGGAGCACCGCGTGGTGCCCGAGAACGCCCACCTCTTCGTGGCCTCCGGCGCCGCCATGGCCGGCGAGGACGACAGGCTCGTCACCTTCGACGACGTCATCGCCTCCCTCGACGCCCTCGGCTCCACCCAGGGCTCCGAGGTCGAGCGCCTGCCCCCGCTCTTCGCCACGGAGGGGGCACTCGAGGAGTTCCGCGCCCGCCACGGCGCCGAGGTGGTCCCCAAGGGCAGCCTCGAGGGCTACCGCGGCCGTGTGTTCATCGGCATCGACGCCGGCTCCACGACCATGAAGGCCGCCATGGTGGGCGAGGACGGCCAGCTCCTGCGCACCTGGTACGGCAACAACAACGGCGACGTGCTCGGCACCGCCCGCGTCATCATGGACGACTTCTACGACGCGCTGCCCGAGGGCGCGGTCGTCGGCCACGTGACCACCACCGGCTATGGCGAGGCCCTGCTCATCGAGGCCCTCAAGGCCGACTCCGGCGAGATCGAGACCGTGGCCCACCTCCGCGGCGCCAAGGCGTTCGTGCCCGACGTGGAGTTCATCCTCGACATCGGCGGCCAGGACATGAAGTGCCTGCGCGTGCGCGACGGCGTCATCGAGTCGATCATGCTCAACGAGGCCTGCTCGAGCGGCTGCGGCTCGTTCATCGAGAGCTTCGCCGACTCCATGGGCATGGACGTGCGCGACTTCGCCGCCGCGGCCGTGGGCGCGACGGCCCCCGTGGACCTCGGCAGCCGCTGCACCGTGTTCATGAACAGCCGCGTGAAGCAGGCCCAGAAGGAGGGCGCCACCGTTGGCGACATCGCCGCGGGCCTGTCCTACTCCGTCATCAAGAACGCGCTGTTCAAGGTCATCAAGATGCGCGACGCCGAGTCCATCGGCCGGAAGGTCGTGGTCCAGGGCGGCACCTTCATGAGCGACGCCACGCTGCGCGCCTTCGAGCAGCTCTGCGGCCGCACGGCCATCCGCCCCGACATCGCCGGGTGCATGGGCGCCTACGGCGCCGCCCTGCTCGCCCGCGACCGCGCCGGCGAGGACGGCACCTCCACGCTGCTCTCCCGCGACGAGATCGACAACCTCAAGGTGAGGCACGTCAACGCCCACTGCGGCCGCTGCTCCAACAACTGCCTGCTCACCATCAACGACTTCGGCGGCGGCCGGCGCTTCATCACCGGCAACCGTTGCGAGAAGGGCGCCGGCGGCTCCAAGGCCAAGCGCACCGCCCCCAACCTCTTCGAGGTCAAGAACCGCCTGCTGTTCGACCGCCCGGGCTGGTCCCGCGAGGAGGCGTTCCGCGGCACCGTGGGCATCCCGCGCGCCCTCAACATGTACGAGAACTACCCCTTCTGGCACACGTTCTTCACCGAGCTGGGCTTCGCCGTGGTGCCGTCGGACGACTCCACCAAGGCCACCTACGAGGCCGGCATCGAGTCCATGCCCTCGGAGTCCGTCTGCTACCCGGCCAAGCTCTCCCACGGCCACGTGATGAACCTGCTGGGCAAGGACGTCGACTTCATCTGGATGCCCTGCGTGCGCTGGGAGCGCCAGGAGGACGAGACCGCCGGCAACCACTACAACTGCCCCATCGTCATGAGCTACCCCCAGGCCCTGGAGCTCAACGTCGACGAGCTCTCCTCACCCTCCGTGGAGTACCTGGCGCCCTTCCTGCCCTACGACGACAGGCGCGAGCTCAAGCGCCGCCTCTACGAGGTGGTCTCCGTCCAGCGCGAGGCCGACGCCGCCGAGGGCCGCGGCCGCGTGCGCGGCGCCCACATCACCCGCGCCGAGGTGGACGCCGCCGTCAACGCCGCGTGGCAGGCCGACCTCGACTTCAAGCGGGCCATGGCCGACGCCGGCGACGAGGCGCTTGATTGGATCGAGCGCAACGACGCCCACGGCATCGTGCTCGCCGGCCGCCCGTACCACAACGACCCCGAGATCAACCACGCCATCCCCGAGCTCATCTCCTCGTTCGGCTTCGCCGTGCTCACCGAGGACTCCGTGGCGCACCGCACCCGCCCCGAGCGCCCCATCCGCGTGGTGGACCAGTGGATGTACCACTCCCGCCTCTACCGTGCCGCGCGCTTCGTGGCCGGCCGCAACGACCTCGACCTCATCCAGCTCAACTCCTTCGGCTGCGGCCTCGACGCCCTCACCTGCGACCAGGTGCAGGAGATCCTCGAGGCGGGCGGCAAGGTCTACACCTGCCTCAAGATCGACGAGGTCTCCAACCTGGGCGCCGCCCGCATCCGCGTGCGCTCGCTCATGGCCGCGCTCGAGGAGCAGCGCGCCGGGCTGGAGGAGGAGTTCGGCGCCGACGCCGTGCCCGTGGAGCGGGAGGCCGGCAGCGCCGCGTTCCCCAAGCCCCGCTACACCGAGGAGATGCGCGAGGAGGGCTACACCATCCTCGTGCCGCAGATGGCCCCCATCCACTTCGCCCTCGTGGAGCCCATCATCAAGGCGGCGGGCTACAACATGGTGCTGCTGCCGTCGGTGGACCGCGGCGCCGTGGACGCCGGCCTCAAGTACGTGAACAACGACATCTGCTACCCGTCGATCCTGGTCACCGGCCAGATCATGGAGGCGATCGAGAGCGGGGAGTACGACCTTGACCGCACGGCCGTCCTCATCACCCAGACCGGCGGCGGCTGCCGCGCCACCAACTACATCGCCCTCATCCGCAAGGCGCTCAAGGACTCCGGCAACGGCCACATCCCCGTGATCAGCCTCGCCGTGGCGGGCGGCCTCGACGAGGACAACCCCGGCTTCGAGCTGCTCAAGCCCGCCGTGGTCGTCAAGGCCCTCTACGCCCTGCTCTTCGGCGACCTCATCATGCAGCTGCTCTACCGCTGCCGTCCCTACGAGGAGGAACCCGGCAGCGCCGACGCCCTGTTCTCCCTCATCATGGACGAGGCCGAGCGGGCCATGCCCACCATGGACCGCAGGTCGTTCTACCGCCTGTGCCAGCGCACCATCGACGCGTTCGAGCTCCTGCCGCTGGTCAACGACCGCTCCAAGCCCCGCGTGGGCGTGGTGGGCGAGATCCTCGTCAAGTTCCACCCCACGGCCAACAACGAGGTGGTCAAGGTCATCGAGTCCGAGGGCTGCGAGGCCCAGGTGCCCGGCCTCGTGGACTTCTTCCTCTTCGGCCTCACGAGCCCCATCAACATGAGGGGCGAGCTCGGCAGCTCGATGAAGCGCCGCGCCACCCACATGGCGGGCATCAAGGCCATCGAGGCCTTCCGCGCGCCCATCAACCGCATGCTCGAGGAGACCACGCGCTTCCAGCCGTACCCCGACATCTTCGACATGGCCGCCAAGGCCGAGGAGATCCTCTCCCTCTGCAACACCATGGGCGAGGGCTGGCTCCTCACCGCCGAGATGTGCGACCTCATCGAGGAGGGCTGCCCCAACATCGTGTGCGCGAGCCCCTTCGCCTGCCTGCCCAACCACGTGGTGGGCAAGTCGGTGATCAAGCGCCTGCGCCAGATGCACCCCGAGAGCAACATCGTGGCCGTGGACTACGACCCCGGCGCCTCCGAGGTCAACCAGCTCAACCGCATCAAGCTCATGATCAGCGTGGCCAAGGAGAACTTCAAGAACGGGGGAGGGGCGCCCGTGGGCCTCGACGCCGCCCCGCGCCACGCCACCTCGCTCTGCCACAGCCACATGACGGCGGCCGAGCCCATCCACCTCTCCCGCGAGCAGCTGGAGCTCATCGCCCAGGCCGAGGCGGAGGCCGCCGAGCGCGCCGCCGCGGCCGAGCGGGCCGCCGGGCGGGCCGAGCGGGCCGAGGCCGCCGTGCGCGACTGACGGCGCCGCCCGGCCCGCGCCGCCTGGCTTTGGCCGCCCGGCTCGTTTCACGCGCACCTTGGCAGGAGGGGGCCTCCCGAGACGTCTCGGGAGGCCCCCTCGGCGTTATCGGGCCGCAGGGGCCCGATGCCCGGGTGGGGTCACAGGCAGCAGTCCGCCGCCAGGGCCGAGAGGACCCTCCGCACCCTGACGAGGTCGGCCACGGGCACGTGCTCGTCGGGCTTGTGAGCCACCTCCAGGCTGCCGGGGCCGTAGCTCAGGAACTCGAGGTTCCCGGTGGCGGCGGCCATGACGGCGGTGTCGGTGTAGCCGGTGAAGACGTCCACGGGCGCCGGCGAGCCGGTCACGGCCTCCGAGGCCACCTCGAGGGCCGCCAGCAGGCGGGAGCCCGGGTCGCGCTCCACCGGCGGGCGGTCGCCGGTGACGGTGTAGGAGCCGCCTGTCCCCGGCACCGCCTCGGCGGCGCCGGCCAGGGCGTCGGCCACGAGCCGCTCCGCGAGGGCGGTGTCCGCTGGCGGGACGAGGCGCATGTCGATCCACACGTGGGCGCGGTCGGGCACCACGTAGGGGCGGTAGCCGCCCTCCACCTGCCCGAACGTCACCGTGCTCCGCCCGAGCTCCGGGTGCTCGGGGAGCGCGAGCACCGACGAGCGCAGCCGGCACACGAACTCCGCCGCCGAGGCCACGGCGTCGGCACCCTCCCACGGGGTGGAGGCGTGGGCCGTCACGCCGCGGACGTCCACCTCGAACCACGTGCGCCCCTTGTGGGAGACCCGCGCACGGCCGTCCGTGGGCTCCGTGTCCACCACCCAGCAGCCGTCGTCTAGCCAGCCGGCGTCGAGCACGGCCTCGATGCCGCGCATGAAGTCCTCCTCGTCCACGGTGAGGAGCATCATGAGGGGCCTTCTCGGCAGCCACGAGCGGTCGTCGGCGGACGGGGCGTCGCCGGAGCAGACGCAGGTGCCGTGGCAGCCCGACTCCCAGCGGGCCTGGGAGACGGAACGCAGCAGGTCGTCGAAGGCCAGCAGGGCGCAGGCGAGGCCGCCCTTCATGTCGCAGGCGCCGCGGCCGTAGAGCAGGCCGTCGCGCACCTCGCCGCCGAAGGGGTCCACGTCGGCCGACCAGCCGTCGCCCACCACCACGGTGTCCATGTGGCAGCAGAAGACGAGCGCCCCCTCGCACGAGCCGTCGCGCCCCGGCACGCACGCCGAGAGGCACGGGCGCCCCGGCAGCGCCTCGAGCTCGCGGAACCGGACGACGTCCTCCAGCCCGGCGCGGCGCACGCGCCCCTCGAGCCACGCCCTCACCTGTGCCTCCAGCGCACCCTCGTAGGTGCCGGGGTCGGTGCTCTCGGTCCGCACGAGCCCTGCGCAGAGCTCCGCCTCTTCCCGGCCTTCCATGACGCTCCTTTCCCCGGGGGCCCTCGGGCGGGCCCCCTTTTTTCTCGGTGGTTCCCCGGGGGACCTCGTACCCAACGGGGCCCCGGGTCACGGGCCCCGGTCGGCGACCGGTTGTGGAGGCCCTCCACGACCCTGATGCCGCTCGCCCCCGCGGACGGTGCCGCTCGCCGACGGGCACGGCTGAAAACCAGATAAAAAGTAAGGGAGTCAACAAAAAAGTAGGAAAACCCGGGCCCCTTGCCTATCATGGGTTGTACTTAAAGCAGCGTTTCAGGAGGAACCATGGCCCAGGACGACCGCTCCTCTGTCCTCTTCACCCAGGAGGGGACCCCCAGTCTCTCCCAGTTGATACCCCTGTCCCTCCAGCACGTGGTGGCGGCGGTGGTGGGCATCATCACCCCGGCCATCATCGTCGCCAACGCCTTCGGCCTCGACCAGGCCGACCGCAGCCTGCTCATCCAGGCGTCGCTCGTCATGGCCGGCGTTCTGAGCCTCATCCAGAGCCACCCCCTCGTGGGCTACCTCGGGTCGGGGTTGCCCGTGTTCATGGGAGCGGCCTTCGCCTACGTGCCCACGCTCACCGCCGTCGCGGGCATGGGCGGCATCGGCGCCATCTTCGGCGCGCAGGTGATCGGTGGCATCGTGGCCGTCGTGTTCGGGCTCTTCTTCAAGTACATCCGGCGCCTGTTCCCGCCCGTGGTCAGCGGCACCGTGGTGCTCTCCATCGGCCTGTCGCTCTACACCGTGGCCGTCGGCTACATGGCCGGCGGCACCGGGGCCGAGGACTTCGGCGGCGCCCGCAACTGGCTCGTCGCCATCGTCACCCTCGTGGCGTGCGTGGCCTTCGCCAACTTCGGCAAGGGCGTGCTCAAGCTCGGTTCGCTCCTCTGGGGCCTCCTCGTGGGCTACGGGCTCTCCCTTGCCCTGGGCATGGTGTCGTTCGACGGGCTGGCCGGCGAGGCCTGGTTCGCGCTCCCCGCGTTCATGCCCTTCTCCCTCGAGTTCCAGCCGGCGGCCATCGCCTCGCTCTCCATCGTGTTCGTCGTGGGCGCCGTGCAGATCGTGGGCGACCTCAACGGCGCCTGCGCCGGCGCGCTCGACCGCGAGCCCACCGAGCGCGAGGTCACCGGTGCCATCCTCTCCCAGGGCGTGCTCTCCGTGGTGGGGTCGTTCTTCGGGGCGCTGCCCACCGGCACCTACTCGCAGAACATCGGCATCGTCAACCAGAACAAGGTCATCAACAAGAAGGTGATGGTGGCCGCCAGCCTCATCATGCTCTGCGCCGGCCTCGTGCCCAAGGTCGCCTTCGTGCTCTCGGGCATCCCCAAGGCCGTCATCGGCGGCGCCACCATCAACGTCTTCGCCACCATCACGATGACGGGCGTGCGCCTGCTCACCAAGAACGGCCTGTCCCAGCGCACGGCCTCCGTCGCGGGCCTCTCCGTCGCCCTCGGCATGGGCATCGCCCTCACCTCCGGGGCCCTGGCCGGCCCCGGGATGCCCGAGTGGGTCCAGGGCGTGCTCGGCTCGTCCTCGCTCGTGGTGACCACCATTGCTGCCATCGTGCTCAACCTCGTGCTCCCGGGGCGCGAGGAGGTCGAGCCGGCGGGGGAGGGCGCGCCTGGCAGCGGTGCGCCGGCAGGCGGCCCGAGGCTCGCGGCGGGCGCCTAGGGGCCCCGTGCCGGATCTACCCATGAGAGCGGGCCGTCGCTGCAGCTGATGGATGGACAAGGGCAACCGGTTGCGCACCTGCGCGCGGCCGGTTGCCCTTCTCGGCTGCAGGGAGGGCCCCGTCGCACGATAAAGGCAACCGGGTGCATGAACCGCGTTCCCACCGGCCGTTCAAGGATTCTCGCGGGGCCCCAGGCACCGCGCGTCGCCCTTCCGTCGGCGCCGGCCGCGCGTGGCGGCATGGCGGAGACGCGGGCCGCGGCACACAGGGGACCGCCTCCCTCTGGTAGACCAGAGGGGTAGGACGCACCTATCGGGAGGACGGGCTTCCATGATCTACCTCAACTGCGCGGCGACGTCCCACGACCGGCCGCCGTGCGTGGCCGAGGCCGTGGTGGACGCCATGGGCAACCTCGGCAGCTCCGGGAGGGGGGCCGGCGACGCCGAGCTGGGCGCCGCCCGCACCGTGGCCCACGCGCGCGTCTCGCTGGCGCGGCTCCTGGGCAGCGACTCCCCCGAGCGCGTCGTCTTCACCGCCAACGCCACGGAGGCCCTGAACATCGCCATCCTGGGCTGCGTGCGGCCCGGAGACCGGGTGGTGGCCACCGACTGGGACCACAACTCGGTGCTCCGCCCCCTCTACCGGCTGGAGCGCACCGAGGGCGTGCGCCTCTCGTTCTGGCGGGCCGACAGGCGCGGCCGCCTCGACCTGGCGGACCTCGAGCGGCTGTGCGTGCCCGGCACGCGGCTCGTCGCGGTCACCCACGGGTCCAACCTCACCGGCAACCTGCTGGACGTGGCCGCCTGCGCCGAGGTGGCCCACGCCGCGGGCGCCCTGCTCCTCGTGGACTGCTCCCAGACGGCCGGCTCGGTGCCCTTCTCCATGGAGCGGGCCGGCGCCGACCTCGTGGCCTTCACGGGCCACAAGGCCCTCCTCGGCCCCCAGGGCACGGGCGGGCTCATCGTGGCGCCCGGCGTGGAGGTCGAGCCCGTCCTGAGCGGCGGCACGGGCATCGCCTCGTCCCTCCCGCACCAGCCCGACGCCTACCCCGAGCATCTCGAGGCCGGCACGCTCAACGGCCACGGCATCGCCGGCCTGGGCGCGGGCGTCGACTGGCTGCTCGAGCGCGGCGTCGATGCCGTCCATGCCCACGACCTCGCCCTCGTGCGCCGCTTCGTGGCCGGGCTCCGCGCCATCGACGGCGTGACGGTCTACGGCGACTTCCCCGACGACCTCTCCGAGCTGGACGGCGTCGCGTGCGACCACGGGGCCGCGGTGGCCGTCAACCTCGACGGCTGGGACTCGTCCGAGGCCGCCGACGAGCTCGAGGAGGCCTACGGCATCGCGGTGCGCGCGGGGCTGCACTGCGCGCCCCGCATGCACGGGGCGCTCGGGACGTCCGACACCGGCGCCGTGCGTTTCTCGTTCGGCGCGTTCACCACCGAGGCCGACGTGGACGCGGCGCTCGCCGCCCTCGCGGCCATGGCCTCCGAGGAGGGCTGACATGGGCAGGTGCAAGAGGCTCAGGGCCGTGGCGACCTTCGCCTCCACCCACGACGCCGTGGAGGCGGAGGCCCTCTGCAAGGGAGCCGGCATCGCCGGCAGGCTCATACCCACGCCGGTGGCCGTGCGCGCCACCTGCGGCCTCTCCTGGTCCATGGACCCGGCCGACCGCGGGGCCTTCGAGGCCGCGGCCCAGGGGAGGTTCGCCATAGAGAGCATCCAGGAGCTCGAGCTCTAGAGGAAAGGTACAGCCATGACCCAGCCGATCAAGCTCACCAAGCTCGCGGAATGCGCGGGGTGCGGCGCCAAGGTGGGCGCCGGCGAGCTCGCCAAGCTCCTGGAGGGCCTCGACGTCCGCCGCGACCCAAACCTGCTCGTGGGCTTCGACAAGAGCGACGACGCCGCGGTGTATAAGGTCTCCGACGACCTCGCCATCGTGGAGACGCTCGACTTCTTCCCGCCCATCGCCGACGACCCCTACACCTACGGCGCCATCGCCGCCGCCAACGCCCTCTCCGACGTCTGGGCCATGGGCGGCGAGCCCAAGGTGGCCCTCAACATCATGGCCGTTCCCGAGGACATGCCCAAGGACGTGGTGCACCAGATCCTCCGCGGCGGCTACGAGAAGGTCTACGAGGCCGGCGCCTCCATCGTGGGCGGCCACTCCATCTACGACGAGGAGCCCAAGTACGGCCTGTCCGTCACCGGTTTCGTGGACCCGGGCTCCATGTGGACCAACGCCGGTGCCCGGGAGGGCGATGTCCTCGTCTACACCAAGCCCCTGGGCATCGGCATCGTGGTGACCGCCGCCAAGGGCGGCCTCGCCACGCCCGAGCAGCTGGCGCTCGCCGAGGAGGCCATGATGCGCCTCAACCGCTGGCCCCACGACGTGGCGCTCGAGGGCGGCTTCACCGTGGACGCCGCCACCGACGTCACGGGCTTCGGCGTCATGGGTCACCTGCTGGAGATGGCTCAGGGGGCCGACCTCGCCTGCGAGGTGGACGCCGGCGCCTTCGACGTGCTGCCCGGCGCCCTGGAGGCGGCGAGGCTGGGCCTGCTGCCCGCCGGCACCTACCGCAACCGCCACTTCGCCGCGGACTTCGTGGACGGCGGCGACACCGAGCTCGCCCTTCTCGACCTGCTCTTCACCCCCGAGACCTCGGGCGGCCTGCTGTTCGCCGTGCCCGCCGACGAGGCGGACGCCTTCGTGGCGGCCCTGGCGGCCGACGGGCGCGTCCTGGCGGCCTGCGCCGTGGGCCGCACGGTCGCGGCAGGGGAGGGCGGCCCCCGCATCCGCGTGCGCTGACCCGCCGTCCCTGTCCCACCACCCTCTGTCCCACCACCCGGACACTTTCGTCCCACGGCGGGTGGGGTCCGGGCGCTCCGCCGGCCTGGCGGGCGCCCGGACCCTCCCGATGGATATCGCAACATGCGAAGTGGCAGATGGGCCAGGCACCGCTGTCACATCAGGCGTCAAATGGAGGGCCCCCGGCGGGCGGACGTCGCTCGCCGGGGGCCCTTGCGTCGAGGGGTTCCAGGACGGCCCTACTTCGAGCCCTCCTGGACCTCCTTGCCGCTCGTCACCTGGTCCCACTTCTCCAGGACGGCGTCGCGCATCTCACCGAACTGCGAGATGTCCTCCTTCATGAGGGCCTTCTCGTCGAAGTCCAGCTCCACGCCCTCGAGGGACGGGATGCACAGCTTGATGGTGTTCTTCTTGTCGATGGCGGCCAGCTCCTTCAGGTTCTCGTCGCTGGAGAAGAGCCACTCGATGAACTCCTTGGCGCCGTCCACGTTGGCGGCACCCTTGAAGGCGGCCACGCCGTCGGGCATGTAGGGCATGCCGTCCGTGGGCTGGATGGTGTGGATGCCGTCGGTGAGCAGGTCGTCCAGGGTGCGGTCGAGGTAGGTGATGCCCACGGCGATCTCGCCCTGGGAGACGCGGGTGGCCGGGTCGCTGCCGCGCTTGGTGTAGAAGGGGATGTTGGCGTTGAGCTCCTCGAGGTACTTCCAGCCGTCGGTCTCGCCCATGGTCTGCAGGATGGCGGCCACGGCGGCGTAGTTGGTGCCGGAGACGGCGGGCGAGCTCATGACGATCTCGTCCTTGTACTCGGCCTTCACCAGGTCGGTCCAGGCGGCGGGGGAGGAGGCGCCCACCTCCTTGAGCAGGTCGTCGTTGGCGATGAAGCCCACCACCGTGACGCCCTTGGAGAACCAGTAGTTGTCGGGGCTCTTGAAGCCCTCGGCGAACTTGTCGGCGTCCGGGAAGTCCACGGCCTCGAGCAGGCCGTCGGCGGCCGCGGCCATGAACGAGTCGATGCCGCCGCCGAACCACAGGTCGGCGCTGGGGGTGCCACCCTCGGCCCGGAGCTTGGAGAGCACGTCGCCGCTCGACATGGAGACGAACTCCACGGGCATGCCCTTGTCCTTGGTGAACATGTCGAACAGGGCCTTGTACGACTCGTTGGTGCACACCACCTGGAGGGTCTTGTCCGAGGAGGCGCCCCCCTGGTCGGAGGAGGAGCCGTCGTCCGAGGAGGTGCCGTTGCATCCGGCCAGGGCCGCGGCGGGCACGAGGGCTGCGGCCGCACCGATGAACGACCTTCTCGAGAGGTTGAGCTTCATGACGCTGTTCCTTTCCATGTGAGCCTATGGGCTATGTCGAGAAACACGGAAGAGCCCACGGTGAGGCGCTCCCGGTTTTGCGACCGGATGGTGATGGGGTGCCCTGAGACCGACACCGTGTAGGAGAGCTCGTCGCCGAGGAAGGTGCACGACTCCACGGTGCCCTCCCACGGGCCGCGGTCGACCACGGCCACGTCCTCGATGCGGGCGAACACGGGGCCGTCCGGGCCGGGCAGCTCGTTCACCGGACCGAGGAACCGGGCGCAGAACTCGTCGGCGGGGTGGAAGTAGACCTCCTCCGGGGTGCCCCGCTGCAAGATCCTGCCCCCGTCCATGACGGCCACCGTGTCGCCGAGGGCCATGGCCTCCCGCTGGTCGTGGGTGACGAAGAGCATGGTGAGGTCGAAGTCGCGCTGGATGGTGCGGATCTCGCGGCGCATGGCCTCCCTGAGGCCCGTGTCGAGGTTGCTCAGGGGCTCGTCGAGCAGGAGCACCTTGGGCTTGAGCACCAGGGAGCGGGCGAGGGCCACGCGCTGCTGCTGGCCGCCGGAGAGCTGGGCCGGGTAGGCGTCGGACAGCTCCTCCATGGCCACCGAGGCGAGCATGGACCGCGCCTCGGCGCGGCGTGCGGTGCGGTCCATGCCGTGGCACTTGAGCCCGTAGGCCACGTTCTCGAGGACCGTCATGTGGGGGAAGAGCGCGTAGGACTGGAACACCGTGGAGACGGGCCGCTCCTCGGGGGGCAGCCCGGCGATGTCGGTGCCGTCCACCTCGACGGCCCCCGCGTCCGGGGCGAGGTAGCCGCCCACCATGCGCAGGGTCGTGGTCTTGCCGCAGCCCGAGGGGCCGAGCAGGCAGCAGATGGTCCCCCGTTCCACCCCGAGGTCCATGGCGTCCACCACGGCGGTGCCGCCGTAGCGCTTGGTGAGTCCTTTGAGCTGGAGGAACATCTCAGTGACGCCCCCTTCCCGCCAGACGCCATGAGACCAGGTCCACGGCGAGGGTGATGGCGATGAGCACGACGGCGATGGCGGCGGCGTAGCCGTAGCGGCCGCCCGAGAGCGCGTCGAAGAGCTGGACGATACCGGTCTTGGTGCTGGGGGCCACGAGGAACACCACGGCGCCGTAGGCCATCATGGCGCTCGAGAACCCGTTGAGCAGGCTCACGGCCACCGCCTCGCGCAGGTTGGGCCAGAGCACGGAGGAGAAGCAGGTGAGCTCGCCCGCCCCCAGGTCTGCCGCGGCCCGGTCGAGGTCGCGGGGCACCTGGCCGAGGGCGTTGGAGAAGGCGTCCACAGAGACGGTGAGCTGCTTCGCGGCGAGCACGGCCACGATAACGGCGCCCGTCCCGGTGAGCTTGAGGGGGCCCGAGTTGAACGAGAGGATGTAGCCGAGGCCGAGGCAGGTGCCCGGCAGCATGTAGGGCATGGCGGCGGCGAACGAGAGGAGGGGCGCGCCGGCGACGTGCCTGCGGTGGCAGAAGTAGGCCACCGCCGCCCCCAGGGCGCAGCCGACGAGGGCGGCGAGGGCGCCGTAGGCCATGCCGCGGCCGAGGGGCGCCAGGTCGAAGTCGACCAGGTGTCGGAAGTTCTCCAGGGTGAAGGGCGCTCCCCAGCCCATGCCCCGCACGAAGGCGCAGCGCACGATGGCGAGGTAGAGCACGGCCACGAAGGCGGCGAAGGCACAGGCCACGCAGGAGAGCACGGCCGCCGCGGACCCCGTGAGCCGCCAGGTGCCGGCGTCGCCCTCGCCCATGGTGCCCGCCACCAGCCGCTCGGCCCTGGCGTCCAGGTGCCGGCGGGCGCCGTAGGCGGCCACGGCGCACGCCAGGAGGCAGATGTTGAGCACCGCCGCCCCGGCCAGGTCGCCGTAGCCGGTGAGCTGCACGTAGATGCGGGAGGCCACGGTCTCGAAGGCCCCGCCGATCACCACGGGGGTGCCGTAGTCGGAGACGGAGCGCACGAAGGTGAGCAGGAAGCAGGCGGCGAGGGTGGGGCGTACCAGGGGCATCACCACGTCGAGGAACACCCGGGTGCCCGACGCCCCCAGGTCGGCGGCGGCGGCCATGAGGCGCCGGTCGATGCGGGAGAGGCTCGCCTGCAGCAGCATCACGTTCACGGCGCAGAAGAAGAGCCCCTGCATCACCACGATGCCGAGCCAGCCGTAGGGGTCGCACGACAGGCCGAGCAGCCCGTGGGTCACCAGGCCCCGCCGGCCGAAGAGCTGGATGTAGGCGAGGGACGCGAGGAACGGCGGCGACACCATGGACAGCAGCGCGGCGCCGCGGGCGGCCGTGCCCAGCCAGCGGGGCCCGAAGGCGCTCACCACGGCCACCGCCAGGGCCACGGCGCAGGAGAGGGCAGCGGCGAGCACGCCGCAGAACAGCGAGTTCGCGATCAGGGGCGACGAGTCGCCCAGGACCTTGGCGAAGCGCGCGGCCGCCGCGGCGGGCCCCCCGTCGAGGCTCCTCGCGAGCATCGCCACGATGGGCCATGCGCAGAACACCGCCACGAGGGCGACGGTCACGGCCAGGGCCCCGTCCGCCCCCACCGTCTGGAGCCTGTGGCGTCGTCTCAGGGTCGCGTTGTCGGGAGGGGTGGCTGTCACGGGGGTCTCTCCGGGCGGGTGGGTCGGTATGTCACGGGATTTTTGTCTGTCATACCCCAAAACGGTGCCCTGAGACCCCTCGTTATATTCCTTCTAGGTTAACGGTGGGGCCTCCGGCGCCGACGGTAGGGACCCCGGGGCACGGTCCTGTCAGATGGATTTCAATCGATTTTCAATGAATAATCAGATATACCATTTGGCGACAATAAGGGACCGTCCGTCCGAATGGCGTCCGTCCGTTGGGTGTAGGGGACGGACTATGGGGCAAACCGAAAGGCATAGGCACTAACAAAGAGTTCGGTCATCGAGGACCGGACCCTGCCCTCGGTCACCCGGTCTGCAGTCCCTTGTATGGAGGTGATGGACGTCTCCCAGGACGGCGCGTCCTTGTGCGCTCTAGCGGATGTCCTCGGGAGAGGGGCTGCAAGCAAGTCAGCCACCCACCCTGATTGGAAGCGCAATGGAAGAGAAGCTCGACTCCCTGTTCCACCTCAAGGAACGCGGAACCAACGTCAAGACGGAGTTCATCGCCGGCCTCACCACCTTCGTGACGGTGGCCTACGTCCTGGCCGTCAACCCCTCCGTGCTGGCCGACGCCGGCATGGACCACGGTGCCGTGTTCACCGCGTCGTGCCTTATCTGCATCATCGGCTCGCTGCTCATGGCGTTCCTCACCAACTTCCCGTTCCTTCTGGTGCCGTCCATGGGCCTCAACGCCTACTTCACCTACACCATCGTGGTGGGCATGGGCTACTCCTGGCAGGTCTCCCTGGCCGCCGTCATCGTCGAGGGAATCGTCTTCGCCATCATCTCCCTCACCAAGCTGCGCGACCTGCTCGCCGACGCCATCCCCTTCGGCCTGAAGAAGGCCATCACCGCCGGCATCGGCCTGTTCATCACCATCATCGGCCTCAAGGGCTCCGGCCTGCTGCAGCCCAACGAGTCCACCTACGTCTCCATGGTCTCGTTCAACGGCACCGTCCAGGACGGCACCTTCTCCACCTTGGGCATCTGCGCCCTGCTCGCCCTTGTGGGCGTCATCATCACCGCCGTGCTCATGGCCAAGAACGTCAAGGGCAACATCCTCATCGGCATCGTTGCCACCTGGGTCCTCGGCATGATCTGCGAGCTCTGCGGCGTCTACGTCCCCAACCCCGACGCCGGCTTCTTCACCCTGTTCCCCGACTTCTCCAACGGCCTCGCCGTCCCGTCCCTGGCCCCCATCGCCTTCCAGGCCGACTTCACGCAGTTCGCCACCGTCGGCTTCGTGGCCGTGGTCATCGCCATCCTGTTCGCCTCCATCTTCGACACCCTGGGCACCCTCATCGGCACCGCCACCAAGGCCGGCCTCGCCGACGAGGACGGCAACATCCCCGGTATCGGCAAGGGCCTGCTGGCCGAGGCCGTCACCACCATCTGCGCCGGCTTCATCGGCTCCAGCCCCACCTGCGTGGCCGTGGAGTCCAACGCCGGCGTCGCCGAGGGCGGCCGCACCGGCCTCACCGCGGTCTTCGGTGCCGTCATGTTCGCCATCGCGCTGCTCCTCAGCCCCATCTTCCTGGCCATCCCGAGCTTCGCCACCGCCCCCGCCCTCATCATCGTCGGCTTCCTGATGATCGGTGCCTGCTGCGCCGTGGACTGGGACGACCCCACCGAGGGCGTGCCCGCCTTCATCACCCTGGCCGCCATGCCCTTCTTCTACTCCATCGCCGAGGGCGTCTTCCTGGGCATCATCTCCTACACCCTCATCAACGCCTGCGCCGGCAAGGTCAAGAAGGTAAGCCCGCTGCTCTGGGTGCTCACGGTGCTCTTTATCATCAAGTACTTCTTCATCTAACCGTTCTTCGCGCGATTCCGACAGGCCGTGCCCCCACGGGGGCACGGCCCCGTGAAGGAAAGGAAGCACCATGGCAGAGAAGACCTTCACCATCAAGGGCGACATCGTCTGGTCGGCCGGCCCCACCGAGCTCGCCGCCGTCAAGGACGGCTACCTGGTGGTCGTGGACGGCCTCGTGGAGGGCGTCTTCCCCGAGCTGCCCGCGGAGTACGCGGACGTCGAGCTCATCGACAAGACCGGCATGCTCGTGATGCCCGGCCTCGTGGACGCCCACGTCCACGCCCCCCAGTACGCCTTCCGCGGCACCGGCCTCGACCTCGAGCTCCTCGACTGGCTCAACACCTACACCTTCCCCGAGGAGGCCAAGTACGCCGACCTCGACTACGCCGAGCGCGCCTACGACATCTTCGTCGACGACCTCAAGAACTCCGAGACCTGCCGCGCCATCGTCTTCGGCACCCTCCATGTGCCGGCCACCGAGATGCTCATGGACAAGCTCGATGCCACCGGTCTCAAGAGCTACGTGGGCAAGGTCAACATGGACCGCAACGGCGCCCCGGGCCTCGAGGAGGAGACCCGCCAGTCCCTGGCCGACACCGAGCAGTGGCTTGCCGACACCCGCGACCGCTACGAGAACACCAAGCCCATCCTGACCCCGCGCTTCACCCCCAGCTGCACCGACGAGCTCATGGAGGGCCTCGGCAAGCTCAAGGCGGCCCAGAACGTGCCGCTCCAGAGCCACCTGTCCGAGAACCTCTCCGAGATCGACTGGGTGGCCGAGCTCTGCCCCTGGGCCTCGTGCTACGGCGACACCTACCTGCAGACCGGCCAGCTCGCGGGCCCGGCCAAGTCCATCATGGCCCACTGCGTCTACTCCACCACCAACGAGGTCGAGATCCTCAAGGGCACCGGCTGCTACATCGCGCTCTGCCCCGAGTCCAACGCCGACCTGGCCAGCGGCATCGCCCCGGTGCGCATGTACTTCGACCTGGGCATGAACCTGGCCCTGGGCAGCGACGTGGCCGGCGGCCCGCACCTGTCCATGTTCTCGGCCATCGCCCACACGGTCTCGCTGTCCAAGCTGCGCTGGCGCTGCGTGGACGAGTCGCTCAAGCCCATCACCATTCCCGAGGCCATCTACATCGCCACCGTGGGCGGCGGCTCGTTCTTCGGCAAGGTGGGCACCTTCGAGCCCGGCTTCGAGGCCGACATCCTCGTCCTCGACGACTCCGGCATCCGCTCCACCGTCGACCTCGACACCCAGCACCGCCTCGAGCGCTTCTGCTACGAGGCCAACGCCGGCGGCCGCGTCGACGCCAAGTTCGTCGCCGGGCGCCAGATCTTCTAGGGCTACCCCCCGGACGTCTCCCATGGAAGGGGCCGCATCCCACCGGATGCGGCCCCTTCTCTTATATATGTGCGTCGGTCGGATATGTGCGTCGGCAGGGGAGGGCGGTCAGCGGCCCCCGTCGTCCTTGGTCCCCTCGGCCGCGGCCTTGGCCTCGTCGAGGTAGCTGTAGAGGGTGTACTTGGAGATGCCGAAGTAGGAGCACACCTTCTGGCTGGACTGGCGCACCAGGAAGGCGCCGGAGTCGTTGAGAAAGCCGATGGCCTTGATGCGCTCGGCCTTGTTCATGAGGGCCACGGGCTTGCCCACCAGGCGCACGCTCTGCTCGATGAGGTCGTCGAGCAGGTCGGAGACGTTGTGGGGGATGGTGGGGGCGTTCTCCTCGGCCGAGGCCTCGTGGGCGGTGAGGGTGCCGATGGAGTTCTGGGCGGCCACGAGCATCGTGATGTCGAAGTTGATGGAGAGCAGGGCCGTGGGCCTGCCGTCGTCGTCGCGGTAGAAGACGGTGCTCGATTTCAGGATGCGGCCGTCCTCCGTCCGGGTGATGTAGGCGTAGCGGTCCTGGAGGGCCCGCGGGTCGCCGCTGAGCGACTGGAGCACCACGTTGGAGGGGCCGTCCCCGATGAAGCGGCCGCTCACGTGGCCGTTCTCGATGGCCACCACGGTGTGCTGGGGGTCGGCGGCCTCGAGGTCGTGGATGACCACCTCGCAGTTGGGGCCGAACTGGGCGGCCAGGCCCTTGGCCAGCCGGCTCAGAAACTCGATTCGCGCTGACGTCACGGATGCTCCTCCCGCCACGGGGTCCCGATGGCTAGACAGTATAGGTGTCCGCGGCGGTGTCCCCTCGTTCTTTATCGATATTCCCACAAGGGAATAACGGGGGACAAGGAAAAAAGTAATGATTAGGGGAGTGGGGGAGGGTGCTCCCCCTTTAGGGCGACGGTGAACGGTCCCTGTAAGATTCAGCTGCCAGCGCTGGCGGTTTCTTCCGCTTGCGCCGCAAATCGACCGCACGCCGAGAGCGCGGGGGCATCCCTTCCTTCTCGTGCCAAGATGGGATACAGACAAAAAGTTTGGCTCCAAAACGCAAACTGTATTTTGTCTGAACTGCCGGACATCCGGTCCGGGTCCTGTCCTTGGGGCGAACACGGATGGCGGGGCATGAGAGGGCCCATGCCACGGTCTGTTTTAGTCGTAGCTGATCTGCGACACGGCACAAGGAGACACCCTATGCTGCTTATCGGTAACGGAAGGGTCATCACCCGCGACGCCGCCAACCCCTACCTCGAGCAGGGGGCCGTCCTCATCGACGGGGACACCATCGTCGAGGTGGGCGACGAGGCGGCCCTCAAGGCCGCCAACCCCGGCGCCGACTACGTCGACGCCCACGGCGGCGTGATCATGCCGGGCCTTGTCAACTGCCACACGCACATCTACTCGGGCCTCGCCCGCGGCCTGGCCATCAAGGGCTGCGACCCCCACAACTTCCTCGAGAACCTCGAGCAGCAGTGGTGGAACATCGACCGTCACCTCACCCTCGACGGCACCCGCGCCTGCGCCTACGCCACGGTCCTCGACTCCATCCGCGACGGTGTGACCTGCATCTTCGACCACCACGCCAGCTTCAAGGAGATCCCGGGCTCGCTCTTCGCCATCAAGGACGTCTGCGCCGAGCTCGGCATGCGCGCCTGCCTCTGCTACGAGGTCTCCGACCGCGACGGCGTCGAGAAGCGCGACCAGGGCATCAAGGAGAACGCCGACTTCGCCCGCTGGTGCGCCAAGGAGGACTCCTCCATGATCGCCGCCATGTTCGGCGGCCACGCCACCTTCACCCTCTCCGACGAGACCATGGACCTCATGGCCGAGGCCAACGACGGCCTCACGGGCTTCCACATCCACGTGTCCGAGGGCATGAACGACGTCTACGACTCCCTGGAGAACCACTACGGCGTGCGTCCGGTGGAGCGCCTGCTCAACCACGGCCTGCTCGGCCCCAAGACCATGCTCGGCCACTGCATCCACGTCACCCCGGCCGAGATGGACATCGTCAAGGAGACCGGCACCTGGCTCGTCAACAACCCCGAGTCCAACATGGGCAACGCCGTGGGCTGCTCGCCGGTGCTCGAGTTCTTCCGCCGCGGCATCCCCGTGTGTCTGGGCACGGACGCCTACACCAACGACATGCTCGAGAGCCTCAAGGTCTTCGTCGCCATCCAGCGCCACAACGCCGGCATGCCCAACGTCGCCTGGGGCGAGGCCATGACCATGCTGTTCCAGAACAACCCCGCCATGGGCGAGAAGTACTTCGGCCGCACCCTGGGCAAGCTCGCCCCCGGTGCCGCCGCCGACGTGGCCGTCTTCGACTACAACGTCTTCACCCCGTTCTCCGACGAGAACGTCGACGGCCACATGCTCTTCGGCATGATGGGCAAGAACTGCCGCACCACCGTCATCAACGGCCGCGTGGTCTACAAGGACCGCGAGTTCGTTGACGTGGACGAGGCTGCCATCAACGCCTGGACCCTCGAGCAGTCGAAGCTCCTCTGGGGCGACCTCAACGACCGCCAGTACTGATCCTCACCCCAAAGGAAGCGGCCGGCACCCCGGCCCCGACAGATAGGACACCCATGAGCGACATCATGCGCCCCATCGGCTTCGACCACCTTATGACCTGGATCCTCGACGAGTACCGCACCAAGGGCACCGTCTTCGGCGAGCAGCGCGTCGTGCGCTGCGACCCCGACCGCGCCTTCCCCATCTTCGACGAGCGCATCGAGACCCCCTTCGGCATGGCCGCCGGCCCCAACACCCAGCTCGCCCAGAACCTCGTGGCCGGCTATGTGTGCGGCGCCCGGTTCTTCGAGCTCAAGACCGTCCAGAAGATGGACGGCGCCGAGCTCTCCGCCTGCGTCCCCAAGCCCTGCATCCTCGCGTCCGACGAGGCATACAACTGCGAGTGGTCCACCGAGCTCACCGTGCCCCAGGCCTTCGCCGAGTACGTCAAGGCCTGGGTGGCCTGCAAGCTCATCGCCCGCGAGTTCGGCTTCGGCGACCCCGACGGCTTCGTCTTCAACATGAGCGTGGGCTACGACTACGAGGGCATCACCACCCCTAAGATCGACGCCTACATCGAGGGCATGAAGGACGCCTCCGACACCGAGGTCTTCAAGGAGGCCATCGCGTGGACCCGCGACCACCTCGACCTGTTCGAGGTGGTGGACGAGGCCTTCGTCGACTCCATCACGCCCCATGTCTCCGCCTCCATTACCGAGTCCACCCTCCACGGCTGCCCGCCCGCCGAGATCGAGAAGATCGCCACCCACCTCATCTGCGAGAAGGGGCTCAACACCTACGTCAAGTGCAACCCCACGCTGCTCGGCTACGAGTTCGCCCGCACCACCCTCGACGGCCTGGGCTACGACTACATCGCCTTCGACGACCATCACTTCGTCGAGGACCTCCAGTGGGCCGACGCCGTCCCCATGATCGAGCGCCTGCGCGCCCTCTGCGACGAGCGCGGCCTCGAGTTCGGCGTGAAGCTCACCAACACCTTCCCGGTCGACGTCACCCGCTCCGAGCTCCCCAGCGAGGAGATGTACATGAGCGGCCGCTCCCTCTACCCGCTCTCCATCGCCCTGGCCGCCAAGATCGCCGAGCGCTTCGACGGCACCCTGCGCATGTCGTACTCCGGCGGCGCCGACGCCCACAACATGGCCGACCTGGTCTCCGCCGGCATCTGGCCGGTCACCGTGGCCACCACCATCCTCAAGCCCGGCGGCTACGAGCGCCTCTCCCAGATCACGGGCCTGCTCACCGAGCTGCCCGGCGAGGCCTTCACCGGCGCCGACCCCGAGCGCATCGCCGAGCTCGCCGACGAGGCCGCCCACGGCGACGCCTGCCGCAAGCCCATCAAGCCGCTGCCCGAGCGCCACATCCCCGGCGAGCTCCCGCTCACCGACTGCTTCACGGCCCCGTGCCGCCACGACTGCCCCATCCACCAGGACATCCCCGGCTACCTCCGCGCCGTGGACGAGGGCCGCTACGCCGACGCCCTGCGCATCGTCCTCGAGCGCAACGCGCTGCCCTTCATGACCGGCACCCTCTGCCCGCACCACTGCACCGACTCCTGCATGCGCAACTACGTCGATGCCCACGTGCTCATCCGCGAGGCCAAGCTCGAGGCCGCCAAGCGTGGCTTCGCCGCCGTGGCCCCCTCCCTCGCCGCCACCGAGAAGTCCTCCGACCGCCGCGTGGCCATCGTCGGCGGTGGCCCTGCCGGCCTCGCCTGCGCCTGCTTCCTCACCCGCGCCGGCGTCCCCGCCACCATCTTCGAGCGCGCCGAGTCCCTCGGCGGCGTCGTGCGCCACGTGATCCCCGGCTTCCGCATCGCCGACGAGGACATCCAGAAGGACATCGACCTCTGCCTGGCCTACGGCGCCGAGGTGCGCTGCGGCGTGGAGGTGGACTCCGTCGACGCCCTCAAGGACGAGGGCTTCACCGACGTCGTCGTGGCCACCGGCGCCTGGGCCCCCGCGTCCCAGGTCCTCGCCGAGGGCGACGAGCTCGACGCCCTGGAGTTCCTGGCCCAGGCCAAGGAGTCCCCGGAGACCCTCGACCTCGGCACCGACGTCGTGGTCATCGGCGGCGGCAACACCGCCATGGACGTGGCCCGCGCCGCCAAGCGCATCCCCGGCGTCGAGAACGTGCGCCTCGTCTACCGCCGCAACCGCCGCTACATGCCCGCCGAGGAGGAGGAGCTCGTGTTCGCCCTCGAGGACGGCGTGGAGTTCATGGAGCTCCTGAGCCCGGGCAAGCTCCACGACGGCAGCCTCACCTGCGACGTCATGGCCCTCGGCGCCCCCGACGCCTCCGGACGCCGCCGCCCCGAGCCCACGGGCGAGACCGTCGAGGTGCCCGCCACCTCCGTCATCGTGGCCGTGGGCGAGAAGGTCGAGCGCGGCCTGTTCGAGTCGGCCGGCGTCGAGATCACCGACCGCGGCATCCCCGCCGTGTCCGGCAACCTCGCCAGCAACGTCGAGGGCGTCTGGGTCGCCGGCGACGCCCGCCGCGGGCCGGCCACCATCGTGGAGGCCATCGCCGACGCCGCCGTGGTCGCCGCGTCCATCTCGGGCTGCGACTTCAACGGCCAGTCGGCCCAGAACATCGACCCCGAGTACGGCCGCGCCCTGGCCACCCGCGGCAACGTGGCCCACGACTGCAGCCACTGCACCCCCACCCGTTGCCTCGGGTGCCCCACGGTGTGCGAGGCCTGCGTCGAGGTCTGCCCCAACCGGGCCAACGTCGCCGTGCGTGTGCCCGGCATGCGCCAGCGCCAGATCGTCCATGTGGACGGCATGTGCAACGAGTGCGGCAACTGCGCCGTCTTCTGCCCGTACTCCGAGGGCCGTCCCTACAAGGACAAGCTCACGGTGTTCTGGAGCGAGGAGGACTTCGAGAACTCCGGGAACGAGGGCTTCCTCGAGGCCGACGGCGGCGTGAAGGTGCGCCTCGACGGCCAGGTGGCCGTCTTCGACCCCGACGACGAGGCCTGCGGGCTCCCCGAGGGGGTCCGGAGGACCATCCAGGCGGTCCGGAGGGACTACGCCTACCTTCTCTGCAGGTAAGGGAGAACGAGGACCGTTCGACTTCAATTAGTCGAACGGTCCTTCTCATAGGATCGGAATTCAAGGGAACAGATATTTCAGTAGGAAGGAGTGCCCTGTGGAAGACGTCTACACCTTCACCGTCAACGGGTGCCAGGTGAGCACCTCAGAGAAGAAGCCCCTGCTGCGCTTCTTGCGCGACGACCTGCACCTCACCTCCGTCAAGGACGGGTGCAGCCAGGGAGCCTGCGGCACCTGCACCATCGTCGTCGACGGCAAGGCCCAGAAGGCCTGCGTGCTCAACACCGCCAAGGCCGAGGGCAAGACCATCGTCACCTGCGAGGGACTCACCGACGCCGAGAAGGACGCCTTCGTCTACGCCTTCGGCGCCAAGGGCGCCGTCCAGTGCGGCTTCTGCACGCCCGGCATGGTCATGGCGGCCAAGGCCCTCATCGACGGCAACCCGGACCCCTCCGAGGACGACGTCAAGAAGGCCATCAAGAACAACATCTGCCGCTGCACCGGCTACAAGAAGATCATCGAGGCCATCCAGCTGGCCGCGGCGGTGCTGCGCGGCGAGGCCCCCGTGGACGAGGCCCTCGAGAACGGCGCCGACGGCTTCGGCGTGGGCGACCTCGCCTTCCGCCTGGACGTCCGCGAGAAGGTGCTCGGCTACGGCCAGTACCCCGACGACATCTACGAGGAGGGCATGGCCCACGCCAGCGCCGTGCGCACCCCGCACCCCCGCGCCCGCGTGGTCTCCATCGACACCTCCGAGGCCCTCGAGGTCCCCGGTGTGCTCGCCGTGCTCACGGCCGGGGACGTCCCCGTCAACAAGGTGGGCCACCTCCAGCAGGACTGGGACGTCATGATCGCCGAGGGCGACGTCACCCGCTGCGTGGGCGACGCCGTGGCCCTCGTCGTGGCGGAGAACGAGCGCGCCCTCGAGGAGGGCAAGCGCGCCGTCAAGGTGGAGTACGAGGTCCTCGAGCCCGTCCGCAACGTGCACGAGGCCGCCGCCGAGGGCGCCCCCGCCGTCCACGAGGGCGGCAACCTCTGCCAGCAGCGCCATATCACCCGCGGCGACGCCAAGGCGGCGCTCGCCGAGGCGGCCCACACCGTCACCGAGAGCTTCACCACGCCCTTCACCGAGCACGCGTTCCTCGAGCCCGAGTGCGCCGTGGCGTGGCCCACGGAGGGCGGCGTGCGCATCGTCACCACCGACCAGAGCGTCTTCGACACCCGCAAGGAGGTCGCCCACATGTTCGGGTGGGACGACGAGCCCGAGCGCGTCGTGGTGGAGAACGCCCTCGTGGGCGGCGGCTTCGGCGGCAAGGAGGACGTCTCCGTGCAGCACCTGGCCGTCCTCGCGGCCCGTGCCGTGGGCCGCCCGGTGAAGGCCAAGCTCACCCGCGACGAGTCCATCCGCTTCCACCCCAAGCGCCACGCCATGGAGGCCACCTTCACCGTGGGCTGCAACGAGGACGGCATTCTCGTGGGCCTCGACTGCGACGTCTACTTCGACACCGGCGCCTACGCATCGCTCTGCGGCCCCGTCCTCGAGCGTGCCTGCACCCACGCCCCGGGCCCCTACTGCTACCAGAACACCGACATCCGCGGCTACGGCTACTACACCAACAACCCGCCCGCGGGCGCGTTCCGCGGCTTCGGCGTCTGCCAGACCGAGTACGCCCTCGAGGTCTGCCTCGACCTCCTCGCCGAGAAGGCCGGCATCTCGCCCTGGGAGATTCGCTACCGCAACGCCATCGAGCCCGGCAAGGTGCTGCCCAACGGCCAGATCGCCGACTGCTCCACCGCCCTCAAGGAGACCCTCGAGGCCGTGCGCGACGTCTACGAGGCCAACGCCGACCATGCGGGCGTGGCGTGCGCCATGAAGAACGCCGGCGTGGGCGTGGGCCTGCCCGACAAGGGCCGCGCCCGCATCGTGGTCCGCGACGGCGTGGCCTGCGTCTACTGCGCCGCGTCCGACATCGGCCAGGGCTGCAAGACGGTCTTCGCCCAGATGGCCTGCGAGGCGTCGGGTCTGCCCCTGGACAAGGTGCGCATGATGCCAGTGAGCAGCGAGCTCGGCCCCGACTCCGGCACCACCTCCGGCTCGCGCCAGACGCTCATCTCCGGCGAGGCCGTGCGCATGGTGGCCGCCGACCTCCGGGCCGACCTCGACGCTGCCGGCGGCGACCTCGCCGCCCTCGAGGGCCGCGAGTACTACGAGGAGTTCTTCGACCCCACCGACAAGCTCGGCGCCGACGTGCCCTATCCCAAGAGCCACGTGGCCTACGGGTTCGCCACCTCCGTGGCCATCCTCGACGAGGAGGGCTACGTCGACCAGATCTGGCAGGCCCACGACTCCGGCAAGGTGGTCAACCCCATCGCCATCCAGGGCCAGATCGAGGGCGGCGTGCTCATGTCCATGGGCTACGGCCTCACCGAGGACTTCCCCCTCAAGGACTGCGTGCCCACGGCCAAGTACGGCACCCTGGGGCTGCTCAGGGCCGACCGCATCCCCGACATCCACGCCATCTACGTCGAGAAGGACGAGCTCCTGCCCTTCGCCTACGGCGCCAAGGGCATCGGCGAGATCAGCTCCATCCCCACGGCCCAGGCCATCGCCGGCGCGTACATGGCCCGCGACGGCAAGGTCCGCAACAAGCTCCCCATGGAGGACACCCCCTACGCCAGGAAGCCCAAGAAGGCCGCCAAGATGACGCCCGAGCAGATCGCCGCCGCCATGGCCGCCAAGAAGGCCGCCAAGAAGGCCGAGTAGGGGAGCGTCGGCAGAGGAAACCGCGCGCCTCCGGGGCCCGGCCCCGGAGGCGCCAGGAGATCTTTTGAAAGAAGGTCGATCGATGAAGGAGTTCAAGGAGGTAGGAAGGCCGCTCAAGAGAGTTGACGCCTTCGACAAGGTCACGGGCAGGGCCAAGTACTGCTACGACCTCCTGCCCACGGACCACCTGGTGGCCAAGATGGTGCTCGCCACCGTCGGCAACGGCCGCGTGGTGTCCATCGACACCGCCGAGGCGGAGAGGATTCCGGGCGTGGTGGGTGTCTACACCTGCTTCGACCCCGACCTTCCCCAGCAGCCCTTCGGCACCGCCGGCCACCCCTGGTCGTGCGACCCGGGCCACCAGGACATCCAGGACCGCAACATCCTCACCCAGCGCGTGCGCCAGTACGGCGACGTCGTGGCCGCGGTCGTGGCCGAGGACACCGTGGCGGCCGACCGCGCCGTGCGCGCCGTCAAGGTGGAGTACGAGGAGTACCCGCTCGAGCTCACGCGCTTCGAAGCCGTGGACCGTCCCGAGGACTTCCCGCCGCTGCACGAGGCGCGCCCCAACAACATCATCGCCCACGTTGACAACCGCACCGAGGTCCAGGGCGGCTACGAGACCGTCGAGCAGATCCTCGACGACCCCCAGTGGCACCGCACCCACATCGAGGTCAAGACGCCGCGCCAATCCCAGGCCCACATCGAGCTCTGCCTCTCCTTCGCCTACGGCGAGGGCGACCGCATCGTGGTGGTCTCCTCCACGCAGCTGCCCCACATCTGCCGCCGCATCGTGGCCCAGGCGCTCGGGCGCCCGTGGGGCGACATCCGCGTTATCAAGCCCTACATCGGCGGCGGCTTCGGCAACAAGCAGGACATCCTCTACGAGCCCCTCAACGCCTGGCTCTGCGAGAAGGTGGGCGGCCGCTGCGTGCTGCTCGAGCTCACCCGCGAGGAGGTCTTCGCCTACACGCGCTCCCGCCAGCCCAAGGAGTGCCACATCGACGCCGCGTGGGACGACGACATGAACCTCAAGGCCCGCAGCCTCGAGGGCTGGTCCAACCAGGGCTCCTACGCCGCCCACGGCCACGCGCTCATGGCCAACACCGCCAACTCGTTCCGCCAGGAGTACTCCGCCAAGGAGCTGGCGCACCACGGCGTGGCCACCACGTTCTACTCCAACGAGACCTGCGCCGGCGCCATGCGCGCCTACGGCGTGCCCGAGGGCAACTGGGCGGCCGAGGTGCTCATGAGCGACATCGCCTACGACATGGGCTGGGACGGCGCCGAGTTCCGCCTCAACAACTTCATGGAGCTCGGCTACAAGGACCCGTTCTGGCCCGGTCCCCTCTGCTGCTACTCCCGCGGCATCGACGAGTGCGTGGCCAAGGGCAAGGAGCTCATCGGCTGGGACGAGAAGCGCGCCGCCTACAAGGACCAGACCGGCCCCGTGCGCCGCGGCGTGGGCATGGCCCTCTTCTCCTACAAGACGTCGGTGGCCGGCCTCTCCCTCGAGACCTCCAACGTCCGCATGCACCTCGCCCAGGACGGCTCCATCATGCTGCAGATGGGCGCCACCGAGATCGGCCAGGGCGCCGACACCGTCTTCTCCCAGATGGCCGCCGAGACCGTGGGCGTGCCCACCGAGACGGTCCACATCGTCAGCCAGCAGGACACCGACGTCACGCCCTACGACTCCGGCGCCTACGCCAGCCGCCAGACCTACGTGGCCGGCACCGCCTGCCGCAAGGTGGCCGAGGAGCTGCGCGAGAAGATCCTCGACTACGCCGCCTTCCTCAACCCCAAGCGCCAGGGTCCCTTCGACATGCGCGACGGCGTCATCTACGACGTCGCCGGCAACGAGGTGACCACCATCGGCGAGGTGTCGATCCAGTCGTACTACCACCCCACCAACGCCAAGCAGATCGAGGCCCAGGACGGCATCAACGTCCAGGAGAACACGTTCGCCATGGGCGCCTGCTTCGTCGACCTCACCGTGGACATCCCCATGGCCAAGGTCACGGTCAACGACGTGGTGGAGGTGCACGACTCCGGCGTGATCATCAACCCCAAGACCGCCGAGCAGCAGGTCCACGGCGGCATCGCCCAGTCCGTGGGCATGGCGCTCTCCGAGGAGCTGCTCACCAACCCCAAGGACGGGTCCATCCGCAACAACAACCTGCTCGACTACAAGATCCCCACCATGATGGACCTGCCCGACCTCACGGCCGACTTCGTGGAGACCTACGACCCCACCGGCCCCTACGGCAACAAGGCACTCGGCGAGTGCCCGTGCATCCCCGCCGCCCCCGCGGTGCGCGATGCGATCCTCAACGCCACGGGCGTCAAGTTCTACGAGGCGCCCATGACCCCTCAAAGGCTCTTTGAGGGATTCAAGAAGGAGGGATTGATCTAACCTATGTATGACATCACCTACTTCCACGAGGCAACGAGCGTCCAAGACGCCGTGAGGCACCTCACCGAACACCCCGAGGCCAAGGTGATCGCCGGTGGCACCGACGTCCTGGTCCAGATCCGCGAGGGGCGTTTCGGCCCCACGGAGCTGGTGTCCATCCACGAGCTCAGAGACGAGCTCTGGGGCGTCACCGTCACCGACGACGAGACCATCTGCATCGGCCCGATCACCTGGTTCCAGGCGGTGAACCGCGACCCCATCTGCCAGGAGCGCATCCCGGTGCTCTGCGACGCCTGCGACACCCCCGGCGGCCCCCAGCTCCGCGTCTCCGGCACCATCGGCGGCAACGTGGCCAACGGCATCACCTCGGCCGACACCGCCTCCACGCTCTTCGCCCTCGGCGCCAGGATGGTGCTCGAGGGGCCCGACGGCCAGCGCGTGGTGCCCATCGAGGAGTGGTACGCGGGCCCGGGCAAGACCGTGCGCGAGCAGAACGAGCTGCTCGTCTCCATCCAGATCCCCCGCGACCATTACGAGGGGTTCACCGGCGACTACATCAAGTACGGCAAGCGCAACGCCCTGGAGATCGCCACCATGGGGTGTTGCTGCCTGGTCAAGCTCGCCGCCGACCATGAGACCATCGAGGACGTCCGCTTCGCCTACGGCGTGGCCGGCCCCAACCCGTGCCGCTCCAAGGCGGCCGAGGACGCCGCCCGGGGCAAGACCGTGGCCGAGGCGGCCGCCGTCGTGGGCGACGCCGCCCTGGAGGACCTGCACCCCCGCGACTCCTGGCGCGCCTCCAAGGACTTCCGCATGCAACTGATCAAAGAGATGACCAGGCGCGCTCTGGTGAACGCCGCCAACAAGGGAGGTTCCAGCGCATCATGGAAATGAGAATCCTGAGCTGCACCGTCAACGGCAAGCCCGTCCAGGTGGGCTACGACGTCCGCGAGTGCCTTCTCGACACCCTGCACGACCGCCTCGGCCTCACCTCCGTCAAGCGCGGCTGCGAGGTGGGGGAGTGCGGCGCCTGCACCGTCCTCATCGACGGCGTGGCCACCGACACCTGCCTCTACCTCACCGCGTGGGCCGAGGGCAAGACCATCGAGACCGTCGAGGGTCTCCAGGCCGCCGACGGCACCCTCGACCCCGTCCAGCAGGCCTTCATCGACGAGTTCGCCGTCCAGTGCGGCTTCTGCATCCCCGGCATCATCATGTCGGCCGAGGAGCTCGTGCGCTCCGGCAAGACCTACACCCGCGACGAGATCCGCAAGGCCCTCTCGGGGCACCTCTGCCGCTGCACCGGCTACCAGAACATCGTCACCGCTGTTGAGAAGGCCGTGAACCTCGTCAACGGCATGGTGGGGGAGGATGGCGACGCCGCCTGACGCCCGGAACGTGACCGTGCGGCGCCCCAGGACCTGGCGGGAGCGGGGCGCCGCACGGAATGCAAGGAGACAGGTGACCGGCGGGAGGGCCCGATGGCCCGCCGCCCGGCCGACTGTACCTTAGCTTCGAGCATACTCCTAGGACTCCCGCCATAGCACCCGCGTCTACACTCACGTTTTCCCGAAGGGGTAACTATGGCCATAGGAAGAAGCGTGACGCGCGTCGATGCAATCGACAAGGTCACCGGCCGAGCCCAGTTCACGGCCGATCTCGTACCCAACCCCCACCTCGTAGCCAAGGTGGTGCGCTCCACCATCGCCTCGGGACGGGTGGTGTCCATCGACACCTCCAAGGCCGAGCGGCTTCCGGGCGTGGTGGGCGTCTGGACCTGTTTCGACCCCGACCTGCCCAGCTACCAGATCTACACCGCCGGCCACCCGTGGGTGGTCGACCCGGCCCACCGCGGCGACATCGAGGACCGCAAGATCCTCGACGCCAGGGTGCGCCAGTACGGCGACAACATCGCCGCCGTCGTCGCGGAGGACTCCGTGACCGCCGACAGGGCCGTGAGGCTCATCGAGGTGGAGTACGAGGAGTACCCCATCATCTTCGACTACGACGACGCCGTGAACCCGCCGGCCGGCGCCCCGCCCGTCCACGAGGAGTGCCCCGGCAACGTCCACGCCGAGTGGGACACCCGCACCGACCTCGAGGGCACCGGCTACGGCTCCATCGAGGAGATCCACGCCGACCCCCGTTGGCACCACGGCTCCTACGTCATGGCCACGCCGCGCCAGCAGCAGGCCCACATCGAGACGTGCCTGTCCTACTGCTACATGGAGGGCAAGCGCATCGTCTGCGTCACCTCCACCCAGATTCCGCACATCATCCGCCACTCCATCGGCCTCGCCCTCGAGATCCCCTGGGGCGACGTCCGCGTGATCAAGCCCTGCGTGGGCGGCGGCTTCGGCAACAAGCAGGACGTGCTCTACGAGCCCCTCAACGCCTGGCTCTGCAAGAAGGTGGGCGGCCGCTGCGTGCTGCTCGAGCTCACCCGCGAGGAGGTCTTCGCCTACACGCGCTCCCGCCAGCCCAAGCGCTTCGTGGCCGAGGCCAGCTGGGACGACGACATGAACCTCGTGGCCCGCTCCTGCGAGGGCTACTCCAACTCCGGCGGCTACGCCAGCCACGGCCAGGCCATCGTCGCCAACGGCCAGGGGTCGTTCCGCTACATGTACTCGGGCCAGGAGAAGGCCTGCTACACCAAGGCCCTCACCTACTACTCCAACCAGTCCACCGCCGGCGCCATGCGCGCCTACGGCGTGCCCGAGAGCACCTGGGCGGCCGAGTGCATGATGAGCGACATCGCCTACGACATGGGCTGGGACGGCGCCGAGTTCCGTCTCAACAACGCCATCAAGCTCGGTTACTCCGACCCGTTCTGGCCGGCACCCCTGGTCTGCGTCTCCAACGGGCTGCCCGAGTGCGTCGAGCGGGGCAAGGAGCTCATCGGCTGGGACGAGAAGAAGCGCCTCTACGCCGACGAGACCGGCCCCGTGCGCCACGGCGTGGGCATGGCGCTCCTGTGCTACAAGTGCTCCGTCGCCGGCCTCGAGCTCGAGACCGCCAGCGCCCGCATGCTGCTGGCCGAGGACGGATCGGTCATGCTCGAGCTCGGTGCCACCGAGATCGGCCAGGGCTGCGACACCGTCATGTGCCAGATGTGCGCCGACGCGGTGGGCGTGCCCTTCGAGGCGGTGCACATCCTGTCCACCCAGGACACCGACGTGAGCCCCTACGGCGCCGGCGCCTACGCCAGCCGCCAGACCTACGTCACCGGCATCGCCATCAAGAAGGTGGCCGCCCAGCTCAGGGAGAAGATCCTCACCTACGCCGCCGGCCTCATCCCCGACGGTCAGAACCTCGACCTCGTGGACGGCCAGATCGTGGGCGGCCCCGACAGGGACCACCTCGAGCCCCTCATGAGCCTCGGCGAGCTCTCCTGCATCGCGTACTACTCCCGCACCGACTCCCAGCAGATCAGCGCCGAGGGCACGGCCCAGACCGACCTCAACTCCTTCTGCCTCGGCGCCTGCTTCGTGGAGGTGGAGGTGGACGTCCCCCTGTGCAAGGTGGAGGTCAAGAACGTCGTCCAGGTCCATGACTCCGGGCGCATCATCAACCCGGCCACGGCCGCCGGCCAGGTCCACGGCGGCATCGCCCAGTCCGTGGGGTTCGGCCTGTTCGAGGAGCTCATCGAGGACCCCGCCACCGGCCGGACCCTGAACGACAACTTCCTCGACTACAAGATCCCCACCATGCTCGACCTGCCCGACCTCACGGCCGAGTTCGTGGAGACCTGGGACCCCACGGGCCCCTTCGGCAACAAGTCCCTGGGGGAGCCGCCGGCCATCCCCGCCGCCCCGGCCATCCGCGACGCCATCCTCGACGCCACGGGCGTGAAGCTCTACGAGGCCCCCATGACGCCCCAGCGCCTCTTCGAGGGGTTCAAGGAGGCCGGCCTGGTCTGACGTTCTTCCATACAGTGTGCCCATAGCACAAACGTGGGCCGCGCCCTTCGGTTTCCCCTTATTTTCCGTTCGCAGAACCAAACTGAACGTTTGGGGAACGGGCGTGTAAGGTGGATTGAAAATGAGGGATGTACCTCAACGGGTTCCCTTATTTTCCCTGTACCGCGGGCGCGGCCCACGCCCGGCACCGGATCGTCGTCATCCCGAGAAAGGCGGTCGTATGGAAGAACTGCTGCGGATGGAGGGGATCAGCAAGCGCTTCGGGACGTTCTACGCCAACCACGGCGTGAACCTCGATATCAGGCGCGGCGAGGTCCACACGCTCCTCGGAGAGAACGGGGCGGGCAAGTCCACCCTCATGAACATCCTCATCGGGCTCTACCAGCCCACGGAGGGCAGGATCTTCATGGGGGGCGAGGAGGTCCACATCACCTCTCCGGCAGTCGCCGTCGAGCACGGCATCGGCATGGTGCACCAGCACTTCATGCTCATCGAGGCCATGACGGGCTTCGAGAACATCATCCTCGGCTCCAAGGTCAACCCGTCGCCCCTCATCGAGGAGGCCAAGGACAAGAAGGCCATCATGGAGCTGGCCGAGCGCTACGGCCTCGAGGTGGACCTCGACCTTCCCGTGAGCGAGATGTCCATCGGCATGCAGCAGCGCGTCGAGATCCTCAAGGTGCTCTACCGCGGCGCCGAGCTGCTCATCCTCGACGAGCCCACCGCCGTCCTCACCGACCAGGAGGTCGAGGGCCTCTTCGAGATCATGCGGTCGCTCACGGCCGAGGGCAAGTCGGTCATCTTCATCTCCCACAAGATGCGCGAGGTCACCCGCATCTCCGACCGGGTCACGGTGCTGCGCGCCGGCGAGTCGGTGGAGACCCTCGAGATGGCCGACACCACGGGCCAGGAGCTCTCCGACCTCATGATCGGCCACCACTACGTGGAGAGCACCTATGAGAAGGTCGCGGGCGATCGCCCGGTCCTCGAGATCAAGGGCGTCTCCTACCACCCCGAGGAGAAGCACGGCGGCCTGAGGGACGTCGACCTCACGGTGCACAGCGGCGAGATCGTGGGCATCGCCGGCATCGACGGCAACGGCCAGTCCCAGGTGGCGGCCCTCGTGGCCGGGCTCATCGCGCCGGAGTCGGGGGAGGTGTGGCGCAACGGCGAGAAGGTGGCCGTGTTCTCCCCGGAGGACTTCATCGACCAGGGCCTCGGCAACATCCCCGAGGACCGCAACAAGATGGGCCTCGTGGGCGACATGACCGTGGCCCAGAACCTCATTCTCAAGGAGACCGACTCCGACCGGTTCTCCCTCGGCCACGGTCTCTGGCTCAAGTCCGGCGCCATCCAGGAGTTCGCCGAGACCAAGCGCGTCGAGAACGACATCCGCTGCACCTCGGTCAACCAGACCGCGAGGAGCCTCTCCGGCGGCAACCAGCAGAAGGTGATCCTGGCCCGGGAGCTCGACGGCGACCCCGAGGTGCTCGTGGCGGTGTACCCCACCCGCGGCCTCGACATCGGCGCCACCAACTTCATCCACGACTCCATCGTGGCCCAGCGCGACAAGGGCTGCGCGGTGCTCCTCATCTCCGCCGACTTCGACGAGGTCCTCAAGCTCTCCGACCGCATCGCGGTGCTGTTCGAGGGCGAGATCATGGGCGAGTACCCCGGCGACAACCCGCCCATCGACCAGATCAGCCTCGCGATGGCAGGAAAGTAGGTGAGAGGCAGTGAGTAGATTCAGATTCACCAAGTTCGGCAAGCGCTACCGCGACAAGGCCCTCGGCATCGTCATCCCCGTCGTGGCCATCCTCCTGGCCTTCGTGGTGGGCGCCATCGTCATCCTGTGCCTCGGCAAGAACCCGGTGGAGGGCTACGCCCTGCTCTTCTCCGGCGCCCTCGGCAACCCCGGGCGCGTGGCCCAGTCGCTCATGAGCGCGTGCCCGCTCATCTTCACGTCGCTCGCCGTGGCGTTCGCCTACAAGTGCGGCGTCTTCAACCTCGGCGGCGAGGGCCAGTTCATCATGGGCGCCACGGTGACCATGATGGTGCTGCAGGTCACGGGCGCCCAGGGCGTGCCCGGCGTCCTGCTCGGCATCCTCGTGGGCATCGTCGCCGGCGGCGTCTGGGGCCTCCTGCCCGGCGTCATGAAGATCACCCGCGGCCTCAACGAGCTCATCACCACGATCATGCTCAACTACGTGGCCACGCTGTTCATGAACTACATCTACTCGGGCCCGTTCCACGACCCCGACTCCGGCAACCTCCAGACGCCCGCCGTGGCCGACAGCGTGAACCTCATCCGCGTCGACCGCATGCACTTCGGCGTCATCATCGCCATCCTCATGGCGGTCGTGGTCTGGTACGTCATCTACAAGACGAGCTTCGGCTTCAAGATCCGCGCCGTGGGCATCAACCCCACCGCCGCGCGGGTGGCGGGCTTCCCCGTCAAGCGCCTCGTGCTCCTCTCGTTCGTGATCTCGGGCGCCATCGCCGGCTTCGGCGGCTCCGTCGACCTCCTCGGGCGCCAGTACCGCCTCATGACGGGCTTCGGCTCGGGCTTCGGGTTCTCGGGCGTGGCCATCGCGCTCATCGCCCAGCTCAACCCGATCGGCTCCATGGTGGTTGCCCTGTTCTTCGGCATGCTCACCACCGGCGCCTCCTCCATGCAGGTGGGCATCATGGTCCCGTCCGCCATCCTCGACATCATCCGCGCCCTCATCATCATCTTCGCGGTGTCCGGCATGGCCCTCATGAAGCTCCCCACCTTCAAGAACCTGCTCAACCGTCGTCCCATGGACCAGGAGGGTCTCGTGCCCCCGGCCACCGGTGACCAGAAAGTGGAGGTGAGCGAGTAATGGAAGCCTTCCTCAGCTCCATGCCCGACGTGCTGGCCACGACCATCCGCATGACGGTGCCGCTGCTCTTCGTGGCCCTGGGCGAGCTCTTCTCCGAGCGCGCCGGCCTCGTGAACATCGGCCTCGACGGCCTCATGACCATCGGCGCCTTCACCGGCTTCGTGGTGGGCTACCAGACCGGCAACCTCTGGCTCGGCGTCCTGTGCGGCGCGGTGGCGGGCATAGCCGTGAACATGGTCTACGCCTTCTGCACCGTCTCGCTGCGCGTGGACCAGACGGTGACCGGCATGGCCATCAACATCCTCGCGCCCGGCATAGCCACCTTCGCCTACAAGGTCATCTTCGGCGACGGCTCCACCCTCGTCCAGGGCACCACCATGGACAAGCTGGCCATCCCCGGCCTCTCGGCCATCCCGTTCGTGGGCGACATCCTGTTCAACCAGACGCTCCTCGCCTACCTGGCCTACATCGCCGTGCCCCTCTGCTGGTTCTACTTCGCCCGCACCCGCGGCGGCCTCAACTTCCGCTCCGTGGGCGAGAACCCCCAGGCGGCCGAGACCCTGGGCATCGACGCCATCAGGACCAAGTACCTCGCCTCGGTGGTCTGCGGCGCCCTCGCCGGCATCGGCGGCGCCTTCCTCACCCTCTGCTACACGAGCACCTACGCCACCGGCGTGGTGGCCGGCCGCGGCTTCATCGCCCTCGCGGCCGTGATCTTCGGCCGCTGGAGCTCGGTGGGCATCCTCGGCGCCACGCTGCTCTTCGGCTTCTTCGATGCCGTGCAGATCGCCCTGCAGGTCTCCGCCCCCGCGGTCCCGTACCAGTTCTTCGCCATGATCCCCTACGTGTTCACCATCGTCGCCCTGTTCTTCTTCAACGCCCAGAAGGGCGGGCCCAAGGCCAACGGAAAGCCCTACTTCCGAGAGGAACGCTGACCCAGGTCCCAAGGGGCCCTGGTCCCAGGGCCCATGAGAGCGCCCCGCACAAGAGGGGTGCGCAGAGAAAGGTGTGTCTATGAAGAACGTCAAGAGATGGCTCGGACTGTTCATGTGCGGCCTGCTCGCCGTGGTCTGCGTGGCCGGCCTCAGCGCCTGTGGCGGCTCCGGCGACTCCGACTCCGGCTCCGGCGACTCGGGCACCGAGGGCGGCGGCTCCGGCAAGAAGGTCGCCATGATTCTCGACGGCCCCGTGAACGACGGCGGCTGGGGCGCCTCCTGCTACGACGCCATGGTCCAGGCCGCCAAGGACCACGGCTGGGAGACCGCCTACACCGAGAACGTCGCCCAGGCCGACTGGACCACCACCATGCAGGACTACGTCGACCAGGGCTACGACCTGGTCATCGCCCCGGGCAACCAGTACACCGCCTCCGTCGAGGACTGCGCCAAGTCCAACCCCGACGCCAGGTTCTGCATCTTCAACGACGAGGTCAACGACTACGACAACATCGAGTGCACCATGCCCGACACCGTGCAGATCGGCCAGATCGCCGGCATCATGGCGGGCCTGACCTCCAAGACCAACAACATCGGCTTCATCGGCGCCATGGAGCTCGACACCACCCTCAACAAGATCAAGGGCTACACCGAGGCCGCCCAGAAGATCAACCCCGAGATCAAGGTGACCACCGCCTACTCCAACAGCTTCTCCGACGCCGCCAAGGGCAAGGAGCTGGCCACCACCATGATCAACTCCAACAACGTCGACGTCATGTTCGGTGACGCCTCCATCGTCGACACCGGCGCCCGCGAGGCCCTCAAGGAGGCCGGCGCCGGTCACTTCGACATTGGCCAGCCCGGCGACATCACCGACACCGACCCCGAGCTCATCCTGGTCTCCGTGGTCACCGACAACGTGAAGATGACCAACGAGGTGATGGACGACGTGGAGAGCGGCTCCTTCGGCAAGAAGACCATCAAGGGCGACCTGTCCAACGGCGGCGTCTACGCCGGCGCCGTGTCCGACAAGATCGTCGACGCCGACACCAAGGCCAAGTTCGAGGAGTACGTGACCCAGCTCAAGGACGGCAAGTTCTAACGCAAGACCTCCAACCGTCCCCAGGCAGACCCTTTGTCAGGCCCGAGAAGGCCCCGGAGCGAGCGTGTTCGCCCGGGGCCTTCCCCTATGGAGCCGGCGAGGAGAGGGAGGAGCGAAAATACCCGCTCACGGGCCTTGAACGACCGTCCACCGGTAAACGGCGTCGATTGGGGGGACTCTGGGGGATGAGCCTTGCAACCCCCCATGAACAGACTATAGTTGAGGTGTCCAAACAAAAAGTTTGGCTCCCAAATTGAACGTGTGGTCAATGTCGCAGGGAAGGGAACGTCCATGCAGCTGCCAGAGATGAAATGGGTCCTCAACAAGTGCCCCAAGAGTGAGGACTCCAACCTTCCCGTCATGTCCCTGGAGAACGTGGCCGCGGCCCGTGCCTTCCACCAGGGCTTCCCGCAGTACTCCGTGACCCCCCTCGCCGACCTCGACGCCATGGCCGGGCGCCTCGGCCTCGGCGGCCTCTACGTCAAGGACGAGAGCTACCGCTTCGGCCTCAACGCCTTCAAGGTCCTCGGCGGCTCCTTCGCCATGGCCCGCTACATCGCGCAGCAGACCGGCCGCGACATCGCCGACACCACCTTCGACTACCTCACCGGCGACGACCTGCAGAAGGACTTCGGCCAGGCCACCTTCTTCACCGCCACCGACGGCAACCACGGCCGCGGCGTGGCCTGGGCCGCCAACCGCCTCGGCCAGAAGGCCGTCGTGCACATGCCCAAGGGCTCCACGCAGACCCGCCTCGAGAACATCGCCAAGGAGGGCGCCGAGGTCACCATCGAGGACCTCAACTACGACGACTGCGTGCGCCTGGCCGCCAAGGAGGCCGACGAGACCGAGCACGGCGTCATCGTCCAGGACACCGCCTGGGACGGCTACGAGGAGATCCCCTCCTGGATCATGCAGGGCTACGGCACCATGAGCTCCGAGGCCGCCGAGCAGCTCCGCGCCCTCGAGGTCAACCGTCCCACCCACGTGTTCGTCCAGGCCGGCGTGGGCTCGCTCGCCAGCTCCGTCGTGGGCTACTTCGCCAACCTGTTCCCCAGCTGCCCGCCCACGTTCGTGGTCATGGAGGCCGGCGCCGCCGACTGCCTGTACCAGAGCGCCAAGGCCGCCGACGGCGAACCGCGCATCGTGGGCGGCGACCTCGAGACCATCATGGCCGGCCTCGCCTGCGGCGAGCCCAACACCATCGGCTGGGACATCCTGCGCAACCACGTCACGGCCTTCGTCAGCTGCCCCGACTGGGTGAGCGCCAAGGGCATGCGCATGCTCGCCGCGCCCCTGGCCGGCGACCCGGCCGTCACGTCCGGCGAGTCCGGCGCCGTGGGCATGGGCGTGGTCTCCACCATCATGGAGGACCCCGACTACGCCGACCTCAAGGAGGCCCTGGGCCTCGACGGCAACTCCCGTGTGCTGCTCTTCTCCACCGAGGGCGACACCGACCCCGTCCGCTACCGCGAGGTGGTCTGGGGCGGCGCCTACCCGACCGAGGACGTCGAGCGGTAGGCATCCATCGCCAGAGTGTGGCCGGGCCGGCGGCGGGCCGGGTCCAGCCACCCCCTTCGACCCTCCCAGACACGAGGAGGCCCGCACAGGCACCGGTCCCATAGCGAGGAGGAACTGCAGTGAACAAAGAGCTCGACTACCAGAAGATCAAGGACGCGGCCGAGGCGTACCGTCCCCAGATGACCGCCTTCCTGCGTGCCATGATCTCCAAGCCCAGCGAGAGCTGCGAGGAGGGCGAGGTCGTCGCCGTCATCAAGGCCGAGATGGAGAAGCTCGGCTTCGACGAGGTCAAGGTCGACGGTCTCGGCAACGTCATGGGCTTCATGGGCGACGGCGACAAGATCATCGCCCTGGACGGCCACATCGACACCGTGGGCATCGGCAACATCGACAACTGGAACGCCGACCCCTACGAGGGCTATGAGACCGACGACGTCATCTACGGCCGCGGCGGCTCCGACCAGGAGGGCGGCGTCTGCTCCGCCACCTACGCCGCCAAGATCATGAAGGACCTCGGCCTCATCCCCGAGGGCTACAAGATCATGGTCGTCGGCACCGTCCAGGAAGAGGACTGCGACGGCATGTGCTGGCAGTACATCTACAACAAGGACGGCATCAAGCCCGAGTTCGTGATCTCCACCGAGCCCACCGACGGTGGCATCTACCGCGGCCACCGCGGCCGTATGGAGATCCGCGTGGACGTCAAGGGCGTCTCCTGCCACGGCTCCGCCCCCGAGCGCGGCGACAACGCCATCTACAAGATGGCCGACATCATCGCCGACGTCCGCGACCTCAACAACAACGGCTGCGACGAGTCCACCGAGATCCGCGGCCTCGTGAAGATGCTCGACCCCAAGTACAACCCCGAGCACTTCGAGGACGCCCGCTTCCTGGGCCGTGGCACCTGCACCGTCTCCCAGATCTTCTACACCTCGCCCTCGCGCTGCGCCGTGGCCGACTCCTGCTCCATCTCCATCGACCGCCGCATGACCGCCGGCGAGACCTGGGAGAGCTGCCTCCAGGAGATCCGCGACCTCCCCGCGGTGAAGAAGTACGGCGACGACGTCCAGGTCTCCATGTACAACTACGACCGTCCCAGCTGGACGGGCGAGGTCTACGAGACCGAGGCCTACTTCCCCACGTGGATCAACAAGGAGTCCGCGCCCCACGTGGCCGCCATGGTGGAGGCCCACAAGGCCCTCTTCGGCGACGAGCGCCAGGGACCCGACTGCGCCATGGACCTGCGTCACCGCCCCCTCGTGGACAAGTGGACCTTCTCCACTAACTGCGTGGCCATCCAGGGTCGCTACGGCATCCCCTGCGTGGGCTACGGCCCCGGCGCCGAGTCCCAGGCCCACGCCCCCAACGAGGTCACCTACAAGGACGACCTCGTGACCGCCGCCGCCCTCTACGTGGCCTCCGTCAACCTCTACGACGGCGACGCCGTCTGCGAGTCCGCCACCGAGTTCCGCGCCGACAACCTCGGCACCGACAACGACGGCGAGTAACCCCGGTTCCCTGCGGCGGGGCCCTGCGGCCCCGCCGCCCCATCGACCACGAAGAAAGGCACCCATGGACGCTCAGCTTCAGAAGCTCATCGACAAGCTCGACACCCTCGACTTCTCGGACATGTACGAGAACGACTTCCTGCTCACCTGGGACAAGTCCAAGGACGACCTCGAGGCCGTCATCGCCGTCGCCAACGCCCTCCGCAACCTCCGCGAGCGCAACATCAGCCCGCGCATCTTCGACTCGGGCCTCGGCATCTCCATCTTCCGTGACAACTCCACCCGCACCCGCTTCTCCTTCGCGAGCGCCTGCAACATGCTCGGCCTGACCGTCCAGGACCTCGACGAGAAGAAGTCCCAGATCGCCCACGGCGAGACCGTGCGCGAGACGGCCACCATGGTCTCCTTCATGGCCGACGTCATCGGCGTCCGCGACGACATGTACATCGGCGAGGGCCACAAGTACCAGAAGGAGGTCATCGCCTCGGTCGACGAGTCCTACAAGGACGGCATCCTCAACCAGAAGCCGACGCTCGTCTCCCTCCAGTGCGACATCGACCACCCCACGCAGTCCATGGCCGACCTCCTCTACATCGCCGACCAGTTCGGCGGCGTCGAGAACCTCAAGGGCAAGAAGATCGCCATGTCCTGGGCCTACTCGCCCAGCTACGCCAAGCCCCTCTCCGTGCCCCAGGCCATCATCGGCCTCATGACCCGCTTCGGCATGGACGTCGTCCTGGCCCACCCCGAGGGCTACGACGTCATGCCCGAGGTCGAGGACGTGGCCCGCAAGAACGCCCAGGAGTCCGGCGGCACCTTCACCAAGACCAACGACATGGCCGAGGCCTTCAAGGACGCCGACATCGTGATCCCCAAGAGCTGGGCCCCGTTCGTGGGTATGGAGGAGCGCACCAAGCTCTACGCCGCCGGCGACTTCGACGGCATCGACGCCCTCGAGCAGAAGCTCCTCGAGCAGAACAAGCAGCACATGGACTGGGTGACCACCCCCGAGCTCATGGCCACCACCAACAACGCCATCTACATGCACCCGCTGCCCGCCGACATCGAGGGTGTCTCCTGCGAGCACGGCGAGGTCACCAACGACGTCTTCGAGGCGCACCGCGTGGGCATGTACAAGGAGGCCAGCTACAAGCCGTACGCCATCGCGGCCATGATCTTCCTGGCCAAGTGCAAGGACCCGCAGGCCACCCTGCGCGCCCTCGACGCCGCCGACAAGCCCCGTCTCTTCCAGGAGAAGTAAGCTGGACCCACACGCCCGTGGGGCCTGAGGGTACATAGCTTCCACCGGGCCGGGCGCGACCGATCGTGCCCGGCCCGGTCTGTATGGGTCGGATCTTCCGGGGGAGGGGAGAGGGATGAGGCCTTCGGTACATGCGTCGCTGGTTGACGGGGATGGTTCCCGGTTCTTCGGGCCGGGGCCCTACCGGCTCCTGGAGGGCGTCGACCGCCTCGGGAGTCTCTCCGCCGTGGCACGCGAGATGGGCATGAGCTACTCCAAGGCCAACCGCGTGGTCAAGAACGCCGAGCAGGCCTGCGGCTTTCCGCTGCTGGCCCGCCGTATCGGCGGCGCCGACGGCGGCTCGTCGGAGCTCACGCCCCGGGGCGCCGACCTCCTCGCGCGCTACCGCGCCTTCGAGGCCGCCTGCTCCGACGCCGCGGACGCCGCGTTCGCCTCGTGCTTCGAGGGGCTCTTCGGCATGCCCCGGTGCGCCTGCGTGGTGCTCGCCAACGGCCGCTCGGAGCGGTTCGGCTCCCAGAAGCTCCTCGCCGACCTCGACGGCCGGCCGGTGCTCGCGCACACGCTCACCGCGCTGCCCGAGGGGCTCCTCGACACCGTGGTGGCGGCGGCCCCCGGGCCCGTCGCGGACCTCGCCGAGGGCCTGGGCCTTACCTGCGTGGCCCCCGACGGCCCCGACATCTCCGACTCCGTGAGGGCCGGCCTCTCCGCCGTGGGCGACGCGGCCGGCTGCCTCTTCGTCTGCGGGGACCAGCCCCGGCTCGCGCCCGGGGACGTCTCCGCCCTCGTCGCCTGTCACCAGGCCAACCCCGGCGCCGTCGTCCGACTCGCGTCCGACGGCGAGCCCGGCAACCCCGTGCTCTGGCCGCGCGACCTGTTCGGCGCCCTGGCCGGCGTCGAGGGCGATCGCGGGGGCGCCGCGCTCATCGCCTCCAGGCCCGACGTCGCCGCGCGCGTGGTGACCGTGGAGGCCCTGGGGCCGGATTCCGTCGCCGACGTCGACACGCCCGAGGAGCTCCGGCGCCTCGGCTCCTGCCAGTGAAGGAGGACAAGCACACCATGAAACTCATCGCCGACGGCATCCTCGTCACCCCCGCCGGGCCCGTGCGGGGCGACCTCGTCCTTGACGGCGGCTCCATCGCCGACGTCGTCCCCGGCGGCGTGGCCTCGCGCGACGGCTTCGACGAGGTCTACGACGCGTCGGGCTGCTACGTCTACCCCGGCTTCATCGACGCCCACACCCACATGCAGTGCTGGACCGGCATGGACTGGACCGCCGACTCCTTCGAGAGCGGCACCCGTGCGGCGGCCTGCGGCGGCACCACCACCATCGTGGACTACGCCACCCAGGACCGCGGCACCACCATGCCCGACGCCCTGGCCGAGTGGCACCGCCGCGCCGACGGCACGTGCACGGCCAACTACGGCTTCCACATGGCCATCGCCGAGTGGAACGATGAGACCAAGGCCGACATCCCGGCCATGTTCGACGCCGGCGTGACCTCGTTCAAGACGTACTTCGCCTACGACCACCTGCGCCTCCCCGACGACCAGATGCTCGACGTCCTCGAGACCATAAGGCCCGGGGGCGGCATCCTCTGCGTCCACTGCGAGAACGGCGACCTCGTGGACAGCCTCCAGCGGCGCGTCTTCGACGCCGGTGTCACCGGCCCCGAGGGCCATCCCATGAGCCGCCCGGCCATCTGCGAGGCCGAGGCGATCTCGCGCCTCATGTACCTCGCCGAGCTCTCCGGCGCCCGCGTCAACGTGGTGCACCTCTCCACGGCCCTGGGCCTCGAGGCCATCGAGGCCGCCAAGGCCCGCGGCGTGGACGTGTGCGTGGAGTCGTGCCCGCAGTACCTCATCCTCGACGACACGTGCTTCCTCGAGCCCGACTTCCAGGGCGCCAAGTACGTCATGAGCCCGCCTCCCCGCAAGCCCCACGACCGTTCCGTGCTGCAGGACGCCCTGGTGGACGGCTCCATCGACACCCTGGCCACCGACCACTGCTCCTTCAACCTCTTCGGCCAGAAGGACCGTGGCGTCGGCGACTTCCGCAAGATCCCCAACGGCGGCCCCGGCGTGGAGCACCGGCCCGCCCTCATCCACACGCTCTTCGCCGACGAGCTGGGCCCCGAGGACTTCTGCCGGCTCATGAGCGAGAACCCCGCCCGCGTGTTCGGCATGTATCCCGAGAAGGGCCGGCTGGCCGCCGGCTCGGACGCCGACGTCTGCGTGTGGGACCCCTCCGTGGCCTGGACCATCTCGGTCAAGAACCAGCACCAGGCCGTGGACTACACCCCCTACGAGGGCTTCGAGGCCCAGGGCATGCCCCGCTACGTGTTCGTCAACGGCGAGCTCGCCGCCGAGAACGGCGAGCCCACCGGCGCCAAGCCCGGCCGCTACGTGCCGCGCCACGCCGGCTGCGAGCCGCGCCGCATCGACGACGGCCCCGAGGTCCCGTAAGGCCCCTGCGGCCGATGCGGCCGCTTTCCGTCCCGGTCATCCGCCCCGCCGGCCGGCGGGGGAGACAACGATAGGAGAACCCATGAACAACCGCGCCGTCACCACCGTCAACGCCCCCGCCGCCATCGGCCCCTACAGCCAGGCCGTGGCCGCCGAGGGCCTCTCGATCAACGTCTCGGGCCAGCTTCCCATCGACCCGGCCACCGGCGAGTTCGCCGGCGACGACATCGCCAGCCAGACCCGTCAGAGCCTCACCAACGTCAAGAACATCCTCGCCGAGGCCGGCGCCTCCATGGCCGACGTCGTGGAGACCACCGTGCTGCTCACCGACATCGCCGAGTTCGGCGCCATGAACGAGGTCTACGCCGAGTTCTTCTCCGAGCCCTTCCCGGCCCGCGCCGCCTTCCAGGTGGTGGCCCTGCCCAAGGGCGCCAAAGTCGAGATCAAGGCCGTGGCCCGCGTCTAGCGTGACAGCGGTGCCTGGCCCATCTGTCACTTCGCACATTCCAAGATCTATGTAATTCCGGAGGCCCCGGGGAGCGGCGCGCAGCCGGCTCCCCGGGGCCTCCGCTCGGTAACGCCGGCCGGGCTCCGGGCCTTCTGGGACAGAAGTGTCCGGGGGGTGGGACAGAAGTGCCCGGCCATTGGGACAAAAGTGTCCGGGTGGTGGGACGCCTAGAGCTGTCGCACGCGGTCGGCCCGCACGGATCCCGCGCCCACGCGGCCGGGGAAGCCGGCCTCCCGCAGGGCCGCGGCGAACCGCTCGGCCGCGGCCATGGCGGCGCCGTCGCCCGGGTCCACCTGGTTCACGAGGACGGTGCCTGCCAGCCCCTCGGCGGCCACGGCGCGGGCCACGAGCTCCGGCGTGGCCTCGTCGAGCGGGGAGCCGCCCACCAGGCCGCAGAAGGCGTTGGGGCGGTGCACGGCCTCGGCCACCGCGCGGCCGAACCCGGAGGCGCCCACCACGAGCACCGTCGGCCGTGCCCCCTCCGGCACCACGGGCTCCCAGGGGGCGTGGGCCTTGAGCGGCAGCCGCTTGGAGCCGTCGGCCTCCACGAGCACGTAATCGGCCGCCGACGCCAGCGCGGCCACGCCGCAGGAGGGCTCCGCGAGCTTGCCGTGCTCGGCCGGCACGCCCACGCACACCGCCCGGTGGCCCTGGAGGGCCCGGCCCACCTCGTCGGGCGAGGCGTCGCCCAGGAACGGCACGCCGTCGAAGGGCAGCACGCGCGTGGTCGTGGCGAGCACCGCCGTGCCCGGGAGCACCCGGGCGAGGTGGGCGAGGAGCGACGACTTGCCGCCGCTCCCTACCACCGGCGTGACGCCCGGTGCCGTTCGAAGGAAGTCAAGAATATTCATCTGGTTGCCCCACATGGAGTCTGGTAGGTTCCTGACGGGGGAGGGCACGGACGCCGCCCCTTTGCGATATGTTCTCATTGAGACAACGAAACCTCCAGCCGTTAGGAGAGCGACATGCAGATCGACGCCCGCGGCATCACCTGTCCCAAGCCCGTCATCATGACCCTTCAGGCCCTCAAGGAGCTCCTCGCCGGGGAGGCCCTCGAGGTGCTCGTGGACGACGAGACCGCCCGGGGCAACCTCACCCGCCTCGCCTCCGAGAAGGGGTGCGCCCTCACGGTGACCGAGGCCGGCGACCACACCGTCATGACCCTCGTGCCCGAGGGCGCCGTCGAGGTCGCCTCCGCCGAGGAGGAGGCCGCCGCCATCTGCGACCTGTCGGCCACGGTGCCCTCGGTCTTCGCCTTCGGGTCCTCCTCCATGGGCCAGGGCGACCCCGAGCTCGGCCACATCCTCGTGAAGGGCCTCATCTACGCCCTCTCCCAGCAGGACCAGGTGCCCTCCTGCTGCCTGTTCTTCAACGACGGCGCCCGGCTCACCTGCGAGGGGAGCGACACCGTGGAGGACGTCCGCACCCTCGAGGAGCGCGGCTGCAGGATCCTCACCTGCGGCACCTGCCTCGACTTCCACCACCTGCGCGACAGCCTGGCCGTGGGCGGCGTGACCAACCTCTACGAGATCGCCCAGATCCTCTCCGCCCAGCCGGGCGTGGTTACCGTTTAGGGCACTCCCGTCAAGGTCCTTTCGTTTACCGGAAGATTCATGGTGCCCTGTTTTCTAGAGGCCTGAAGTGGCAAAGGCCCTTAGGGGACAGGGCACCGGCCTTGTCATCGTTATTTGTTCTTGAGAACAACGGGGAAGGGAAGTCCCATGCTCGTCTGTGTGCGTGGTGCCGGCGACCTCGCCTCCGGCATCGCCGTGCGTCTTCACCGGGCCGGCTGGCAGGTGGTCATGCTCGATATCGCGGAGCCCACGTCGGTGAGGCGCACGGTGTGCTTCTCAGAGGCGGTGCGGCTGGGCGAGACCCTCGTGGAGGACGTGCGCGGCGTGGCCGTGGCCGGCCCCGACGAGGCCGCGGCCGCGGTGGCCGCCGGCGACGTGGCCGTGATGGTGGACCCCGACGGCCGCTCCATCCCCGCGCTCGCCCCCGACGCTGTCGTGGACGCGATCCTGGCCAAGCGCAACCTCGGCACCGACCTCTCCATGGCCCCCATCGTCGTGGGCGTGGGCCCCGGGTTCACGGCCCCCGACGACGTGGACGCCGCGGTGGAGACTCAGCGCGGCCACGACCTCGGCCGCGTCTACTACCGCGGCACCCCGGCCCCCAACACCGGCATCCCCGGGAACATCGGCGGCTACACCGTGGAGCGGGTGCTCCGCGCCCCGGCCGACGGCGTCTTCAGCGGCGTGGCGTCCATCGGCGACGTGGTGGCCGCCGGCGACGTGGTGGCCACGGTGGACGGCGTGCCCATGGAGGCCACCATCGACGGCGTGCTCCGCGGCCTGCTCCAGGACGGCCTGACCGTCTTCCGCGGCATGAAGGCCGGCGACATCGACCCGCGCTGCGAGGTTTCCAACTGCTTCTCGGTCTCCGACAAGGCCCGGTCCGTCGCCGGCGGCGTCCTGGAGGCCCTGGACCACTTCCGCGCCCGCCCCCGCCGACCCAAGGGAGGGGAGTGACCGTGGCTGACCTCACCGACACCCTGCGCGACCCCCGCTTTGTGGGGGCCGTCGCCCGCTCCTTCGCCCAGGGCCGCCCCACGGTGGTCACCGTGGTGCTGTCGTGCCGCGGCTCCATGCCCCGGGAGGCGTCTGCGGCCATGGCCTACGTGGGCGACGGCTTCATCGGCACCGTGGGCGGCGGCAAGGTGGAGGCCATGGTGCAGGAGCGCTGCCTCGCGGCGGCCGACGGCACCGGCCCCGCCGACGACCTCACCTGGTACACCCACGCCATGACCGGAATGGCCTGCGGCGGCGACGCCCTCGTGGGCATCCACCGGCTGGTGCCGGCCGACGCCGTGTTCCTCGACCGCCTGCTCGACGCCCTCGACGCGGGCGCGGGCCACTGGCTCGAGGCCGCGTGGCCCGAGGAGGGCCCGGCCGCGCTCGCGGTGCGCGACGGGGCGCCTGACGTCCCGGGCCCGGCGTCCCCCGGGGCCAACGAGACCCTCTGGTACCCCGAGGCCCGCACCTACGTGGAGGGGCCCGTGGCGGAGCCCGTGGTCTACGTCTTCGGCGCCGGCCACGTCTCCGCCGCCCTCGTGCCGGCGCTCTCGGCCGTGGGCTTCACCTGCGAGGTGGCCGACGACCGCCCGGCCCTCGCCGTCCCCGAGCGGTTCCCCGACGCCCGCACCGTGCGCTGCGGCGACTTCGTGGACGTGGCCCGGGGGCTTCCCGTCGGCCCGCGCGACTACGTGGTGGTCATGACCCACGGCCATGTGGCCGACCTCGACGTGCTCAAGGCCGTCATGGACCGCCACCCCACCTACGTGGGATGCATCGGCAGCCGCTCCAAGCGCCGCCTGTTCGACGAGGAGCTCCTCTCCGCCGGCATCCCGGCGCCCGAGGTGGCCGCCCTGCACCTGCCCATCGGCGACGACATCGGCGCGGTCACCCCCGCCGAGATCGCCGTGTCGGTGTGCGCCGAGATGGTGCGCCACCGCGCCGGCGGCCCCCATCACCGTTCGTAACAAGGTTCCCAACCCGTGCCGCAGGGGCCGTGGTTACCCATAGGAAAGGACCTATCCATGAAGCCAGTCACCCGTCGCGCCTTCTGCGCCTCCGCCGCCGTCGCCGCTGCCGGCACCCTCGCCGGCTGCGGGCAGTCCCAGGACAAGGCCGACGACACCTCGTCCGACTCCAAGCAGGGCACGGCCGACGACGCCGAGAAGGAGCTCGTGGTCTTCGCCGCCGCCTCCCTCACCGAGTCGCTCACCAAGATCGGCGAGCTCTTCGCCGAGGAGAACTCCTCGCAGCCCAGCTTCAACTTCGACTCCTCGGGCACCCTCAAGACCCAGATCCAGGAGGGCGCGCCCTGCGACGTGTTCATCTCGGCCGCCCAGAAGCAGATGAACCAGCTCGAGGCCGGCAACGAGGCCAACACCGAGGACCTCGACCTCGTGGAGCCCGACACCCGCCTCGACCTCCTCGAGAACAAGGTCGTGCTCGTGGTGCCCGACGGCAACCCCGCCGCCATCGACTCCTTCGAGGCCATGGCCCAGAAGCTCTCCTCCGGCGACGTCGTGCTTGCCATGGGCAACGAGGACGTGCCCGTGGGCCAGTACACCCAGAAGATCCTCTCCTACCTCAAGCTCGACGAGGGACAGCTCGCCGACGCCGGCCGCATCACCTACGGCTCCAACGTCAAGGAGGTCACCACGCAGGTGAGCGAGGCCGCCGTGGGCTGCGGCATCGTCTACGCCACCGACGCCTACTCCGCCGGCCTCGACCCCGTGGCCGAGGCCACCGAGGAGATGTGCGGCAAGGTGGTCTACCCCGCCGCCGCCATCAAGGGCGCCGCGCACCTGGACGACGCCAAGAGGTTCCTCGAGTTCTGCCGCGGCTCCAAGGCCTCCGCGGAGTTCGAGGCCGTGGGCTTCACCCCGCTCGCGGGGTAGGGGGGACGCGCCATGGACCTCTTCCCCCTCCTCAACTCGCTGAGGATCGCGGCCATCGCCACGGTGGCGGTCTTCTTCCTGGGCATCGGGCTCGCGGACCTCGTGGCCCGCGCCCCGCGGTGGCTCAAGGGGGTCCTGGACGTGGTGCTCACCCTGCCGCTCGTCCTGCCGCCCACGGTGGTGGGCTACCTGCTCCTGCTCGTCCTGGGGCCCAAGCGGCCCCTGGGCGGGTGGTTCCTCTCCACCTTCGACCTCAGGCTGGTCATGACGTGGTACTCGGCGGTCTTCGCCACCGTGGTGGTGAGCTTCCCGCTCATGTACCGCACGGCCCGGGGCGCCTTCGAGGGGTTCGACGAGCGTCTGGCCCAGGCCGGGCGCACGCTGGGCAAGTCGAACGCGTGGGTGTTCTGGCGCGTGAAGCTGCCCGCCTGCGCCCCCGGCATCGTGGCCGGGGCCGTGCTCGCCTTCGCCCGCGCGCTGGGCGAGTACGGCGCCACCTCCATGGTGGCCGGCTACATCCCCAACCAGACGGCCACCATCTCCACCACGGTCTACCAGCTGTGGCGCACCGGCGACGACGCCGGCGCCCTCAGCTGGGTGCTCGTCAACCTGGCCATCTCGGCCGTGGTGCTCATGGCCATGAACATGTTCGAGCGGCGCGCCCGCGCCCGGAAGGCGGCGTGACATGGCCCTCGACGTGTCGGTGAGGAAGGACCTCGGGTCGTTCAGGCTCGACGTGGAGTTCTCCCTGGAGGGCGACGGCGTGCTCGCCCTGCTCGGCCCCTCGGGCTGCGGCAAGTCGCTCACGCTCGGCTGCATCGCCGGCACCGTGCGCCCCGACGGGGGCCGCATCGTGCTCGACGGCCGCACGCTCTTCGACTCCGAGGCCGGCATCGACCTCCCGCCCCAGGAGCGCCACGTGGGCTACCTCTTTCAGAACTACGCGCTCTTCCCCACGATGACGGTGCTCCAGAACGTCATGTGCGCCGTGCCGGCGCCCGGCCTCAGGGGCGCCGCCGCCCGACGCCGGCGCCGCGAGGCGGCCGAGGCGCAGCTCGCGGCCATGGAGCTCTCGGGCCTCGAGGACCGCAGGCCCTCCCAGCTCTCCGGCGGCCAGCAGCAGCGCGCGGCCCTCGCCCGCATGCTGGCGAGCGAGCCCGCCCTCGTGCTGCTCGACGAGCCGTTCTCGGCCCTGGACGGCCACCTGCGCTGGACCCTCGAGATGGCCCTGGCCGACACCCTCAAGAGCTTTCCCGGCGGCACCGTCTACGTGAGCCACGACCGCGACGAGGTCTACCGCCTCTGCGACCAGGTGTGCGCCGTCGACCGCGGCGTGTCGGACCCGGCGGTGCCCACCAAGCGCTTCTTCGAGGAGCCCGGCACCCGGGCGGCGGCCGTCATCTCCGGCTGCAAGAACATCTCGGCCGCCCGCGCCACGGGCCCCCACGAGGTGGCCTGCGACGACTGGGGCGTCACGCTCGCGTGTGCGGGTGAGGCCGGGCCGGCCACCGACTACGTGGGGCTGCGCGCCCACTACTTCTCCGTTGAGGGGAGCGATAACCCCATCCCCTGCACCGTGGATCGCGTGATCGACAGCACGTTCTCCACCATCGTGATGCTCTCCACCCGGGGGCCCGGGAAGATCCGCTACGAGCTGGACAAGGACGCCTGGGCGGCCCTGGGCGACCCGGACCGGCTCACGCTGCACATCGCCCCCGAACACGTCATGCCGCTCACGGACCGCCGCGCCCGCGCCCTAGGAGGTGCCCATGCTTGACGAGACCGGTCGCTCCATCACCTACCTGCGTCTCTCGGTGACCGACCGCTGCAACTGCCGCTGCCGCTACTGCATGCCGGCCGCCGGTGTGGAGAAGGTCTGCCACTCCGACGTCATGGGCCTCGAGGAGATGGCCGTCGTGGTCGCCGCCTGCGCGAGGCTCGGCGTCACGAAGGTGCGCATCACCGGCGGCGAGCCGCTGGCCCGCCTGGGCGTGGAGCGCCTCGTAGCCATGGTGCGCTCGGTGCCGGGCATCGAGGAGGTGGCCATGACCACCAACGCCACGCTGCTCGCGCCCAAGGCCCGCGCCCTGGTCGACGCCGGCCTCGACCGCGTGAACGTGAGCCTCGACTCCCTGGACCCGGACCGCTACCGCGCCATCACCCGCACGGGGAGCCTCGACGACGCCCTCGCCGGCCTGGCCGCGGCGCGGGAGGCGGGCCTCGGCCCCGTCAAGGTCAACGCCGTGCTCATGGGCGGCGTCAACGAGGCCGACATCCGCCCCCTGGCGGGCCTCGCCAGGGACGGCGCCGTCGCCTCGGTGCGCTTCATCGAGCTCATGCCCATCGGCGAGGCGGCTTCGTGGCCGAGGGCCTCGTTCGTCCCCGCCGAGCGCGTGCTCGAGGAGCTCCCCGAGCTCGCCCCCGTGGGCGCGGACGGTGTGAGCGAGACCTTCTCGGCCCCGGGCTGGCGCGGCACCGTGGGCCTCATCAGGCCCATGAGCCACCGGTTCTGCTCTGGGTGCAACCGCATCCGGGTCACGGCCGACGGCATGCTCAAGGCCTGCCTGCACTCCGGCCGCGAGGTGCCGCTCCGGGGCCTGGCCCCCGACGCCCTCGTGCGCGTCATCGCCGACGAGATCCACCGCAAGCCCGAACGCCACACCATGGACGCCGACCACGCCAGCCAGAGCGCCCGGGCCATGAACGCCATTGGAGGTTGAACCTTGAACGACCTGACCCACGTGAACCGGCAGGGGCGCGCCCGCATGGTGGACGTCTCCGCCAAGGACGCCACCCTGCGCCGCGCCCGCGCCGCCGGCAAGGTGCTCATGGCGCCGTCGACCCTGGAGCTCGTGCGCACCGGCGGCACCAAGAAGGGCGACGTGCTCGGCGTGGCCCAGGTGGCCGGCATCCAGGCCGCCAAGCACTGCTGGGAGCTCGTGCCCATGTGCCACCAGGTGGCGCTCACGGGCGTGGACATCTCCTTCGAGCTCGAGGAGGACGGCGTCGCCGTCGAGGCGGTGTGCACCTGCCGGGGCGAGACCGGCGTGGAGATGGAGGCGCTCTGCGCGGCGTCCGTGGCGGGGCTCACCATCTACGACATGTGCAAGGCGCACCAGCGCGACATGGTCATAGCGGACGTACGCCTCCTCGAGAAGGACGGCGGGAAGAGCGGGCACTTCGTGAGGGAGGACGGACGATGAGCGACGTCAGGGGCACCGTGGTGGCCACGAGCATCAGCACCGAGAAGGGCACGCGCAAGCGGCCGCAGGAGTCAATCGGGCTCGTCGTGGGCTCCGGCGTGGAGGGCGACGCCCACGCGGGCGCCTGGCACCGCCAGGTGAGCCTGCTGCCCGACGAGTCCGTGGACCGCATGCGCGGCCGCGGGTTCGAGCTGTCCGCCGGCGACTTCGCCGAGAACATCCTCACCCGGGGCATCGCCCTCTACGAGCTGCCCGTGGGGACCCTGCTCGAGGTGGGCGACGCCGTCCTGGCCGTCACCCAGATCGGCAAGACCTGCCACAACGACTGCGAGATCCGCCGCACCGTGGGCATGTGCGTCATGCCCACGGACGGCATCTTCGCCGTCGTGGTGCGCCCCGGCACCGTGCGTCCGGGCGACGCCGTCTCCGTCATCCAGATCTAGGGGGTAGAGCCATGAAGAAGATCCCGACCGAGGAGGCCGTCGGCCACGTCCTCGTGCACGACATGACCCAGATCGTCCCCGAGGGGCCGGAACGCTACAAGGGCCCCCGGTTCCGCAAGGGCCACGTGGTGGCCGAGGAGGACGTCCCCGTCCTGCTCTCCATGGGCAAGCGGTTCCTCTACGTCTGGGAGATGGAGCCGGGCATGCTCCACGAGAACGACGCCGCCGAGCGCCTGGCCGCCCTCTGCATGGGCCCCGGCATCTCCCGCGACGGCGACCCCAGCGAGGGCAAGATCGGCCTCTCCGCCGCCCGCGACGGCGTGCTGCTCGTGAACTCCGCGCGCCTCATGGCCGTGAACTCCGTGCCCGACGTCATGGTGGCCACCCGCCGCGGCGACTTCGCCGTGTCGGAGGGCGACGCCGTGGCCGGCACCCGCGTGATCCCGCTCGCCGTGCCCTCCTCGGTGCTCGACGAGGCCGAGGCGGCCGCCGCGGGCGAGCCCCTCCTCGAGGTCCGCCCCTTCACGCTCCGGACGGCCGCCGTCGTGGCCACCGGGTCCGAGGTGGCCTCCGGGCTCATCGAGGACCGCTTCACGCCCGTGGTGGAGGGCAAGCTCGCGGCGTTCGGCATCGAGACCGTCTCGGTGTCGACGCCCGGCGACGACATGGACGACGTCGTGGCCGCCATCCTCGACGCCAAGGCCTCCGGCGTGGACATCGTGGTGTGCACCGGCGGCATGTCGGTGGACCCCGACGACAACACCCCGGGCGCCATCCGCCGCAGCGGGGCCGAGGTCGTCACCTACGGCGCCCCGGTGCTCCCGGGCGCCATGATGTGCCTGGCGTACTTCGACGACGGCACCCCCGTGGTGGGGCTCCCCGGCTGCGTCATGTACGCCGACTCCACGATCTTCGACCTCGTGCTGCCGCGCATCGCGGCCCGCGTGCCCCTGACCCGCGAGGACTTCGTGTCCATGGGGGAGGGCGGCCTCTGCCTGCGCTGCAAGCCGTGCACCTACCCCCACTGCCCCTTCGGCCGCTGACCCCCGCCTGTCCCACCACCCGGACACTTCTGTCCCAATGGTCGGGCACTTCTGTCCCACCTCGCGACCCGCGACACCGCCCGCCCCCGACGCCCCGAGAGGAACGCCATGCCCCGCGCCTGCCCCGACGCACCATTCACCGCCGCCGTCCTCACCGTGTCGGACCGCGGCTCCCGCGGCGAGCGCCCCGACGGCAGCGGCCCCGCGGTCGCCGACCTCCTCGCCGAGAACGGCTTCTCCGTGGTGGACCGCGCCATCGTCCCCGACGGCGTGGAGCCGGTGGCGGCCGCGCTCCGCGGCTACGTGGCGCGCGACGTCGCCCTCGTGGTGACCACCGGCGGCACGGGCTTCTCGCCCCGCGACCTCACGCCCGAGGCCACGCTCCAGGTGGCGGAGCGCCTGTGCCCCGGCATCCCCGAGGCCATGCGCGCGGTGTCCCTGGCCAAGACGCCCCACGGCTGCCTTTCGCGCGAGGTGAGCGGCATCTGCGGCCGCACCCTCATCGTCAACGTGCCGGGCAGCCCGCGGGCGGCCGTGGAGAACCTCTCCGCCGTGGTGGGCGCCGTCTCCCACGGGCTCGCCATGCTCCGCGGCGGCACGGCCGACTGCGCGGCGGGGGCCTAGCATGCGCATCCTCAACGTGTCGGCCCAGAAGCCCGACTCCACCGGCAGCGGCACGTATCTCTCGGCCCTCGTGCGCAGCGAGCTTGCCGCCGGCCACGAGGCCGCGGTGGTCTGCGGCATCGACGACGGCGACCCCCTGGACGCCGTTCCCGCCGGCGCCGCGGTCTACCCCGTGCGCTTCTGCACCGGGGAGCTCCCGTTCCACGTGTGCGGCATGAGCGACGTGATGCCCTACCCGGCCACGCGCTACCGCGACCTCACGCCGGTGATGGAGGAGGCCTTCGTGCGCGCGTTCTCCCGGACGGTGCGCCGGGCCGTGGCGGGGTTCCGCCCCGACGTCGTGGTCTGCCACCACCTCTACCTCGCCACCTCCGTCGTGCGAGAGGTCGTGGACGGCATCCCCGTGGTGGCCGTGAGCCACTCCACGGACCTCCGGCAGCTTCGTCAGCACGGCCTCGGGCGCGACAGGATCGTCCCAGCCGTCCGCGCCCTCGACGGCGTCTGCGCCCTCCACGACGCGCAGGTCGAGGAGATCGCCGACGTCTTCTCCATCGACCCCGGCGCCGTCACGGTGGTGGGCGTGGGCTACGACCCGCAGGTCTTCCACCCCGACCCGGCCGTCCCCCGCGACCCCGGCTCCCTCCTCTTTGTGGGGAAGGTCTGCCGGGCCAAGGGCGTGCCGTCCCTGCTGGCCGCCGTCTCGCGCCTGGAGCGCGAGGGCCGGGGGCCGTCGCGGCTGCGCCTGGCCGGCGGGTGGGGGAGCGCCCAGGCGGAGTGCGACGCCATCCGCGCGGCCGCGGAGGGGCTCTCCACCCCCGTGGAGTTCCTCGGGCGCCTGGACCCGGCGAGCCTCGCGGCGGAGTACCGCGCGGCCGACACCTTCGTGCTGCCGTCGTTCTTCGAGGGCCTGCCCCTCGTGGCCGTGGAGGCCCTGGCCTGCGGCTGCAAGGCGGTGCTCACGGACCTGCCGGGCGTGCGCCCCTGGCTCGCGGCCGGCCTGCCCGACGCCCCGGTGCGCTGGGTGGTGCCGCCCACGGTCACCGACGTCGACAAGCCCCGCCCCGACGAGCTCCCCGCCTTCGAGGAGCGGCTGGCCGGGCGGCTCGCGGCGTCCCTCGCGGACCCGACGCCGTCGCTCGACGCCACGGCCCTCTCCTGGGACGCGGTGCTCGACCGGGTGCTCGCCGCCTCCGGCGCGGCGATGTGACACCGGTGCCTGATCCACCTGTCACGCGCCCTTTTCGATAATTCATGGCCCTGGGGCGCCGGCCCCCGCCCCGCCCTCCGCACCCGGGCCCCGGCTGCACCGGGTCCGGCTCGGGTACACTTCCACCTAGCAACCGATCGAGGGGGAGGTCCCTATGGGTAGGTCCGGCGGCGGCGCGTCTGGTGGCGGGGGAGGCGGCTTCTCCGGCGGCGGCCGGGCATCCGGCGGGTTCTCCGGGGGGTCGCGCTCCGGCGGGCGCAGCTCCTCGGGCGGCGGCCGCCCGCCCATGGGCTTCGGCCCGATGGGTCCGATGGGTCCGTTGGGCCCGATGGGCCCCATGGGTCCGCGGCGCTACCGCGGCGGGTCGTCCGGCAGCTTCTGGGGAGGCATGCTCGGCGGCATGATCGGCAGCTCCCTGGGCGGGTCCGGTCGCCGCACGACGGCGCGGCAGGCCCCCGCCCCCACGGCCCCGCAGGGCCAGGGGGCCGCCCCGGGCGCGCCTGTGCCCCCCGCCGGCCAGGGCGCCCCGGCGTCGTCGGGCGGCTGCGGCTGCGGGACCGTCTTCATCGCCGTCTGCGCCGTGCTCCTCGTCCTCGCCCTCGTCACGTCGTTCGGCTGCGCGCCGTCGTCGTGCTCGGGCCCGTCGGGCGCGTACCCCCAGGCGTCGTCCACCCACGAGCGCACGGCGCTGCCCCAGGGCACGACCGAGGTCACGCCCCTCTACACCGACCGGGACGGCGACTGGGTCCACAACACGTCGCAGCTCGAGGATGGCATGGAGGAGTTCTGGCGCCTTACCGGCGTGCGCCCCTACCTTGTGATCCTGCCCAACGGCACCACCACGTCCACGGACCGTCTGACGGAGATGGCCGAGCAGGTCTACGACGAGAGCTTCTCCGACGAGGGCCACTTCGTCCTCGTGTTCTGCGACAACGGCTCCGGCGGCTACAACTGCGGCTACTCCGTGGGCTCGGCCGCGCGCTCCGTCATGGACGACGAGGCCTGCCGCATCCTGGCAAAGGAGCTCGACCGCGCCTACGCCGACCGTTCCCTCTCCGAGGAGCAGATATTCTCCCAGGCCTTCGAGCGCACGGCCTCCCAGATCATGGCCGATCCCGCGGAGGGGCGCCGTGCCGGCCTGTGGGTCGCCGGCGGCCTCGGGGTGTGCATCGTGGGCGCGGGCGGGTACATGCTCTGGCGTCGCCGCAAGGCGCGGCAGGAGGAGCGCGACCGTCGCCTCGACGAGGTCCTCAAGACCCCGCTGGAGACCTTCGGCGACAAGGACCTCGCCGACCTCGAGAAGAAGTACACGGACAAGGCGTCGGCTTCCGACGACGAGACGACCCGCTAGGCGGGCCGGGAAAGGGGGCGCCATGGGCATCCTCGACCGTTTCACCTCCATCATCAAGGCCAACGTGAACGACCTGCTCGACAAGGCGGAGGACCCCGCCAAGATGGTCGACCAGTACCTCCGCGACCTCACCGAGAGCCTCGCCGAGGTCAAGGAGGCCACCGCCGGCGTCATGGCCGAGGAGACCCGCTGCAAGCGGCTCGTCGACGCCAACCAGGCCGACATCGACAAGTACGACGGCCTCGCCCGCCGCGCCCTCGCCGCCGGCGAGGAGGGCGACGCCCGCACGTTCCTGGCCAAGAAGCAGGAGCTCGTGGCCAAGAATACCGGCCTCATCGCCGCCTACGACGCCGCCCACGAGAACGCGCAGAAGATGCGCCAGATGCACGACAAGCTCGTGAACGACATCAACACCCTCAAGGGCCGCCGCGACGTCATCAAGGCCAAGGCCGCCGTTGCCAAGACCCAGGACAAGGTGGGCCGCATGACCGGCGGCGCCGACCGCGCCGAGGGCGCCGTGGCCGCCTTCGAGCGTATGGAGGCCAAGGCCGACGAGATGCTCGACCGCTCCAACGCCATGGAGGAGCTCAACGCCGAGCCCGAGGACTCCGCCGCCTCCCTGGAGGCCAAGTACGCCGCCGCCGGCGCGTCCGCCGCGGTGGACGACGAGCTCGCAGCCATGAAGAAGGAGATGGGCCTCGACTAGGACGGGGTCCGGGGGAGACGCGGAGGGGGCCCGGCGGCCGGCCGCCGGGCCCCCTCCCATGGAGAAGGGAAGACGCACGATGAAGGCCCTGGATGCCGAGACGGTCATGGCGAGCCCCGACACGAGCGACGTGCTGCGCCGCTTCCTGCGCTACGTGCAGGTGGACTCGCCCAGCGACCCCGACCACGAGGAGCGGGTGCCGAGCGACCCGTCGGAGCACGCCATGGCGGCCCTGCTCGCCGACGAGCTCCGTGCCCTGGGCGCCAGCGACGTGACCGTGGACGACCACGCCTACGTGACCGCCAGGGTGCCGGCGTCGCCGGGTGCCGCCGACCGTCCCGCCCTCGGGCTCATCGCGCACATCGACACGGCCCACGACGCCCCCAACCGCGGCGTGCATCCGCAGGTGGTGCCCTACGAGGGCGGCGACCTCGTCATCTCCGACACCGTGTCCGTGACCCCCGCGGCCGTGCCCGACCTGCCGTCCCTGGCGGGGCAGGCCGTGGTCACAAGCGACGGCACCACGCTCCTGTCGGCGGACGACAAGGCCGGGGTGGCCGAGGTCATGGCCCTCGTGGCCCGGCTCCTCGCCGACCCATCCCTGCCGCACCCGCCCCTCGCGGTGGCCTTCGTCCCCGACGAGGAGATCGGCCACGGCGCGGCCCTGCTCGACCTCGACGCCTTCGGCGCGGCCTACGCCTACACCGTGGACGGCGAGGCCCTGGGCGAGCTCAACTACGAGTGCTTCTCGGCCGCCTCGGTGGAGGCCGTCTTCACCGGCGAGGGCGTGCACCCCGGCGACGCCAAGGACCGCATGGTCAACGCCATCGGCCTGTTCGAGGAGTTCGACGGGATGCTGCCGGCCGCCGCACGCCCCGAGCACACCGCCGGCTACGAGGGCTACTTCCACTGCCACGGGGTGTCGGGCACCGTGGACGAGTGCCGTGCCTCCTACCTCGTGCGCGACTTCGACGCCGCCTCCTTCGAGGGGCGCCTCGACCTCATGGCCGCGGCCGCCGCGTATGTCGAGAGGCTGCACGGGGAGGGCCGCGTGCGGCTCACGGTCAAGCGGGAGTACCGCAACATGGCCGAGCGCCTGGACGGGGCCGAGTTCCTCGTGGACCGCGCCAAGGCGGCCATGGAGGCCTGCGGCGTGACCCCGGTCTGCGTGCCCGCCCGCGGCGGCACCGACGGCGCCCAGCTCACGTTCCGCGGCCTGCCGTGCCCCAACCTCGCCACCGGCGGCCGCCTGGCCCACTCCGTGCGCGAGTTCGTGCCGGTGCCCGCCCTCGAGGCCACCGTGGACGTCCTCCAGGCCCTCGTGGCGTCGTTCGCCTGACCCCGGCGCCGCCCCGGGACAGGGGAGGCCCCGCACCCGGGTGGGGGTGCGTGGCCTCCTGCGTTTGACCGGGGTCCTTCTTTATGCGGCGTTTCCCGCGGCCACCTTCGCCTCGAAGGGGGCCATGAGGGTGTCGGAGATGTCGGCCGTGGTGCCGCTGCTCCGGATGGTCGAGCCCTCGGTGGTGAACTCGTAGGTGGCCGTGGAGTCGATGCTGCCGTCGTCGCCGTCGACGCAGGCGAACGACACCTGCGACGTCCCTTGGCTTCGGCTCTGGAGGACGAAGGTCTCCACGCCGCCGCCGTCCGGGTCGTCGCCGTCCTCGGGCGCGTAGCGCGTGCCCACCGTGACGAAGGAGCCCTCCGGCTTCACCGAGCACACCCAGGTGTAGCCGGCCGCCCGGTTGGCGGGCAGCTGCACCGTGACCGTGGGGTAGCTGGACTTGGAGAAGAACGCGAGGCCGCAGAGCGCGCCGGCGACGGCGACCGTTCCCACGGCCGCCAAGGCCCGTCTCCCTTTTCCCATGGTGCCCCCTCTCGTCTCTGCCTTGCCCCATGGTGTGGCATCGCCGGGTCCGTTGGGACACGGCCGGGACGGTTCCACAATGCCCCCGCCGTTTGACCACAGGACGGCCACGTACCTTGGATGCCGTTCCTGCGCACCCCGCACCTTGTTGCCCATGACGCGCAGGTCCCGCCATAATCGGGGAATGAGCCCGAGAAGGGGACGGCCCCGGGCGACGCGGCCCGGGGCGCACCGGTGGGAGGTTCTATGGGCGTCATCGCTTTCTCTGCCCTCGTGGGCCTGGCGGCCGCGGTCGCCGTGGTGGGCGTCGTGCTGTTCTTCGTGGGTGGCTGCCGGGCGCTCGGCCGCACGGGGGAGAGGCCCTGGCTCTTCCTCGTGCCGCTCTACGGCCCCTACCTCCTGTTCCGCTCCGCGCGCTGCGTGCTCCTCTACGGCGTCGCCCTCGCCGGGACCGCCGCCGTGGGCGTCTTCTGGGCCATGCCCACGGGCTTTCTCCAGCAGTTCTGGGTGGTGCCGGCCGCCGTCGTGTGGATCTGCTACGCCTGGTGCGTGGCCGCGGTGGCGGAGTGCTTCCATGCCGGCGTGGGCTGGCAGGTGGCCTCGTTCGTCCTGGCGCCCTACGTCCTCACGCTCGTGAGCGCGGGCGCCGCGCCCTTCGACCACGGCTGCGTGCCCGTGGTGACGGCGCCCTTCCGCGTCCTCGAGGGCCGTCTCTGGGAGCACGGCGGCGACGCGGGGCTCAGGCCCAGCGACTCCGTGCCGCCCGTGGAGGTGCTCGGGCGCCACGGTACCCCCGCAGATTCCGCGGCTTCGCCCACGGCGGCGAAAAAGCCGGCCCGCTACCGGGCATAGGCCCTCGGAAACCCCAGACGCCCCGAGTGGGCGGGAAGGAGAGGACCATGGCATCCGAGGACCGTCCCTACCGAGGCGCCGAGTTCGACCCCTGCGACCAGGGGCTCCCCACCGTGGAGGGGTCTCCCGACGAGGAGGCCGCGGTCCCCGACGAGGCCGCCCTCGCGGCGCGCGAGGCCGAGGAGATTCTCTCGGCGGGCGGGCGCGGGGAGGCCGCGCGCCTCTTCTAGGCGGCGCGGCTTGCCCCAGGGCCCGCACGGGCGCCCGGCGGACCCGGCCGGGGCCGCTATCCCAGCCAGGGGGCGAGCAGCACCGGGACGAAGGCCGCCGGCAGCATGTCGGCCACCTTGATGCGGGTGACCCCGAGCATGTTGAGGCCCACGGCCAGGAGCAGCAGCGAGCCCGTGACCGTCATGGCCGAGATGACGGCGTCGGTGAGCACGGGGGAGAGCAGGCTCGCGCCCGCGCTGAGCAGCGCCTCGTAGGCAAAGACGCAGAGCCCCGAGAAGGGCACGCCCACCCCCATGGAGGCGGCCATGACGGCCACCACCACCATGTCGATGACGCCCTTGGCGAACAGCGTCGAGTGGTCGCCCGAGAGACCGCTTTGGAGCGACCCCACGACGGCCATGGAGCCCACGCAGATGAACAGCGTGGCCGCGACGAACCCCTCCGAGAAGCGGCCCATGGCCGCCGAGCCCCGGAAGCGGTGGGCCAGGGCGTCCTGCACCCGGTCCCCCAGGCGCCTGAGGGCGCCCTCGATGCCCAGCGCCCGACCCAGGAGGCTGCCGAGCACCACGGAGGCCACCACCGCGAGCACCGGGGTGGAGCCGGTCATGCCGCCCGCGGCCACGAGGATGACGCAGAGCCCCAGGCCCTCCATGAGGAAGTCTCCCAGCCCCTGGGACACGTGGCGCCGCAGGGCGAGCCCCGCCACGCCGCCGGCCACCGTGAGCGCTCCGTTGACCAAGGCGCCGAGTATAACCATGGAAACCGCCCCTCCCCGTGCCCCGGGCATGGTCGGATGGGGCGGGTAGACTACAATGGCTGCTGAAAAGCACCTTCCATTCTAGGAAATCGGGCACGCCCTGTGCGCCCGGCGGAAAGGCTCCCATGGCAGACAACGGGGACAAGGACGTTTTCCAGTCGCTGGGGTCGATGGTCCAGGACGCCATCGACAGTCGCGAGTTCGCCGAGCTCCGCACCATGGTGGAGCGCACCGCCGCGGCGGCGGGGGAGGGTGTGCGCAAGGCCCAGGAGGCCGTGGCGGCCTCCATGACCGAGGCCCGCCGCAAGGAGGAGGAGCGCGTGGCCCGGGAGCGCGTGGCGGCCCGCTACGGCTCCGCGGTCGGCCTCCGCGTCACGGGCGCCGTCGCCGCGTTCCTCGGCGCCATGCTCACCCTCACGTTCGTCCTTGGGCTCCTCGGCGCCCTGGCGCTGCGTGTGATGGACATGGGGCTGGTGGCCGTCATCGCCGTCTTCCTGTTCCTGTCCGTGGGACTCCTGCGCGGGGGCGTCGACCGGCTCTCCCTCGCCCGGCGGTTCGACGCCTACCGCCGCGTCATCGGCAGCCGAGAGGCCTGCACCGTCGCGGAGCTCTCCCACCAGGTGGGCCGCAAGGCCGACGCCGTCCGGGCAGACGCCCGGCGCCTCATCGTCAAGGGCCTCCTCCGCGAGGGGCGCCTGTCGTCCTCGGGCCGCACCCTCGTGGTCACCGAGACCGCCTTCGCCGCCGTGGAGGAGCAGGAGCGCGCTGCCGCCGAGGCCCGCCGCGCCAGCCGGGCGCAGCGGGTGGAGGCCAAGGTGGAGCCCGTGGGGCCCGCGTCGGCGGCCGAGGCCGGGGACGCGCCGTTCTCCGTGGACGACGCCCCCGAGCAGGTGCGCCCCCTGCTGCGGCGCGGCGCCGCCTACCTGGCGGAGCTCGACGAGGCAAACGCGGCCATCGACGACGACGCCGTGTCGGCCAAGGTGGACCGCATCCAGTGCGTGGCCACCAACATCCTCGCCTACGCGTCCCAGCACCCCGAGGTGGCCGACGACCTCGAGCGCTTCATGAACTACTACCTGCCCACCACCGTCAAGCTCCTCAAGGCCTACGACGACCTCGAGGAGCAGCCGGTGCAGGGCGTCAACATCTCCACGTCGCGCAAGGAGATCGAGGGCACGCTCGACACCCTCGCGGTGGCCTACGAGCGCCTCCTCGACACCATCTTCCGCGACATGACCTGGGACGTCTCGGCCGACATCTCCGTGCTCAACGACGTCCTCGCCCAGGAAGGTCTCATCGATCGCGGCGGCCCGGCCGCCAAGGACTAGGAGGTACCCATGGACGACCAGCTCGACGCCCTCGCGGGCGAGCCCGTACCCACCCTCACCCTCAGCCCCGACCTCGGCGACGAGCCCGTCGTGGCCGTGGAGGAGGAAGAGGCCGCGGTCCCCGTGGCCTCCCTCGACGAGGACCTCCTCTCCGACGACGAGCGCCGCCAGGTGGACGCCTTCGCCAAGCAGATCGACCTCACCGACTCCGCGCTCGTGCTCTCCTACGGCGCCGGCGCCCAGAAGAAGATGGCCGACTTCTCCCAAAGCGCCCTCGAGAAGGTGCGCACCCAGGACCTCGGCGAGGTGGGCGAGCTCATCACCGACGTCGTGGGCGAGCTCCGCAGCCTCGAGGTGGGGGAGGAGCGCGGGTTCCTCGGCATCTTCAAGCGCGGGGCCAGCCGCGTGGAGGCCCTCACGGCCAAGTACGACAAGGCCGAGAACAACGTCAACAAGATCGTGGGGCACCTCAAGGACCAGCAGCTCACCCTCATGAAGGACGCCAAGATCCTCGACAGGCTCTACGACCTCAACCTCACGTACTTCAAAGAGCTCACCATGTACATCCTGGCGGGCCGCAAGAAGCTGGAGGAGGTGCGCTCCGGCCAGCTCGCCGAGCTCGCCGCCAAGGCCCGCGCCACGGGCCGCACCGAGGACGCCGAGGCGGTGCAGAAGCTCACGGCCGCCTGCGACCGCTTCGAGAAGAAGCTCTCCGACCTCGACCTCACCCGCACCATCGCCATGCAGACGGCGCCCCAGATCCGGTTCGTCCAGAACAACGAGATGCTCATGGTGGAGAAGATCCAGACCACCATCGTCAACACCATCCCGCTGTGGAAGAGCCAGATGGTGCTGGCCCTGGGCATCGCCAACGCCGACGCCGCGGTGAAGGCGCAGACCACGGTCACCGACATGACCAACGACCTGCTCAAGAAGAACGCCGAGATGCTCAAGACGTCCACCACCCAGATCGCCCGCGAGAACGAGCGCGGCATCGTGGACATCGAGACCCTCAAGGCCACCAACGAGAGCCTCATCCAGACCTTCGACGAGGTCATGCAGATCCAGCAGGAGGGCCGCGCCAAGCGCGCCGAGGCCGAGACCGAGCTCCGCGCCATGGAGGCCGAGCTCCGCAAGAAGCTGCTGGAGGTCCGGGGCTAGGGGGCATCGGGCAGACATGGAAGCGGGCGCGTCCCGGATGCCGGGTCGCGCCCGCTTTTTCGCGTCGTTCCGCCTACAGCTCGCCGGCGAGGATCGCCCTCAGCACCGTCGCCACGCCGTCCTCCGAGACGGGCGGGGCGGTCACGTCGGCGAGCGGCCGCACGGAGGGCACGCCGTTCTCCATGACCACGGCCACGTCGGCCGCCTCGAGCATGGGGGTGTCGTTCTCGGAGTCGCCGAACCCGTACACCGTCCCGTGGTCGCCCACGGCGGCCAGGACGTCGGCCATGCCGCTCGCCTTGGAGATCTCTGGCACCGTGAGCTCGAACCCGCCCACGCCGAGGTCGCTGATGCGGAAGAGCCCTGCGAGCTCCTCGCGGCGCGGGTCCAGGCGGCCGTCCTCCTCGGCCATCCAGAAGGCCTTCACCAGGGCGAGGTCGTCGATGGCGGCCACGGCCTCTGCGACGCTCGTCACCACGGGCACCGACAGGTCGATGTCCGGGTGCTCGCCGGCCGGCATGAACACCACGGAGCCGCGGGTGCCCTCGAGGAGCGCCGCCACGGAGCACTCGTCGAACACCCCGATGGCGCGCGCCATGGTCTCGCGGTCCACCGTGTGGCTGAACAGCTCGCGGCCGTCCATCACGCCCAAGGCGCCCGCGAGGGCCACGTAGCCCGAGAAGGGCACGGAGTCCATGAGGAGGGCGAGGCCCGAGGGCGGCCGTCCCGAGCAGAGGAACGCCAGGTTGCCCGCGTCCACGAACTCGGCCACGGCGTCGCGCACGTTCCGGGTGGGGAGGAAGACGCGCTCCTGCTCCTCCGGGGAGGCGCCGGGCGCCTGGGCGGCGGCGTAGGCCTCGGGGTCCGAGTCGATGAGGGTGCCGTCGATGTCGAAGAATGCGACCAGGGGTGCGTGGGGTGTCGTCATGGTGTCCTTTCTGCGGAATCTGCAAGGAACCATTCTAGCCACGGCGTCTGTGTCGCGCTCCTGTGTCCGCAGTCTTAAACTAACTTGAATATATCGAAAACGTGTAATATGATGATGCTCCGCCCACGCGACGATGGGAGGCTCGCCATGGTGACCATCGACGGTGCGTCCCGCATTCCCTGTCTTCCCGACGAGGTCCGCTGGCTGTTCGAGGACTGGGTGTTCGAGCATTTCCCCGAGATCCCCGACGACACCGCGGCCACCTGCCTCGCCCGAGGCCTCTTCTCCATGGGGGACCTCGAGTCGGTGTCCCGGGGCCTGGGACGCGACTGGCGCGAGGTGCTGGACGGCCGCTTCCTCAATGCCTTCTCGCTTTCCGCCCTCGACGAGCATGTGGAGGGGGTGGAGGTCGACGGCATGGACTCCCATGGCGTCTACGACGACCGCGGCCTCATCAGCTGGGGCCCGGGTGCCGGGACCGGCCGCCTCCTCGGCAAGCGCTTCTTCCGCCAGGCCTGACCCCCCTTGCATCTTGGCCAGGCACCTCTGCCGCCTGCCGTCGCGCCTCCACCCGACGGCCGCCGCCCGCTGCCGAGTCTCTCCCTTTGCTACCATCGGCTCACGGAGATGAAAACACGGCCCCGTCGGGTAGTCGGGGCGCGGCCCACGCCGCCAGTAACCTGCCTCCTTGGTTGTCCCTTCTCCAACGCGTCGCCACCACATAAAGGAGGATCGCCATGGGGATGACCGGCACGTCGTCCACCCTCACCGTCTATTTCGACGGCCAGTTCTGGGTGGGCCTGATGGAGCATGTCGACGGCAGCCGCTACGGGTGCGTGCGGCAGGTCTTTGGGGCGGAGCCGTCCGCCGAGGAGCTGCACCGGTTCGTGCTGGCGCGGTGGTCGTCCATCCGCTTTCCCATGGGGGAGGGCCGCCCGCAGGACCCGCTGCCCACAAACCCCAAGCGCTGTCAGCGCGAGGTCGCCCGCGCCCTCGGTGACCGGGGCCCGTCCACCAAGGCCCAGGAGGCCCTGGCGCGCCAGCGGGAGGCGTGCGCGCAGGAGCGCAAGGGCCGAGAACGCGACCGCAAGGCCGTGGATGCCGAGGCCCGCTACGAGCTTCGCAGGGAGCGTCGGAAGCGCCGCCACCGCGGCCGCTGACGCCAAGCCCGGTCCGGGCGCCTCTGCCGCCCGCCCCGCCCGGCGTCCGGCGCCCGCCTAACCCCGGGCCAGTGAGCCGGCCACGGCCTGGCCGACGAGGACGCCTGCCACGCACAGCACCACCGAGGTCGCCGCGTAGAGGCAGGCGAGCCCCGTGTGGCCCTGCTGCCAGAGCGTCACGGTCTCCAGCGAGAACGTGGAGAAGGTCGTGAACCCGCCGCAGAGGCCGGTCTTGAGGAGGAGGGTGGCCTGGGGGGAGAGCCGCGCGGGCGCGAGCCCGGCGACGATGCCGATGAGCACGGCGCCGGCGAGGTTCATGAGCAGCGTCATGGCGGGCCACGGGCCCGGCGCAGGCACGAGGGAGAGCAGGTAGCGGGCAACGGAGCCCGCCGCCCCGCCTGCGGCCACGAGCAGCATGTCGGTCATCGAGGCTCCTTTCGTGTCCCCACGCACTTTACGCCGTCACCCGCCGCTTCCGCATCCCTTTTGCGATGGGGCCCCGGCCCGGGACCGCGGTCCCGGGCCGGGGCCCCATACGCCCACGGTGCCGTTCCCTGTCACATCAGGGCCTTGCCGGCCTTCCAGGCGCCGCCGACCTCCTCGCCCACCACGCGGTAGGACCGGTGGCTGCTGTCGTAGACGATCGGGCGCATCCTGGTGAAGTCGACGCGGCCCTCCCCGTCGAGGATCGACTCGTCTGCGCGGGTGTTCACCACCCGGCCCGCGATGCGCGCCCCGTGCTCGTCGCCCTGCACGGCCGTCACCTCGCACTCCATGGTGAGCGGGAACTCCTCGATGACGGGTGCGTCCACGAACTCCGACGGGGTGAACGTGAGGCCCGACGCGGCGGCCTTGTCCACCTTCTTCCCTGTGGCGATGCCGAAGTAGTCGGCCTCCACCACATGGGCCGCGTCGGCCGGCGCCACGGTGAAGGCGCCTTTGGCCACGATGTTGGCGGTGGTCTTGTGGTCGCCGATGTTGAGGCACACCTCGTTGCGCGTGCACTCGCCGGCCCACGCCGCGTTCATGGCGTTGGGGGTGCCGTCCTCGCCGTAGGTCGCGATGATGAACACCGATTGCGGGAACAGCTCGCCGATGCCGCCCAGGTTCTTTGTTGCCATGGTCTACCTGCCTTTCCCTTGGTCGCCGCCGGCGCCGTCGCCGACGTCCCCTACAGGTCGAACTCTAGGTCGGAGCATGCCGAGAAGAAAGAACGCACTATTTTGTCCAATACTATCTAAAAAGATAGTATTGAGGGCGGCCCGTGGCCATCGCGGGGCCCTGCCTCTTGCGCGGGGGCGACCGCGTTCCTCTGTAAGATTATCAAGGCGAACGTGCGGTAAAGGAAAAGCGGGCCGGCTGCCCCAGAAGGGAAGCCGGCCCGCATCATGTGTGGTCGCGGGGGCAGGATTTGAACCTACGGCCTTCGGGTTATGAGCCCGACGAGCTGCCAGACTGCTCCACCCCGCAATATCGGGTGCGCCTCAGCGCAGACAGACACGATACGCCGCCGCCCCGCCCGCGTCAAGGGCCGCCTTACAGGGACTGCCCGTCCTCTACCTTGGCGCACGACACCGGGAGGTTGCCGTTGCGGGTGCGCACTGCGTCGAGGAACGTTGCGGGCATCTCGCCCCCTCTGAACCTCACCCGGTACCTGAGGTCGATGAGCGACCCCAGGTGGCTCGTGCGCACCTCCGTGAGCTCCCAGGTTGCCCCGTGGTCCCGGAACAGGTCGTCGAGAAGGCCGTCCCAATCGGTCCCCTCGGGGAGCGTCACCTTGAGGAGGCGGCTGCCCCCGTTGCGACGCCCCAGGCCCACAGCCTCGGCCGCGGCCACCAGGGCCACCGACGCCCCCAGGAGCATCGCGGCACACACCACCTGGCCCATGGCGCAGCCCAGGCCCAGGGCCATGGCCACGAAGACCGCCCCTATCTCTGTGGCGGTGCCGGGCACCGAGCGAAAGCGCACGAGGGAGAAGGCCCCGGCCACGGCCACGCCCGTGCCAACGTTGCCGTTCACGAGCATGATCACGGTCTGCACTGTGGCGGGCAGCAGGGCCAGGGTGACGATAAGGCCCCCGCTGCCCCCGTAGCGCCGCTCGTAGAGTGCGGCCAGGATGCATCCCAGGGCCAGGGAGGCAAGGATGAGGGCCCCGAACCGGACCGGGTCGAAGGCCGTGGTCCCCTGGGCGCCCAGCAGGTTCAGAAGATCGGACATGGCTCCTCCTCTGTCAGATGGCGGTGTCCGGCCGCAGAGGGTCGGACGAGCACGGACCGGTCGCGGGCCGCGAGTTCCCGGCAGCACGCGCCGTACTTTGAAAACGACGAGGGTCGGGCGCCCACCTCCCCGAGGGCCCGGGAGAGCCAGAGGGGCATCGCGCCGCACACCTTGACCTCCATGAGCACCCGGTCCCCGTCGAGCAGCGCCTCCCCGTGGGACCCCGCCGAGAGGCGCAGCCGGTCCCGGCGCCAGCGGAGGTTCTCGTCGAAGGTCACGCGCAGCCCGCCGTCGCCGGGGTCCACGAGGCTGTGGCGCTCGTAGGCGACCACCATGGCGGGCCTCACGGGGCAGTCGGCCATGAAGCGCTCGACCTCGGCCGCCACCTGGGCGTCGGCGCGGCCCTCGAGGGGAGGTGCCGGTCCCCCGGAGAGCCAGAGGGCGGCCCGGGCCTCGGTCGCGGCGATGCGGCGCTTGTAGACGACGCCCCGCCACTTCTTCTTGAGCTCCACGAAGACGGTGTCATCCGGGCCGGTGGGGCCGTAGGAGCGCACCCGGAGCTTCTCCTTGTACGGGGGCTTTGCCAGGGAACGTCGTGCCAGGGCCAGGTCGCAGGTGTCGTAGTAGACGTTGGACACCGTGGAGGCTCCCCAGGGGTCGGGCTCCAGGCGGCCTTCCAGGATCCGCTCCAGGGCCACCATGGCACCGCGGTCCAAGGGGTACTTCTTCTCGATGCGCTCGAAGCGCGTGAGGTTGGGGGGCACGGCACTCCTTCCCGTCTCGCCGCTACCGCCGTCATGGTGGCCCCGGGCCCTAAAGCGTCCCTTAAGTGGCGGGCGCGGTTTAGGGAGGCTTTAGGCCCGGCGTCCACAGTGGCCTCGACGGAAGGAAGCCGAGAGGGAAGGGGGCCTGTGGCCATGAGAGGATTCGACTGGGTCCGAGGCGGTGCGATCGCCCTTGTGCCGGGTGTCTGCGCCGCCCTTGCCCTGGGCGGCTGCGCGGCCCCCGTCCCGGCCGCCCCCGATGGCGCCGGGACGGCCGGCCCCTCCACGACGATCGCCCTCGCCGACGGCGCCACCACCGTGGACGGGGCGGGCGCCAGGGCCGACGGCGACGTCGTGACCATCTCCCAGGGCGGCTCCTACCGGCTCTCGGGGTCGCTCTCCGATGGCTCCGTGGTGGTGGATGCCGACGGCCAGGACGTGTCCGTGGTGTTCGACGGCGTCTCCCTGGCGAGCTCGGGTCCCTGTGCGTTCGACGTCGTCGCGGCCGGGGAGGTGGTGGTCGAGGTCGCCGACGGCACCCAGAACCGCGTCTCGGACGCCGGCGACGCCCCGGCCGACGGGGCCGACGCCTGCCTCTACTCCGAGACCGACCTCGTCCTCTGCGGGACGGGCACCCTCGAGGTCCAGGCGGGGGCCAAGGACGCGGTGACCTCCAAGGGCTCCCTGAGCGTCACGGGCGTCCATCTCGTGGTGTCCGCCCCCGACCACGGCATCGAGGGAAAGGGATCGCTCACCGTCGACCAGGGGGCCGAGGTGGAGGTGGAAGCAGGTGAGGGCGACGGCCTCCGCTCCGACGGCGACCTCGTGCTCGCGGACGCCACGACCACGGTCTCGGCCGGGGACGACGGCGTCCACACGGAGGGCGCCCTCTCGGTCACCGCCGGCACCCACACCGTGACCTCCTGCACCGAGGGGCTGGAGGGCTCCTCGGTGACCGTGTCGGGGGGAGAGGTGTCGGTCTCCTCCACAGACGACGCCATCAACGCCGCGGGCGACACGGGTCCCTTCGAGGTGAGGGTGAGCGGCGGCACCGTCAGCCTCACGGCCGCCGGCGACGCCATCGACTCCAATGGGACGCTCGAGCTCTCCGGCGGCACGGTGGTGGCCGCCTGCACCGGCCAGGCAGACGGCGCCCTCGACTTCGAGGAGAGCTGCGTCGTCTCCGGGGGCACGCTCGTGGCCGTGGGCGGGGGCATGGCGGCGTGGCCCACCGAGGCCACCCAGCCCGTCGCGGTCGTGGGCTTCGGGGCCACGGTGCCGGCGGGCAGCGCCGTGGTGCTCGCCGACTCCGACGGCGCCGAGATGGCGCGGTTCGAGGTCCCGCAGGCCAGTACCTACGCCGTGGTGTCGAGCCCGGAGCTGCAGGCAGGGCCCTGCACCGTGACCTGGGAGGGCGGGTCGTGCGAGGCGGAGCTGACGGAAGGGGTGACCACCGTGGGCCAGACGGTGCCCGGTGCCCCGGGCGGCAGGGACCCCGGGGCGGCAGGGGAGCCGGGGGCGGCGTCCGGGTTGGCGCCCGAGCCGCCGTCGGCGGGCGATTCGCCGGGCGGCGGGGCGACGGAGCCTCCCGGGGGCTTTGGCGCCCCCGGCCAGGGAGGGCCGGCCGCGGCCCGATAGGGAGACAAAAAGCGGGCCGGCTGCCCCGGAAGGGGAGCCGGCCCGCATCTTGTGTGGTCGCGGGGGCAGGATTTGAACCTACGGCCTTCGGGTTATGAGCCCGACGAGCTACCAGACTGCTCCACCCCGCAATATCGGGTGCGCCTCAGCGCAAGAAGAGACACTACGCCGCTCCGTGGCGCCTGTCAAACCCATAGGGGCGTCCACGCTCCCGCCATATAGGTTGGGGCTTCCTTGCGGCACCTCAGCCCGTGTTCTGGAGGCCGGCGGCCACGCCGCTCACGGTGCAGAGGATGAGGTAGGTGAGCTCGGCGCGCTCCTCGTCACCCATCTCGTCGCCCTCCTTCGACCGCAGGCGGTCGAGGGCGCGCACCTGGGCCAGCGAGAGCACGTTCACAAAGGGGCGCCGCATGCGCACGAGCGGGCCGAGGACGCGGCGCTTCTGCAGCGGCCACTCGTTGCCGGTTATGGCCAGGACCCAGCGGGTGGTGAGGGTCATCTCGTCCAGCACCGTCTCGGCCAGGTCGTCGCGGTCGCCCAGGGCGAGGTACATGCGGGCCAGGCGCTCGTCGGTCTTGGCGAGCGACATCTCGATGTTGTCGATGAACGTGGTGAAGAGCGGCCAGCGGCGGTAGGCCTCCTGGAGCAGCTCGAGGTCGCCCACGGTCTCGCAGGCCGTGCCGAGGCCGTACCAGGCGGCCAGGTTGAGGCGCGCCTGGGACCACGAGAAGATCCAGGGGATGGCGCGGAGGTCGTCGAGCGACTTGGCGCCCAGGCCGCGCTTGGCCGGGCGGCTGCCGATGGGCAGGAGGCCGATCTCGGCCAGCGGCGTCACCTGGGAGAACCACTCCACGAAGCCGTCCGTGCCGAGGAGCTCGGCGTACTTGGCCGTGGAGGCGTCCTCGAGGGTCTGGGCGAGGTCGGCGAACTCGATGCCCGCCTCGCCGTTCACCTGCTGCGTCGAGGTGCTGGCGTGCACCAGGGTGGCGCCGGCCACGCCCTCGATGTGGCGCCGGGCCAGGGTGGGGTTGCCGTAGCGGGCGAAGATGACCTCGCCCTGCTCCGTGAGCTTGAAGCAGCAGTTGACCGACCCCTTGGGTTGGGACAGAACCGCGCGGTTGGCGGGGCCGCCGCCGCGGCCCACGGCGCCGCCGCGGCCGTGCATGAGCACGAGGTCGATGGCGTTGCGCTCGGCCCAGCGGGCGATGGCCTCCTGGGCGGTGTTGAGCACGAAGGTCGCGGCGGTGGGGCCGGCGTCCTTGGAGGAGTCGGAGTAGCCGAGCATGACCTCCATGCGGCGCCCGGTCTGCTCCAGGCGGCGCTGGACGTCGGGGAGCTCGATGATCTGGTCGAGGGTGTCCACGGCGCGCTCGAGGTCCTCCACCTGCTCGAAGAGCGGGATGACGTCCAGCTGCGGCACGTCCTTGGAGTGGGCGAAGGCCAGCCGCGCCAGCTCGTAGACGTTGGCCACGTCCTCGGCGCTCTGGGTGAACGAGATGATGTAGCGGCGGGCGGCGTCGACGCCGTTCTTGCGCTGGATGGAGCCGATGGCGCGGAACGTGTCGAGCACCTCGCGGGTCATGGGCTCGAGCTCGCCTCGCTCGCCCCAGCGGCCGTGCTCGCGGATGTCCTCGAGGGCGCGGCGGTGCACGAGGGAGTGCTGGCGGAACTCCATCTCCACGAGGGAGAAGCCGAAGGTCTCCGCCTGCCAGACGAGCTTCTGCAGGGGGCCGTAGGCCTCGCGGCGGGCGCCGGCCTCCTCGAGGGAGCGCTGCACCACGCGGAGGTCGTCGAGGAACTCGTCCACGGACCGGTACATGATGTCGGCCGTGCGGGTGGCCGTGGCCAGGAGCCGCTCGCTCATCACGAGCATGACGGCGCGGTGCGTCTCGCGGGTGGACATGCCCGCGGCCTTGGAGGTGAGGACCTCGCTCATCTCCACCTGGTGGTTCCACAGGTTGGCGAGCTCCCGGGAGGGCTTGGTGTAGGTGCTGTCCAGGGTGAGGTTGCGGCCCACCTCGGCGCAGCGCGCGGCCAGCGTCTTGACGGCGTGGATGCGGTACTTCTCGGCCACGAGGCGGCTCACCTTGGCGGTGACGTTGGGGTTGCCGTCGCGGTCCGAGCCGATCCAGCTGCCCGGGTGGAAGAAGGCCGGGCACATCGGGGGCACGGCGCCGGCCTTGGGGCCCAGCTCCCAGTCGTCGAACCGGCGGTAGACCTCGGGGACCGCGTCGAGGAGGGTGCTGTCGAAGATGTCGATGACGGTGTCGGCCTCCTCGACGGGCGTGGGCTTGCGGTGGGAGATGGGGGAGGTGCGCACCATGGCGCTGATCTCCTGCTTCATCTGCCGCTCGTTCTCGAAGAGGTTGATGCCATGGAGGCGGCCGCGCTCGTCGAGGAGGGCGGAGAGCCTCCGGATCTTGCCCTCGATGGCCTTGCGCCGGGCCTCCGTGGGGTGCGCCGTGAACACGGGGCGGAACTCCAGGCGGTCGAGGATGCCCTGCGCCTTCACGCGCCCGCGCTCGTCGATCAGGTGGTGGAAACCCACGGTGAGCTCGTTCACCGGGTCCTCGGCCTCGGTGGTGGCCACGGCGGCCTCGCGGGCGTCGAGGCTGTGGACGCGGTAGTCCTCCTCGCAGATGTTGGCGAGGTGGAAGAAGACGGTGAAGGCGCGCACGAGCATGGTCGCGCGGTCGACGGGCAGCCCGTCGAGGGTGGCCACGGCGTCCTCGAACGCGTCGTCGGCGGAGTACCGGCCGAGGAGGGGGGAGATCTCCGTGCGGCTCGCCGTGACGGGGAGGTTCACCACCACGGCGTCCACGAGCAGGCGGTCGAAGAGGTCGAGCAGCCCGCCGTCGTACTCGTCGAGCACCTCGCGCACGAGGTGCAGGAAGAACATCATGTTGTGCTTGAGCTCGTCGGGGATGTCGATGAGGTCGAGGGCCCGCTCCGCGGCCACCTGCCGCTCGGGGGTGTCGATCCCGTCGTCCTTCAGCCGCTCCATAGGGTGAGTCTCTGTCTGGGTCACGCCAAACTCCTCGTCCAAAGGGTTCACCTATGCGCCGAAGACTGTACCCCAAGACCGTGTCGCCTCTGTTTCAGGGGGTCGGCCCCGCTGTCAGGCTCCATGCAGCTACGGGGCCGTCCCTATAATCGTGGGGTGACCCGACGCCCGTCCCGATGGAGGAAAACGTTGATAAAGCTCGTCCTCTCCGACCTCGATGCGACCCTGCTTGACACGCCCCGCTCCGGGCTCACCGGCCGCGCGGCGGCCGCCATCCGCGCCGTCATGGCCCACGGCGCGGTCTTCGGCCCCTGCACCGGGCGCTCCCCGGCGCACCTGCCGGGGCTCTTCGGCCCGGGCACGGGCGACCTGTATCGGTCCGGCGTGTTCGACAACGGCATGGTCGCCTACCTCGACGGCGAGCGCGTCCACGCCCGCTTCTACGACCCGGCGGCCCTGGCCGACCTCGCCCTCAGGGTGCGGCGTGAGGGCATCGGCGAGCTCGGGGTGTGCGGGCTCCCGGGCCTGCCAGGGGAGTTCGTCGTCGTGGACGGCCCCTGGCTCGCGAGCCACGGGGAGGGGGCCCTGGCCGGCCTCACCAAGGCCAACATCCACCTGCCCGAGGGGGCGGACCTCGCGGCGGCCGCGGGCTACCTCTCCGCCCTGTACCCGGCCTTCGACCTCGTGAGCCCCACCCGCGGCCGGCCCATCCTCGACGTGCTCGCAGCCGGCTGCTCCAAGGCCACCGGCGCCCGGGCCCTCGCCGAGGCGGTGGGCGCCGCCCCTGACGAGGTGCTCGTCTTCGGCGACTCCGACAACGACCTCGAGGTCCTCGGGGCGTTCCCCAACTCCTGCGCGGTGGCCGACGCCAAGCCCGCCGTTCTCGAGCGGGCCCGCTGGGTGGTGGGCCCCTGCGGCGAGGACGGGGTCGCCCGCGCCCTGGAGGGGCTCGTCTCCACACCGGGGGCCGTCCCGCGCTAGGCCGGCGCCGGGGCGGGTAGGGTCCCTGGGACGAGAGCCGGCGACGGGAGGGCCCATGGACGACAGGCATATCGGGGAAGGCCGGGACGGGGGAGCCCCCGCGGCGCGCTGGCGGCGCTGGCTGCCCGTGGCCGCCGTGGTCGCCGTGGCGGCCGTGCTCGCAGTGGCGTTCGACCTCGACGTCTTCTCGCCGCTCGGGTCCCTGGGCGGCGCCGCGCCGGCCGACGGCGGGTCCGGGGCGGCGGAGTCCTCCGACGGGGCCTCCGGCGGGTCCGTGCCCGAGCCCTCCGGGACCCTCACGTCCCTCTCCGCGGGCGGGGTCACGGTGCAGGTCCCCGACAACTGGGTGGAGGTCGACGTCGCGGGCGTCAAGGGGGCTTCCCCCACGTCGGACGGCGACGTCGCCCGCGTGACCGCCGACACCGCCGAGGCGAGCGCCATGGGCCCCGTGCCGTCAGTCTCCTCGGCCGACGACATGGAGGCGCTCGCCCGCACCGTCTCGTCGGCCCAGGGCGGCTCCGCCGACGCCGACGTGGCCGTCGAGCGGGGCGCGGACGGCCTGTGGCGCGCCACGCTCCCCCTGCGGGAGGACGGTATGGAGGGCACGGAGCTCCTGCTGGCCGAAGGCGGAGAGGTCCACGTCGTCGAGGGCGCCTGGTCCCCCGACGCCCCCGCAGCCGTCGTCGACGCCGTCAAGGCCGCCGTGGCGTCCGCCGCCGTGGGGCCGTAGCCCCGTTTTTGGATAAGCTGGGACCATGGAGGGCGCCGGCGCCGCTGCCGGCCGGGCGCCCATCGTCTACAAGGAGGGACAATGCCCAGAGAGTTCGTTGAGATCGACCCCAAGGACCTGCAGTTCAACCCGTTCGAGCTGATCGGCGACGACTGGATGCTGGTCACCGCGGGCAACGACTCCGCCTTCAACACCATGACCGCGTCGTGGGGCGGGCTCGGGGTCCTGTGGGACCGCCCCGTCGCCACGTGCTACATCCGCCCGCAGCGCTACACCAAGGAGTTCGTGGACCGGTCCGACGACTTCACGCTGAGCTTCTTCGGGGAGGAGCAGCGCGACGCCCTCAGGGTCTGCGGCTCCACGAGCGGCCGCGACACCGACAAGGCCCTCGAGGCCGGCCTCTCCCCCATGCAGGTGGACGGCAGCATGGCCTTCGAGGAGGCCCAGCTCGTCATCGTCTGCCACAAGCTCTACGCCCAGCAGCTCGAGAAGGGCTGCTTCACGGCGCCCGAGGTCTACGGCGAAAACTATCCCGACGACGACCTCCACACCCTGTACGTGGGCTCCATCGAGCACATGTACCTCGCGGCCGACATGTTCGACGACGAGGAGGACGAGGGCTGCGGCTGCGGCCACGACCATGGCGACGACGACGGCTGCTGCCACGGCCACGACCACGGCGACGGCTGCTGCCACGGCAACGGCCACGGCCATGGCCACGGCGAGGGCTGCTGCCACCACGACCACGAGTAGGGGCGACCCGACGCGAGAACGGGGGAGGGGCCGCGCCCGTCGAGGCGCGGCCCCTCCCTTGTCTTGTGCGTGGGATCAGGCCCCGGGCCCGTCGTCGACGAGGCGCCCCAGGGCCTCGTCCGCGGTCTCCTCGAAGTCGAAGAAGTCCGTGACCCGGACGTCGTAGAGCGTGGCCAGGCGGTAGAGCGTGGCCAGCCGCGGCGAGCGGCGCCCCTGCTCGATGTAGCCGATGGAGACGCGGTCCATGTCCAGCATCTGCGCCACGCGCTCCTGGGAGAGCCCGCGGGAGCGTCGCACGGCGCCGAGCCTGCGGCCGAGCCCTGCGAGAAACGTGGTGTAAGCAGAATCCTTCATGGCTCTGAAGATGGGTGAGGCCGGTCGGGGCCTCCACTAACCACCGGTTAGCAATTTGCATGCTCCCAGCTCGATGGACGACGGGACCCTCTTCTTATGTCTCCCCTCAAGGCCCCTTCCAGATTCCTTGGGAGACGTATCAGGTATGGGGCGAGTCGGGGGTGGTCCCCATGGGAGTGCCACGGGGCCCGAAAAAGGGGGGATAGCCCTCCCAGCGCGCGGCGACGTGCGCCGCAAACCGTCACCCCATAGGGAGGTCCGCAGATGAAGGCCCGGGATTTCTCCGTAGACTCCTCCGACATCGCCTACGAGGCGAGACTCGCCCTCGACCAGATGGACGCCGAGGAGGAGGTGAGCGCCGAGGCGCTCGTCAAGAGCCTCTTCGCCGCCCTCAAGTGCGCCCGCACCAACCAGCGGCGCCTCGACTCCCTGCTCCTCGCCTCGGAGGGTGAGCTCCCCGAGCGCATCCGCGGCCTGGGCATCGACTGCTCCGACGACGAGGTCCATGAGCTTGTGGACCAGTTCGGCAGAAGCTACTGCTGGTAGTCTGCACCGCCGCGATACGGGTACGAGCCGACAGACATCAAAACGAGTCCGGGTCAGGCCCGGGAAAGGCGGCTTGCGATGTGCACAGCGGTTCGGTTCTGCGACCCCGAGGGTCATCTGTACTGCGGTCGTAACTACGACTGGGGCATCAGCTACGGCGAGGGGCCCGTGGCCGTCCCCGCCGGTTGGGAGTGGCAGTCGCGCCACGAGGGCGCGTTCAAGACGCGCACCGGCCTGATCGGCATGGCCATCGTCGAGGAGGGCATGCCCCTGTTCTTCGACTGCGCCAACGAGGACGGCCTCTACTGCGCCGGCCTCTCGTTCGCGGGCGGCTTCGGCGTCTACCGCGACCCCGAGGAGGGCAAGACCAACATCGCCAGCTTCGAGATGCCGCTCTGGGTGTGCGGGACGTTCTCCTCGGTTGACGAGGTCGAGAAGGCCCTCGCCGGGACCGTGATCGCCAACGACAGCTTCTCCCCGTCCCTCGAGCCCGCGCCCCTCCACTGGTTCGTCGCCGACGGCGAGCGCTCCATCGTCGTCGAGCAGGACGCCGACGGCCTCAAGGTGAGCCACGATGGCTTCGACGTCCTCACCAACCAGCCCGAGTTCAGGTTCCACTGCGAGAACATGCGCAACTACGTGCACCTCGACAACGCCTGGACCCCCGAGGTCACCCTGCGCGAGGAGCACCTCTCCGCCATGGGCGTCGGCCCCTCGATGATGGGCCTGCCCGGCGACCCCTCCGCCATCTCGCGCTTCGTCCGCGTCGCCATCCTCAACGCCCTCTATCCCGACGAGGAGGGGGAGAAGGCCAACGTCGCCCGCCTCTTCAGGACCCTCGGCGCCGTCTCGATGGTCAAGGGCTACTGCCGCCAGGAGTCCGGCGACTTCGAGTACACCTTCTACACGGGCGGCTACTCCTCCGCCACGAAGACGTACTACTACAGCACCTACGAGGACCCGGCCCTGCGCACCGTCACCTTCGACGACTGCAAGGGGATCGACGGCCCCGCCAAGGTGGCGGCCGCCTAGGGGTCCCATACGGCTCGTCCCATACGGCACGTCCCTCGGGGCGGGGCGCCTTCCCGGTGCCCCGCCCCTTCGCATCCATGGGGTTCGCTTGCCGACGGAACGGTGCCGTTTGCCGGCGTTAGCACGGGAAATCGCAGGAATCGGGCCATAGTTGTAGTGCGCCGACGCCGTTGTCCGCCGGTGCGGGTACGAATGATGCCCCCTCGTCCTTGTGAAGGAAAAATGAGGGGAAAGCCTATTCCGAGATTCTCGAAGGCATGGGGCTCCAAGCCCTGTATTGTTCTTTCTCGCGCCGCGGCACCCACCGCCTGGTGGTCCCGGCGCGACGGACCTTGAGAACCGGATACCGCGGCCTTTGGG
>NZ_CALPCK010000003.1:0-173186 GCF_943193035.1 Caniella muris
AAGAAGGAGGCCGCCGGCGAGCCGAAGCGGCCCGGCACCGACGCCCAGGGGCTGCGGCCGGACCTGACGTTCTCGGCCACGGCGGCGGCCAGGGTCGGGTCCATGGTGGCGCAGCCGAGGTGGGTCCCGCCGTCCGGGGCCCCGTCGCGCTCGGAGCCGAGGAGCCCCACCACCACGTGGACGGGGTCGCAGCCGGCCAGGGCGACGGCGACCTCGGAGGCGGCCATGGCGCAGTCAAGGCCGGAGATGCGGACCACGCCGTCGGCCGCCATGGCGTCGAAGTCCCGGCCGGAGACCCCGTCCGAGGCCGGGTCCGGCACGGCGTAGCCCCGGGAGGCCGCGGCCTCAGCGAAGGCGGCGACGCAGGCGTCGGCGGCGGCCTCGTCCTCGGGCCAGAGGTCCCGGTGGCCGCACCAGACGGAGGCGCCCCTGGCGGCGAGGACCTCGTCTCGCAGGGCCAGGGCCTCCGAGGCCCTCATGGTCTCCCTGGGGTGCTCCGGGTCGCCGCTGGACCGGGTGGAGAGCTCGGCCACGGCGCGGATCCGGTCCTCCATGCGGAGGCGGAGCCGGAGCGGCCCCGGGGCGACCAGGGCCCCGGCGAGGGTCTCTTTCCCGCCGAGGCGGCTCGTGAAGAGGGACTGGCAGATGGGTTCTTTGACGGCCACGGCCTTGCTCCTTGTCTCTTGTCGCTGGTGTCCGAAGGGCCCGTCAGGCCCCGTGGGCCGGCACCTGGATCCTCGTGCCGGCGAAGATGACGTCGGCGTCCTCGATCTGGGGGTTGGCCCCGAGGATCTCGGCCATGGGCACGCCCTCCTCGAGGGCGATGCCGTAGAGGGTGTCGCCCACCTCGACGAGGCGGTAGTGGGCCTCCACGGCCGGGGCGCCCCCCTTGGCGGCCGCCTGGGCCTGGGGTGCCTCGGGGCCCGCCGCGCGGCCCTGGGAGACCCTCACGGCCCCCCACCCGGCGCACACGGCCAAAAGCACCAGCAGCAGCGCCGCGATGGTGGCGGCCGACGCCACCGGCACCCACACGGGGAGGGTGACAGTGGCCCCCCTGGCGTCCCTGGTTTTCTGCGAACCGGCGATCCCTGCCTCCATGGCAGCTCCCTTCTCTCTTCGGTCCCTAGTCCCAGCCCATGGTCTCGGGCCTGACGGCACGCTGGGCGCGGTCGAACTCCTCGGCGAACCGCCCCCGGGCGATGCCGTCCCAGCCGCGCAGGGCGAGCCACTGGGCCCCCTCCGGGGTCAGCCGGAAGAAGGCCGCGGCGTCGGCCACGTCGCGCTCCAGGGTCCCGCGGCCGAGGGCCTCGGCCTCGACCTCGCGCTCGTGGCGCTCGGCGTCGCTCAGGCGCTCGAGGATGACCACGGAGCCGTCCTGGTACTGGCCGTGGTAGCAGGTGACGCCGCTCTCGAGCCCCTCCCGGAAGACCCGCTCCAGGGCGAAGACGACGCAGTCGACGGTGCCGTCCTCGAAGGGGGCAGCCTCACCGGAGGTGAGGTCGCTGTCGAGCAGGGCGTGGCCGTCGCCGTCCTCGAAGAGCACCTGGGGGCCCTGGTCGACCGGGGTGTCCACGGCGTGGTCGGCGACCTCGTCGGCGGCCTCGGCCACGGCGGCGGCGAACTCCTCGTCGGCGAACGACGAGCTCGCGTAGTCGAAGGGCTCGAACCCGGAGGAGGCGTCGGCCTCGCGGCGCCGGTCGGCGAGCATGCCCGCGATCCTCACGACGGTCTTGCAGATCCGGTCGCGGTCGCGGTCCAGGGTCGCCTTGAAGCGGCTCTGGGGGATGCCCATGTGCATGCGGTAGATCTCCTTGGCGTCCTCCATCTGGGCGGAGAGCTCAAGGGTCCGGTTGAAGACCTCGTACCAGTCCGGGGCCAGCTCCTCCAGGGTGTCGGGACGGGTGCCGGTGGACGAGGGGATGGTGACGGGGGTGTAGTCGTTGTAGGGGTCCTCGATCTTGCGCTCCCGGAGCAGGAAGTCGGGGGGCATGACCGTGTCGAGCTTGTTGAAGATCGGCCACGCCCCGGAGTCGAACACGATGGCCTGGCCCATCTCCATGGTCTTGATGGCGTTGGCGGAGATGACCGGCTCCTCCACGACGCTCTCCTGCTCGGTGACCTCGCTCTTGGTCTTGCCGATGGGCTTGGAGCGGTCACGGGTGTGGGTGCGGCTCGTGGAGTGGACCGCGTGCTTGATGCCGCTGCGCTTGGAGATCTCCTCGACGACGTCCTCGTCCTTCACCTTCAGGAAGAGCTCCACGAGGGTGTTACTGTCGATGGCGCCGCGGTCCTTGTCGTAGAGGGCGTCGAGCTGGCTCTTGTCCTGCCACACCATGGTGAAGCGCTGCTGCTGCTCCAGGCCCAGGGAGAACTTGATGCCGAGGTCCGGGATGCCCATGGTGCCGTTCCTGAGGTTGCCCGCCTCGTCGAGGATGTAGTAGGTGGCCCTCTGGGGCAGCTGGTCGGCCTTCTTGGTGTAGGCCTGGCTCACGTTGGCGTCGAACTGCTGGTGCAGGTAGACGAGGAGCACGGGCAGGAACTGGGTCTTGGAGAGGTCCACCAGGAAGAAGATGGCCTTGGGCCGCTCGGTGTAGGCGCACCGGAGCTCGGAGATGCGGCAGATCTCGCCGCGGCGGGCACGGGGGAAGGGGCGGGGCTCGCCCTCGCCGTCCTCCGCGAAGGCCCGGGCCATCTCGTCCAGGCGGGAGAAGTCGAAGGCCTCGCCGGAGAAGGTGGAGCGGCCCCGGGTGAGGCGCCCGCCCTCCATGAGCATCTCCCAGATCGTGCCGCCCTCCACGACGAGCTCGCGGGTGAACGGGGTCTCGTAGAGGACCCTGCCCTCCGCCTTGGTCTTGTAGCTCTTGCGGAACGCCAGGTAGATGTCGTCCCTGAGCTTCACGTGGCGCTGGGGGTCGCGCATGGTGCAGCGGATGTAGACGGTCTCGTCGGGCATGTCGCCGGAGAAGATGTAGGAGACCCAGCCGTAGACGTCGACCTCCTCGGCGTGGTGGTACTCCTTCCCCAGGGGGTGGGCCAGGCGGTCGTCGGCGAAGGCGTCGAACTCGCAGAGGATGCCGTTGGCGGCCTTGAGGGAGCGGATGAACGAGCCCTCGAAGCGCAGGGAGATGCGCTTGGGGAACGACAGGGAGTTGATGTCGAGGTTCTGGGAGCGCCGGCCCGAGGTGATGTAGGCGAGGTTGTCGTCGTCGAACTGCTGCATCTGCGTGGAGGCCACGCCGTAGATGGAGGCGATGGTCTTCTCGGAGTCCTTCATGGAGTCGATGGAGGCGCCAGCGCTGCGCACCTGCTCGCGGACGCGGTCCTCGGGGAAGCGCCTCAGGGCCGCGGTGTAGACCGAGAGCATGTCCAGGGAGGGCTTGCCTCCCCAGAGCTCGGCGCAGGGCTCGTTGCGGGCGCGGTCGTCGAGCTCTGCGGCCCGGCGCAGGAGCCCGTCGGCCCTGGGGTCGTCCTGGCCCATGGCCTCGGCGCGCCCGCGGAGGGCCTCGGCCTTGTCCTTGAGCACGTTGGCGGGGTTGCGTACGCGCTCGGAGGCGAAGTTGCGGAACAGGCCGTAGACGTTCTTGAACGACAGGGCGCCCCAGTTCCTGTCCGAGGCCGCCATGGCCTCGGAGTCGGTCATCTCCCCGGCGTCCCTGCGGGAGAAGATGTCCTCGTCCCGGCGCAGCACCAGGTCCACGAGCATCCAGACGAGCATCATGTAGCAGTTGCGGGCGGCGTCGGACCAGAACGAGTCGTCGCCGGCCGCCTTGGGGAAGAAGCACTGGGCGATGCGGAGCATGGTGCTCGTGGCCTCTGCGGAGCGGCCGTCGGCCATGGACTCCGCCGCGTTCTGGAGCGGGTTGATGATGTCGGAGTGGGCGGGGCTGAAGAAGTTCAGCTGGCGGATGTCGTAGCCGGAGTGCTCGAGCACCGCGTAGTAGGCCATGAGGATCTGGCCCTTCATGTCGTTCACGATGATGTTGGGCTGCTTCGCCTGGCGGCGCAGGCAGTCCACGAGGGCGAGGATGTAGTTCTGGGTCTTGCCCGAGCGGGACGCCGCGGTGATGGCCACGTGGACGTTGGCGTCGGTGACCCGGTAGCCGCCGGCGGGCCTCGCGGGCTCCTCGGGGTCGAACTCCCAGTCCCGGTCGATCTGCTCGGCGAGGGTCCTGCCGTCGCGGCAGACGGTGTTCATGGGGTCCACGAGGCGCCGCACGGCCCCGGCGTCGCCGCCGGAGCGCAGCGCGCGGGCGATGGTGCGCCCCACGGCGTTGTCGGGCATGGCGTCGGCGATCCTCCTGGAGAGGCCGTCCTCGGTCCTGCCGCCGACCCCGTAGAAGTCGAAGACGCGGTCCGCCACCGACCCGTCGATGATGGGGACCGAGTCGCAGACCAGGTCCCCGTCCTCGTCGTAGAGCTCCTCGCCGGCCATGACGCCGGTCTCGGGGTCCGCGGCCTCGGCGCGGCGGGCCTGGGCGACCCGCTTCACGCCGGTGTCGGTGAAGAAGCTGTGGCTGAGTATGGCGGTGACCTCCTTGTCCACGGTGGCCCCGGCGTCGGGGAACCAGTCGTAGCGGGCGTCGAGGTCGGACGGGAGCGCCAGGCGCCCGTCCTGGCGGTTGTCGTTCAGCAGGTCGTCCATGACGTCGCCGGAGTAGGCGGACCAGAAGCGGATCTGCATGGTGGCGGCCCAGCCGGCGAGGGCCGCCACGGCCACCACGGCGGCGCAGGCGGCCCCGGGGAACGGCGGGCGCTCGGACCCCGCGGCGACCGCGGCCCTGTGCCAGTCCGGCTCGGGCACCGAGGCCTCGTCCGCGAAGGGGCCGTCGACGACGGCGCCGGACTCGTCGAGGAGCCACCAGGACCTCACGAGCCCCTCGTCGGAGTAGCCGGAGTACGGGGCGGCGGCGGCCTCGGAGGCCCTCCAGTCCGCGTAGACCCCGAAGAGCCCGACGAACAGCGCCAGGGACGCCACCGCCGAGACGACGGCCACGAGCACCGCCTGGGCCCGGGCTGAGTCCCGGGCGGCCTCCCGGCCGCGGTCGGCGCGGCGCAGGTCCTGGTCCGCCGCGAAGTCCATGGCCGCCGGGTCGTTGTGGCGGCGGTAGGCGGAGAGGTCCTCCTCGACCCTCATCCTGTGGTCCTGCCTCATGGCCCCTCCCCCGCTCAGGCCATGGCGGCCACGACGGTGACCACAGCGAGGCAGACGAGGATGCAGACCAGGATGGTGCCGGCCACGGCCCAGAGGGTGCGGCGCAGGGCCCGGTCGCGGACGGCGTCGAGCTCCTCCTGGGAGCGGTCGAGCTGGTCGCGGTAGGTGGCCGCCTGGGCCTCGGCGAGGCGGCGCTGGGCCTCGGCCGCCTGGGCCGCCTTCTCGGCGGCCTCGTCGGCACGCTCCTTCAGGCGGGCGATCTCGGCGTCCTTCTCGGCGACGCGCACCTCGGCCTCCTGGACCTGGAGCCGCGCCTTCTCCTGGGCGCTCTCGACCAGGCGCTCGTTATGGGCGCGACCGTCGGTGAGGGTCCTTTGGGCGGCGGAGCGCTCGGCCTCGATGGCCGCGGCGGCCTCCCGGCGGGTCTCGTCCAGGGCCTTGAGGGTCCGGTCGTACTCCCGGGCGAGGTCGTCGTAGACCTGGGTCTCCTTGGTCTTCTCGGCGATGGCGGCGATGGCGTTCAGGCGCAGGCGGTCGATCTTGACGGCGTCCTGGCGCCAGCCCCCGACGGCGAGCTCCAGGGCCTCGGAGCGGGCCTGCTCCACCCCGGCCGTGAGCTCCCGGCGGAACACCTCCTTGCAGGCGGCCTCCACCTTGAGGCGCTCGTCGGCCTTCTCGGCCTCGGCGCGGTTGGCGATGCGTTCCTGGACCGCGAGGTACCTCGCCTGGTTCTGCGCGTCCCACTCGGACCTCGCCGTCGCGGCGGCGGCGGCGGCCACGGCCTCGCGGTCCGCGGCGGCCTTCTCGGCCTGCTCGGCGAGGAGGGCCTCGGTCCTGGAGTCGATGGCGGCGATGGCGGCGGCGAGGCCGGGCTCCGCCTCGGCGCGGCAGCGGTCGCGGGCGGCGTCGGCGGCGGCCTTGGCGGCGTCGGCGCCCTCCTTCAGGCGCTTCCAGTAGCGGATCTTGGCCTCGCTGTACTGCTTGTCGGCGATGCCGCAGAGCTCGCGCTGGTAGTAGTGGGCCAAAGGCGCGATGTAGCCGGCGGAGGGCCGGTCGAGGTCGATTGGCAGCATCAGCTCCACCGAGTCCGAGGGGCCGCCCTTGAGGACGCTCCTGAGGACGCGGTCGGCCTCGTCGGGCGAGATGGCCACGGAGAAGGTGCCGTCGCCCACCAGGACGGCGGCGACGTCCTCCGCCTGGCCCTCACGGGCCTCCCCGCCCTCGTCGACCTCGTAGACCCCGGCCCCGTCGTCTTCCGCGGCCGGGGTGTCCCGCAGGGCGGCTGGCGCGGGCGCGAAGGCCTCCTCGAAGGGGTCGTCGGCGGCGTCGGCGAAGGCGTCGGCGAAGGGGTCGTCGGGAACGTCCTCGGCGAAGGCCACCTCGAGGGGGTCCCCGGGGACGTCCTCGGCGAAGGCCGCCTCGAAGGGGTCGTCGGAAAGGCCCTCGGGCTCCTCCATCTCCCAGACCGCTCCGGCGGGCAGCTCGGCCGGGGCCGCGACGGGGGCTGCCACGGGCTCCGGGACCCCGCCGTCTGCGGGCAGGTCCTCGCCCCGGGGGTCGCGCCCGGCCGGGGCGCCCTCGCCGGCGGCGGCCGAGCCCACGGGGATCGGGCGCGTGGCCTCGGACGCCGCGACGGACGCCACGGTGGCCATGGGGCGGTCGAAGGCCTCGGACAGGACGGCGGCCAGGGCCGCGCCGCCGTCGGTCAGCAGGGCGTCGGCCACGGCGGTGAGGGCCACGGGGACGCCGGCGCGCTGGCGGACGGCGCCCGTGGCGTCCATGAGGGCGAGGTTGAGGTTGCGGCCGCCGTCGGAGGCGAAGATGGGCTGGTCGAGCAGGACCTCGACGGTGCCCGGGAGGAGGCACACGAGGAACTCCTCGGCCTCCAGGAGGTCCTGGGTCACCACCGCGGTGGCGCTGCCCCCGGAGACGTCCTCGACGAGGCGGCCCCAGTCGGGGTCGTCGTCGGAGGCGCGGCCGTTGAAACCGAGGTCCCTGGCCTGGCAGTCGATGACGGCGTAGAGGTGCTCGCCGCCCTCGGGGACCACGGCGCTGGTGGCCTTCTCCATGAGGGCCACCGCGGTGTCCACCATGGTGAGCGGCAGGTAGAAAGCCAGAGAGTCTCGGCCGACCTTGCGGCGCCCCTGACGTCCCTTGGCCGCCTTGCACTTCTTCTTGAGAGCCATCGGCTCCCCCCTTCAAACACGGGCGCCGGGCAGCGCCGCTGTTCGTTCCCTCAGAAAACGTTAGCCAAGGGAGGGGGAGCATGTGGGGTCGTTGAAGCGTAATCAGGGCATCTAGCTGGGGTTATGCCTCAACGGCACCCCAACTGGGGTGACGGGTGGGCCCAAAGTGGGCGCCGCCTCGCCGCCGCCTTCGGCCCTCACGGGCACTGGACGAGGCGGAGGTCGGAGAGGCCGTAGTCTCCCACGGTGCCCTCCACCCGCGCGTCCACGGCCAAGGCGATGTCGGCGGTGCCAGTCACCTCGGCGTCGTTGGTGTAGCGCATGACGCAGGTGCCCACGACGTGGGCGGGGTCGCCCTCGACGGCGACGAGCTCCGCCGACGCCATCGAGAAGGCCCCGGAGGAGTCGGTCTGGGAGGTCTCGGGGATCCACTCCGTGAGCATGTAGGAGTCGGGCCCGAGGCCCTCCCCGGAGAGCCGCTCCCGGGCCCTGGCCCAGTCGTCCTCGGTGTCTATGGCGAGCACGTCGCCGAGGACCCCCCTCACGTAGGCCACCTGGGGAGCCTCCGGGGACGGGCCCTCGGAAGCCGTCGGCGAGGCCTCCGCCGACGGGTCCCGGGAGGCACCCGCGGCGTCTCCGGAGGTGTCTCCCGAGGCGTCCTGGGCGGCCGCGGGAGACGCCGCCGAGGCGTCGGCCAGGGCCCTGGCGTACCTTGCCTGGGGCCCGTTCAGGGCGTAGAGGGCGAGGGAGGCCGCGAGGGCGGCGGCGCACACCCCGAGGATGGCTGCGGAGGTCTTCTTGGTCACTGCCGGTCACTCCCCTTCCGAGGTGCCGAGGATGCGGTCGAGGTAGGCCTGGCGGTCGGCGTCGGCGGCCCGGGTGGCGCCGGCCTCCTGTCGATCGGCGTCGGTGATGCGCTCCAGGTCGCGCCCGGCCTGCTCCGAGAACTCGTCGTCGGGGTCCAGGCCCAGGGACTCCACGTAGGCGTGGCTCTGGGCGGCCATGGAGCCGTCCCCGTCGAGGACGTCGCCATCGATGATGGCGCAGCGCATGACGCGGCCGTCCTCGAAGCGGCCCTCCTCGGCGTCCCAGGAGGCCGTGGCGACGGCCCAGGGGTTTCCCGTGGACCTCCTCGTGGCCTGCCAGACCACCCGCAGCCCCCCGTCGTCACCCGCCGTGATGCCCCAGGAGAGGTCGAGGCCCCCCTCCACGCCGGTGCCGTCGGCCCAGTTGCCGCAGAGGCCGTCGACGGAGCCCTCGGCCACCTCGGCCGCCATGGCGGCGCGGCTCTCATCGCCGTAGGGGGTGCCGGCCGCGGCGGCGAACCTCGCGGCGGCCTCGGCGCAGCGGTCCTCGTCCCAGTCCTCCATGGACGCCGCAGGCGCCCCCGCGGCCTCGGGGGCGCCTGCCCCCTGGGACACCCCGGCCGCCCCAGCGGAGGCCTCGGCTGGGACCTCGGGGACAGGGCCGAAGGAGAGGGCGACCACCACGGCGGCGCCCGCGGCCATGGCCACGGCGCCGGCCACGGCCGCGGCCGCGAACCCCTTGGGGACCCTGCCGCCCCTCTCCTGCGCGTCCTTCTCCCTCGCCTCTCCCATGGACACCCCCACCTTTCAAAGACCGTCAAGGATTCCTAATAGAGTACCTGGCAGGAGAACCCGGGGCCATCGGCCCAGGTGACCTGGAAGTCGACCCGCTGGCCGTTGGCGGCCTGCCCGGAATAGCACCACACCCACGTGTCCCCGGGCGCGTCGGGGGCGTGGCAGAGGGTCTCCGACACCCCCGAGAGCCCCGGTACCGCCGAGACGTCGGCCCAGGCGGCCACGGCCTCGCGCAGGGCGTCGGCCGACTCGCCCTCCGGGAGGGCGGACGGGTCGGGCACCGCCGAGGGGTCGAAGGGGTCCAGGGCCGCGTCGGGCACCTCCTCGGCCACGGGGGTCGCCCGGACGGGGGCCGCCTGGGCCGCGGGCGGCGCAGAGGCGGCGCCGAGGGCCGCCCTCAAGGCCAGGGCGCAGGCCGCCATGGCCAGGGCGCAGGCCACAAGGGCCGCACCCCCCTTCCTGTCACGGTCGTTCGAAGCCATCGCCCCTCCCCTCTCAGGCCACGGACCGGGCGGTGGCGAACCCCCACCTCGGCGTCGCCACGGTCCCGTAGCTCTGGATCCAGTTGATGATGTTGTCTGTTCTGATGGACCCGACGTTGTGCATGACCTTGCCGCCGCCGACGTAGATGCCGACGTGGCCGTAGATCTGGCCGGCCGCCGTCATGGGGTGCTTGGGCACGGCCACGATCATGCCCACCTTGAGCTCGTCCAGGTCCGAGCTCGTGCACCACCGGGCGTACTGGTCGCAGGCGTTGCCGGCCGGGTAGCCGAGGCCCGCGGCCGCATAGACCTCGGAGACCCAGGCCGCGCAGTAGCCGGCCCCCGTGGAGGGCGTGGCCATGGCCGCCTGCACGATGGCGCGCTGGGTGGCGTTGGCCCCGTCCAGGGGCTGCCCGTCGGTGACGGCGCCGTCGGAGCCGATGCCGTTGTCCGGCTCGACGCAGCGGTAGGCCACGTAGGACCTCGTGTCGTTCAGGAGCTGGGAGTGGTGGCCCGCCGCGGGCGAGTAGGCGTTGAGCGAGGCCTGGACGATGTCGTAGGTCGGGTTTATCCCGTCGATGGAGGCCAGAAGGGCGCTCCCGGTGTAGATGGCGGTGTGGCCGCAGGGCAGCACCTGTCCGTCGCGGCCCACGTTGTCGGCGATGAGCACGTCGCCCGGCTGCAGCAGGGCCACCTTGTCCTCGCCGTCGAGGTCGCACACCTTCCGCCACTTCCCGGAGGAGGCGAGGTAGGGGAGCTGGTTGGCCGTGGTGTCGGCGAGGGGGTAGTCGGCGTCGGCGCCGCTCCAGCGCACGGCCGTGGCCACGGCGATGCCGCAGTCGCGGTAGTTGACCCCGGGGCCCTGCACCCTGTCGTGGGCCTCGATGTAGGCCTCGGTGCCGTTGTTCGCGGCCAGGGACTTGTCGGCCCAGGCCCAGGAGGCGGCCGCCTCGGCGATGGTGGAGGCCCCCATGCCGGCCTCGGTGGAGGCCCCCCGGCAGAGGCGGAGCCTGCCGTCGGAGGCGACGGCGCGCTCGACGGAGGACTCGGAGGCCTCGATGCCGGCGACGAGGTGCAGGCGGTCGAGGTAGCCCTTCATGGCCCCCGACACAGGCGCGGCCGGGGTGGAGGCGATGAGCGACTCGAAGCGGTGGGCCCCGGCGATCCGGGCCGAGCCGGCGTTTCCCATGGACTGGCCGTGGAAGTTCTCCACGTACCAGGCCACGCAGCCGTCGGCGTCCATGGAGGCGGTCCGCTCGGCGTAGTGGGCCAGGAACTGCTCGCCGTTGGCCGTGCCGGACCTGCCGGTGGTCTCGCGGTCGCCGTAGCAGAGGTAGTAGGCGATCTGGAAGTCGGGGTCGGCCCAGTCGGCCCCCACCTGGGCGGCGCGGGAGTGGAGGCGGTAGGCCTGGCCCCCCGTCCAGGAGCAGAACCCCAGGGCCGGCCAGTGGTTGCCGTCCTCGGGGGCGAGGTAGACCGACTGGTTGATCGACAGGCCCTGGGAGGCGTAGGCGGAGAAGAGCCGGGCGCAGTGGGCCTCGGGGTCCTCGAGGGCCTCGCGCTTCTTGGGCCCCACCCCTCCCCACTCGTCGTAGATGCCCTCCACCTGGGAGAAGTCGTAGCCGCACTCGGCGGCCATGTTCCCGACGACGCCGGCGCACTGGGCGTCGGAGAGGCCGTAGGCCTTGAGCACCCCCACGAGCCTCGCGACGTTGGCCGCCATGGCCCCCTCGGACTCCCCGGGGGCCTCCCCGGTGCCCGCCACGGACACGGTCTGGGCCCCGCCGTCGGCCACCACCCGGCAGGGGTCGTCGTCGGCGGACCTCAAGGCGTCCGAGGAGGCCCCCGTGGCCACCACGGCGCAGACCGCCACGGTGCAGGCCACGCAGGCCGCCGCGGCGGCCACGTGGGAGGCGACGAAGGCGGCGATGCCGGAGAAGAACCCGCCGACGGCGCCGGCGATCGTGCCGACGATGCCCGCGACGCCCCCGGAGACGGCCTGGGAGACCATGGCCTCGAGGGACGCCAGGAGGTTCGTGAGGGTCTTCCTGGCCCTGTCGAGGAGCCAGAGGACGCCGCCGGCCTTGCCCGCGGCGGCCCCCGCGGCCCACGCCGCCTTCCCGGCGGCCTTGCCCACGGCCCCGGCGGGTCCTGCCGGTGCCTTCCGGGGGGCCTTTTGAGGGGCCTTCCGAGGGGCGCCGCGGCGGGGTTCGGCGGGGCCCTTCCGCGCCCCCGGGACCGCCCCTTGGGCGGAACCATCGGGGTCTCCCGGGGCGGCCGCGGGTCCTGTCGGTCCACCCTGAGAGGCGGCCCCGGCGGGATCGCCGGGGCCCTCCGGGCCCTCCCCGGAACCCTCCGCGGGGTCCTCTGAGGGGTTCTCCGCAGGGTCCTCAGCGGGTTCCTCGCACGGGATGGGGGCGGTGTCCTCGGACGGGTTCTCCCCGGTGTCGGCGAAGGGGGCGCCTCCGGCGCCGTCATGGGCTGCCCCGAGGGGGGTGCCCGCGGGACCCGAGGGCACCTCCGGGGCGTGGAGCCCGCAGGCGGACGCCCCGGTGTCGCCCATGGGCAGGTCGTCGCCCGGGGCCGATACGGGGGCGGGGGTCCCCGGGACCGCCGCGGTCCTCGCCCCCGGGGTCGCGGCGGGGTCCCGGCGGGCGTCCCTCTGGGGCCCGCCGGCCCTTCCGGCGGCCTCGGTCCCGGAGGGGCCCGAGACCATGCGGCCGCGCCTCCTCAGCCCACCCACAGCTGGTCCCCGGACGCGGTCACCTTGTAGTCGCGGGCGCCGTCGGCGTCCTCCTCGAGCTCCAGGAGCTTGTCCAGGGCGTCGATGTAGGACTTCCGGAGCCCCTGGTAGTTGGCCCAGGCCTGCTCGAGGTCGAGACGGGCCTGCTCCACCTTCTGGGCCTGGGTGCGCGACAGCGCCGAGGTGTCGTAGGGCGCGCCGTCCAGGGTCCAGGAGACGTCCTTGAACCCGTCGGTGGCCGATGCCTCCTTGGCCTTGGCGGCCCTGGCCGCCAGGAGCTCCCCGGCCGAGCCCTGGGTCTTTGCCGTGGCGGCGTAGGAGCCGCCCTCGGAGAGGGGGTCGGCCGACAGGTCCACGTCGGCGCCGGCGGCGTCGTCGGTGCGCGAGAACGTCATGGCCTCGGCGTCCACCCTGTCCTCGAGGAGCGTCGCGAGGAGGGCGCCTCCGGTGTGGCCGACGCCCACCTGGCGGGCCCGCTCGTCGTACTCGGTGATGCGGGCCCTCGCCTGGGCGAGGGCCGTGAGGGCGTCCTGGGCGGTCTTCCTGAGGGTCCCCTCGGTCTCGGGCACCACCTCTCCCCTCCAGACCAGGTCGGGGTCGATGGAGCCGCCGGCGAGGTAGCGGTCGGCGTCGACGGCCTCGGCGGCCATGGGGTTCACGTCCATGTCGGCGCGGTCGGCGTCCTCGAAGCCGGCCTCGCGGTCGGCGTCGGTCACCTCGGCGGCCTCCACGGCCTCCTGGACCTGGCCCGTGCCCCCGGAGATCTGGGCCTTGGACTGGAGGCTCACCGACAGCACCATATCCGGGAAGGGGGTGCCGTCCAGCGAGTCCATGGTCACGAGGGCCCAACCGGAGTCGGAGTAGAAGGTGATGCGCCCCTCGGGCAGGCAGAGGGCCTCCTCGGGGTTGCCGGCCATGGGGCTGCGGTTGACCACGATGCGCCAGCGGTCCGGGTTGAGCGACACCTGGCCCGGGGAGTCGAACCTCACAAGGAGGAAGGTGTGGAGGCCGTCGGAGGTGGACCCGCAGGAGGCCACCTTGCCCGTGGCCCCGGAGGAGGCCATGGCGAAGGTCTCGGTGTAGACGGCGGTCTCCGCGAGGTCCACCCTCATGGAGTCCAGCCAGAACCAGAACGAGGCGCAGAGCACGACGGCCATGGCCGCGGCCGCGACGGCGCACTCCACGATGAAGCGCTCCATGCGCGAGTGGGGGTCGAAAAGGACCGATAGGGCCCTGCGCGCACGGCCGACGGGGCCCCGGGCGGCCTTGGTCGCGACGCCTTCGGTTCCTGTCAGATCCATCTGTTCCCTCCATCCCGTGGGAGCCCGGAGACTGTGGGGCCCCTGCCGTCCCGGGCAGACGGCAGGGGCCGAAGACCCTAGGGGGGTGCGGCCCCTCAGCCGACCATGGCGCGGAACCAGCCGATGCAGGCCTCGGCCTTGGCGGCGAGGTCGACCATGCCGACGGACCCCTTGGTGTTGGGGTTCACCTGCACGCTGGTGGAGGTGGACTGGCCGAGCTTTACCAGGGTGTCCTGGCCGCCGCGGGCGAGGTCGGTGAGGGTGGGCAGGCCGCCGAACAGGAAGATGCCGCCGGCGATGAGGGCCGCGAGGGCCCAGAAGGGGCTCACCGGGGGCGGGCCCTGCACCTTGCGCTGGTGGGCGATGTACTTCCACCCCATGTAGGCCGCGAGGATGAGCAGGGTGATGCCGAGGATCAGGATGAAGCGCTGGCCGGCCTCGGTGGTGAGGTTGAAGACGTTGTCTCCGAAGGTGAGGATGTCGAACGCGAGCACGGTGTCGGACACGTGTCCTCCTTTCGATCCCTTACGGGTAGGTCTGCGGGTGGCGGTGGGCCTCTGGGCCCCCGGGGCGGGGGCCTGGCCCCTCTCTCCGTGGCCATGGGCCTCACCGCCCCCCGCCGTCGCCCTTGGTGCGGGCCGCCTCGGCCTCCCAGCCCCCGTGGGCGTCGGAGGTGAGGCGCAACACCGCGGCGAGGGCTGCGGGATGGGCGGAGAGCCACGTCCGGGCCCGGGCGGTGTCGGGGTCGTCGCCGGTCGGCGACGAGGGGCCCTGGACGTCCACGTAGAGGTCGGAGACCACGGCCGGCATGTCCCTCAGGGCCTGGGCGAGGTCGGGCAGGTACGGGGCGATGCCGTCGGCGCAGGCGTCGAGGCCCCGGGAGGAGCAGGCCCGCTCGATGACGGGCCGCTGCCTGGGGTCGGAGAGGGCCTGGGCCACGCGGCAGATCCGCTCGACCGCCACGGGGTCGGCGGCAAGGGCCATGCGGGAGGCGGCGCGCTCCCGGAACGCCCGGCCGCGGGGGTCCGCGACCTTGGAGTGCAGGGCGTCGGCACGGCGGCGCTGCTCCAACATGACCGGGAGCATGGCCGCCTTGGCCCCGAGGCGGGCCCGCTGGGCGGCCTCGGCAGCCTGGGCGGCGGATGCGGAGGCAGACTGGGCGGACGCGGCGGCCCGGGCGGCCACGGCCCCCGTGGCCGCGGCGGAGACGGCCCGGCCGAGCCTTGCGGCCCCATGGGACACGGGGTCGGGTTCCGGGGCCGCGGCCCCTGCGGAGGTGGCCGCGGCGGTGCCCACGGCCCGGCCGGCGGAGGCGGCGGCCCCGACCGAGGCACGGGCGGCCTTGGCGGCGGCCTGGGCGGCGGCCCGGGCACGGGCGGCCGGGTCCGGGGCGTCGGGCAGGTCCACGGGGTGGCGGCGCCCGTAGGGCTCCGGCCCCTCGACGGGGAGGCCCCCCTCGGCCCCGGGGTCGACACCCCGGGAGGCGTCCCGGGCGGACTGGGCGTCGGCGATGCCCCCCATGGCCCCACGGGAGGCATCGCGGCCCTCGGGCGAGTCCCCGTCGCCGTCGGAGCCGTCCTTCGAGGCCCCCTCCGGGACCGACACGGTGCCCTGGCCGGGCCCCGCAGGGGCGGCGCCGTCGGGGTCCGCCCCGGGGATGCCGCCGTCGAAGGCCCTGTCGGCCCCCTCGCCACCGTCGGTGCGGCCGGCGCGGCCCCGAGGCCCCTCGCCGCGGTTCGGCACCGCGGCCGCGGCGCCCACGGACGCAACGGCGCCGTCTGCGACCTCGCGGGAGACGCCTTCGAGCGGGTCCGTGGGGGCCTCGGGGGCCCCGCCGTCGGGACCCGCGCCGTAGGGGCCGTCTTGGCCGTCGTGGCCGTCGTCGCCGTCGTAGGCCTCGTAGGCCTCGTAGGGGTCGTAGGGGACCTCGTCGGCGCCGTCGTCGTAGGAGTCGTCCCCGAGGCCGTCGGCCGCCGCGGCGGCCTCGGCGCACGAGGTGGCCCCGGCCTCCTCGGCCGCGGAGCCCACGGCGGCGTCGTGGGCGTCGGTGTCGGGGTCGTCGGAGGAGCCCTCGCTGAAGGTGCCCCCTCCCCTCTCGGAGGCCTCCTGGGCCTGGGCGTCCTCGAGGGACTCGTCGCCGCGGCCGTTCCTGTCGCCACCGGCCGCGTCGGCCCCGTCGTCGGCGCCGTCGTCGCCGCGGCCGGCCAGGGAGGCGACCTTCTCGGCGGCGCCCCCCATGGCGCCGCCGGCCGCCCTGGAGAGGGCGCCGGGGCGGTCGGAGTCGTGGGCGACATCCTCGCCGGGGGTCTGGCGGCGGGTGGAGCCGTAGAAGACGCGGTCGACGAAGCGCCCGATGGCCTCGTTCATCGCAGCCACGATGCCCTTGCGGGCGGTGATGGACACGACGATGAGCAGGACGTTGCAGAGGATGGAGGCGACCACGGAGACCGTGGAGAGGGCCGGGATGCCGGCCTCGGCGGCCACCGTCGGGATGCCCCGGGAGACCGACGCGATCAGGGTCGAGGCCACCGAGTACATGACCACGGTGAGGATGGTCTGGGCCACGAGGAGGAAGACGCCGGTGACGAGCCTCGTGATGGCCGTCATCGCCCCCATGGTGGCAAGAGGCAGCTGGGCCACGGTGTGGAAGACCCGGCGCAGGGACTCCAGCACGAGCATGACCGCGTAGCACCAGCCGACCACGCCCAGGGCCACGAGGAGCGTCACGGTGTCGAGCCAGGCGAGGACCTTGCCGAAGGCGCCGGAGCCGACGAAGTTCACGGAGTTGTGGCTCTTGACCGTGGCCTTGGACAGGAGCTTGTTGGCGGAGTGGATCTGGACGCCGGAGTCGGTGAACTCGCTCGTCAGGTAGTTGTAGGTGGACAGGCTCGAGAGGCCGCGGGCCGACGAGGCGGACCCCTTGCCGGTGAAGCGCAGGGTCGCCGAGGCGTAGGAGAGCTTGGAGTCGCCGCTGCGGCCGGAGACGCCGGCGAGGTCGGCGTGGAGCGACACGGGGCTCCCGTCGTGGAGGAGCCCCATGGCCTCGTAGGCCCCCTTGGCGTCGTCCATGCCGTCCACCTCGATGGTGTCGGCGTTGCCCGGGCGGAAGAAGCCGCCGTCGACGCCGTCGGTGTGGGCGGTGTCGCCGAAGGTGGAGACCTTGCCGACCTCGTCGACGTGGTCGACGAAGTCCTCGCGATCGGCGACCGGCAGGCGGGTCCTGTAGGCGCTCTCGTAGTCGGCCGCGGTGTAGAGGGTGTTGCCCATGTAGCGACCGATGAGGTCCAGGGAGTAGGCCTTGGCCTTGCCACCGGTGACGGGGTTCACGAGCCCGGCCTCCGCCCCGGCGTCGCCAGCGGCGTCGTTGGAGACACCCTTCCTGCCCCAGGCGTCGTTGATGGCCTGGGCGAGGGACTTCTCGGCCACCTTGCCCCCGGTGTCGCCGGCGAAGGTCAGGGACCGGACGTTGCCCGGCCCGTTCTCGGTGCAGTCCACGGTGATGGTGTAGCCGTCCGGGAGGGCGAGGCCGCCGTTGTTGGCCCACCCCTCGAAGTCCACCAGGGAGCTGGTGATGACGTCGTCCTGGAGGGTGGCCTGGGCGCCGCCGTCGTCGGCGCCCACCATGTCGGCGACGCCGTTCAGGATGCCGGTGTACATGACGCCGAGCAGCGGAACGCCCACCATGATGAACAGGAGGCGCTTGGCCAAGCCGATCCCGCGGCTGCGGACGGCACCGAGGCTCTGTCTCCTGACCGCCGCGAAGGCGATCAGGGCGAGGCCAAGGCTCAGGAACACGAAGCCGAAGCGGAAGGACAGGTCGTAGAGGGCGGACATGAAGGTGCGGGCCGGGGCCAGGAGGTCCACGGCCCCCTCCCCCATGCCGAGGTCCGCCTTCATGGCGGCGGGGTCGCCCTTGGTGAGCGGGGACACCAGGGGGCTGCCAGAGGCGGCGTCTCCCGTAGGCGCCGCATAGGAGGCGAAGAAGCCGGAGTCCGCCACGAGCTGGAAGGGGTTCAGGTAGGTGAGGAGCTGGATGGCGAGCCTCATGACCTGGTCGGCGCAGTTGGAGAACTCGTAGGCGACCCGCAGGATGATCCCCGCGGCGCCGCGGAGCAGCCACATGAAGTCCCCGTTGTCGTTCTTGGTCTCGTCGAGGCCGATCTGGGCGAGGGCGTGGCCGTAGGCGGTGTAGGCGTAGACGGCCTGGGACCCGTCGCCCTGGAACGACTCGTAGCCCGTGGACTGCTGGCCGCTGGAGATGCGGCTCACCAGGCCCGCGATGCCGTCCTCGAAGCTCTCATCGGCGTAGCCCACGAGGGCGCCGGCCTGGACCATCTGCTCGGGCGAGCCGAAGCCGTCCTCGGCGATGAAGTCGGTGAGGGTCTTGGCCCCTCCCTTGGCCTCGTCGGAGCCCACCTGGCAGAGCTGGTAGTAGGAGGTGGTGGCGCTGGCGAGCTTGTAGAAGGAGTAGTCGGCCCCGTCGTCGTCGGCCAAGGCGGCGCCTACGGGCCACGCCGCCAGTGCCAGGACGGCGACGCAGGCCACGGCCCTGGCAAGGCGTGCCAGGGCGCCCCGGCGCCCTCCGGTCTTTCCCCTCTCCCCAGCCATGGATCTCCTCCCCGTGTTCATTTCAGGTTTCGGGCAACCCGAACTCTTTGAACATTCTGGAGAAAAGGGAGGGCCTCCGGGCTGATGCCTCGGAGGCCCTCCTACATCTAGCTGCGGTTTTATCCGGTACGGCGGTCAAGTGGGGTGACGGGTGGGCCCAAAGGACCGCGGCGTCCCCGGCAGGGAGGAGGCACCGGGGTCGTCACCCCCTGGGCCGGAGGGGGACGTCCAGGTGGAAGCACACGTTCTCGAATCCCCTCCTCAGGTAGGCGAGGTCCGGGGAGCGGCCCGTGACCAGGTCCGAGAGGTCCTTGGGGACCTTGGTGTCGACGATCTCCTGGTACCTGGCCTGCTCGTCGTGGGTCATGGTGCCGAACAGCGTGTAGTCGGCCGAGTCGAAGCGGTTGTGGCGGTGGTCGTCGAAGAGCGAGTCGAACGACGAGTAGCACAGGGCCGTCCGGCCGCCCCGCTCGTAGAGGGACGTGAAACAGGTGGAGACGTAGTCCCACACCGACTCCGAGATCCGCTCGGCCCCGGTGACGACGCACAGGTCGCCGGGGCCCAGGGACTGGACGGCGTAGGAGACGACGTTGACGAACTGGGCCAGGGCGATGTTTCTCCCCCTGCGCTCCAGGATCGAGAAGTCGTAGACGACCCTGGGGGCTCCCGCCACCGAGTCCACCGAGCTTGAGGTCCTCGTGTCGAACAGGTCCCCGTTGTTGTTGACGAGGTTCGTCAGGGTGAGGCGGATCTGGTTGAGCGAGCTCAGCAGGTGGGCGTCGGTGCCCCCCGCGGCGCGCTCGGAGTTGTAGGCCTCGGTGACGTAGGAGATGAACTCCGAGAGCCTCGGCACCTGGTCGTGGGCGACGCCGACGACCCCCTTGCGCGGCCTTGCGGAGCCGGAGCCCGGGTCCCACATGTTGCGGTCCACATAGAAGGCAGTCAGGAGCTCGGCGAGCTTCTCGCGCACCACCACGTCGGACTCGTCGGCGGCCTCGGAGTAGGCGAGGTCCGCCATGAGGACGATCTTGCGGATATTGCCGGCGAAGGCCGCCTGCTGCTGGGAGGGGTCGCCGAAGACCTCGAACATGTTGACGTCGCCGGAGTTAAGGTCGATCCGGCACTCCGATAGCCCCGCCGGGTGCAGGGGGGACTCGTCGAAGGGGTCCAGCTTGAGGTGCACCACCCGGTGGCCGTCGGCCAGGGCCGCGTGCACCAGCGCCGCCCCCCAGACCCGGCCCACCGAGGCGCCGTCGTAGCCCTTGGCCGGACGGGTCTCTGAGCACACGACCACGGAGCGCTCGTAGCGGTCGATGTCGCAGAGGACCGCCGAGTTGTTGACGTCGCCGGCCATGAAGCCGACGTACTCCCCCGCCGGGTCCTCTAGCCCGTGGGTGACCAGGGGGTAGGACCCGGCGAACTCGGTGGAGGTGAAGTGGTGGCCCCGGCCGAGGCGGCGGGGGCCGGCAAGGAAGAGCCCAGCGAGCTCCTCGCGCTGGCAGCCCATGTAGCTGCCCAGGAAGACGCCGGCGAGCCCCTCGGTGTAGTAGCGCCTCAGGCACTCGATGGCCCTGTCCAGGGTCTCCAGGTCCGGGGCGTGGACGAGCATCCTCATGTGGTCGCACACGTAGGAGGCCCCGTTGTTGATCTCGCGGGCGATCTGGGTCAGCTGGTGCTTCCTCACCGACGCCTTGTGACGGGTGACGGCGGTGCCGGCCTGGTTCTGGGCGTTCATGTCCAGGTTGCCCATGCCCTCGGAGCGGGTGAGGGCGTCGGCCACCCAGTTCTCCCCCTTGCGCTCCACGGTGTCCACGACGGTAACCGAGACCCCGTCGGGGAGGCCCCGGGGCGTGCGGCGGAGCCCCCAGAAGCAGCCGAGGCCGTCGGTGACCCCCTTCCTGACGCCGAACTCCAGGACGCACCCCACCCGGTCGTCCACCTCGAAGTGATCGGAGCGGAAGACGTAGCCCCAGGAGGGCTTCAGGGCCATGAGGGCCGCGTCGCCGGCGATCCTGTCGTCGACCCCCGCGTCCCCGTCCCCCTTCCGGCCGCGGCCCCTGAAAGGGACAAGGGAGCGGATCTTTCCGATGGCGGGGGCGAGGGCCCCCTGGGGGGTCGTCCCGGTCGCGGTGCGCGCCATGATCATCGCCTGGCCCCTTCCTGTCGGCGGCACGGGCCGCAGTAGATGTCGTGGAGCATCGCCAGGGCCTGCCTGCCGCCCAGGCGCTCCACCCTCTTGAACACGAGCGAGGAGTTCTCGCACTCCCCCTGGATGTGGCTCACGCAGCGGCGGAGGCTCTCGCGGTTGTCCGCCCTCGCGACGATGTACTGGTGGGTGCTCCTGAACTCGTCGCCGACGTGGCCGCGGAGCACCCTGTATTTCTCGTCGATGAGGGCGGACAGGGCCTCGTCGTCCACCTGGCGCCAGCGCCTCACCATGGCCCCCAGCTGGGAGTCGACGCGCATGGGGGCCTTGCAGGAGACGATGGAGTAGGAGCAGTCGGGGTCCATCTTCCGCCAGAACCCGTCGTAGCGGTCCACGATGGCGGCGCGGTCGGCCTCGAAGAGCAGGCGGGAGCCGTTGCCGACCACCTCGAAGACGTAGCCGTAGGACCCGTCGGTGAACCGGATGCGCCCGTCGCACCGGCCGGACGTCTCCACGGAGGAGATGCCCACGAGGCCCCGCAGGTCGCCCGCCTGCTGGGTGCGGCGGCACCCGAGGGTGCGCATGCGCCTCGACAGGTAGTTGGCGGCGGCCGGGATGTAGGCCCACATCTGGTGCCCGAGCTCGTCGCGGCGGAGCACGAGGAAGGTGACCAGGACCCAGACCATGCAGAAGAGCGCCTTGAGGCCGAGGGGCGAGGCGGAGACGAAGGTGGAGCTCACCGCCCACATGAGCCCGAGGGCGCTTCCCATCCAGACCAGGATGTATCCCACGGGCATGGGGCGCAGGCCCACGCCGCTCTTCCCGGTGAGCGCCACCTCCACGTCGAAGGCGCTCTCGCCGAGGGACGTGGGGATGCGGTAGTTCTCCTTCAAATCCTCCTCCTTAAGTCTTGGGGGTGGAGTGCAGGCCCCCTAGGAACGGCCTCGGGAGGCCGTGCGGGGGGAACCGGCCTTTTTGTGTCCTCCCTTGGTGGGCTTGCCGGAGCCCTCCCGGAGCTCCCGGGCGAAGGCGACCTTCGACCTCTTCGCATCCCAGCCGAGCTCCGCCTCGTAGACGGTGCCGTCCCGGCGCCTCAGGCCCTCCACCCTGACGATCTCGCCGGCGAGCATGCGCCTGCGCTCGTCGTCGGTGAAGGTGTGGCCGGAGAACCGGGTGGGTCCGTCGGCGGTGCGGCCGCCGCAGAACTCGATGCGGCCGGATTCGGCGTCGTAGCGGATGGACGCGGTGTAGGGGGTGCCGTCCTTGCGCTTCAAGGCGACGTCCTCCAGGACGGACCCGGACCGGAGCGCCTCGGTCTCCGCCTCGGTGAAGGCGTGGCCGGAGAAGGCCCTCGGCGGGCCCTTGCGACGGCGTCCGCGCTCGGACCCGTCGGCCTCGCAGAACGAGATCCTGCCATCCCTCATGCGCACGTGGGCGTCGTAGACCTCGCCGGTCTTGCCGTTCACAAGCCCCTCCAGGAAGACCACCTTGCCCTCGGCGAGGTCGGCCTTCTCCTGTTCCGTGAGGGCCTTGCCGGAGAACGTGTCCCGGGGGCCCCAGTCGGACCGGTCGCCGGAGACCCTGACGAAGCCCCGCTCGTTCCTGGTGAGCCGCACCCTCGTGTCGAAGGTGCCCCCCCGCTTGGAGGCGAGGCCGGAGAGAGCCACCTCCTCACCCCGCAGGAGCCGGGACACCTCGGCGTCGGTGAAACGGTGGCCGAAATAGGTGCGGTCGAAGACGGCCAGGGTCCCCTCGAACACGCCGGAGGCGCCCTCCTTGGCAGGGGGGTCGCGGAACTCGATGCCGAGGTCGCGGGCGTTCCGCCTCATCCTGTCGATGTCCGCCTCCACGACGGCCGTGCAGTCGGCCAGGGCGGCGTCCAGGCCCAGGTCGCCGTCCGACGCCTGGCGGCACATCCTCTGGATGCGCTCGGTGGTGGAGAGGTCGGCGATGGCGCAGCCCCGGGTGAGCGAGTAGACGGTGCGGCCGAGGTCGGTGAGGCCGATCTTGCCCGTCTTGGTCTGGTTCATGAGCTGGCGGGCCCGGGGAGGGCGTCGGCCCCGGGGCGCCGCCGGGTCCTTGGCGCATACCTCGGACAGCGTCGAGACCCGGGTGGCGCCGGTCCCGACGTCGTGCTTCTCCAGCCGCTTGCGGAGCCAGTCCACCGAGGGCTCCTGGGGGCGCTTGTCCTTGGCCTCGTGGACGAAGGCGCAGGCCCGGGTGCCGGGGGGCTCCTCCTCCTTGGCCCGGCCGTCGTCGGCCACGTCTCGCCACCCCCTGCGGAGGGTGCGCCTGGCCTCCCCCTTGTAGTCGGGGTGGTGCTCCAGGTGGGCGGGGCGGAGCTCGTAGACGTAGTCCTCAGCGAGGATGGCGAGGGCGCCCCGGGTGACCTCCTTCCAGATCTCGGGGGCGCACGCGCCGTAGGAGGCGAGGTCCTGCGGGTCGTCGGGCACCTTGGACCCGGGCCGGATGGCGCCGTGGGCCATGAACTTCTTGGAGACGTGGCGGGCCCTCGGCTCCGTGTGGGTGAGGAGGGCCGCGTCGACGCCGCAGGCCTCGGCCAGGCGGTCCTTGGCGGCCACGAGGGCGGCGAACTGCTCCCTCGTGAGGAGCTTGTCCTCGGTCCTCGGGTAGCTCACGTAGCCGTCCTCGTAGAGCCTCTGGTAGACGTCTGTGAACTCGTCGGTGGAAACGCCCTTGGCGGCGAACCTGGCGGCGATCCCCATGAGGTCCGGGAGCCTCGGCGGCATGGTGCCGAGACGCCTCACCGGGTCCTTGACGACGTTGTCGTCGGGGAAGGCCGCGAGGTCCACCTCGGAGGGGCTGTCGAAGAGGGGCGCCTCCTCGCTCGAGTAGACCACGCCGTTCTCGTCCCTGTACCGGGCCTGCCAGCGGCTCCGGGGCCTCCACACGGCCCGGGCGTCCTCCTGCTGGCCCACGAGGGTGACCATGGCGCTCTTGAGCCTGCCCACGCGGCACATCGAGTCCTTGCCGCCGGCGATGCGGGTGGCGGCACGGGTGAGCTGCATGGAGAGGTAGTCCCAGCGGCACCGCCAGGTGGCCTTCCTGCAGTCGGGGTCGTCTGCCGAGGACTGCAGGACGTCGCGGTTCTCGAAGGCCTCGACGATGGAGGCCGGCTCCTCGTCGGCGAAACGCATGCGGGTGACAAGGCGGTCTTCGCCGAGGCCGAGCTGGTCGATGACCTCCCAGGCCAGGAGGCTCCCCTCGCCGGTGGGGTCGTTGTCGGTGGCAATGACGATTTCGTCGGCCTCGGGGAGGTCGTGGGAGAGCCGGTCCCACGCCTCGCCGGCGGAGCGGCCGGGCTGGACCGAGCGCCTCCAGGCGATCTCCCGGGCGTCCCAGGGGAGCAGCGACAGGTCCCAGGGCACCATGGCCCAGGCCCTCTCGACGGGGACCTGGCGGTGGGGGTCCGAGTAGCCGAGGACGTGGCCCGAGGCGTAGGTGACGCAGATCTCCTCGCCGTCGCGGGTGAAGCGGTTCGGGCCGTCGGTGCCCGAGAGGGCCTCGATCATGTGACGCGCCGCCGAGCGCTTCTCGGCCATGATGCAGATCATCCCAAGACCCCCCCTACTCCCCCATGGCGGCGTCCGCCTGGCGGGCGAACTCCGAGGCCACGGCGGGCCCGGGGGCGATCCTTTTGACGAAGTCGGCCAAGGCGGTGTCGAAGGTGCCCACCGAGGCGTGGCTCTCCTTGGTCCACCGGGAGAAGGCCGCCGTGAGGCCCTGGTCGAAGCCCTCCCCCGCGAAGGCGATGCCGGAGGCGACGCAGGCGGCCTCGGAGGCGGTCCTCGCCTGGGTCACCTCGACGGCCATCTCGGTGAGGTCCTCCTGGACCTCCTGGGCGAGGTCGGCGGACGCCCGCGAGAGCTCCCCGACCCTCTCCTCGAGCCTGGCGACGGCGGAGACGACGCGCCCCAGGGCCTCGTCGAGGGAGGCCGGCAGGGACGGGTCTGAGGGCCCATGGGCCCTCCCCGGGGCCTCGACGGCACCGAAGGCGGCGATGACGTCTGCCACCCGGGGGGAGTCGAGGCGCCCCGCGGGCTCGTCCGCCATGATCCTCAGGGCGGCGCACACGATGGTCCTGTCGTCGGCCTCGATGCCCGGGACCGACGCCCGGGCAGCCTCCACGGCGTTTCTGGGGATGCGGACGCGGACCGTCTCGCCGCGGACCTGCGCGTCGCATCCGATGAGGCCCACCTCGCGGGCCAGGACTTCATTCATGGGTGCTCCCATCGTCGTTCTCCGGATCCTCGGCCGCGGCCCCGGGGTCGGCGCCGTCGGGGGCGGACGGGCCGTCTCCGGCACCGGCCACGGCGGCCGAGAGGGCGGCCACGGCATCCGCGAGCCTGTCCAGGGACTCGTGCGCCCGGTCCTCGCCGGCAGGCTCCACGAGGGCCGTGAGGGCCTCCAGGGAGGCCGTGAGGCACGCGGCGGCCATGACGGCCTGCCGGGACGAGGCCGCGAGGGCCTCGGCGGCGTCGGCCCGGGCGGCGCGGAGGTCCGCCTCCATGGCAAGGAGCCTCAGATGGACCTCCTGGGAGGGGGTCTCGAGGGCCTGGGACAACCACAGCCTCGCCACGGCCCTGTCCACGACCTCGCCCAGGGAGCACCCCCGGCTCTCCGCCAGGGCCACGACGTGGTCCCGGCAGGTCTGGCTCACCCGGACGTTCAGCTGGCGGTTGTTACGCGCACACATGGAGGGCGTCCCCCCTGTCGAAGAGCGAGACCGTGCCCACCGAGATCGAGCGGAGGCCGCAGCCCCCCATCTCGGGGTCCTCCACGGCCATGGAGATCACGGCGTCGAGGCTCTCCGCCTCCTCAGCCCTCCCATGGGCCAGGGGGCACACGCCGACGACGCGCTCGCCGCCACCGTCGGAGGCGACGATGCGCACCCCCACGACGTACTCGTCGATGGGCACCGCCTCGAGCCTCACCCCCCTCCCGTCAAGCACGTCGTAGGTCTCGACGAATGTCTCTCCCTCAATGACCACGAGCATGGCGTCCTCCTCGTGCGGGTCCGTTCGCAGGTGTCTGTCTAGGAACGACTCTAGGGGGACTGGAGAGGCCGTTGGGTGGGACCGAGACGGTATCAAGCCATCTACCTCGGTATTTTCCAAAATGCAGCCCAAGGTCGGGTGACGGGTGGGCCCGAATCCGGAACGGAAAGGGGCCGGGCCCCGAAGGACCTGGCCCCCATGGACACCGCCGCGAGGGCCATGCCCCCTCTGGCCCCAAGCTCAAGCAGGCGGGCCGTCTCGGGGCCCAGAGCAGTACGCGGGCGCTCTTCTCCCTGACCGCCTAGGTGGCCGCGGTCACCGTCCCTCGGCGTAGGTGGCAGGCAGCCTGTCGCCCCGCCAGTCGAACAGCACGAGATCCCCGAGGCGGATCGAGCGGAGGCAGCACCCGCCGTAGCGGGGCTCCTCGACGGCCTTGGAGATCAGGTCGTCGATGTCGTCGAACTCGTCGAGGGACCCGGTGGCCACGAGGCACTGGCCGAGGGTCGCGTCCCCGTCCGCGCTCTTGCTCACCACCTCGATGGCGATGTCGGACATGGGCAGGGACACCATCTTCAAGCCGACCCCGCAGCCCTCGGGCACCTCGAAGGTCTCGTAGGAGGTGCTGGTCTCAATGGTCACTCTCATGGGCTCTCCTCGATGTCTCGCCGGGTCCAAAGCCGGCTGTCGGACACTATCGACCCAAGAATCGCCGAACGGGGCCCCGAGGGTCTGGATGCTGCAGCACCCACCTGCGGCTATCCGAAAAGTCAGTGACGAACGGGACGAGGGTGAAGAGAGAAAGGGGCCGGGCCCCGAAGGACCCGGCCCCGATGCGGCCTTGGACCGACCCCTACCGCCCGTCCCGGCGGCGCCAGGACCGAATCCGCGCCGCGACGCACATCGCGGCCCCGGCGGCGACGAGGGCGGCGGGCAGGCCGGTGCCCCCGGCGGCGGGCATGGCCAGGGCCGCCCTCGTGCGGTTCTCGAAGACGGGCGGATCGGGAGACCCGTCGTAGGAGACCTCACAGGAGAGCTCTCCGGCACCGGCGTCGGTGGCGACCACCGAGACCTCCACCTCGCGGCCGTCGTAGTCCACGCCGTCCTGGCCGTCGTCGACCTCGGTGATGGAGTAGCGGTACGTGCCGGGCTCGGTGACCTCGACCCCGTCGAAGGCGACGTCGCCGGCGCCGTCGTTGGAGGCCCTGGCCAGGAGGTTGCCGTCACCGTCGCGGAGCTCGAAGGTGAAGCGGCGGTCCCCGGGCGCCTCACCGTCGAAGGTCTTGCGGGCCCTGGCGTGGAACGTGCCCGCTGCCCCGTAGGAGTTGGTCACCACGAGGGTCCGCACGCCCTCCTCGACGGTCTCGGAGTAGGACGCCGTGTACCCGGGGGCCTCGTCCTCGGTGACGGCGGTGACCGCGTCGATGATGGCCGCGGGGCCCTCGACGGTCACAGTCTGGCCGGCGGAGACCGCAAAGGCCTCCCCCGAAACGTAGGGCTCGCCGTCCACCGTCAGGGCGACCTCGGCCTGGGCCTGGGTGAGGTGCAGGGAGGCGAGGGCGGCCTCGTCCACGGGGCCCACGGACAGCCTCATGGAGAACGTCTCCCCGGAGGCGTCGTGGGCGGTCCCGGCGAGCTCCTTGGAGACCCGGAGCCGCTTGGTGGCCACCGTGTTGGTGAAGGTCGGCGGCACCGGGGACCCGTCGTAGGACACCGAGGCCGAGAGAGTGCCGTCGCCGTTGTCGGTGACGGTGGCCGTGGCGGTCACGTGGTGCCCGTCGTAGGTGTAGGCGTCGGAGTCGCCCACCACCTCGTAGAGGTCGAAGGTGTAGGTGCCGGGCATGGTGAAGAGCACCTCGTCGAACTCGACCAGGCCGTCTCCCAGGCTCTCGACGGAGGAGAAGACGTTGCGACCGGGGCCGAAGCCTTGGCCCCCGACCCGGATTTCGGCCCAGTCGCCCCAGCTCGCCCCCTCGGGGCACCTGTAGGAGTCGTACCGCGCCCTGAAGATGAAGGGGGGCACCTCTCCCATGGAGGGGACGGACTTCCTGGCGGAGAGGGTGACCGTGCCGGAGGCATGGTAGGCGTTGGTGAAGGAGACGGGGATGTCGGACCCGGAGACCCCCTCGACGATTGCCGAGACGCCGTCGCCGCCCACGTCAAGGCCGTTGACGCGGACGTAGAGCGTATGGCCGGCGGGCACGTCCACCTCCTCGACCCTGACCGTCTGGCCGTGGGGCACGGAGAGCACGCGGCTCTCGCCGTGGGCGAGCCGGAATTCCTCGGTGCGGCCGTCCTCGAACGTGGCGACGAAGTCGAAGCTCCCGGCCCCGGGCCCCGCGAACGTGCCAAACCTGTCGAACACGGTCACCTGCTTGGTGACGGTGACGGTACCCGGCTCGACGACGTTGGTGAAGGTCATCCCCGCCCCGTCGTAGGCGACGTCGGCCACGAGGCGGCCCTGGCCGTCGTCGGCGACCGTCACGACCACGGTTCGCTCGGTGTCGTCCATGGACATCTTGAGGGCCCCGATGGAGGCATGGGGCTGTTCCGCGGCCTCGCGGACCCTGTAGGTGTAGGTGCCGGGAAGGTTGAGGGCGGGGGTGAGGATCCTCACGGAGCCGTCGGTGCCCGAGACGCCCTTGGACACGACCTCGCCGGAGTCGTCCACGAGCTCGAAGACGTAGCCGTAGGGGCTCGCGGTCCCGGCGCCCACGACCTCCTTCTGGGCATGGACCTCGGCGCGCACCTCGGTGGGCCGGTAGGCGTTGACGAAGGTGGCGGTGGAGTCGGCGCCCGGCAGGACGGTCCCCATGTCCCCGGAGGACGACACCAGCACCCAGCCGGCCGCCGTCTCCTCCCAGACCCTGTAGGCGGCGCCCGCCGGCAGGCCCTTCAGGGTCGCCTTCTCGCCGGGGCGCAGATGGATGGTGTAGGTGCCGTCGGACCCCTCGACGGTGCCCGCGAGATCCTCGAAGACCGGGGCGAAGGAGACCTTGCCCCCCTGGGCCCACGAGGCGTCGACGGCCCCGGTGCCACGGCCCGGCAGGACGTGGGAGTCGGGGGCGGCCGTGGGGGCCCAGGCCACGAGGCGCTTGCCGGCGGGCGGCTCCACCCAGGGGGTCTCGGCGACACCGGCCTCGGGGTCGACCTCGAAGGAGGCGGCGACGGACCCGTCGGCGCCGAGGAACTCCACCGTGACGGGGGCGTTCCTCCAGACGGCGTAGAGGGTGACCGAGTCCTCGGAGGCGTCCATGAGGTCGGAGGCGTTGCAGGAGGTGTTGTACTCGTCGCGCACGACGATCGGGCCCGACCCCTCGGGGTCGCGGCACCACCCGGCGAACGTCTTGCCGGCGGGGCCCGTCAGGGCGGACCCGTCGGGGATCTCGACGGTCCCGCCGGACTCCCCCTCCCACTCGAACTCTACGGGGTCGGGGGCGGTGCCCGTGCCGCCGTTGAGGTCGAAGGAGACCGTCTTGTTGGAGTCGACGAGCTCCCAGATGCCGTCCGTGGTGTTGGTCCAGCTCATGGCTTCGCCCGTGCCGCCGGAGAAGGCCCGGTCACCGTCGCCGTAGCGGGTCCTCCACAGAGAGCCCGCGCTCGCGACCTTGTCGTTGCTCTCGTAGAGGGACCTCCCCACCATGGTGGAGTCCGACCACCCGCTGAAGGCGGGGTCGTGGGAGCCCGCCGCGGAGACGAATCCGGTGCCGACCCTCGTGAGGGCCGGGGTGTCCGTGAAGGTCCTCCCGCGGTCATAGGGCGAGCGGGAGACGTACCAGAAGCGCAGGGCCGAGGCGTCCGTGAGGGACCTGCAGTGGCCGAAGGTCCCCGAGAGGTCCACCACGGGGGCCTCGGAGCCGGCCTCCCGCACGTCGAACCACCCCTCCAGGGCGTCGAGGTCCTCGATGGCGGTGCCGTTGAAGGTGTACTCGAGGCTCACGGCGCCGCCGGCCGCCCTGCCGGGCCGCCAGGAGGCGAGGGGCGTGATGTCGGAGAGGCTCGAGCAGCCCTGGAAGACCCCTGAGAGGTCGGTGCAGGCGGAGACGTCCAGGGACGAGAGCCCGGAGATGTCGGAGAGGCTCGAGCAGCTGCCGAAGACCCCTGAGAGGTCGGTGCATCCGGAGAGGTCCAGGGACGAGAGCCCTGAGATGTCGGAGAGGGCGGAGAAGCCCTGGAAGCCATTGCGAAGCGAGGTGGCGGACAGCTCCCCGTCGACCCGGACCGAGACGACCTTCTGCTTGAAGTCGACGGCGTAGTTGCCGTCGGCATCCTTCCACCCGCCGTCGACAGCCCCGCCGCCAATGACCTCCAGGGTGGCCCCGGCGCCGCCGTGGAGGGTGAGCACCCCGTCGTCGGAAAGGGTCCAGGGCACGTCGGTATAGCCCACGGTGCCGGAGGCGACGACGGTGCCGTCCCCCGCCGACGCGACCGCCTCGGGGGCCGCCGGGGCGGCGGCGGCCTGCGCGCCGAGGCCCAGGGGGGCCGCCTCGGACGTCCCGTCAGGAGACGCCGCGCGGACGGGCGAGAGGTCCGACGCGAGGGATGTTCCGACCCTGTTCCAGGTGCCGCTCAGGGTGCCCCCGCGCAGGGTGCCCACATCCTCCGTGGCGAGGATCGACTCGAGGGTCGCCGTCGTCGAGCCCTTTCGCCACGTCGCGGAGAGGACGGAACCGTCCAAGGAGCCCAGGGCGCCCCTGTAGTTGTCCCAACGCAGGGCGACCTCGTCGTCCGAGAGCGTGGCCGGGAAGGTCGGGATCCGGAGACAGGTGAGGAACAGGGCTCCGTCCCCATCAAACAAATTGCCGGAGTTAGTGTACCTGCGACTCCAGTCCCAATCCCCGATCGCCGAAATGTCGGCAAGGGAACTCGTCCCGCAGAACATCAAACTGATATTCGCCCCTTCGGGCAGCCTGAGGTTGCCGATGCCGGAGAGGCTCTTCAGGCTGCTGCACCCGAAGAACATGGGACCGCAGTTGGTGGCGCTCTCCAAGGTCCACGAGCTCAGGGCGCTGATGTCGGTCAGGTTTTTACACTCGAAGAAGATTTCGGCAAGGGTCTCGACACCTCGGAAGTCGAGCCCGCCCAGACCGTCGAGGCTCTCGAGATTCGTGCAACCGCTAAACATTGAATCTGCTCTCTTGACCTGGGTCGCGTCCCAGGAGGAGAGGCCGGAGAGCTCACGCAGATTTTTGCAGTCGTAGAACAGCCTACTGGCGTCACTCGGCAGTACGATGTCACCGATGCTGGCGACACGCATGATATTAATGCGGAATGCGTGCCAGGGAGAGCGTGCGTAAGACTCAGGGTTCTCCAACTCGCCCCTGGACCCGTCCTTGGGGACGACCATGAGGGTCCCGTCGGAGCCGATGCCCCACCAACAGGTGCCGGACTCCTTCTTGACCCTGCCGCTCTTGGAGCAGTCGAGCCACGTGGCATAGACGGTGCCTCCGTCGGGCACGGCGCCCAGGTCGACCTTGTTGCCGTCACTGTCGCCCCACCAGAGGAATTCGTAGCCCAACGGGCCTGCGACCTCGCCGGTCTCGTAGGAGCCACCGGGGACATAGGGGAGGGTCTGCGAGTCCGTGCCGCCCACGGTTCCGCCGTTGCCGTCGAAGGTGACGCCCTTGGGCTCCTCGGGCCAGGCGACCTCCACCTCGTCCGGGCCCCCCTCCACCTGCACGTGGAAGGTGAACTCCCGGTTGGCGTCGCCGTCCGGCTCCATCTGCTTCTCGACGGTGACCGAGCCCTCCTGGAAGCCGTTCTCGAAAGCGGCCCTCCCGGGCCCGTCGACGATCTCGGCGACGATGGCCCCCTTGCCGTTGTCGGTGAACCGGAGGGTCACCTCCTCCTCGTGGGTGTCCCAGACCATGGCGTCCCTCACGGCCTGGGCGAAGGCCTCGGCCTTGTCGGCGTCGACCCACCGGGTCGCCCAGTCACGGGTGAAGACCGAGTCGTCCACGACCTCCTTGACCGTGTAGGTGTGGGGCTCGAAGAACTCCTCCTCCCCCACCGTCTGGTCGCCCAGGGTGTAGACGGGCTCCCAGGACCCGTCTGCGGACAGCCGGCTGTAGATGTTGGCCCTGATGCCGAGGGTGCAGGTCCCGGTGACGCTGTCGGGCCGGGTGGTCGCCACCTGGTTTCCCTCCCCGTCGTAGGCGGCGATGAGGAAGGGCGTGGTCCCGGAGCTGTACCACCACTGATCCACCGGCAGGGCGTCGGCGAAGCCGTGGCCCGTGGGGTCCTTGGTCGCCCCGAGGCCCTTGAAGACGCCGCCCCATCCGGGCCAGGTCTTGGCCACGGGCATGCCGTAGGAGCCCTGGGCCGAGTAGCCGTTCACGAAGCGGCACTCCCCGACGGGCGCGAACGCGCCGCCATCGAGCCTGCTCACCTCCCAGTCGGTCGCCGACAGGCGCCCCGCCCCGTCATCGACGACGGTGGCGCTCACGCGGTAGACGCTCGTGTCGTAGGTGATGTAGGAGAGCGACCCCTTCACCTCTTTGAGCTCCCAGGTGACGCGCCTTCCCACGTCCGTCATGGAGAGAGCGAAGGAGAAGGGGACCTTGCCGCCCTCGGAGGTCTTCACCGTCGCAATCGGCCCCGTGGCCTGCCCCGCCTCCACCCGCTGGGAGGTGAAGGAGAACTGGCCGGCCGCCACGTCGCGGCCGACGAGCTCCTTCTCAGCCTCGAAGGAGGCGGTGCCCGTGGCCGTGTAGCGGTTCTCGAAGGCGGCCTCTACGGTGGCGCCGGCCTTGACCGTCCCGTTGGCGCCCGACGACCTGACAAGGCTCCACCCGGGGGCGGGAAGCTCCCTGACCTCGTAGGTCCAACCCTCCCCCACCTGGGGGAAGGAGGCCGTCTGGCCGGAGGGGATCTCGAAGACCTGGCCGGGAACGTAGGAGGTCTCGTCGCCCGCGACCTCGAGGGCGACGGCCTCGGTCACCGGGGCCCCGTCACGGTCCCAGAACCGGACCTGGAAGGGGTGCCTGGCCCCTTCGGGGCTGTAGCCGACGACCCGCTTGACCACGTCGAGCCGGCCGTAGGGCATATAGGTGTTGACGATGGTCCAGGTCCCGTCGACGCTCTGGGAGGCCTCGTGGAAGGCCTCGGAGGAGTAGGCTGTCTCGGCCCCCGTCTCGCCCAGGCGGTAGGTCACCCTTCGGCCGCCATCGAAGGCCTTGAGGCCGGCCACGGTGAAGGGCCACTCGTCGCCGGCCCCCTCGCCCTCGGGAGCCTCGGGGGCGTAGACGCGGACCGTGCGGTACAGCCTCTCCGGACCGCCCTCCGGCGTGCCCCAGACCCCCACCGTCACATAGGCCGGCCTGCGGCCGGCGGCGTCGTGGCCGTCGTCCCAGACCTTGGTGCCCGACACCGCCACGGTCTCGGGCACATGGCGGTTCGTGACGCGCCAGGACTCGACGGAACCGGACACGGACTTCGAGTAGGAGGCGACGTAGCCTTGGGGCACGTCCTCCGCCACCGTGTAGGTCCCGCCGGCCAGGTCGCCGAAGCGGCCGTGCCAGCCGTTGTCCTCGGAGAGCAGCGCCGTGCGGCCGGTGTCGGCGCCGTCCCTCAGGAGGCGCACGGTCACCGAGCCCGGGCGGGTGCCGTCGCGGTTCGAGTCGTCGTCCCAGACCTTGGTCACCTCGACGGAGCGCTCCTTGAGGCCCACCTTGGTGTAGTCCATATGGACGATCTGGGACGGCTCCGCGACGCCCTGGGCGCTCGTCTTGGAGGCGGCCATGGCGACGTTGTTGTAGGCGTGGTAGCCGCCGGACCCGCCCTCGTCGGAGATGTCGGCCAGGGTGGAGTCGACGACGGCGTCGGGGGAGACGCCGTTGTCCGCGGCCACCTCCGAGACCAGGGGCGCGGACATCCTGAGGTAGGCCGAGACCGACGCGCCCGCGTCGAGGGTGAAGGGCCCGCCGTCGGCCGCACGCGTGCAGTCGATGGCCACGGCGCCCACGTGGGCCGGGCGCTCGGTGGACCAGACCGAGGCGTCGGAGAGGTCGAGGGGGTAGCCCTCGTCGAACACGAGGTCGTCACGGCCGGAGTAGTAGACCACAGGGTCGATGCCCGCGGCCCTCATCTGGGACAGGTCGATGGAGGAGAGCTCCCCCTTCCAGTGGGTGTCCCCGGCGTCGACGCCGGAGGGGTCGTAGTTCTCCAGGGAGTCGAGCAGGACGATGCCGGAGAGGCGGGTCGCCTCGTCGTTCTCCACGTGGATCCGGTAGGTGTAGTCGCCGCCGCTCCAGACGTTGCGCTCGTCCTGGACGATGCCCTGGGCCGTGGGGCTGGAAAGCCCTTGGGAGAAGCGGTTCTCGCCGTTCACGTCCACGGACTTGGAGAGGCCGGTGGCATAGGCGCGGTCCACGCCCAGGGGCTTCGCCGACTTGGCGTAGACGGCCACGGGGCCGGACCCTCCCACGGCCGCGAACGCCCCCTCGGCCCCCGAGGCGGCCTCGGCGCTGTGGGTGTGGGCGCCGGTCCGCCCCGGCACCTCCCCCGCCCGCCCGGAGGCGTTGGCGAGGCTGTCGGAGTCGGTCACGTACATGGCGTGGCAGACGGGGGCGTCGCCCCAGTCGGCGATGGCGGCCCAGGTCATGGAGGCCTCGAAGGCGAGGCGGAACCTGTCGCCGGAGACGCGGCGGTCCCCGTCGGTCACGAGGGCCCGGATGCCGGTGCTCCAGGTGACGGGGACCTCGAGCATGGTGCGGCCGGTCCCCTCCCAGTCCTCATGGGCCCTGACGGCGCCCACGGTGCCGGCGCTCCGGCCGTCGCCGTTGAGGGCCCTGACCGAGGTGACGTCGGGGACGACCCCCGGGGGCAGGAGCTCCCAGAAGGTGCCCGAGGCCTCGTGGACGTAGGCGTTGTCCCACAGGTTGCTCCGGGAGGCGACGTTGGAGGCGCGGGTCACCGTCGTCTTGTAGGAAAGGGATGCGCGCTGGGCGTCCACGTCGTTGGTCGCGCTCACGTCCTGGGCGGCCTCGACCGAGACCGTGAGGCCCTCGAGGTAGTCGCGGCCGGTCTTGGTGCGGTCGAAGACCACGCGGCCGCGGGACTCGGGGAGGATGGTGAGGCGGGCCGAGTTGTCGATCTGGGTGGAGGGGTCGTCCTCGCCGGCGAACAGAGCCGCCACGGCGTCGGAGACCTTGGGCGAGGACGCCTTGAGGCGCACGGTGGCCATGATGTCCCAGCACTGGGCGTCGGCCCTGGTGTCGAGCTCGCTTCGCCAGGCCACGGCGCCGGAGGGCAGGTCGATGCCGTCGCCGTCGGCCACGGCGCCGTTGGACGCGGTGTAGGTGCCGGTGGCGGGGGTGTAGGTGCCCACCTCTCTCTCGGCCCCGGATCCGTCGGTGGCGAAGAAGCGCATGGTGCCTGCGAGCCCGTCGGCCTCGCAGGGTAGGTAGCACCAGTCGCCCGGCTCCACCTGGCCCCAGGCGGTGTGGTAGCCGGTGTTGCGGTAGGCGTTCTGGGTCCTGTCGGACTGGGTCCACTTCCGCTGGGTGAAACGGGACACCCGGATGCGGCAGAACTCGTAGTCCTGACCCGTGAGGGCCTTGTCGTGGTCGAAGACGACGGCGTCGTCGTAGATCGTGTAGCGCACGGGACGACGGCCGAACTCTCCGTCGTCCTGCTCGCCGTCGCCGTCGAGGTCCTCCCAGGTGTAGGCCGCGTCGAAGCCGAGCTGCTCGACCTTCCAGGAGACGAGCACGTCCCTTCCCGCCGCCAGCTCGTCCAGGGCCGTCGGGTAGAGGCCGGCGACTTTGGCCTTGCCGTCCTCGACGATGTCGGAGTCGCAGGTGTACTCCCCGGCTCCCTCCTTGAAGACGTTGAAGGCGCCCTGGGGGTTCTCGAAGGCCTTGGGGCTGTAGGACTTCACGGCCGAGGCGCTCTTCGAGGTCACGTTGCCGTCATCTGCGCCCTCGGCCCTCCAGTCGCAGCCGACCGACAGGTGGTAGGTGTTGCCGTCGGAGAAGGCCGACCTGGGATAGGCCACGTAGACGTACTGGGTCGCGGCGTTACCGAACACGGTCTGGCTCGTGCCGACGGTGCGGGTCGCCTCCCCCAGGACCCGGGCCCCGGCCACGCCGCTCGTGTCCCGGACGGAGAGGGACAGGTCGTAGGGCTGGCTGCCCGTCACGTGGGCGTAGGTCTTGAACGAGGCGTAGACCCAGTCGCCCTCGAGCTTGAGACCCTCGGGCACGAAGGAGCTGTCGGCCACGCCGAGCTTGTCGGCCACGGCCACGGCGTTGTCCAGCGCCGCGTAGGTGGAGACCCCCAGGGTGAGGGGGCCCGCGTCGCGTCCGATGACGGTGCCGGAGGGCAGGGCCACGCGCACCTCGGGCGCGAAGGGATCGGAGACCGAGCCCGAGGCCACCTTCAGGGGGTCGATGCCGGCCACGGTGAACTCGAAGGACGCCTGGGTCGCCGCCGAGAGGGTGCGGGTGTTGGCGAGGACGTAGGAGTCCCCGTCCTCCGTGTAGGCGAACGTGGCGCTCGTGGAGGGGGCCTTGGGCACGGCGAGGGCGAGGGTCCCCAGAAGGGCGCCGTCGCGGCCGCGGACCACCTGCTTGGGGATGCGCACGGTCACGGTGCCGGCCTTATGGTCCACCGACCCCGAGAGGGCGACGCGGACGCGGATACGGGCCGAGACCGCGGTGGTGTCGGTGCAGGAGAGGGACAGCACGCCTCCCTGGGCGGCCCCGTCGAGCCACTCCGCCGACACCGAGTCGACGAACGCCCCCTCGGCGCTCGCGGGGACGTCCGACGCCTCCCTCACGGAGAACGTCGCCGCGGGGGCGGCCACGAGCTCCTCGTCGCCGTCGAGGGAGACCGTCTCCTCCCCCGGCTCCACGGGACCGTCGAGGTCGGGGGCCTCCCCGGCGGACCCGTCGGCCGGGTCGTCGTCTTCCGCCACGACGGGGACCTCGGCCCACTGGGCGTAGAGGGTGAGCGTGCCGTCGCCGTCGACGGCGTCGAAGACGTCCACGGTCTCGCCGTCGGCCACGCGACCGTCGCCGTCGACGTCGCCGGCGAAGGAGAACCTGTCGAGCTCGGTGCCGGGCTCTACGATACGGGCGCGGGTGACCACGCGCTCGTAGGGCTCCCCCTCCTCGGGGGTGACCGTCTCGGTGACGTCCTCGTTGTCGGGTGTGGTCGACCAGCCGGCGAAGGTGAACCCCTCGCGGGAGAGGTCCGGGATGGGCACGACCACCCGGTACAGGGAGGGGTCGTGGTCGGCCGCCTCCCCGTCCCCCGTCTGCCCTTCGGCCTCGGCGACGGTCACCTCGGGCTCGCCGACCTCGACGGGGTCCATGGCCTCGCCTACGCCCCCGTTGGCGTCGAAGGCGACCGTGTAGAGCCTGCCCATGCGGCCGTCGAGCACCTGCTCCCACGCCTCGCGCGAGGCGGCGTCGGCGGAGGCCGCAGCCAGGGCGTCCGCCACGGCGCTCGTGGGGACGGTCGAGAGGACCATGAGGGCGGACAGGGCCACCGCGGCGATACGCTTCGCAAGGGCGGCTTTGGGGTTTCGGCGGGACATGGCGTCATCCTCTCGTGGGCAGAGAAGGGGCAAGGAGACGGAAGGGGCTTTCCTGGCGAAGGCCGCCTCCCGGGAACGTCCGGCCGATGTGCCCCTCAGCACGGGACCGGACCTCCCCGGGAGGAGGCCCCCGTCGAAGGGGGCCGCCCCGTGAGGGAGCGAGTGGAACCTAGCGGCCGCGGCGCCCCGTGAGGGAGCGGACGAGCGGGACGATGCCCGCGAGGCCGGCGGCCAGGAGGCCCGCGGCGGCACCGACGGGGGCGCCGAGGGTCGGGACGGACCCCGTGCGGGCGCCGTCGGGACGCGGTGCGGCGGCCGTGGCCGCACCCTGGCCGGCGCCGTCTGCGCCGTCGGCAGGGACGGCGTCGGTGCCGCCGGTCACGCCCCGGCCGTCACCGGTGCCGCCGGGGCCGGAGGGGGTGCCGACACCGGGGTCCCCGGCCGGGTCGTCGGAAGGGTCACCGGGAGCCTCGCCCGGGTCGTCACCGGGAGCGTCGGGGCCCTCGTCCGGGTACTCCCCGGGAACGTCGTCCGGGTCGTCGACCGGGTCGTCGGCGGGGTCTTCGCCAGGGTTGTCGCCGGGGGTGTCGGGGCCGTCGTCGCCGGGGAGGTCCCCGGGACCCTCGGCGTCACCCGCACCCGGGCCACCGGTCTCGCCGTCGGACGGACCCTCCGGGAGCTCGGCGAAGAGATCGCCGAGGCCCTCGTGGGAGAGCATGCGGGCGACGGTGCCCAAGGGCCCCTCGAGGGAGTAGGGCACCGAGAAGCTCAGCCTCCCGGTGGAGGGGTCGACAGCCGAGGGGGGAAGGACGACGGGGACGACGCCCTCGGCGCCGGGCTCGAGGGAGAGGGTCCGGCCGCGGACCTCGATGGAGAGGGGCGCCACCCCGACGTTTTTCACGGCCACGGGGACCGTAACGGTGCCGTCCTCGGCCGCGGGGAGGGCGGAGGGGTCGGCCCCGTCGGCCAGGGCGAACGAGGCCCTCGGGGCGAGGGCGGCCTCGCGGCACCCGTCGGAGACGGCGGCGCGGCAGGAGGCGGAGACGGAGGGCCCGCCGTCCCACGAGGCCGAGGCGCCCACGTCGAGGGCGCCGGCCACGATGTCGTCGACGGTCAGGGGCACGTCCACCGCGACGGTGCGGGTGGCGCCGGCGTCGAGCTCCACGGTGCGGGAGACGTCGGCCACCTCGACCGTGACGGGGCCGGACGCGCCGCCGACGGAGGCCACATCGACCGTCACGGGCACCGTCCAGACGCCGCTGTCGGAGAGGCGGGCGTCGCCGGCCTGGGAGACGGTCAGCCCGACGGAGGGCTCCGGCTGCGGGATCTCGACGTCCAGCGCGCCGCGGACCTCGTACCTCTGCACGTAGGCCGCCAGCTGGCTCGTGATCCTACCGCAGGTGACGTCCCAGGCTCGCACGGTGTAGGGGACGTCGACCTGGCGGGTCTCGCCGGAGGCGAGGTCGTCGGCGATCTCCACGGAGGGGCTGCCGACGCCGAGCCTCACCGGCCCCCGCAGGGCGGAGTCGCCGCGGTTGGTGACGGAGACCCGGAACGTCGCCACGTCGCCCGCCGACGCCCCCTCGGGCACCGAGGCCGACACGAGCTCGAGGCCCACGGGGCACGTCTCGTCGTCTGCCCGGTAGTAGCGGTCGGGGAGGTGGGACTGGAGCCGGAGGGTGCGGGTCTCCCCGTGGAGGGTCACCTCCACGGAGACGTCGACGTGGTCGTCCGCCCACTCCTCCTCGGTCGGGTAGTAGGCGGCCGAGATGTAGCGGCGCTCGCCGGCGGCGAGGGAGCCGTGGTCCTCGGTGGCGACCCTCTCGCCGGAGACCCTGAGGGTGTCGGCGGAGGCGACCGAACCGTTGGAGACCGCAATGGCGATCGGCAGAAGCCAGCGGCCCTCGTCGTCGCGCTGGGCGCCGTAGGCGTAGGACTCCGGGTCGAGGCGGGCCCTCCACTCCCCCCTCGGCACCTCGCACCTCACGGGCGCCACCATGTCGCTCGTGATGGAGGCCGGCGTGAGGGCGCCGGCGACGTCGTCGGTGGAGGTGTAGCCGCGGTAGGGCAGCTCCCAGGTCAGGGTGCCGTCGGACGCGATGGAGGTGACCTTGACGGGCCAGGACACGGTGCGGGTGGCCCCGGGCATGAAGTAGGGGCTCCCCAGGCCGTCGATGTAGATGCAGGCCCAGAGCCTCGTGCCGTCGGCGGCGACGCTGGTATTGGTGACTGTGAGGTCGATGACGGCCGTCATGGCGTCGCGGTCCACCTCGACGTGGTCGGCGTCGAAGCCCTCGGCGAGGGCCACCGAGAAGGTCGGTGCGGGGAGGTCCTCCTTGGCGAGGGCGCGCCGGAGGGTCGGGGACGCCTCCTGGACGGACTCCGCCGGGCCCTGGATCGGGACGGGGGTCGGGACGGGCTCCGGGGAGACCACGGTTGCGGCGTCGGAGCCGCCGTCCGCCGCTGGGGCCTCCGCTGCCGGCGCATCCGCTGCCGGCTCCTCCCCTGTCGGCTCGTCCGCGACGGGCCCGGCCGTGGGCTCCTCGGCGGCGGGGCCGCCGTCGCCTCCCGTCAGGTCCTCCCCGGTGCCCTCCGGGGCCGCCTCCTGCGGCTCCGCGGTGGAGCCTTCCTCCTCGACCGAAACCTCGACCGCGGCGTCGGAAGGGTCCTGGGTCTGGACGGCGGTCCCGGCGACGGCCAGGGTCGGCTGGGCGGCCAGGGTGGCGGCCATGGCGATGGACAGGATGGTGCGCTTGGGGTCCGCGCAGCGGGTACGGCTTGACATCTCGAGATCCCTTTCCTCTATCTCGTCTCCTGCAGGTTTCCGGCCCTCCCCTTGGTGGGCCGGGGGGCAAAGGGGGCCGGGACGGCCCGGCCCCCTAGGCACTCCCCTACTCGGAGTCCTTCTTGGCGCGGGCGAGCTTGACGCCGGACACGGCGATCAAGACGCCGCCGGCCAGGATGCCGCCCGCGATGCCGGCCATACCGGTGACGGGCATCTGGGGGCCGGCGATGTTGACGACGGTGGCGACCACGGTGGCGTCGTCCACGGTGAAGGTGGCGGCGCCGCTGGGGTCGGCCGTCTCGGTGGCCGAGATGGCGGTGATCTCGTCGCCCTCGGCGGAGACGGTGGCGGAGATCTTGAAGCGAATCGGATCGATGGCCTTGTGGCCGGCCGGCACCTGGGTCTCGGTCAGGGTGTACTCGATATCGGCCTCGAGGCCCGTGAAGGTGAAGGTTCCGTCATCGCCAACGGTGACGTTCTTTCCGAAGTCGACAGGGTCAGAGCCTTCGGTGGCGGCACTGAGAGTGAACTTGGCGCCGGACAGGGCCCCGGCGTCATCACCCACCTTGTTCACCTTGAGGCTGTAGCTGTAGAGCTTTGCCTGATCCTCGTTGGAGGAGTTGGTGCCCTTGCCGTCGACGTAGGGATCGTAGGAGAACTCCACGTGCGCCGTGTTGACCAGCGGGTTGTTGAGAGACTGAGGGTTGTCCCAATAGCCAGCGTTGCCGAAGGCCGTGCCTTGGATGTTCGTGTGCGCGACGAGCTTCACATCCTTCATGACCTCATCCGCCACACCGAGGGTCTTGAGGGCGGCTTTGAGGTCGTCGACCGACCAGGTGAGGGTCTTGCCGTCCTCGGATACGACGAACTTGGCTGGGACCGTCGGGGAGTCGTTGCCCTCGATCGTGACACCCACGACGTCGAGCGTGTCAACCTCGAGCACGGTGGTGGTGCCGAAACCCGCCATGCCGTCCGGAAGGATGTCGACGATCTTGTACTCGAAGGTCTCGAAGTCGGCGATGTTGGAGGGCACCGTACCCGTGATCTCGTAGCCGACGGACTGGACTCGGCTACCGTCGGCACCCTTGATGCCGGTGTCCGCCACCTTGCCGTAATCCTTATCCCAAGCGACGTCTCCAACCTCGCTGGTGGCGTTGTCCTTAACCTTCTTAGAGACAGTGGGCACTGACTTCTTCACTGCGACGGAATCCACCGCGCCGTCGGCGGAGGCGACCTTGCCGTCCTTCACGGGCACGAGGATGCCGGAGGTGGCCACGTAGCCGTCGCCGCTGTTGGCGTCGCTCGCGCAGATGAGGTAGTAGCCGTCGGCGAGGCCGGCCACGCTGGCGGTGCCGTCGGCGCCGACGGTGACGTCCGCGTTACCGGCGCTGCCATAGAGGGTGCCGGAGAGCTTGTTGGCGAAGGATTGGCGCTTGGCCTCGGGCAGGTCGGCGACGGCCTGGGCGATCTTGTTGGCCCAGGCCACGTCGCTCATGGACTCCGGCTTGGCGTCCTCGACCTCGACGCCGGAGGCCTTGAGGGCGCCGATGACGGCCGCCTGGTTGGCGGCGTTGACGGTGATGTCGCCCATGTGGAGCTTGCCCTCGGCATCGGTGGTGAAGGAGCCGCCGAAGAGCTTGTGGACTCGGTAGGACTCGCCCTGCACGGCACCGGTGATGGCGAAACCGGCGCCCTCGGCCGCGAGAGCCTGGACGGCCGGGGCGCAGACGCCGCCGACAAGGGACAGGGACAGGCCGGCGACGCAGGCGGCGCGGGCGGCGCAGGCGATCTTGGACTTGGGGCTGAACATGTGTCTCTCCTTCTCTCTGCCCCGGGTCTCCCGGGGCCTCTGTCTTCCTGGGGCTCCCCGGCCCCTCTCACGGGGGCGGCTCTAGGTCATAGGCCCTCCCCTCCCCTCGCAGGCGCCGCCCCGCCCTTTGCGGAGCGCCTTCGAGACCCTCCTCCCGGCGAAAACGCCGAGGAGGACGAAGATCACCAGGAGGAGGACCCAGACGCGCGTGTCGTGGGCCATGGACTCCACGACGCCCACGGCGCCATCGAAGCCCGCGGGGACCTCGCAGCGCTCGCCGTGGACCAAAAGGCGGTGCGAGTTGATTCCGTAGGGGGTGCAGGTGACGAGGGTCGCCCTGTCGGCGCCGGGCTCGATGGAAAGGCTCGAGAGGTCGTCGGGCTCCACCACCTCCGATGAGGTGACCCGGTAGCAGACGGTCCTGCCCAACACCTTGAATCCGAAGACGTCGCCCTCGGAGAGGCGGCGCAGGTCGTCGAAAGCGCGCATGCCCTCCATGCCGGAGTGGCCGGTGACCACGGCGTGGGTGGAGGCACCGCCGACGGGCAGGGACGTGCCCTCCATGTGGCCGGCACCTGCAGAAAGCGACGCGTCGGAGGTACCCCGGTACATCGGCATCACGAGGCCGATCGCGGGGACCTTGACGTAGCCGAAGGCCGTGTCGTGGCCGTCCCTGGAGAGCTGGAGCCCGTAGGGGAGCACCTCGACGCCGTCGGCGCCCTTCCCCGCCAAGCGTGCGTTGTAGGCCTCGGCGTTGGCGAGGAGGGCCTCGTCGGCGCTGCGGTCGGCCTCCCTGTCGGCGAGGTCCATGGAGGCGGCCACGTCGGCCCTGCGGGCGGCGTCGACGGCCTCGACCAAGGGGAAGCTGGCCATGAGGGCGAGGCCGAGCGCCATGCCCAGGACGGGCAGGATGCGGCCTAGGCGCCCCTTGGCAGATCCCTTGGTCTCCCTAGTCACCGAAACCACCCCACAGGAAGTCCCAGCCCATGAGGGCCAGGGCGACGAGGCAGCTGAAGACCGATGCGGCGGCCGCGACGAGAACCACCGGGGTCGCATCGGAGACGGGAGCGACAGGGCAACCCTTGACCGCAAGCACAATCGCCCCCAAGGACACCCCGGCCGCGAGCCTGGGCCGCCAGAGGCTATTCACGGGTCCCCTCGTCGTCCTTGCCGCGGCGGCAACCGATGACGGCGCCGGTGACACCAGCGGCAGCGGCGGCGATCCCTGCAAATACGGGGGTCAGGTTGTCGGTGTCTCCGGTCTTCCCGACAACACCCTTGAGGGTTCCGGATGTCTGGCGCGTGCGGGGCATCTCGGCCTCGGGCCAGGCATACTCGACAGAGGTCTCGGAGACCTTCGTCAAGTCCCTCCCCCCGTCGCTACCCGGGAAGGTCGCCCAAGCGGCGTTGACGTACGAACCGGGACGCTCGGCCTCACACTCATAGGAGACGGCGAAAGAGCCGCCCTCGGCACAGAGGCCCTTGAGGTCGTCTACGAAAAGGGTCCAACCGGACGCGGTGACGGCGATGTCGGAGCCAAGGTCGCGCTCGACGCCGTCCGGGAGATGAATCCGAAAGCTACCATCGACAGGGGTAAGGCCCGGATCCGAGGAGTCGGTCAACTCGATGGCATAGGTGGAGTCCGCCGGGTAGACCGAGGGTGCGTTGACGGTGACGGTGAACGAGACCCTCTCCCCCACCACCGCCTCCTTGGAGGAACACACCTTGGAGACGGTGGGGACAAGGATCTTCTGCGCCGGCTGGGCCGCGAGGGATTTCACCGGAAAGGCAAGGGCACCTGCCATGGCCGTGAGAGCGACGCAGAAGCCTCGCCTGCTAAGGACCGTCTTCCCCACGCCGTCCCCATTCTGTTCGGTTTCGATATTTCAGGTTGCATCACCCGTGAACATCGTAAACCGTATTCAGGGGACTTATGTGTTTCTCTTCAGCTGCGAGTCATCTACCTCGTTTTTCTCTGAATCTCATCCGAAGTGGAACAAAACAAGAAGGGTGTTCCACCGGTCTGATATGGACAAGATGCTCGTTTTATATAGGTAGGGTCCCGCCGTCCCGGGACCCTAAAAACCGTCGTCTTGTCTTTGCGAGCAGAGAATCAGTCGCCTGGATCGTAGACGGGCTCGTCGTACGTCTGGGACCCCGCCCCGTCCGAGGAGGGTTTGTCTGGGGCCTGGGTGTCCCCCACCTCCTTGACGGCGCCCTCGATGAGGCGCGTGTACTTCTTCCGGGAGATGCGGACGCCGAAGGGGGCGGACTCGACCCTCTTGAGGACCTGCCTGGAGCAACCGGCGGCATAGGAGAGGCGGACGCAGTCCGCATAGAGCTTCTCGTAGCGCTCGCTCAGCTCCTCGTAGCGTCTCTGGGCCTCCTGAAGGGCAGCCTCTCCCCTGTCGCGCTCCTGCTGCACCCTGCGCTCGATCTCGTCCCGAAGGGCCCTGACCTCCTCCTCGAGGCCATCAATGCGATCGTCCTTCTCTTGGATGCGAATCTCCAGCTGGGCACGGACCTCGTCGGAGACAGGCCCCCCGTAAGGCAGACCGGAGGTGCCCGGAGCGGCCGAAGGATAGCCGAAGGGCTCGGTAGCGGCAGGGGCCGGTCCGACCTCGTCGACACCTCTTGGGGCCCTGTTGCCGGACCCCCGCTCGATTTCCCCGTCGACGACCTCTCCCCCATGGGAGTAACGCTCGATCAGGGCGTCGGCGAGCTTGGTGTCGATGCAGACGTACTGCTTGCGGGATCCGCCGTAAAGCTGACGCTGCTTCCTGGAGTTGGTCTCGTAGAGGTGGTGATACTTCAGGAAGGAGTTGACGGTGCTGTAGACCATACCGTGATGCTCGGTCCAGCTGCTCAGAACAAAGGGATATGCGAGGAAGTACTCGATTTTCTCCCTGTGCTGCTCCGTGCACCACCAGGTCCCGTCGGCCTCAACGACGTTGTTGGACCACCAGTCCTTGTCCTCGTCCCGGAAGCATTCGACGGCCTCATCGACGGTCTCCTTGGCAAGACCGGTGAGGGCGCAGATGTCGCAGGTGTAGTCGTCCGGAGACCCGGCGAACGAAGCGTCACTCATAGCTGGTCCCTCCCAGATCGAGACCTCCGGCACTCCCCTATCGGTCGATGAGGCGACACGGATTCCACTGTTGACTCGGTTATTGACCCGTTTCCGAAAACGCTTTCGGACTAAAGATTCTGTTTCCGATAATAGCGCAGGCAAATATCGGAAGTCCACCTGCACTATTGACTAGGTGCCGGAACTATTGAATCCAATGGTGACCCAATACTGACTGTCATGCCGGAAACGGTAGTCAATATCGTTTTTTCTATTCCGAAAACATTATCGGAACGACCTAATCCAAAACCGGAATCACTGCCGGAAACTCTCGGTCGTGAACCCAATCCGCGGCGGGAAGCCACTTCCCATCATGGCCGCCCTAGCCCCTTGGGAAGGGCCAGGGGTGGCAGCTATGACCCGTCACCCATCATTTACCTTGGGTTTATCGATACCTTCCACCAAAAGAGGGATTGCCGCGCTCCTTTTCCCGACCGCTTCCGTCAATGCACTCCGCATGCTCTCCCTTGAGCCCAGAGCCCGGGGATTGGGTATTGGTTATTGACATCCTGCTATTGGATTCATTTCCGACTTCCACATTATCGGGTTCCGGAAGTAGGACTCCAAGTATCGAAAACGCTATTGAACACCTCCGTGTTCATGCCGGAACCAAGAACACTCACATTGAAACATGGCCCCGGAGTTGGATTGCAATATCGGAATCGGATGGAGAAAACGAATCCGGAAAGAACGGATCCCGGATCCGGAAAACGGCATGACCGTTTTCAATACCTCCGCCCCCAAGGGGGCCTCCAGAACGAAGATCCCTGGGGAACCGGGATGGAGCGAACCGGTCCACCCGGAAGGGTTCCGGACAAGGGGAGGCGAGCACTCCGACCAAAGGGCCCGGACGACGGGGCTCCCCGCGCCGGCAGTGCCAGGGACCAGCCCGCGGCGCCCCAGATCCCATGGACAGACGTGCACCGGTGGGGGAGTGGCAACCGCCCGAGGGACGATCGCCAGTCCCCAGGGTAGGAACCGTCGCCTATGGCCCAGGTCGAGAACCCGTCGAGGGAAAACCCCGATTCAACGGGAAAACGCTCGCATTCCGGCCACAATCCGGGCCTGCGTCGTGGATGGGGCACCGGGCCGCGCCCACAGGGCGCCGCGGTCGAGTCCGAGGGGTAGGGGAGGGGGACGCAGGTCTCGCCGGCCTCCCCGGGGCGGGTCCCACGGAGGAGGCACCGGTCATCCCACGGTGAAGGGTGAACCCCGGGTCGAACCCTGCCGCGGTCGAGCCGCACCGCCCCTCGGGCTCGGATCCTCCCAAGGCCATCCATCGCTAATTCATATCCTCTTATATTGATATTCTCTTATTCTCTTATTGTCTTGGTTTATTGACTTTCAAGAGTCGGAAACCGAGTCAGAGTTCCAATAAGGGAACGACGTACTTCCGGAAATGTAATTCCCGTTTCCGATATTCTGGAATGCCCAAAAGTCGATTGGGTAGCTCATATATTTACGACACTATCTAGCACGATTTTATTGCCAGTAGTATTGACACGATATTCCTAGTTTTGACTACAGGGACAATCCCGGTCCTTTCGGCTAGAATCCTGTCAGGAACGATTTCCAGCATGACCGTCGGTCAATAACGACCGACTCCCTCTATTAATATCCTCTTATTATCTTATAATAATAATCTCTTAATATCTGAGTTAAGAACTCGGCAGCGAGGATCGGTGAGAAAGGAGGCACCATGGCCGACACGGTAACCATCTGCATCCCGGAGGGGGAGACCCTGGACGTGAACGACAACCCTGTCGTGGACAACGACCTTGTCTGGGAGTGGATCGAGAACCAACGGAACAAGTCGCTGTCCATCCGCATGGTACTGGCGCTCTACATCAAGGAGCACGGCACCGGAGACGTCCGTCCCCCGAGGACCAGCCGTCGGAGGCGCGCGTTGAAGGAGCACACCCAGGAGGCCCGTGAGCAGGCGACCCCTGTCACGGAGCCAGCCCCTGAGGCACCTTCGACCCCGCCCAAGGCGGCCTCGCCGCAACCGGCGGGGCAGACGCTGGACGCAAGCGACATCAACCGGCTCCTGGACTTCTCCTGAGCAGCCACCACAGGCATCAGGGGTAGGGGAGAGCACTAGAAAGGGAGAGCTTTGGCGACAACGACCAAGAGCACCAAGAAGACCGTGAAGACCGACTACAACGTCATCGCCGGCCTGGATATCGGCAACGGCCTGGTGAAGGGCAAGGTGGAGATCGACGGCACGACCCACCCGATCGACGTCCCCTCGGCCATGACCTACACGAGCTCCTCTCGCCTCGACCCCGAGCTCGACCTCGACGCCGTGGACGACCTCGCGAACCACCTCGAGGCGACCGTGGTCTCCTCCGCAGTGCCCGCCACCAGCGCAGGACGCCTGCTCTTCGGGACCCGAGCCGTCACCTCCGGCGGCCATATGACCCAGTTCCACATCGACGCCCATGTGCCCAAGAGCCACGAGCCCCTCTCCGTGCTGCTCGCCCTCGACGTCGTCGCGTCCCAGACCATCGCCGCGGCCGCCAAGGACAGCGCCGGCGACGTCCCCGAGAGCCTCTGCGCCGACTGCGTCCTGTCGGTGGCGCTGCCCATCGACGATTACATGGAGCACCGCACCGAGTACCGCGACCGCCTCATGAGGGAGCCTCACCACGTCATCTGCCACAACTACGGCCACGACATCGACGTGAAGGTCACCTTCACCGAGGTGGCTGTGGTCCCCGAGGGCGTGGCCGCCCTGGCCGCCCTCCGCAGCACGGGACCCGAGTTCATGGAGGCCGCCCTCACCCTCGCCCGTTCCAACGGCGCGACGATCGACGCCTCCTACACCGGCGAGGTCCTCATGAGGCTCGGCGACGTCATCGGCATCGACGTGGGGGAGGGGACCGTGAACTTCCCGGTCTTCTCGGGCGGATCCATCAACACCGAGTGCTCCAAGTCGATCAACCAGGGCTTCGGCAACGTCTTGGACGACGTCGTGGACCGTCTCCGCCAGTCCAACACCGGTATCCAGGCGGAGAGCCGTGGCGCCGTGGAGAAAATCCTCCTTCCCAAGATCGACCCCGAGGAGCAAACCCTGAAGGCGCGCCGCATCCGCGAGCGGGTCATGGAGGAGGTCGACCGCGTGTCTCCCACCCTGGTCGAGGCCATCGCAGACACCTTCACCAGCGTCTGGCGCCGTGTGGGCACCTCCTGCGAGGTCGTCTACATCTACGGCGGCGGCGCCCGCTTCATCGCCAACCAGCTCCAGGGTCGCATCGAGGAGATCTGCGACACCGGCGGCATCGGGTGCCCCGTGGTGTACCTGGACTCTGCGTGGAGTCGAAACCTCAACGCGGAGGGCCTCTACAAGTCCGCGAAGAAGCTCGCGGCCGCCATGTAGGCACCCGCGAACCACACAGGACGGCCTGACGAAGGGCACCCCCGGCACGATCCGGGGGCGCCCTTCGTTTTTCAAATGATGGGATCGGGGGTCGGCCCCGTCGTCTCTCCCGAAGGTCGTTTTGGTTTCATAGATTTATGCAACCAGTGTCGCTTCAACGAAACCGGTTTCCGCGCGTTGCGCTTCCGGAAAAGAAAACCCGTCGCCCGTTATTGAAATGCTCCATTATCGATACGTTGTCTACCTGCGGTTTTATTGAAGCTCCTTGGTACCGATAACGGAGGTCCATGACGATTTCCGTTTCCGGAACTACCCTAGGAACCCGCATCGGACTTGCCGGAACGAAGGCATCCGGACAGATCCGGGGACAGGGGCCCCAAAAGGCGCGCCGGCCACGGCGTGGCAGAACCTCCGCCCCGGCCCGGGGCCCATCCGACCCCCCATGGGGGAGCGGCTGCATGTGACCGAGGACCGCGCCATGGCCCCCTGATGGAAAACGCGAGGCAGACAGCCACAGGGGCAGAAGGGCGACGACCGTCACCCAGGGAGCACATCCCCTCAAAACCCCAGTTCGTGAGCCACGGGGATGAGCCGTCCCTATGGGCCCAGCGTTTCCCTCCATGGGCCCATAGGGAGCAAAGGCGCAGGTGGGAAGCCACAGGGACAAGCTGGGACAACGCCGCCGAGACGGCGGCCACGGAACCGTTACCACAGGTGGATAGCCACGGGGACAGGCCAGAAAAGCCCGTAGGCCAGCCACGGGGACCCGGCGACTGGCCGTTAATCCCCTTGGCTCTCCACCTCGGAGAACGTCAAAAAGCCACCGAGGGGGTCGAGGACCGATGGAATGATCCCCGTGGCTGAACAACTGGGAGAACGCCAACGGGCCGAGGGCCCCAGACGAGCGGTCCCCGTGGCTCCCAAGCAGCAAAAACGTCGGGCCCGAGAACAGGACCACGGCGCCTACCTCGTACAATGGGGGTCAGAGAAACGCGGGCCATGGGCTGCGCCCGTCCCTTATATGAATAGGGATAGAAGATAGATAGGGCCCGAGGGCCCGGAATGAGATCCACAGAGAGGGAAGGGGTGTGGGCCGTTCTAGCGTGACGACCCCGAGGGGGGTTAGCGTGTCGTCACAGGCCATCAGGTTTCGGACCTTCGGCGACGCCCTTCCCGGAGAATGCAACCTAATTCAACCTGAACGGCTGAGAAATCCCAGCTAGACAGTGCAGTCAGAAAAATTAACACGGCTAGGTTGCGTTACTTATCCCACCGCTCGCCGCGAAAAAAATGGCTTTCGCCACACGAAATGGACCATTTTCAGCCCGATGCGGCATCTGTGATGCTAGGATGATGGCTAACAAAAAACCCGCCCCTGGAGAAGAAGGCGGGTTTGCGACCGGAAGCATCTGCCTGGAAAACACTTGCTCCCGATCCACAAGTAAGAACTGGGGAAATCATAGCATGGATACCATCCTCCAAACCACGACAAACCGAATTCACAGCTCCTATTTCGGTGGCCAGATCTTTGTCCGTCCCGACCGGGGGCTCATCGCCGATCTCGACAGTTCCTACACCTCCGGCGGTGTAGGGTCGGTGGACTTCAGGGGGCGCCGTTGCCTCGGGGGACGCAGGGCCAGGACCCACCACACCACCTACACCCCCGAGCGCGCCGCCGAGGTCCGGCGGAGCCTGCTGTCCTCGGACGGCCCCGTCGGGCTCGACGACATCGAGGGCCTTCCGCCTCGGTGCGCCGACCTCTTCCTGCAACTCGTCAGGCTGCTGTCCGTCCTCTCCGTCTCCCGGGGGGAGGGCTCCGGCCTCTGGGCCTGCGTCTCCAAGTCCGAGATCTGCCGCTGGCTCGGCATCGGCATGGACTCCCTTGAGAACGGCCTCTCCCTGCTCTGCGCCACGGGCCTCGTGACCCGGACCAACCCCGGGTTCTCGGGCGGCAAGTTCTCCAAGAACACCTGGTGGGCATGCCCCGTGGAGGTCGCCGCGGACGACCGCCAGGACCCCTTGGAGACCCCGGCGGAGACCCCCGGCCCCCCCGGGGTCTCCCGGTCCGTGGGGGACCTCCTGGCGGAGCTCTCCCAGGTCACCGAGGCCGCCTCCGCCGTCCGCGACCGCGGGGGCTCCCCCGACGCCCTCCAGGCCCTGTCCCTGGAGAGGGCCTCGGTCAAGGGGCTGACCTCGGTCGAGGCCATCATGGCCATGGACCGCGTCCGTCGCGGCGCCTCCGGGTCCCGGCAGGCCATCTCCGAGGGCGACGCCAGGGAGCTCTCGGCCGACCTCGATGCCATCCTCCGGGAGACCGGGGCGACCCCGGCGGACGCCCTGGCGGCCTACGTCAGGAACCTCGCGGAGAACCGGGGCGACCCCAGGATGCTGCCCCATGCCTCCACCTTCGTCACCGGCCGGTCCCGCTCGGGGCGCCCCTACGGGAAGGGCCGGCACCCCCTGAGGGTGGCCCTGGCGTCCCTCGGGGCCGAGGGACCCTCGAGACTCGAGCGGGAGGTGGCCGACGCCTTCCTCGCCATGGACCCTCCCCCCAAGGGCTGGCTCGCCGACCTCAGGGCCGAGGCCGAGGGGCGCGCCGCCACGACCTGCCGGACCTCCTGCGGCGACACCGCCCGGGCCGGCGTCGCCGAGGCCCCGAAGGCGCCGACCGGGGCCTCCCCCGACATCGAGGGGATCGTCCGGGGGCTTCCCGGGGACGGCTCGTGGTCGCCCCTCGCCGCCGAGGCCGTCCTCGGCCGCGGCGGCGGCCCCCTGACCTCCGACCAGTGCGCCTGGGCCGGCTACCTCTGCCTCGGCGCCCCCCTGTCGGTGGGCCGCCAGGTCTTCGAGGGCCTCTCCCGCAGGGGCTTCCATCTCTCCGGCGGCCTGAGGATCGACCGGCGCAACCTCATCACCCAGGGCTTCTCCTGGGTGCGGCGCCACCTCTCCTCCCTCGGGCTCCCGGAGGAGGAGGGCTGGGCCTTCAGGCGCGCCCCGGAGGAGGTCGTCGCGGTGCGCCACGGGGGCGACGACGGCGTCATGGCCGCATGGCGCGACGCCGCCTCCCGGGGGGTGCGGCCGGTCCTACGCGAGGTGGACGGCGACGAGAGGGTCCGGGCGGTGGAGAGCCGGATCCGGGGCGCGAGGACCATGGGGCAGAACACGTCCATGACCTACGAGGAGTACCTGGCCTACCAGCGCCGCCCGTAGGCTCCCCGGGCGCGGCGGGAGCCACGCCCGGCGGACAGCGCGAAGGGTCGCCGGAGGTGCGACCGAGCCATCTTAAGGAGGGCGATCGCGATGTTTGCCGTCAGTATCCACGTGGACGACGAGAAGGAGCAGGTCTGCCTCTGCGCGTCGGAGGGCTGGGCCTACGAGATGGCCCACATGATCTGCGAGAGGGTCGGGGCCCCGGTCACGGTGGAGCGCTCCCAGAGGCGGCGCCCCCGCCGACACGACGACGAGCAGGGCCTCGGTGCCGGGCTCGCGGGGGGTGCGTGCGTGTGAGCGCCGTCGAGCTCGCGGCCATCTCGGCCGACCCGGAGGTGCTCGCCGGGTTCTTCCGACCGCCAGGGCTGGCCGACGGGGAGATGCTCTGCGTCGTCTCCTCGGTGTCCCCCCTGACCGGCGGCCGCACGGCGGCCACCTGCGTGTGCGACCCCAAGGGGGCCCTGGTGCGGTCCCTCTCCGCCCGCTCCTTCGAGGGGGACCCCGAGGCGGGGGCCAGGGCCGCCGTCCTCGAGGCGGCCGCGGAGATCGCCTCCGCGGCAGGGGAGGGGTAGCCGTGGCCCGCGACGCCGCACCCGTCCGCCCCACGGGCCGGGCCCAGGCAGGGCCCCTCTGCCTCAGCGCCGAGCAGGTCGAGCTCTGCCTGGGGTCCGACGACGGGGAGGGCCTCATGCTCTACCTGAGGTTCAAGGCAGGCATCGGCCCCGGGCCCACGGCGGGCCTCGGCCGGGCCCTCGTGGAGCTGGACGGCAGAACCTCTCTGGAGCGCGAGGCCCGGGACGTCCTCGCCGCCCTCAACGACGCCTCCGGGAAGAGGTTCAGGCCCACGGAGGCGAACCTCGCCCCCATCGTCGCCCTCCTCGCCCAGGGCAGGTCGCCGACGGACCTCAGGTCCGTGGCGGCGGACCTCGCGAGGCGCTGGGGGAGCGACGGGGGCACGGCTTCCATGGTCAAGCCCTCCAGGGTGTTCGACGGAGACACCTTCGCCGACCACCTGCTCCGGGCCACCCGGGACGGCGCCCGCGCCGACTTCTCGAGGTTCTCCTGGTCCAAGCGGGAGGGGGGAGCGCCATGACGGGCCCGGACGCCCTGGCCCGGGCCGCATCCGCCGCCGCCTCGGCCTTCAGGCCCTGGGTCTGCCCCCACTGCGGCCGCACGGTCGCCATCCCGGGCCCCTGCGGCTGCGCCGGGGAGGCCACGGCGGCCGCGGCCGCCCGGGAGGAGCGGAGCCGGTCCGTGGTGGAGGCGGCCAAGGGGAGGCTCATGAGGAGGTCGGGGATCCCCGAGCGGGCCCTGGGCACCGAGACGAACCCGGCGGCCCCCGCCATGGCCGAGGCCTGCGGCTCCGGCTGCGGCTTCTGCATCTGGGGCCCCTCCGGCACCGGCAAGACGACCCTGGCCGCTCAGGTGGGGGCGGCCTGGGTGGAGTCGAACCTCCTGACGTGCCGGGACGACCGCGGGGCCGTCGTGTGGGCGGGGGAGGGCAGGAGCTGCCGCATGGTCACGGTGGCCGACCTCCTCGCCGGGGCGAGGGCGTTCTTCGACGGCGGGGGCGACCCCGTGGCCGACGCCTCCGGCGCCGGCCTCCTCATCCTGGACGACCTCGGCAGCGAGCGGGCCAGCGCCTGGTCGGTGTCCGTGCTCTTCCATGTGGTGGACGCCCGGTACCGCGCGGGGCTCCCGCTCGTGTGCTGCAGCCGCAAGGACCTCCCGGCCTGCGGCGAGGCCTGGGCGAGGTTCTGCCCGGCCGACGACGTGGAGGCCCTCCTCGTGAGGCTCTCCGCCATGTGCGCCCCGGTGGGGCTCCGGTAGGCCCCGGCAACCCAGGGACGAATGGTCCCCGGTTCCGGGGCCCACCTTTTTTATCTGCGGAAACGCGGGCCGGTCCGGACCCGGCCCGCCCTGCGGCCCCCCACCGGGGGCGGCGCCTCCCCCCTTGGCCGAGAATCCCCTGGAAACCCACAGGTCCCGTGGCGTGAAAGGGGATAGGAAGATGCTCACGTTCTGCACGTCCCAGGAGGGCCGCCAGCTCCTCGCCGACGGCAAGGCCGACTACCTCGTCGACCTGTCCGCAGGCAGCGCCGCCGTGGCGGGGGAGAGGCACCGCAGCGCCCCCCACCTCGCCTTCGGCGGCACCGCCGCCGAGCTCCCCGCCCACATGGCGTCCCTCGTCGCCCTCGACGGGGGGCCGAACGGGCGCACGGTGGAGCGCCAGATCCAGTGGATGAGGGCGATGTCGTCCGAGTCCTCCACCGTGGTGGCCGTCGCTGACGACGGCAGGGAGCCCCAGGCCGCGGGCGCCGCCACCCCCGGACAGATCCCGGGCCGCGTGGTCGTGGCGGGGATTCTCCAGCACCTCGGCGTCGCCTGTCCCGGCATCTCCGGGGACCACTCCTGGATCGGCTCCCTCTACGACGAGGCCAAGACCCGGGCAAGAACCCAGGGAAGCCTCGGGGTCAGACCCGCCGTCCCGGAGCCCTCCCGCGGGAAGGCGGCCGAAGCCGTGGCCGCGAGGGCCCCGTCGGCGATCCGCCCCGCGGAGGGGAGCCGGGAGGGTGCCGTGGAGGCGGCCCCTGCGGCGGCCCCTGAGGCCGAGGCCGCCGAGGCTGCCGCGAAAGCCCCGCAGGCCGTCCCGCCGTCGCCCGAGGGTGCCCTCACGGTCGTCGTCTGCGGACCCCGCCCCGGGCACATCGCGGAGAGCGCCGGGGCTGCGGCCTCTGGGCGCTCCTTCGGCCACTCCGGGCGCCAGGCCCGGGAGGACTGGGAGCGGGCCGAGGAGCGCACGGCGGAGATCCTCGAGAGCCTGGCGGACCGCGCCGGTGCCCGCTCCCTGCGCGTCGTGAGCGGCGCCGGCCAGGGCTTCGAGCAGGTCGCCCTCGACGCCGCGGCCGCCCTCGCCTCCCGCCGGCCCGACCTGGCCGTGACCCAGTCGGTGGTGCTGCCCATGGCCGGCATGGAGAGCCGCTGGTCCCGCGGGGGACTGTTCGGCCGCGACGCCTTCGAGGCGCGCATCTCCCGGGCAAAGGACGTCTCCACCGCCACGGACGACTCCTCCGCCCGCTGGTCCGAGGCCATGGCCATGCGCAACCGCGCCTTGGCCTCCATGGCGGACGTCTGCGTCGCCTGGTGGGGCCGGGACGAGGGCTGGGAGGAGCGCCGAGCGCGCCCCACGGCTACCGGCTCGCTCATGGCGGCGTGCGCCGCCGCCGGCGTCCCCATGGCGGTGGCCGACCCCTTCACCGACCGGGTGGAGGTATCCGACGGCCTCGCGGCGCTCCTCGCCGATCGCGCTGCCGCGGCGGGCAGGGGCGACGAGGTGGTCGGCACCCGCGAGGCCGCCGAGGCCCTCGGCGTCTCCGAGGCCACGGTGCGCCGTCGCGCCGCCGCGGGCCAGATCTCGGGGGAGAAGTCCGGCGGGGCCTGGGGGTTCCGACGGGACGACCTGGACGCGGCCGCCCCCGGCGGGGCCCAGGGGGCCGCCCGCAGGGCCGTGGAGCGGACCCGCGGGCACCTCACCGCGGCGGACTACGACCCCAGGGGCCTCGACTACCAGTGCCCCGTCTCCGTGGAGGTGCCCGGCTTCGGCCGCTTCGCCTTCAAGACCATGGGCGGGGCCGTCCTCGCCCTCACCCGCCCCTCCCGCGTCGCCGACGTCGCCGTGGCTGACTGGGGCGGCACCCTCAAAGAGGTCATGGGGTCCCCGGCGGAGCCCGACGGCCTCGGGGCCGAGGAGGCGCTGCTCGCCGTGGGCTGCGCCGTCCTCAGCCAGAACCGCTCCATGAGGTCCCGCTGGCTCGAGGCCGTCGCCGGCGCCACCTACGCGGCCCCCGAGACCGACGCGACGTTCTCGGTGGCCGGGGTCACCCAGGGGGTCTACCTCGGCACCATCTGCAAGGCCCTCGCCCGGGTGGCCGCGGGCCAGGCCCCCGACACCGTCTGCGGCCCCGCCGCCCTCGCGGCCGCCGGGCTCGCCCCGGACGGCGTCGTCGACGTCGCCGCCGCCGCGCCGCCGACGGCCCGGGACCCCAAGGCCGCCTGGGAGGGGCCCTCCGTGGCCCTCTGCACCATGGGGGAGAGGTCCAAGGGGTGCGACCCCCGCCAGCAGCCGTCCCTTCCCTCCGGGAAGGCGAACCCCCAGTGGCGGCTGTGCCCCGCGAGCCCCGAGAGCCCGCTCCACGCCGTGGAGCAGTGGGCCGAGCGCCGGGCCGACGAGGCCTTCGAGGCGGGGGCGGCCCGGGTGCTCGTGCCGGTGCGCCTCGACACGGGCATGGCCGCCCTCATGGGGGCCGTCGAGTCCGCCAAGAGGCACCCGGGGGCCCAGGTGAGGGCCTGGGCTCCCAAGGACCTGGCCGCCTCCCACCGCCGTTGGATCGAGGGCGTCGAGCGCTCCGGCGCCGTGGACCTCTCGGTCACCTTCCTGAAGGGCCGCGGCGGCTGGCGCGACGTCACCCGCGACGCCACCCGCAGGGCCGACGAGTGCCTCTGCCTCGTGCCCGAGGAGTTCGTGGCGGAGGGCCCCGACGGCGCCCCCGGCGCCCTCTGGATGAACCCGAGGGAGTGCGGGCGCACCCTCGGGGGCGCCGCCGCCGGCTACGCCCGGGACATCCGGCGCATGGTCGGGGCCGAGAAGGCGGTGGCCCTGGAGGGGTGCTCCGGGACCGGTCGCGAGGGCAGGGACCCGGTACGCCTCTCCGGGTCGAGGGCGACGGTGTCCGTGCCCCCGGAGGGGCGCCGCCCCACCTGGGACGAGGCCATGGAGCGCCGGTGGGCCGCCGAGGCGGCGTCTCTCAGGTCCGAGGGCCAGGACGTCCCGAGGACGTCCCGGTCGCCCCTTCGGCCCCAGGTCCAGAACTCCGGCGTCCGCGGAGCCGATATGGCCGCAGATGCCGATTTCTCCATGGGGTGAGTCTGGAGAACCGTTCCTGATTTTTTAGAAAACGTGCAGGTTGAGTACGGTTGCCTTTCAGACAGATGTTAATATGTACGAGAGTTTCAGGTTGGGATCAACCTGACAGAGCCAAGGAGGAGGCCCCATGGATGAGTCCGTCACCACCGCCGTCGCAGCCCCCGATGCCGAGAGGCGCGTCCAGGTCTTCTCCCTGCGCCTGGCCCACTGCATGAAGGTCGCCGGCCTCGACGCCGGGGCCGTCGCCGAGGCCACGGGCAGGTCCGAGAAGACCGTGGAGGGGTGGGTCTTCCGCTGCCGCAAGGTTCCGCCGGCCCCCACCGTCAGGCGCCTCTCGAAGCTCTTCGGGGTCCCCGTCGACGAGGTCAGCGGCCTCAAGGGCCGCTGCCGCGCCCTGGACGCCTCCCGCCTGCGCGGCGCCGTCGGCCCCGACTGGGACGGGGCCCTGGGCGAGGTCCTGGGTCTGGAGCCGGGCCTTCTCAGGGCCATGGGCTCCGGGCTCCTGCCGGTGCCGGACCAGCTGGCCCGCCGCGTCGCTGCCGCCGCCGGCATCGACCCCGGGAAGGTCATGGAGCCCCGGCTCTTCGACGGGACGGACCCCGGGGTCATCGACGACGCGGTCTCGCGGATCCGTACCTCGTCCACCGACCTCACCGGGGGCCAGGTGATGAGGCTCATGGACGCCCTCGACGAGTGGTTCGCCCACTCCTCGGTGGTCGTCGTCGACATCCGCCCCAAGGGCGTCGCCTGAGAGTTGCGAGAGGCCGGCCCCAAGGGCCGGCGAGAGAGGGTTCGTCATGAAGATCATCAAGCGAGACGGCACCGAGCAGACCTTCGACCGCTCCAAGATCGAGGCCGCCATCCGCGGGGCCGTCGGCGACGTGGCCGAGGCCGACCGCATCAGCGACCTCCAGGTCCGGATCACCTGCGATGCGGTGTGCGCCGTGGTGCAGAACCGCTTCGAGATGGAGGGGTGCGTCCCGGAGGTGGAGGAGGTCCAGGACCTCATCGAGGACCAGTTCATGCTCCTCAACCGCTTCAACCTGGCCCGGGCCTTCGAGCGCTACCGCCACAGGCGCGAGCTCGCCCGTCGCGCCAACACCACCGACGACGCGATCCTGTCGCTCCTGGCCCTGGCCAACGAGGAGGCCAAGGGGGAGAACGCCAACAAGGACCCCGTGCTCATCTCCACCCAGCGCGACTACATGGCAGGGGAGGTCTCCCGCGACATCACGAGGCGCATCCTGCTCCCCGAGGAGGTCTCCAGGGCCCACGACGAGGGCGTCATCCACTTCCACGACGCCGACTACTTCGCTCAAAACTCATATAATTGCGAGCTTGTTAACCTCGAGGACATGCTGCAGAACGGCACCGTCATCTCCGAGACCCGCATCGAGAAGCCCCACTCCTTCTCCACGGCCTGCAACATCGCCACCCAGATCATCGCCCAGGTGGCCTCCAACACCTACGGGGGCCAGACCCTGTCTTTGGCCCACCTCTCGCCCTTCGTGGAGGTGTCGCGCCGCCGCATCCGCGAGAGGGTGCGCTCCGAGCTCTCCGACGCCGGCGTCCGCGCCTCCGACGACCAGGTGGCCTCCATCGTCTCCGAGCGCCTGGCCGACGAGGTGACCCGGGGCGTCCAGACCATCCAGTACCAGATCCTGACCCTGCTCACCACCAACGGCCAGACCCCCTTCGTCTCGCTCAACCTCGACCTCGGGGAGGTGCCCGAGGGGCCCGAGCGAGACGACCTGGCCATGGTCGTGGCCGAGGTGCTGCGCCAGCGCATCCAGGGGGTGCAGAACGAGGCGGGGGCCTGGATCACCCCGGCCTTCCCGAAGCTCCTCTACATCCTCGACGACCACAACGTCGGCGAGGGCGCCCCCTACGGGTGGCTGACGAGGCTCGCCGCCGAGTGCACCGCGAGGCGCATGGTGCCCGACTACATCAGCGCCAAGGTCATGCGCCGGGAGAAGGGCGACGTGTACCCCTGCATGGGCTGCCGCTCCTTCCTCACCCCCGACCGCTTCAGCGAAGCTACCGGGGACCCCTCCGGGGCCCTGACGGCGCCCGCCCATCCCCGCAAGTACTACGGGCGCTTCAACCAGGGTGTGGTCACCGTCAACCTGCCCGACGTGGCCCTCTCCGCCGCGGGCGACGAGGGGCGCTTCTGGGAGATCCTCGACGAGCGCCTGGAGCTCTGCCACAGGGCCCTGCGCATCCGCCACGAGCACCTCCTGGGCACCCCCTCCGACGTCGCCCCGATCCTCTGGCAGCACGGCGCCATCGCCCGCCTGCCGCGCCACGCCGTCATCGACCCGCTGCTCTACGGGGGCTACTCCACGATCTCCCTGGGCTACGCCGGGCTCCACGAGTGCTGCGTGGCCATGTTCGGCCACGGCCACACCGACCCCGCCGTCACGCCCTTCGCCATGGCCGTCATGGAGCGCCTGAACGACAGGTGCGCCCAGTGGAAGGCCGCCGAGGACATCGACTACTCGGTCTACGGCACGCCCCTGGAGTCCACCACCTACAAGTTCGCCAAGTGCCTCCGACGCCGCTTCGGCGTCGTGGAGGGCGTCACCGACCACGACTACATCACCAACAGCTACCACGTGAACGTCAGGGAGGAAATCGACGCCTTCGCCAAGCTCGCCTTCGAGAGCGACTTCCAGCGCCTGTCCCCGGGAGGGGCCATCTCCTACGTGGAGGTGCCCGACATGAAGGGCAACGTCGAGGCCGTCATGGCCCTCATCTCCTTCATCCACGACCACATCATGTACGCCGAGCTCAACACCAAGAGCGACTACTGCCAGGAGTGCGGCTACGACGGCGAGGTGGCGGTCGTGGAGGAGGGCGGCAGGCTCCTGTGGGAGTGCCCCCGCTGCGGCAACCGCGACCAGTCGACCCTGAACGTCGCGAGGCGCACCTGCGGCTACATCGGGACCCAGTTCTGGAACCAGGGCCGCACCGAGGAGATCCGCGACCGCGTCCTGCACCTTTGAGAGGAAGGGGAGAGCCATGGCCGGAACCGACGGGAAGGGCCCGGCGCAGCGCTGGTACGCCCTCTGGCACAGCGGGGGCCTCCGTCACGATCCCACCGCAGCGGTCCTGCATATCTTCCCCACGAGGTCCCTGAGGGACCTCTGGGTGGAGGGGTCGGCCGACGACCCGCCGGGGCCCTCCTGGCGGTCGGTGTGCCGGGCCCGGGAGGCCCGCATCCTGCTCAACAACCAGACGAACACTATCTTCCACGGGGCCCTGTGAGGCCCGGGGGAGGGGAGGTGACCGTGGGACAGACGGAGCGAAGGCCCTGGGACGGGCGCGAGGACTCCCTGATCAGGGAGCACTACCCCGTCCACGGCAAGGGCTGGGACGGCTGGGGGGAGCTCCTGCCGGACCGGAGCCTCGAGGCCATCTCCTTCCGGGCCAGCCGCATCGGGGCCACCCGCAGGCCCCGCTGGACGGCCGGGGAGGACAGGGCCCTGAGGGAGCTCGCCGCCTCCGGGGCCGACGACTGGGCCTCCCGCCTCGAGGGGCGCAGCCCCGAGGCCTGCCTGGCCAGGGCCAAGGCCCTGGGCATCGTCCCCAAGAGGTCGCGGGCGCCCCGGTGGACCCCCGAGGAGACCCGCACCCTCCTGGTGCTCTCCCTCGTCCACGGCCAGTCCTGGGAGGGGTGGGCCGAGGCGCTGCCCGGAAGGAACCCGAGCGCCCGCAGGAACCGCCTCGCGAGGGTCGCCTCCACGGGGTGGTCCGTCGAGGACGACCACTGCCTCATCCTCCACTACGGGACCTGGGGCCCGAGGTGGACCGGCTGGGCCAAGCGCCTCCCGGGGCGCAGCGAGACCTCGATCCGCGCCCGGGCGGCCTTCCTCGGGATCTGCCACATCGTTCGCAGGAAGGGGGCCGCGGCATGACCGGAACCGAGACCCGAGAAAGGCCCTGGACGGCCCGGGAGGACGCCGTCGTCCGCTGCTGCGCGGGGCTCCACGACGCCGCCTGGGAGGGCTGGGGCCACATCCTGCCCGGCAGGGGCGCCGAGGAGGTGGCGGAGAGGATCCCGGAGGTCCTCGCCGCAGCCCCGGGGTCGCCCGCGGCCCGGCGCCGCCGGAGCTACCACCGGTCCGGCAGGCCGTGGGACCCCGGGGAGGTGGACGCCCTGCGCGCCTGCGCCGACCGCGCCGGCGCCACCCTGGCGGAGGTCCTCGAGGCCGTCCCCGGCCGCTCGCCGAGGAGCGTCCGCGCCAAGGCCGCCGCCCTCGGCATCCCCGTGCCCTGCGCCCGGGAGCCGTGGTCCGCCGAGGAGGACGCCCGCCTCAAGGAGCACTACCCGGCCCACGGCAGCGTCTGGGTCGGGTGGCGCCGGATCCTGCCGGGACGCGGCGCCTCGGCCATCGAGGCGCGCTCCCGTGAGCTCGCGGTCCCGAGGGGGCCGAGGGCGGGGCGCTGGACCGACCGGGAGGTGGAGATCCTCTCCATGTATTGGGACAAGAAGGGCGCGGCCTGGGAGGGGTGGGGCCGCCTGCTCCCCGGCAGGACGGAGCTCGCCATCCGCGCCCGGGCGAAGCGCCTCGGCCCCAAGGCCGGGGGCGGCCGTCCCAGGCCCTGGACCGAGGGGGAGATCGGGCGCCTCAAGGAGCGCTACCCGGCCCACGGCCCGTCCTGGGACGGGTGGGCAAGGGTTCTCCCCGGCAGGGCGCCCGCCGCCATCGCGGCCATGGCGCGCCGCCTGCGGGTCACGCCGCCAGGAGGCCCCGCAACCGCCCACGGGGCCTCCTGATGGCCCTTCTGGCGGCCACGGGCATCGCCCTCGTGGCGTCGACCCTCTGGGGGGCCTGGTCGGCGGCGTCCTGCTGCTGCCCCCGGTCGTGGCCCCCGTGGCCGTGGGCGGCGTCTCTCGCGGCGTTCGCAGCGGCGGCCCTCGTCGACACGCTGCGGAAAGACACCCCCCACCTGGGGGCGACCCTGGGGTTCATCGGGGCGGCGGCGTCCTGCTGCCTGGCCGTCCTGGCCCACCTGATCTGCACCGCGGCCTGACGGGGCCGCACCGACAAGACGTCCATAGGAGAGTGAGGGAGGAGACATGGACCGAGACATCATCCGCGGCTACTGGCCGCTCTACGAGGACGGCGCTCCCGTCCGCATCGGCGACAAGGTTGAGGGGGCCATCGTGCCTATGGAGGTCGAGGGCGTCGAGGTGTATGTCGCGGCCACGACGGTCATCGGCGACTGCGACCACCTTCACCTTGAACCCGGTGAGCGCGTTAAGCGCGTGGGCGACGCCCCGGCGGACGCGCTGTGCCTCTGCAAGAACTTCGACGGCGGCATCGAGATACGCCACCTTGCGGGAGACCTCCTGGACTGGCACATCGTCATCGACGGGGAGCGCGTGGGCGTGAGCAACAAGGCCCGTTCGCGTATCGCCGAGGCACTGGACCTGTGCGCGTCCAAGCGCAGGCTCCTGCCGGGCGTCGTGTGGCCCGAGGTTGATGGCGAACCGGTCGTTCCCGGCGACGTGCTGTGGGACGACATGGGGTGCAGGCACGAGGTTTCCGATGTCAAGTTCACGGCCGGGTTCGCCACCGCCGTCGAGATGGAGTCGGGTGACGTGTGGGTGTCCATGGATGACCTCACCCGCACCAATCCAAAGCCAGAGCCAGAGCCCGGGCCCGACAGCTGGGAGCGCCTGGAGGAGGACACACGGAAGGACGTGTACGACTACTGGTCGTGCCAGGACGTCGACTGCGAGGACTGCCCGGCCGAGGTTAACGGGAAGGACCCAATGCAGCGGTACGGCACGGTAAGCTGCTCCCGCGCCAAGGACCTCGACATCCTGGCCCGCGCCAAGGCCCTCTCGGGGGTGACCGACGATGAGTGAGCGAATCCACGTGAGCGACACCGGGCTCACCTGCACTTTCATCCCCGAAATGTGTGCCACTCGTTGGGACGAGGACGGCACCGAGGTCGACACCATCGAGCCCGACGAGGGCTGCGCCTACTTCGTCTGCTCCAACTGCGGCGGGGTGATGGCGTACGGAGACGATGGCTGGTTCGAGACCGAACCCCCGTACATGCCACGCTTCTCCTTCTGCCCCCATTGCGGGGCGAGGGTGGTGATGCCGCGTGGATAAGGTCACGGACTACTACAGCAGCATGGAGCATACGGACCCCGACGCCCTGCGCCTTATCGCCGACATGGAAATCCACCACGCCCGCAAGCACCTGTGGATGGCCCTTGCAGCCCTGCGTGAGGACCACCTGTATGAGGGCGCGCCGTTGCACGGAACGGCGCTGAGGGCCGAGGACGCCCTGAAGGACCTGCACCACGAGGTGTGGGCGATGAGGGGTCACGACGACGGGTGTGGGGCGGTGACGGGCCATGGGTGAGCGGACGACCGTCCTGGTGGACGAGGAGCTGCCCGTCGACGGCATCGTGCACATCGGCGTCTCAGGGATGGATGCGGTGTCCCTGGACGGGTCCGACCGCATCGCCACCGTCGACGACCCTTGGGCACCCGACTTCTACGACCTATGGGACTGCCCACAGGCGCCCGCGATCGTCGTGCCCGAGGGCACCGTCCGGGACGGAGACCGCCTGCGTGTGAGGGTGGAGCTGGTGAGAGGGGGAGACGATGGCTACGACGCCAAACCTTGACGAGTACCTGGCCTCCCTCGGTTTCGACCCGGACATGGAGTACGACGTGCCGGAGGACCCTGCCGATGCTGCGCTGGCCGGGGTGGAGGCTTTCGTCCGGGAGCACGGGGAAGGGGGCGCCGATGAGTGACCTTTGCGGCGAGGCGCGTTCCGCCCTGCTCGCGGCGTCCGTGGCTTGTGACAACGCCGAGCAAGCCCTGATACGCGCCCGCCACCACCTCTGGGATGCCGAGGACCTGCATCTCAGGGTGGCCTTCGACGACGACGGCATAGGACTGTCACAGCGGCTGTTCGACGCCCAGTGCGGCGTGTTCGACATCCGCGAGCTCCTCGACATGGAGGTACTCGGCAAGGGGTCGGTCAAATGGGAGGCGCCCATGGGCGGGACCGCTGACGGGCAGGCGGCGCTCCTGCGCGCCGGGGACGCCCTCGCGCGCGCATTGGAATCCTGCATGGACGCCTACGACGCGCTCTACGACTTCGAACCATTCAGAGAGGCGGCCCTTGAATCCGTCGCCGCTGCCGGGTGCATCGTCACGGTGGCCGATCGGGTGGCTGCGCTGAGGAAAGGGGGCGCCGATGAGTGACCTCACCGCCGAGGACCGCGCCGCCCTGCTGGCGGCGTCCATGGCCTGCGAGAACGCGAAGGCAGCGCTGTGGCGGGCGTACGCCAAGCTCTTGGATGTCGAGGACAGGCTCGGCAAGAGAGCCAAGGACGACGAGGGCAACCTGCTCACGGACCGACTGGTCGACACCTGGTGCGGCGCGGCCCACTGCTACCTGCTCATGGACATGGCGATGACGGACAGGAGGTGCGTCGAATGGGAGTGAGCAAGCCCTGCCCGTTCTGCGGGTCCCACGACACGACGGCGGTCTGGGACCGCGCCGGCGACGACCCCTTCTTCGTCCGTCTCCCCGGCGCCTGCGAGGTCCTGGTCCGGGTCCGGTGCCTGCGCTGCGGCGCGGAGGGCCCCACGTTCTCCGTGGAGATCGAACCCCCGCTCCGAGACGGCGAGACCTACTACCACCCCAGCGCCTTCGGCGAGGCCGCGAGGCTCTGGGACGAGAGAAAGGAAGACTAGATGAGCGTCAACCGAGTCATCATCACCGGCAACCTCACCCGTGACGGCGAGCTCGCCGCCACCCAGTCGGGCTCCAGCGTCCTGCGCCTGGGCGTGGCGGTCAACGACCGCTGGCACAACCCCCAGACCGACCAGTGGGAGGACCGCCCCAACTACATCGACTGCGTCATGTTCGGCAACCGCGCCCAGTCCGTGGCCCGCTTCCTCACCAAGGGCACCAAGGTCGCCGTCGAGGGCCGACTCCGCTGGAGCCAGTGGGTCGACCGCGACACCCAGAAGAACCGCTCCAAGGTGGAGGTCGTCGTGGACGACATCGAGTTCATGGGCCCCCGCCGCGAGGCCCCCGGCGGCGGTGCCCCCGGCACCCCCGCCCCGCAGGCCCCTCAGGCCCCGACCTTCCAGACCCCTCCGGCCCCGGTGCCCCCGCAGGCCCCCGCGGGACCCGCCTTCCAGGTGCCCCCGGCCCAGACCCCTCCCGCGGCCGCTGTGCCCCCGGAGCCCCCGGCGGCGGCCCCCGGGGCGCCCCAGGGGGTCTACGACGACGTGGTGCCCTTCTGATGGCCCCGGGCAAGGGCCCGGCGAGGCCTCCGCGCCTTTCCGCGGAGGGGCTCTTCGAGGCCGTGTTCGGCACCGCCCGCGATGATCCCCGCAAGGTGTCGGGCGGGGCGCGTCCGGGCAGACCGGACGCCCCTCCCGCCGGCGGCCCCGGCGGGCGCCCGGGGGTCGGTGCCGTCGGGGGGTGCCGGCGGTGAGCCGGTCCAGGGCCTGCCGGGGGAGGGCCTGGCGCACCGTCCGCTGCGCCTCCTGCGGGCAGGTGCTCGCGGTCGCCGGCGGCGTGACGTTGGCCCTGGGCAGCTCCTCCGGAAGGTGCCGCACGAAGGCCTGCTGCCTCGCCTGCGGCACCGCCGCAGCCGTCTCCCACAGGGCCGGGGAGGGCCCCTCTGCCGCAGCCATGGCGAGGGCCCTTTCCGAGGCCCGCCCACAGGACCCGCCCCCGGCCGGGGGCCCACGACGATCGGATTGGAGAACCCATGAACAAAGATAACGAACCGCGCAGGAGCGTCCTCAGCGCCATAGTCGCCAACCCGGGATGGTCCGCCGCGGTCGTCGCGGTCCTATCGTTGCCGGTCATGGCCGCTGCGCTCGTGCTTCCGAGAAGCGGGGTCGCCATGGTCGCGCTGAAGGTGCTCTGCCTGTTCCTCCTCACGAACCTGATCGCCTGGACGGTCATATTCGAGGCGCTCCTCGTCAGCATCCACCGCGGCCGACGCCGGCCGAACCCCGTCGGGCGCTACGGCAACACGTCCCTGGCCATGGTGCTCTGCGGCGTGGCGGTGGGGATCTGCGTCGTCTGCGCCGTCTACGCCGCCGTCCCGGCCGCGGCCGCCTCCGACTCCATCTCGGCCGTCCTCGCATGGCTCACCGCCGCCGTGGCCGCCCTGGTCACCGTCCTCGTCTTGGTGCACGTAGCCGGAAGCGACGACGGGGGCGCCTAAGGGCCCCGCCGTCGCATCCCCTGACCTACCCCCCCGTGTCCGAGAGAAGGGACGAACCCATGATCGTATCCGTGGCACCCGACGCCCTGGCCGCCGCCGTGGCCTCGGTGTCCAAGGTCACCGCCACCGTGGCCGAGACCCCGGTGCTCGCCGGCGTGCTCCTCGTCGCCGACGCCTCCGGGACCCTTTCCGTGACCGGCACCGACGGCCTTCGCTCCGCCAGGCTCTCCGTGGCCGCCCAGGTGGAGGAGCCCGGGGCCGCCGTGGTGTCCGCCAGGACCCTGGCGAGGGTGGCCAAGAGCCTTCCCGGCGGCGTCTGCTCCCTGGAGGGCTCGGGGGCCTTCTTGAAGGTCTCCTCCGGGCGCTCCCGGTTCAGCCTCCAGGCCCTGCCCCCGAAGGACTTCCCGGCGTTTCCCGAGGTGTCCCCGGATTCGTCGGCGGAGCTTCCCGCGGAGGTCCTGGCAGACCTCGTCGGCCGGGTCCGCCGGTTCGCCTCCAAGGACCTGTCCCGGCCGATCCTGTGCTCGGTGGCCGTGGAGGTGGGCTCGGGGCGCCTCACCCTGAAGGCCACCGACGGCTACCGCCTGGCGGTGGCCTCGGCACAGCTCGCAGACGACGGCGCCTCCTTCACGGCCCTGCTTCCGGCCGACGCCCTGGCCGAGGCCGTGGCCATGGCCTCCGGGGCCGAGGGCCTGTCCGTGGGCCGCGGGGGAGGCCAGTGGGTGGTCTCCTGGCGGGGCGGCTCCTACGTGTGCCGCCTCGTGGAGGGGTGCTACCCCGAGGTGGAGAGCCTATTCCCCAAGACGTCCTCCTGCACCCTGGGGCTCCCTTTGGGCCCCTTCCTCGACGCCCTGTCCCGGGTGGCCCTGGTGGCCAAGGAGAACCCGAGGGTGCGCCTGGACGTCCGCGCCTCGGAGGGGGAGGTGGCGGTCTCGGCCGCCAGCGGCGAGGTGGGGGACGCCTCGGACTCGGTGGGGTGCTCCGTGGAGGGCACGCCGGTGGCCGTGGGCCTCAACTATCGCTTCCTCGCCGACGCCCTGGCGGCCTTCGACGGCCGGGAGGCGGTGTCCCTGGGGATGTCCGGCGAGATGTCCCCGGCGGTGCTCTCCTCCCCGGGCTTGCCTGAGGTGCGCTGCCTCGTCATGCCCACCCGGCTCTGAGGGGCGCCGCCGCGGGGCGCTATGGACGGGGAGGGGGCCTTAGGCCCCGTCCCCCTTGGAACACGACTCGGAAGGTACGGACCATGGAACAGATACTTGCAGGTGCGGGCCCCTTCGGCGGGGCCGGGCCCTCAGGGGGCCGCGCGCCGGCCGGCACCCTGATGGGCCGGCTGTCCGGGCGCCTTCGGGGCGGCCGGGAGGAGGAGCGCGCCGCCCGGGAGCGCCTGGCGGCCCTCGAGAGGACCGCCAGGGCCCTGGAGGGGTCCCTGGCCGAGGAGAGGCGGCGCCTGGAGGAGTCCGAGGACGACCGCCGCAAGGCCGAGGCCCACCTCATGGCCCTGCTCAAGGAGGCCCGGGCCGACTCCGCGGCCGCCCGCAGGGAGGCCGCGGACCTGAAAGAGAAACTCAAGGAGGCCGAGGCCGCGGGACCGGGTACGGCCGGCGAGGGCCGGGGGCCCGACGAGGAGCGGGCCCGCTCGGAGGCCCTGGAGGCCGCCGTGGGGCGCCTGGAGGGGGAGGTCTCGGGGCGCGACGACGAGATCCGCAGGCTCAAGGCCCGCCTGGCCACCCTCGAGGCCTCCCGGGCCCGGGAGCAGGAGGCGGCCCGGGGCGAGACCTCCATGGTGGTCTCGGAGATGGCCTCGGTGCCGAGGACCCTGGACGACGTCCTGACCCTGGCGGAGCGGGCGTGGCCGGAGCGGCTCCTCGTGCTCGGAAGCGCCCACGACGCGGCCCGGGCGTGGTCGGGCAGGGACCTGGACAGGCCCTGGAGGGCCCTCTGCGCCGTGGCGGAGTGCCTCTGGCCCCTGCACTTCGTGGAAGGATCGGCCGACGAGGCGGGGGAGTTCGCCTCCCGCACGGGGTTCAGGTTCACCCCGACCGAGTCCTTCACGGTCTCCACCATGCCAAGGCTCCGCGAGGCCCGCACCTTCCCCTGGGAGGGGCGACGCACCTACATGCCGGCCCACGTGGCCGTGACCGGGGGATCGGGCGACAGCAACATCCGCATGCACCTCTGCTTCGACGAGGAGGGGCGCCGCATCGTCGTCGGGCACCTGGGGAGGCACCTGCCCAACACCCTCACCTGACGCTTTGGGCCTGCCGGGCCCCCGACCCCATGCCGGGGCCGGGGCCCTTCCTTTTCCGCACGGACGGTACGGGGTGTCCCCCGGGGGTGCTATGATACAGAACGGATGTTCGGTAACGGGGTCTTCGGGGGGGTGTGCCATGGGGGAGGGGGCCAGGGTCTGCCTGTGCATCGACCTTCGGAGCTTCTACGCCACGGTGGAGGCGCGGGACCGCGGCCTGGACCCCATGGAGGCCCGGCTCGTGGTGGCGGACCCCGACCGCTCCGCCAACACCATCTGCCTGGCCGTCTCCCCGCGCCTGAAGGCCGAGGGGGTCAGGAACCGCTGCCGCATGGCCGAGGTGCCCCGGGGCCGCGGCGTCGTCGTGGCCAGGCCCCGCATGGCGCGCTACCTCGAGGCCTCCTGCGAGGTGGTGGCGTGCCTTTTGGAGCACGTCTCGGCCGACGACGTCCACGTCTACTCCGTGGACGAGTCCTTCGTCGAGATCGGCCCCTACCTGCCCTACTACGGCCTCACGCCGAGGGCCATGGCCAAGCGCCTCCAGGGGGCGGTGGCGGAGCGGCTCGGGTACCCGGCGACCTGCGGGGTGGGCCCGAACCCGTTCGTGGCCAAGGTCGCCCTGGACGTGCTGGCCAAGCACGACGCCGAGGGCATCTGCGAGCTGGACCTGGCCGCCTTCTACCGCGACATATGGTTCCACCGCCCCATCACCGACATCTGGCAGGTGGGGCCGGCGACGGCCCGAAGGCTCGCCTCGGCAGGGACCGTCGACCTCGCGGGGGTGGCCGCCGCCGACCCCAAGGAGCTGGAGCGCCTCCTGGGCCCCGCGAGGGCCCGCCTGCTCGTGGACCACGCCTGGGGGCTGGAGCCGACGACGGTGGCGGAGGCCTCCGCCTGGAAGCCCCGTGGCAGGAGCATGGCCCGGGGCCAGGTGCTCCTGAGGGACTACACCACGGCCGAGGCCGCCACGGTGGTCCGGGAGATGGCCGACGACCTGGCCCTCTCCGCCGAATCCGGCGGCTGGGACGCGGAGAGGCTGACCCTTGCCGTGGGCTACTCCGGGGACTCGTGGCCGGCCACGGGAGGGTCCCGCCCCCTGGAGGGCCCCCTCACCGCCCGCGGGGCCGCCGAGGCGGCCTCGGCGGTGTTCTCCGCCACGGTCTTCCCCGGCGTCCCCGTGAGGAGGGTCGACGTGGCCCTCACGGGGCTCACCCGGGAGGGCCAGCCGAGGCTCTTCGACCCGGCGTCCGGGGACCCCCGCAGGGAGCGCCTGGACGAGGCCCGCAGGGCCGTGGCGGAGCGCTTCGGCAGGGGCTCGGTGCTCCTCGCCTCGAGCCTGCTCCCCGAGGGGACCGCGAGGGACCTCGCCGGGCGCATCGGGGGCCACCGTGCGTGAGCGGGCCCCGGAGCTCACGGCGGGGCTTATGGCCCGGGTGCTCGCGGGGGCGCCCACGGTGGCCGAGGCGGAGCGCCGCCGGGCTGTGCTGGGGAGGATCCGGGAGAGGCAGGCCGCGGACGGGTGCCGGGAGGCGGTCTCCGGCGGCACCAGGGCCGCCCAGTTCGCCCCCTTCGACGCCCTGGAGGGGTTCCGGGAGAAGGTGGCGGCGGTGATCGAGGAATCCCGCGACGATTCTTGACCGTGATCGTTCAAGGGGGTGCCGTGGGAAGGGTCCCAGACAGGCGCGTCTTCGTCGACGTCGAGTCGTCCTGCGACAGGCACGGGCGGGTGATGCCCACCTGCATCGTCTGGGAGGACGGCCGGAGGCTGCCTGTCCGGGTGGTGTCCCGGAGCCCCGCCAGGACCGAGCGGCCGGACTGCGCCCGGGGGGTGCGCTACACCGTCGAGGTGGGGCCCGGGAGGGCGCGGAGGACCCTCTGGCTGGACCCGCCGGGGCTCTGGCACGTGCTGGCCGGCGGGGGGACCTGAGGGGGTGCTGCGGGGCCGTCCGTTTTACGTATACGTGCATTCTCGCCCACCCTGTGGGATAATGTACGCAGACGTAAAAAAGGGGGTGCCGTGGAGACCAAGATCTCGCGACCGGAGGACATCGGGGCCGCCATCCGGGCCCGGAGGCGCGCCCTCGGCTACACCCAGGGCGAGGTCGCCGGGGCCTGCGGGATGAGCACCCGCCTCATCAGCGAGCTCGAGCGCGGGAGGCCGACGGTCTCCTTCGACAAGGTGCTCCGGGTGGTGAGAAGGCTCGGCATGGACCTGTACGCGAGGGAGAGGTGAGGGGCCTGTGGGCCGTCCCTCACCGCAAGTGCCTTTCGACACCGAGCGCGCCGTCGACCTCCTCCCAGTCGATGAGGTCGACGCTTCTGTGATGGCGCAGCAGGTCATCCAAAGTGAGGGCGTAGCTCGCGATGCGGCCCCGCCCATCCGGCCATTCGGAGGTGTTCCGGAGGATCTCGTCGTCATCCCTGCCCGTGTGGGTGAACTCGACGGTCCCCAGGGGGGTGCGGTACTCGCCGCCGGACCCCTGGGTGGCGAAGGTGAGCCGCCAAGGAACCTGGGAGATGATGCCCCACTGGGACGCGGCGCTCTCGAAGCTCTCGTAGGACAGCCCGTCGGGCCTCAGGGCCCGGGCGAAGTCGTAGAGGGTGTCCAGGCCGACCGACCGTGAGAGCCTGTTGTAGTAGAGGCCGTCCGCGACACGCCCCAGGGCCCCTTCGGCCACGAGCCGTTCCACGGTGCCGCGCAGGCGGTCGCCCTCCTCGCCGAACAGCCCGCCCAGCCCGTCCAGGTGCCAGATGTAGGCCCCCCGGCGGTCCTCGGCGGCCAGGGCTTCCATGGCGTCGACGCTTCTCACGGGCGGGGGTCACCTCCCGGGCCCGGTGCGGCCACGGGAAAAGGCCTCGTCCTCCATGTCGGGGCGTACGATGTCGGAGACGGGGACAGTGTCTGCCGTCCCTTCCACGGTTTCCATGGGCCGCCTCTTCCCGTCACCCTCCGAAGGACAACAGGCATTTTACCCCACCACGGTCCCGCGGGGGGCCGGCGGGGGTGCCGCCGGACGGGTCTCCGGGGGCCCTCTTCGGGGTAGATGCCCCGGTATCCGGCAGGGGAGCCACGAGGCCCCCCGGGAGGGGGGAGTGAGGGCCATGGCCGAGGACATGTCTGTGGGCGGCGCCGTGAGGGCCTGGGCGGAGGGGCTCGGCCGGAGGGCCGCCGGGATGGGGCCCGCGAAGGCCCGGGAGCTGATCTTGGGGGAGGTCCTTGAGAACCCCGCCGTGGCCTCCGAGGAGGAGGCCGTCTGGGCCGCCATGGTGGCCCTGGAGGTGGCCCTGGAGGGCCGCTGAGGGGGTTCTAAAAAGCGTTGTGAAACGTTGCGTTGAAGTGATACACTGAAGCCAGTGGACCCGCCATGCCTCTCATCCCGACGAACGTGGGACGATGCAAACTTTGGCGGGTGTTTTTTTGCGGAGGTGGGATGGAGTACACCAAGCCTTGGCTCTCCTACGACGAGCAGGCCGACCTTCTCGAGAGACGCGGCCTCATCTTCGACCGTCAAGACCTGGTGGCCCATCTCTCGGACGTAGGGTACTACCGCCTCAGTGGATACTGGCACATCTTCAAAGTCGACCCAAAGGGCGGTGACGAGTCCTTCGAGACCGGAACCACCTTCGACAGAGTATGGGACCTCTATACCTTCGACCGACAGCTGCGCTTGCTCACGCTCGACGCCGTCGAGCGGGTCGAGATCTACATGAGGACGCAGCTGGCCTACAGGCTCGGCGGGACGAACGGTCCTTTCGGCTATCTCGAGCGCTCGTCGCTTCCTGGCATTGACCAGGAGAACTACGGGCGCCTTATATCAAAGTGCTATTCCTCCTACGCAAGGTCCAAGGCCCCGTTTGCCGAGCACTTCAAGGAAAAGTACGGGGATTGTCATGGGCTCCCGCCGTACTGGGAGCTCGTCAACCTCATGGAGTTCGGCACGATGCTCACCCTGTTCACCGGTGCCCCCGACCCCGTGAAAAACGCCATTGCGACAGAGGTCGGTGTCTCCGGGCCGGTTCTTAGGTCCTGGTTGCTGACGCTGAACACCGTGAGAAACATCTGCGCCCATCACGACCGTCTCTGGAACCGACGGCTCGGAAACAAGACGAAGATCCCGAGGGGCAGCAAATACCCCGAATGGCACGACCCCTTCGAGGTGGGCAACGGCTCCACATTCACGGTCCTGACGGTCCTCGGCTTCATGCTCGAGCACGTTGCCCCCAGCACCTCCTGGTACGGCAAGGTCCTGACGCTCCTGGCGGCCAGGAACCGTGACGACCTCAGGCGTATGGGCTTCAGACAGGGGTGGGGCACCTGCCCGATGTGGGACCGATGGGTCCGGAAATGGCCCGTATCGAACCAGTAGCCCAATGGGCTGCTGCTGATGTGAGGGGTGGAAGGTGCCCCGGCCACCATGGCCCCTTCAGGAGGTGAGTCTTAGGGGAGCTTTTCCAGCCGACTCCCGTACCTCCCGCGGACACCGTCGGCCAGATCCTGGAAGGCAGGGAGGTACCGGTCTACGACGGTGCCGGCAAGACGTGCGGTGTCCTCCGGGTAGCAGATGCACAGGGCGGCCGAGCGGTCCCTCGCCATGGAGAGCCAGGTCTCCTCGTTGAGGCGTTCGAACCGGGACAAGGCTGTCTTGATGACGTTCGACGGCGAGCCCCGGATCACGGCTTCGGTACAGCGGGGGGGGGTGAAAAAGACGCGACGGCCAAGGGCCCCGGCCGTGCCGCGCCCCCATGGCACGGCACGGGTTTCCCCCTGTGATGATTGGTGCGATTCTGTAGTCACGAACGCCTTCGACGGAGGGAGGCCCATGAAGGGCAGAGACATGATGATGTACGAAGTCATGCGCAAGGCCGAGTTCGTGGTCCCCGTCTATCAAAGAAACTACGACTGGACCGAGAAACAGTGCGGAAGGCTCTTCGACGACCTGGAGAACCTCGTCGCCCGGGGGCTACGGAACCACTTCTTCGGTAGCGTCGTGATCTCCGGCGGGGGCCTCTTCGAGGACCAGGCCATCATCGACGGGCAGCAAAGGATCACGACCCTCTACCTGCTCTATGCGGCCATCTGCCAGGCGTTCTTGAAAGATGGGACGGAAGAGGGCAGGAAGTGGGCCGAGGTGATCAGGTCCGAGTACCTCTTCTCCGACAGCGGCGTCAAGGGCCCCCTCAAGCTCAGGCTCAAGCTGGTGAAGGACGACGCCGCGGCACTCACGGCCATCGCCAACGGGGCGGCCGGCCCCGGGGGCTCGAACGTGACCGAGAACTACGCCTACATCGCCGAGAGGATTGAAAGGTCCCCCTGCTCCTTGAGGGAGCTTGTCGAGGCGATGGAGCGGCTCGTCGTCATCACCGTGCAGCTCGGCGACGGGGACGACCCCCAGTCGGTCTTCGAGTCGCTCAACTCGACGGGCCTGGACCTTTCCGAGGGCGACAAGATTAGGAACTTCGTCCTCATGGACATCCCCCTGAAGGATCAGGAACACTACTACGAGCAGTACTGGAACGTGGTCGAGCGGAACACCGACTACGACGTGAGCTCGTTCGCCAGGCACTACCTGGCCATGGCCAACGGCGTGTCCCCGAAGAAGAGCGGCGTCTACGAGGCATTCAAGGAGACCAACTCCGGGAAGGACATGACCGAGGTCCTCGCGGTGCTCAGGGACCGCTCCGAGACCTGGCGCCAGATCGCCCAAGCTAACACCGGCATCCATCCCATGGACAAGGTCCTCGAGAGGCTCGACCGCCTCGACCTCGACGTGCTGTCCCCCTACATCATGGGGCTGCTCACCTCCATGGGGGAAGGGGCCTTGGGCCCCGAGGAGGTCACCCGGTCGCTTTCCGTCGTGGAGTCCTACGTGTTCCGCCGCTGGGTCGCCGGGGTCGCCACCAGCGGCCTCAACAAGGTCTTCGTGACCCTGCACCGCGACGTCCTACGGGCCCTGAATGACAACGGGGAGCTCACCTACGACCAGGCCCTCCGATCCGTCCTGAAGGAGAAGACCGGGTCGTCGCGCTTCATCGACGACACCACCTTCCGGCACAGCGTCGCCACCCGCGACTTCTACCGAGGGGTCAAGGCAAACATGCGCTGCTACGTCTTCGACCGGATAGAGAACGGCGACAGTCCGGAGCGGGTGGACGTGGTGGGCTCCATGGAGGCTGAGAAACCCACCTTGACCATCGAGCACGTCATGCCCCAGACACTCACGCCCGAGTGGCGCCGCGCCCTCGGACCGGAGGCCCAGGAGATCCACGAGACCTGGGTCAACCGCATCGCCAACCTGACCCTCACGGGCTACAACTCCAGGTACTCCAACAAGCCCTTCTCCGAGAAGCGCGACATGGAGGACGGGTTCTCCGACAGCCGCGTGCACCTGAACTCCTGGGTCGCCGCCCAGGACGAGTGGACGCTCGACCAGCTCAAGGAGCGCAACCGCATGATGCAGGAGCTCTTCCTTGAGCTCTGGCCCGGGGTGGAGGACGCCCCCTGCCTGAAGTCGCCCAACCGAAGCACCGTGTCGCTCGCCGACGACCCGGCCACGAACAAGACGCTCGCCTCCTGGACGCTTTGGGACGACACCCACAAGGAGGGTTACTGGAGGAACATGTACGTCGACGTCCTGAAGACACTGGCGGAGGCCGACCCTGACAGGCTCAGGCAGGTCGCCCTCCAGCTCGGCAACAACTGCTTCTCCTCCGGCCAGACGCCCCAGACGAACGTCCGCATCGCGGCCGACCTCTGGGCCCACACGGGCATGTCCGTGTGGCGCATCGTGAGGAACCTCTGCCGCATCTTCGAGGGGCTCGACTTGGATCCCGAGGACCTCACCTTCGAGGTGGTGCAGAAGGGGCGGGACTAGACGAGGGTGCCTGAGGACCCGATGTGCGGGGAGGTGAGCGAACCCCGTGCAGTGGCGGGAGGGGCGTCTTCCCCGGTCATGGGGGAGCGGGCCACCGGGCTATACGGCGGACCCCTCCGCCGTCCACCCCGTGCAGTAAAATATCGACCGTAACCGCAGGTCGCGGCAGTCATGCCCCTCAGGGAACGTGTGTGTCCAAACCACCGGGAGATGACTCCAGGCGGGGGTTTGGGCGCCACGACCCACGGGGGCGCCGGAGCGACACCCGGAAGGAGAGGCCTGTGAAACGCCGCCCGATCGCCCACACGTCCCCTGACGGGTGCGTCGAGCCCCTCGAGGACCATCTGCGGCAGACCTCGGAGCTCTGCGGCGAGTTCGCGGATTCCTTCGGGTCTAGGTCCGCGGGCCTGGTCCTGGGCGCGGCCCACGACGCCGGCAAGTGCTCCGAGGGCTTTCAGAGGCGCCTTCAAGGGGGACCGAGAATCAAACACGCCGCCCAAGGGGCCTTGGAGCTCCAAAGGATCGTCCCCGATGACAAGGGCCCCTGGGCGACCCTTCTTTCCTACGGGGCCGTGGGACACCACGCCGGCCTTCCCGACGGGGGCGGCAGGAACGCCCAGCCGGGGCACGGCACCCTGGTCGGCCAGCTGAAGGAGGCCGAGGCCTGGGACCGGGGCGGGGACCCGGACCACGACTGGTCCGGGTTCCGCGACCTCGAGGCCAGCCGTACCCTCAACCGCCTCGAAGCCCCGGCCATCGCCGAGACGGAGTGGCGCGGCGGGGCCGAGGGCGGGGCCGAGATGAGGTTCGCCCTGCAGATGTGGGGCCGCATGATGGCTTCCTGCCTCATCGACGCCGACCGCCTCTGCACCGAGAGGTTCCACAGGGGGTTCCCCCGGGAAGCCTTCGAGCCCCTCCCGGTGCTCAAGGAGCGCCTCGAGGGGTACCTCGGGGCCTTCTGGCCCCCAAGGGGCCAGGGCATGGCCCTCAGGCTCAACGAGGCGCGCTGCCGGACCCTCGACGACGCCCTCCGCGCCTCCTGCCGGGCGCCCGGCGTCTACACCCTCACGGTGCCCTGCGGGGGTGCCAAGACCCTGGCCTACACCCGGTTCGCCCTGGCCCACGCCGTGGCCCACGGCATGGGGCGCGTGGTGGTCGCCGCCCCCACGGTGGCGGTGGCCGACCAGGTGGGAGGCGTCCTGGCCGAGGCCCTCGGAGAGGGGAACGTCCTCGTGCACCACAGCGGAACGGACCCCAAGAAGCGCCTGAAGCTCGCCTCCGAGAACTGGGACGCCCCCGTGGTGGTCACCTCCCAGGTGCGTCTTGGCCAGACCCTCTTCGACGCCTCGCCGGGAGGGCTCCGCCGCCTCCATGCCCTCGCTAAGGCCGTCATCGTCGTCGATGAGACCCAGGGGCTCCCCCTGGCCCAGGAGCGGCCCCTGGGCCATGGCCTGGCGGAGCTCGTGGCCCGCTACGGCTCCACCCTGGTCTTCGCGAGCGCCACCCAGTCGACCGTGGTCGGGGCCGTGGCCGAGGCCCTCCCCGAAGGGGGGTGCGAGGAGATCGCCGTGAGCGCCGACAGGGACTACCGGGGCCTCTCCCGGGTCTCCTGGGAGATCGTCCCGGGAGAGCTCTCGGACGCCGAGGTGGCCGGGAGGGTCGCGGGGGAGCCCCAGGTGCTCTGCGTCGTGGACACCAGGAGGCGGGCCCTGGACGTCGCCCGGGCAGCGGGGGAGGGCGCGGTGCCCCTCACCACCCTCACGTGCCCCCGGGACCGGGCCCGGGCCATGGGGGCCATGGCCCGGAGCCTTGCCGCAGGGGAGCCCTGCCGGGTGGTGGCCACGTCGCTCGTGGAGGCGGGCTGCGACCTGGACTTCCCGAAGGTCCTGAGGGCCATGGCGGGGATCGACTCCCTGGTCCAGGCGGCGGGGCGCTGCAACCGCAACGGGTCCAGGGACCCCGGGGACTCCGTGGTGACCGTCTTCATGCCCGAGGGAGGGGTCAAGGGCCCGGCCGACGCGTGCCTGAGGGCCGAGGCCGCGCGCATGATCCTGGCCCTCGGGCGGACCCCGGAGGGGTGCCTCGACACCTATTTCAAGAACCTCTCGATACTCTGCGACAAGGACGACGTCGACGGGGCTTGGCGGGCCCTCTCGAGCTGGCTCGGCGTCGAGTCGGTGCCCTACCGCAGCGTCTCCGAGAGGTTCGCCATGATCCACGACGACCCTTGGACCGTCGTGGTGTACCCCGGGGAGGTCTCCGGGGAGCTCGCGAGGATCTCTGCGGGGACCGCCGACAGGCGCGACATGAGGGCGCTCCGGAAGGTCTCGGTGACCTTGGAGCGCAAGGAGGGCAAACGCATGGTGGCCCGGGGAGTCGTAGAGGAGGTGTCGGAAGGGCTCGGGGTGCTCCGGGATCCCGAGAGGTACGACCCGGTCTGGGGTCTCGACGTGTGGGGGTGCGGGCGCGAACCCTGAGCGACGGCGCAGATGCCGGGGGGTTCGCGCGGCGACATCCCCGGTCACATGGTGTTAAATCAACTGGATATATAACGGGACATCGTCCAGCTACCGCATATAGTAATATACTGATTGTGGCCACAAGTTGTGGCTGTCACGTCCCGCAAGGGGCGTGTGGATTGAAATATGATGGTGAAGCAGTCCCGTGAGTTCGCCGACGTCACGTCCCGCAAGGGGCGTGTGGATTGAAATCTGCGCGTCACGGTCGACCCGGGCAGGGCGGAGGGTCACGTCCCGCAAGGGGCGTGTGGATTGAAATGGGTTCGGGGACCTCCCCGGCTGCTGCGGCAGGGGTCACGTCCCGCAAGGGGCGTGTGGATTGAAATGAGTCGGTGACCGACCTCCGGGCCGCCATGGTGCGGGTCACGTCTCGCAAGGGGCATGTGGATTGAAACACGAAGGACGGGGCGTCTGGCCGCGGCCGCGACGGTCACGTTCCACGAAGGGCATCCGGATCCAAGCCTTCAGCGCCGCAGCGACGCCCCTCCCGAGGTGTCGAAGAGCAGAGGAGATCCGATGACAGCAGTGAGACCGGCCCCGGGCCGGACGTCGGGCAACAGGGGCGCGCCGGGGCCTCGTTGGCGCCGGTCATTGAGGCCCCTGTTGCTCACGGGCCCGTTCGCGGCCTACAACCGCCCCGAGATGCCTTCGGAGCGCGAGACCTACCCGGTACCCACGCCCTCGGCGTTGGTGGGAACCTTGGAGTCCATCTACTGGAACCCGGGCCTCACGTTCCGGATCAGGAAAATCCACGTCCTGAACCCCATCGACATCATGGGTTGCCGCCGCAACGAGGTGGCCTCCCCGGCCCCGAGTAGGGACCTGGCCAAGTTCTTCAAGGACGTGGCCAGGGGCATGGAGCGGAAGGAGATGCCCTGCTACGACACCGCCGGCCCTAAAAAACGTCAGCAACGGGCGGCGCCCATGCTCGTGGACGTGGCCTACATCGTCGAGGCCGACATGGTCGACAACCCCCTCGGGGGCGTGCGGGCGGACCCGGACAGGTCCCTGGCCCTCTACTGCAAGAGCGTCCGCAAGGGCGCCCACATGAACCCCTACCTCGGTACCGAGGACTGCCCCTGCGAGTTCTCCCTGGCGAGGCCGGAGGACTTCGAGGGGGCCTACACCCACTGCCCCCCCATGGACCTTGGATGGGTCTTCCACAGCTGGGACCGCACGGACCCCGGGAGGCCCCGCCCGAGGTTCTTCCACTGCATCCTCGACCACGGGGTGATCGACGTCGAGCACAGCGAGGTGGCGGCCCTATGAGCCCCCATGGGTCCGTGCCGGCCTCCCATGAGTCCGTACTGGCCGCCCTCGCGGCCAACCAGCGGGAGTTTCGCGAGGCGTCCGGCGCCGAGCCCGAGTTTCGCGAGGCGTCCGACACCGAGGCCGGGAAGCGCTTCTGGAGTTCACGCACGATAAAAACCAAGGTGGTTCTGGACGAATCGGGGACCCCCGTCGGGGTCCATGAAGGGCCGTGGGAGGAACGGCTCCCCCAGAAAGCCGAGAGGACCGGCAAGAAGATCTCTGCGAGCCTTCTCGCGGACAACGCGGCCTACTCCCTGGGGATTTCCGACGACGGGGTCAACGGGTGGTCCCGGGACTGCCACGAGGCGTTTTGTAGGCTTCACCGCGAGGCGTTCGCCGGCGTCCCCGCGGCCGCCCCCCTGCTGCGCTTCTGCGAGGCGGACCCCGAAGATACCCTCGAGAACCACCACATCCGGGACAATCTCAAGAAGCTTTCGGGTGGGTTCGTGGGGTTCCTCGTGCAGGACTCCAACGGAAAGCTCACGGACCCCGCGGACGACCGGGGTGTGGTCGAGGCAGCCAACGGGGCCCTCGGGAAGGACCGGGGGGAGGTCGCCGTGTGCGCCGTCACGGGGGCCGTGGGACCGGTCGCGAGGACCCACCCGAAGAGGAAGTTCGGGACGCAGAACGCCTGCCTTGTGAACGGCGACAAGAAATCGATGCTGCACTGGACGTCGAAGGAGAACAAGCACATCACCATGGCCGTGGCCGAGGACGTCGCCCGGGATGCAGCCGAGGCCTTGGAGCGCCTGGCGAAAGACCCAAGTCATCATTGCGATATCCCCGGGTCCAAGAAAGGGGCCGCAAGAAAGCTCATCTGGTGGGCCGACGGGGCCGACAGGGAGCTCGCGGAGGCGCTGTCGACGGCCTGCAGCCTCGAGGACCTCACCTTCGACATGGGCGGGAACTCCGACAGGGAAGAGCGCTGCCAGGACCTCGACATGAGGCTCACAGAGGCCCTCACCAGGGCCGCCCGGGGGTCCTGGGCGGGCCCCGACGTGGACGACCCCAGGGTCCACGTGGCGGTGATCTCGTCAAACGTCTCGCGTCTCATCTGCGAGATGGCCGTCACCGGGTCGGCCACGGAGATCCTGGGCCGCATCGCCGACCATCAGAGGGCCCTCTCCATCGAGCGGACCGAGAAGGGCGTCAGACGCCAGGCTCGGTGCCTTTCGTTCTACGGGGAGCTGGACGGGCTGCGCCGTTTCCCTAAGGACCCGGCCCCCTGGCGGGCGAGGCTCATGACCCGCCTGGTGTCGGCGGTGCTCACCGGCAGGCCCTACCCGCCGGAGCTCGCCCAGAGGGCCCTCGCGCTGTGCGGTCCCAAAAAGAAGGGCAAGCTCGAGGACCGGTGGTCCGTGGTGGAGGCCCCCTGCGCCCGCATCATCAAGGCGGACCTGATCCGCAACCACGGAATCGAGGAGGAATCTATGACGATCGATGGAAACCCCGCCGAACAGCCCCAGGCCATGGGTCTCGGGCGCCTGCTGTCGGTGTGTGAGGAGGTGCAGAAGGCCGTGTCTCCAAATGCCAGGCCTCTGAGTGGCAGCTTCTTCACCGCGGCCTCCACGGTGCCGGCCTCCGTGTTTCCCAACATCATCACCCAGACCAAGGTGCGCCTGTCCAAGCTCCGCAAGGAAAAGCCCGCCTACGCCGTGTCCCTCGAGCGCCGCCTCGGGGACCTCGTGGTCGCCACCGGCGTGGCCCCGACCCAGTTCACGGCAGTGGAGCGCGAGCAGTTCTGCCTCGGCTTCTACCTCGAGGAGCAGATCCGCTGGACGAAGAGGGACACCGAGGAATCCCCTGACGAGGACCCCGAGACCGCCTGAGGAAGAACCCGTGGGAACCATATGAAACCATCGTAGGAAGGACCAGCCAATGGCCAAGGTCACCGAGACCAAGTACCTCGATCACCGCGTGGACGGGGTCTGCTACTTCGACATCTCCATGGGCAACCCCAACGGCGACCCCGACAACGACGACATGCCCCGCACCGTCCCCACCACGAACCAGGGCTTCGTCACCGACGTGGCCATCAAGCGCAAGCTCCGCGACTACGTCGCCACGACCCGGGAGGGCGAGCCGGGTCTCGACATCTACATCTCCGGGGGCCGCACCCTGAACAGCCGGGACATCGACCCCCTGCGCAAACTCTACGGCTTCGAGGGCGACGACGAGGACTTCGATGCCGTGAGGAGGTTCGTCGACAGCCTCGGCGAGAAGAAGAAGGGTGCCGGTAAGGCCCTGACTGACTGTATGTGCAGGACCTATTTCGACGTCCGCACCTTCGGTGCGGTGATGACCGCCTACTCGAAGGCGAGTCTCGGCAACCTCAGCGTCCGCGGCCCCGTCCAGATAACGAACGCCGTGAGCGTGGACCCGGTGGTGCCAATGCAGGTGACCGTGACCCGCTGCGCGGTGGCCACGGAGAAGGAGCGCGAGAATCAGGGCGACCAGACCATGGGCAGCAAGTGGGTGGTGCCCTACGGCCTCTACCGCTTCGACTTTCATATCAGCAGCTACGCGGCGGAGAAGACGGGCTTCTCCGAGGACGACCTCGCCCTGCTCCTGGAGGCCTTGACCTACTGGCCCGAGCTCACCTCCTCGGCCAGCAGGCAGACCCTGGCGGTGCGGCGCCTCGTGGTCTTCGAACACGGCGGCCGCCTGGGAGCGCTGCCCCAGGCCCAGACCGTGGCCAAGGTGTCGGCCCGCAAGCTCCCCGACGTGGAGGTGGCGAGCTCGTTCTCGGACTACGAGGTCGTGCTGCCCGAGCCGGGGGAACTTCCCGAGGGGCTGACCATGAGGGAGCTGGTCTAAGGGGGAGAGGCCGCCTCGGCCCGCTCCCTCCCGACCTTCCGGGGGGTCTCGGGGGTCAGCGGGCCTTGGAGCCGCCGCGGGTGCGGTTGTAGGATCTCGTCGCGTCGAAGGCGGCGATGAGGGAGCGCTCGGTGGCGTTGAGGTCGGCCGGGGCGCAGCGGACCATGCGGACCTCCACGGGCTTGCCCGCCCGGACGTCGGCATACACGTCCCCGTTGCCGTGGCCGGTGAGGTGCGCCATCACCCTCTGGGCCACATGGATGGACTGGCCCACGTAGACGGCCTCGTAGGACACATCGCCGGACCCGTCGTAGACGGGGTTCGTCAGGATCACGTAGCACCCGGCCTCGTCGGTGGCCCCGTAGCCGAGGCCGGACCCCCGCCTCCCGATCCTCCAGTTCTCGAGGAACTCCTCCGCAGACACCGGGGCCGCCTCCATGAGGGTGCGCCGGACCTCGCGCTGGCGGCGCCCGGTCCGAATCGCCATCCAGACGAGGGCGGCGGCGGTGAGGGCGAAGAGTACCAGCATGGCCGTGTTGTAGGCCCGCTGGCCCGGCGTCTGGTGGGCCGGGAAGAACGCCTCCCAGACGTAGCGGAGCGTGTCTATCGGCGTGCTCATCGGTTTCCACCTTCCACGGCCTTCGCGTAGAGCCCGAACAGGTGGGTCACGATCCTTTCCTCGTCGCCCCGGTCCCGCCAGCGCGAGACGAACCCCTTGGCGGCCCCCCTCCTGTCGGTCCTGTCGGCTCTAGCCATGGTCGCGACCCTCCCTGCGCTCCCTCTCCCGGGCCATCATCTCGCGGAACACCTCGGCCTTCGTCGAGGAGCCCTCCTCGGCCCACCGGGTGAGGTCGCGGTAGTCCGTCTCCAGCATGTTGATGAGGCAGGCCTTCCTGGGCACGCCCTTCGGCCCGCGCCTGCCCCCGGGCTTGTTCTCCACGGTGCACCCCCTAATTCCTATATAACAATTATATAGGAAAAGCCCTTCCGTTGAAAGCTTCCTGAGGGGGTTTCTACCTTTCTCCGCGCGGTGACGCGCGGACGGAGGCCCTCGCGAGATCCGGGCGGAAGGCCCCGGACGCCCGGACCGCGAGGTGACCTCCATGGAAGCCGTCAAAAGCGCTCCGTCAAAGAGATCGTCCGTTGGTGCGACTGCGAGTGCAAGGAGGCGGCCTCCGGCGGGGCCCTGGCGGCGTGACGGCGGGGCACTGGCGGGATGACACCTAAGAAGAGCTTGGAGAAGATCATGGGCAACGACTACAGGCTCGTCCTCGAGGGTCCCGACGGGTCCACCGTGGACATCGCGGCGCAAGACCCCGACGTCAGGCTCTCGAGCGCGGTCTTTCGGACCCTCGAGAAGGGTGTTTCCGAGGAGGCCGCGGCCATCGTTCACGGCCTTGTCGTGGAGTCCCCCGCGGGACCCTTCGAGGGCGACGTGGCCCGCACCCGGGCCATTTTCGCCAGCACCGCAAGGACCCCCCTCGGGTTCGACCCCGTGAAAGACATCGTCGCCGAGGAGACCTGGGCGGTCTCCGAGACCCTGCTTCAGGGCCGGACCGTCGTGGACCTGGCGACAGCGATGGAGCTGTTGTCGGACCCCGAGGCAGGACCGAGAGGGCCGCCGAGGCCTGGCTCTCCGGGAACCACCCGGTGGAGGTCTTCGACGACGGCCCCATCGAGGTCCCCCAGGTAGACGCCTGGGCCTCCCGCCTCAAGGCCGCCTGGGACCTCGCGGCCTCCGTCGAGGCCGGAAGGGAGCGCCATCTGGAGTCTTTGGCCGAGGTCCACGGGGCCGTGAGGAACATCGCCTGCGAGGGCAACGCCGTCACCCTGCGCTGTGCCGGCGACGAGGCGGAGTTCGCCATGGACCTGGAGGGTCTTGCCGTCCTCATCCAGCACCTCGCGGAGGACACCCTCGAGTTCGGTTGGCTTCCCGCGGTGCCCGAGGACGCCCTGGGGTGGGTCGTGGGCCACATCCAGGCATCGGGCAAGGACGAGAAGGTCTGGGTCGCCAAGGTGGTCGACGGCAAGACTGGAAGGGTCGTCTGGGAGCTTCCGGAGGATTCCGACAGCGGCGGCCGGTAGGGTCTGGTGGACGAGGAGGGGCTGAAGGGGTTCAGGGACGGGCCCGTGTGGATCTCGGGCAACCGCCACGGGCCGCGGGAGGCCGACCTCGTGCCCTAGGCCACCGAGAGGGTCCCCGCCCACATCGACGACCCCGAGGTCTCCGCCGCAAGGGGTGACCTCGATCCCTCGGTCAAAGCCTTCGTCCTCCACGCCCAGTATCAGTGATCCGGCGCCCGGCACCTGATAGGGCCGGGGCCTGGGAAGGGGTTCGCGCCCACCGGGACGCGGCCCCTTTCTTGTGCCGAGGAGGGTGTTCCTCGGTTTGAGTATCCCTATCACGTACCTTCCCCGGAGGTTCGCGCGGGATTGTCCCGCAAGATGCGTCTTTGGTATGATTCGATATGGTTATCCTTGGGGTCGGGTCACAGGATGTCGTGGGGCAGGGGGGCTCGGGCACGACCCTTGGGAGTCGCACCCCGCAGGGGTGCGTGTGTTGAAACGACCACGAGAAGGACGCCTCCGAGCGCGAGTACGAGTCGCACCCCGCAGGGGTGCGTGTGTTGAAACGTGAGTGTCGTTACTGCCAAGCGCTTGGATGGGGGGTCGCACCCCGCAGGGGTGCGTGTGTTGAAAAATGGTCACCATCGATCTGTCGGTCGAGATCAAACGTCGCACCCCGCAGGGGTGCGTGTGTTGAAACGACATGCAGACCACCGCCATCGAGAGGAGACCGAGTCGCACCCCGCAGGGGTGCGTGGCCGTCCCGCCCCACACACCCACAGGGGCGGCCGGAAGGGCCCCACGAGCGTCTCTCGTGGGGGCCCTTCCCCGTCCTCCCGGGACCGGCGCCCGGAGGCGCCGGGGACAGGTCCCGTGGAGGGGGTAGGGGGTGCCGAGGCGTTCCCCCGGGTCTGCGTCCCGGTGGGCCCGGACCCCGTCCGAGACGACACCCGCGGTGCCCTGGAGGTCAGGGCTGCTGCGGGATTTCTGGGAATCTAGGTCTTGCGTGTGTGTTTCGTCTTGCAGCGAAACACACGGGATGCTATAGTTCATGTCACTGATTAGACCCCGTGGACTCTACGTGAGGCGGGGACTGGAGGGGGGCTGGCGCTTTTGCCAGTTCCCCTCCTAGCTTTTTCGGAGATGCCGATGGAAACACCCCACCCGTTCTGTTCGATTGAGGAACAAGTCTCCAGACTCACCAGCAGGGGGATGACCGTTTCCGACCGAAGGGCCGCCGAGAACTTCCTTATCACCCACAACTACTACCGGGTGGTCAACGGATATAAGTTCCTGTTCCTCGACAAGGATAGAAGCAAACCCGGTAACGAGGTGTTCCGAGAAGGCTCCGATTTCGATCAGCTTGTGGCTGTGTTCATGTTCGATCGGGAGTTGAGGTCGAGGTGCCTTTTCGCCCTTGAGGTCGCCGAGAGCAGAATGAAGACCGCCACCGTCCATGCGTTCTGCGACAGGCATAGGGGGACGTTAGACTACCTCTCATTCTCCTCTTACTGTTCGAAAGACCAGTATCGCGCCCCGAGGCGCTACGACGCCAACCTCAGCGACCTGCTCACGATGCTCAAGTCTGCAAGTCTCGGCAACTGTCACCATAAGGCATATGTCGGTCATTATCTCGAGCACTACGACGACGTCCCCCTCTGGGTCCTTTCGGGTTGCCTATCGTTCGGGAACATGGCCCATTTCTATGATCTGTGCGACGTTCCCACGCGCAACGAGGCGTGCAAGCTCGTCGGAAGGGTCGTGGGCAGAAGAATCGAATCGAAGAGGATGTCGTTCACCTACAAGGTTCTTAGGGACTACCGCAACATATGCGCCCATGGGGATCGTCTGTTCTGCGCACGGACAGGCCGGCGTGACTCTTACCGCTTCAAGGACTTCATCGATAGGATCGAAACGGTGCTGACCGCCACTGAGTTCGAGGACCTTGTGCTGGCCCCTGTGTCGGAAACCATTGCAACGCTTGATATGTTTCCTTATGTCAAGGAGAAGGTAGTGGGCGAGATGGGGATCGAGGGCCTGGTCGTCATCGGAGAATAACTCGGATGTCCTGACCCGGGTCAACCCACCTCGAAGGTCCTCTGGGCGACCGTGGCGCCTTCGGGAGTGCTCACCTCGACGGTGACGGGGGATGTGTCCCTCAGTTCAAAGCAGTCGGAGACCTCGATGGACGCCCCCGGCTTTATAGAGGTCCACATGTCCGAGTTCGTCTGCGGTATGCCGGAGGTCCACGACTCGGCATAGCCCCTGTCCAGCTCGACCCCGCCCTGGTAGGCCCTGACGGAGGCGACCCCCGTGATCGACGTCTCCTTGGCGGTGGTGTTCGTGAAGGTCATGGGCACGAGGACGACCTTGCCGTCCCCGAAGGAGTCGTTCTCGAACGCGGCGTCCCCGACCTCCACGGCGTCGGCGCCCACCAGGTCGCCGCCCCCCGTCTCGGCGTCGTCGGCCTTCGACCCCCCTTGGTCCTGCGCCGTCCCCTCCATGGCGTCCACCCGCTCCTCGAGGGCGGCCACCCTGGCCTCGAGGTCGGCCGCGTTGCCGGCACCCGAGCACCCGGCCAAGACCATGAGGGCGGATGCGGAAAGGGCCGTCAAAACGACCTTCGTGCGGTTTCCCATGGCATCTCCTGACGGTTGTCTGACAATCAACCGCCAAAGATACCAAAGCGGTCCCTTTCCCGTGCCCCCCGGAGGCCTTCCTGCAGAACCTTCCCCCGGGAACGCCCGCCCGGGGTGCCTGGCCGGGGTCTTCCTGATGTCCCGCAAGGGGCGTCCTTGATATGATTATCCATGGTTTCCCTTACGGTCGGGCCACGGGGTATCGTGGGGCAGGGGGCTCGGGCATGACCTTTGGGAGTCGCACCCCGCAAGGGTGCGTGTGTTGAAATGTGCTCAAGGAGGGGCCCAACCTCGTGTGCAATCGTCGCACCCCGCAGGGGTGCGTGTGTTGAAACGACCATCCCGCAATCTACGGACGCCATCTACAACGTCGCACCCCGCAGGGGTGCGTGTGTCGAAATTAGGAAGGATCAACGCATCGAGACAAATCGTTCCCGTCGTACCCTGCAGGGATGCGTGTGTTGAAATTTGACCCGTCAGGCCGCCAACGACCTGATCATCCCGTCGCACCCCTCAGGGGTGCGTGGCCGTCCCACCCCCGCACCCCCACAGGGACGGCCGGAAGGGTCCCCGCGGGCGTCTCTCGCGGGGCCCTCATCTGTCTTCCCGGGGCCGGCGCCCGGAGGCGCCGGGGGTAGGTCCCGTGGAAGGGGGCGCCGAGGCGCTCCTCCCGATCCTGCGCCCGTAGCTCAGCAGGACAGAGCGCGGCCCTCCTAAGGCCGGCGTCGGCGGTTCGAATCCGTCCGGGCGCACCAATAGACACCCGTCAGAGGGCCCCTTCCCGGACATCCGGGGAGGGGCCCTCGCCCTATGGAGAGGGGATGCCCATGCACTGCTGCGTAGCCGTGATCCGCCCGAAGGAGGGACCGCTTTCCCTGGCAAGCATCCTCGCCCCCTTCTGCGAAGACCCCGACCTCGCCGCCCTGGGAGGGGCCGTCCCGGAGTTCCAGGAGGACGAGGACGAGGACTTCGACGACGAGGCCCAGGCGAAAGGCTACTGGTACAACCCCGACGCCCACTGGGACTGGTGGGAGGAGGGCGGCCGCTGGGAGGGTCTCTGGGGTTACGACCTCGCCCCCATGCCCCTGGCAGACCTCCCGGACCCCGAGACCTACGAGCCCACGGAGGCCGAGGAGCACGCCATCCGCCTCGACTACGAGAGTCTCCTGGCCAAGATCGAGCGCCACGGGGAGTCCTGCGAGCGCAGGCGCCCGAAGAGCTTCGACGATTTCCGCCGGACCCACATCAGGTTCCGCGAGTGCGCCGAACCCTACGCGTACGTGGACGCCGACGGCTCCTGGGTCGAGGGCGGGGTCCCTTTCTGGGACTACGTCCGGAGCCTCCCCAAGGACGACTACACGGTCGACGTCGTCGACTGCCACTGCTGACAAGGAGGAGCCATGAGAGCACTGCCCCTGACGATCTATCGCAACCCCCTGTTCGAGGGGTGCTCCCTCGGCGGCATCAGCGAGCGTTACGACAAGGTGCTCGTGGTCTGCCCCGAGGGCCACGTCGAGGTCGACCCGGACGACCCGCCGGAGAACCTCGTGCGTCTCGTCCAAAAGAGGGGTCCCTTCGGCACCCACACTCCCCACCTGGAGCCCGTGGCGGAGCCTTCCGAGGGATGCGCCCCGTGGATGCCGGGAGGCGCCGTCGCCAGCTCCGGCGACAGCCGCTGGGGGGACCTCCTCAAAACCGAGACCGATCTGGCCCACGGGGTGCCGCTCGAGATCTTCGACCGGGCGGAGACTTGGGATACGTTCTATAGGATGAGCCGATAGGGACCCGAGGAGGAGACCATGGCCGAGACATTCGAGATCCGCCGCCGCGGGGCCGAGCCCGTGGTGCTTTCCGCGACCGACGCCGAGGCCGTCTGCGAGCTCGTGGACGAAGCCCGCTTCGCCGAGGAGGTGCACTGGCGCCTCACCGGGCGCTTCGGGGGCTCCTACGTCTTCGACGACCCCCTCACCTCCGAGGTCCGCTTCCTGATCGGGGAGGGCTGTGGAAGCCCCGACGACATCGTGGGGGAGGCCATGGCGGCATGGCTCGACCGCGATTGGGAGACCTCCCGAGAGGAGGCCCTGGAGCAGGCCTTCGAGGCCTGCCGCCGCTCCATGGCCCCGAAGCGCTCCGAGCACGTCCGCCGGGAGATGGCGGAGCTCGGGAGGTTCTAGGGCGCCGGCGGGGGGGGGACCCCCGCGGCCGCCCATACCGGCGAGGAGGCCTGACGGGCCTCACCGGGCGCACCGAAAACGACGGTTCCAGAGGGCCCCTTCCCGGACATCCGGGGAGGGGCCCTCGCCCATGGGACGGGACCTGCGACCGCACACAAAGACAAGCCACAGGGAGGTACCACCATGAACGAGATGGAAGCCGTGCAGCGCTTCGTCGACGGGTTCGACCGCTTTCCCGCGGCCCTCGTGGGTGAGAAGTTCACCGAAGGGTGGTACGAGGCGTGGGCCTTCGAGGGTCTCATGAACGTCGAGGACGCCGACGGCGAGGACGAGGTGGGCACCTACGGTGTCACCCACGAGCCCCTCTGGGGCACGTGGTTCATCCCGTGTGCCCCGGAGGCCGAGTGGATCGAGGAGCACAAGGAGGAGGTCGCCGACTGCGGCTTCACGCTCATCTACAACTCCGACGACCACGGACTCTTCGCCCTCGGGGTCGACGGTGCCGGCTACAGCTTCCTGATCAAGCACTTCCTGCCCCTCTACCGCGCCCGCGGCCTCCAGTGGCACGACACCGGCGAGGAGGCCTAACAGGCCTCACCGAGACACACCGAGACCCACCCCGGGGCGCCCCGCAGCCACATCCTGCAGGGCGCCCCGGCCGTCCGGGAACACGACGAGAACCCAGGAGGATCCATGGACCGCACCATCGACGCACCCACCGCCCCCGGGGGCCCTGCGAAACCCATCGGCAGGGACCTCCTGACAGCCATCGTGGACCACTTCGAAAAGGAGGCGCGCTATGTGGACACGGACACGCTGGAGCCCGGCGAGCCGGTCTTCCGCGTGAACGACGCCGGCTACTACGTCACCGAGGAGGAGTGGTACCGCGTCTGGGCCCTGGCCCCGGAGCCCTGGTGGGAGCGCGCCTGGATGATCACGGACAACGGCCAGTACGACTTCGACGAGGTGGCCGCCATGACGGTGGCCGAGGTGGAGGCCGCCTACGCAGACCCCCGCTTCGTCCCCGACGTGGCCTTCTACACCGAGGTGGAGGACTGATGCCGGGGGGCCGTCGTCCCTCGGCCATGGCAAGGGACAGACAAGGGAAGGAGACCCGAATGTCGAAGAACGCCCCGGGCACCGACCGCCTTATGAACACCGAGGTTTGCCCTGTGTGCGGCTCGGCCGACATCGTCGGCGAGCAGGTGGAGATCGAGGTCGACGTCGCCGTCCAGGACCTCTGTTGCACCTCCTGCGGGGCCGCCTGGTACGACACCTACGGGCTCTACGGCCGCTACGTCGACCGCCCCGCCGACCCCGCCGCCGCGGCCCGCCTCGAGGACCTGGCGAAAGATGCCGGGTCAAGGGTCTCGATGGACCCCGGCGGGGAGGGCTTCTGGATCGACTGCGGGGAGAAGGCCGGCGCCTGAGGGACCCTTGGGACGGCCTTCTACACTGAGCTGAGGTGGACGACGACTGGAGCCAGGAAGGGAGCGCCCATGGAGATCTCCGCGGGCATCAGGGCCATGGAGGACGAGGTCGAGGCCATGGTGGGAAAGATGGTCGGAAGGGCCCGGGAGCGCGTCTCCCTCGGGGACGACCCCGCCGACGCCGCCGCGGCGGCCGTCTCGGAGGTCGTCGGGGACCGTCCCGCCACCGACGTCTGCATCACCTACCTCGTGGGCTTCATAGGGCCCATGGACCTCTGCCGGCTCTTCCAGGAGGAAGTGCGGCCGTGTCTGGAGGACTATATCAGGGAGTCCCTCGATGAGGGGCCGGCGACGGGGTAGGGAGGCGTCGCGGGACCCTCGGCGGCCCCAGCCGGGGAGAATAAATCAGAATAAAACGGAATAGAGTAGAATAATACCTGCTAGAGGGGATGGTTCCGAGGGGAGGGGACCGAGATGGAGAGAAGGGGAGCACGGCACCCGCCGCGCAACCCCTTCACCCCCGCCGCCGGCGTCATGCCCCGGTACCGGGCCGGCCACGAGGCCGTCGTCCACGACCTCATCGAGGGCCTCGAGGAGGGCCCCGGGGCGCCTTGCGCGCATCAACGGCCATCCGGACACGGACAACCGACCACGACAGACAGGACACCACGATGGGCACCACCGTCATCTGCACCGAGACCGAGGCCAAGGCCTCCCACGAGTACAAGGACAGCACCTACGAGGCCATGTGCCGGTACCACGGCCTGACCTTCGAGGGTCCCGAGAAGGTGCCCACCCTCGCCACCGAGGACGATGCCGAGTGGTGGCAAGAGTACGAGCGTGTCGCCGAGGAGTGCCAGAAGGCCGCCGATGAGAGGGGCGTCGCCATGGACGACCTGGCGGACGAGCTCGGCGTCGACTGGTCCGACCCGGGCTTCGCCATAGACGAGATCGCGGAGGGGCTCGGGGTCTTGCGGATGTTCTCCCCTTGTAGGCGTCTCGACGTCTACCGAACCAGCCGGGTTGCCTTCGATTGTCTGTCCGACAGGGCCTTCGAGGCCTACGGGCGGTACCGCGAGCTTATGGAGAAGGCCATGGCCGTCCCCAACGACGAAGACTACAACCGCATCGAAAGGGCCTATGAGGTCTACAAGGAGCACCGCGAGCCCATGGGGAAGGCCGCGGCCGTCGCAGACGAGGAGGACCGCGAACTCCTTTCGGACTTCCACAGCTACCACAGCAACCTTTTGGAATACTACAGCTACCGCCTGGAGGCGGAGAGGGCCTACGGCCTGTGCGAGGGCATCTGCGTCGCCCTCGACACGGTCCGGGGACTGTCGATCGACGACGACGAGGACACCACCATGGACATCGTCCGTGACAGGTACGAGCGCATCCACGGCTCCAAGTAGAACCCCCCCGAGCACCCCTTAGAGGACAACCCCATAGACCGCCCCGGAAGGGCCCCGTCGGACGTGCGGCGGGGCCCTTCCGCGTAAATCCCCGAAGGAGGGCCCATGGACACCGCCGAGCGCGCCGCCGCCACCCCCATGGAGGAGGTCCCCCTGGGGCTCCCGGAGCCCCCCGCCGCCGACATCTCCGAATGCTTCTTCGACGAGGCCGCCGACGAGGCCTGGGGCACCTACCTCGCCGCCCTCGACAGGGCCTTCGAGGGTGCCCTCGCGGGGGGCGCCCTAGGGCTCCTGGTGAGGGCCCAGCGGCCCTCCGGGACCCTCCTGGAGACCCTCGTCACCCCGTCTTTGGAGACCCGGGGCGCCTGGCGCGTCTCCCGGGTGGCCGACGGGACCCCCCTGGGCCATGGCGAGGGCCTCGCCAAGGCCCAGGTCTTGGAGGAGCTCCGGGCGATCCCGGCCCCGGTGACCGCCACGGCCTTCGTCTAGAGAACCCCACCCGAGAAAACCGAGAGGAGACCCCATGAACACCTGCGACACCCGCCCTCTGCGCTACGTCGTCGTCCCCGTGGGGGCGGACCCCTACGTGACCGAGATCGACGGCGCCGACACCCTGGGCGCCCTGCAGGGGATCGTCGGCGGCCCCATCGAGGCCTGCGGCCACATCCTGGGCGACGAGCCCGCCGTCTACGTGAACGAGGAGGGCAAGATCGACGGCCTCCGTCCCAACCGGGCCGTCTACGCCACCAAGGAGCACGTGGTGGCCGGTTTCAGGAGCCCCGCCGACCCCTCCCGCCCCATCGCCGAGGGGGAGCTCCTGGACGTGGTCTTCGGTCCCATGGCCTGCATCGGCTTCGACCCGGAGACCGGCGCCTCGACATCGATCTCCGACGACGAGGTCGACCGCGTCATGGCCGCCTTCAGCGGCTGGAAGAGCTGGGTCTCGGGGGCCGTGGAGGCGGCCAAGCTCACCTGCGGCCCCGGCGAGGTGCTCGTGGCGGGCTCGCGCAAGGACGCCTCCGGGCAGGCAGAGTCTTTGGCCGTGGACGGCCGCGGCGCCTTCCACCTGGCCGTCCTCGACAAGGACACGGGGGTCCTGACGGCCCGGCCCCTGGCCGAGACCGAGGCCGGGGCATGGTGCGGCACCGGGTTCTGACCCGGTGCCTTGAAGCGAAAGGAGGCGCCCATGGCGCACATCGAGGGGTTCCCATACCTGGACGGCCGCGATGTGGACGGGTGCGTCGCCCGGGTGGCGGCCGGCACGCTCTCGCCCCTGGCCGCGGCCCTGCTCCTGGAAGAGGCCTGCGACCACCCGCTCACCGGTCGGGCCGAGAAGCGCCTGGCGGCGGCCCTTTGCGCCCTCGCGGGCGCCGGGAAGGAGGCGGCATGAACGACATCGAGGTCAGGCTTGCCGACGGCAGGACCGTCGCCCTCACGGAGAGCGAGGCGGAGGAGGTCTGCGAGGCGCTCTGTCGGAACCGGCTCGAGGGGGAGCTCGAGTACCGCCTCTGGGGCAAAGACAACGGCACCGTCGTCTTCGAGCCCCCCTACGACGAGCGGTCGGCCGAGGTGGCGAAGCTTGTGGAGCAGGGTTTGGTGGATCCCGCGGACATCGTCGAGAGCGCCCTGGCGATCCTCTGGGACACCGACTGGGAAACCTCGCTGGGCGCGGCCTTCGACATGGCCCTGGAAGAGGCCTGCGACCACCCGCCCACCGGCCGGGCCGAGAAGCGCCTGGCAGGGTCGGGGAGAGGGACGGCATGATGGGCACCGACAGACACACCGACACCGGAGGTAAGACCATGGGCGACACGACCCGCACGGCACCGGTCGCCGGCGACATCGCCGGCACCTTCTGCAGCTTCTCCCTGGACGAGGGCGGCTGCCTCGTCTTCGACGTCGGCCAGGGGCTGCGCCGGAACCTCCCCGGGCTCTCCCGGGAGGAGGCCCTGGCAAGCGTCGTGGACGCCTGGCTCGACGCCCACCCCTACGGATCGCACGCGGTGCCCGAGGTGCGTCGCATGGCGGCGAGGGTCCTCGACGGGGCGGCCTAGGGCTTTACCTCTGAGCTATGAAAGTGCACCAGAAGTAAAGCGTTCGTGCCCGAATCCGGGTGCCAGATAAAGCATGGGGGGGGTGTCGATGACCGACTGCAAACGGCGCCCGAACGTCGCTGGAGGCCGCGAGACCTGCGCCCCCGAGGACGTCCCCCGGGAGATGGGCCGGCTTCTGTCCGCATACAAGGCCAGAGACGAGGTCTCGTTCGCGGACGTCGTGGGGTTCCACCACGACCTCGAGCGCATCCATCCCTTCCAGGACGGCAACGGGCGCGTGGGCAGGCTCGCGGCCTTCAAGGAGTGCCTGCGCCACGGCCACATGCCGTTCCTCATCGAGGACTCCAAGAAGGCCTTCTACTACCGGGGCCTCGCCCGGTGGGAGTCGGAGCCGGGCTACCTGCTCGACACCTGCCTCGACAGCCAGGACTCGGTGGCCGCCCTCATGGGTGCCTTCCGGAACCCCCCTTGCGACTAGCTGTCCGACGGGGCCTTCGACAACGTGACGGACGTGTCCGGGGCCCCGGATTCCACACGACCCCACAGTGCGCCGCCGGGACCCACGGGGTCTCGGCGGCGCCGTAGTGAAAGGAGGGGCCATGAGCCCCTATCCCACCCGCACCCTCGGCGGAAGCCCCCGGGACGCCGCCCCGACCATCAGGGACCTCGACGGCCTCCTGGAGGTGGTCTCCTCCATGGAACGCGGGGTTCCGACAAGGGCCACGGTTGGTTCCGACGCCCTGACCGAAGGGGACCATATCGTCCTCCTGAAGGCCGCCACCTTCGTCAAGGGTGTCGACCTGGTCGAGATGTTCGACGACTCCGACTGGAAGCCCGTTCCGGTCGCCCTCGTTCACCTGGCGACCCTGTCCATCACGTCCATCCAGACCCCCTTCCCCCTGTACAGCGTCCTTAAGGGAGTGCCGACCACGTCCTCTGCCATCGAGGCAATGAAGGTCGCGGTGGCAGACGGTCTTTGTCCCGAGATCGCCGCGAAAACCGAGGCGCTCAAAGACTGCGTCGAGCCCGACGGTAGGACTGTCAGGTGGGCTTTCAGCGCCATGGTCAAGGAACGAATCTGGAACAAGGCAGACGACCGGCTCGGGGAGACCATACGCAGCTACGTGAGCAGGGCCGTCGAGCAACACGGATGGGGACGACGCGACATTCTCTGGTTCGCCCCCCTGTGCGTGGGCGACTCCGAGAGGGCCGTGGGGACCGTCCTCGACGACCTGCGTCTTCGCGATGACTTCGACAAGGCCGTATCCCGCATGGCCCTCGAGACGGCCGAGTGGGAGGCCGCCCGAAGGCAGCTCTCCGAGACACGGGAGGGGCGCCTCCAAGACCTCCGTTCGCTCTTCTACGGCCTAGACCGGGCCGGCAAGAGCTGTGTGGCGATGTTTCAAGGCGAGAGCGGGGAGGCTACGGTGCGAATGGGGACGCGTTCGATGTTGGACGCGGTCGTCAACGCCGGTCCAGACGCCGTCGATTGGCTCGGCTGTTCCTACTCCTACGGCGGGCCCACCACCGAGAAGGAGCGCGAGGCCCTGGATAACGCCCTCGACGACCCCTCCTGCGGCCTCGTCTCCATTGCCTTCCGCGGCAAGACCCTCTGGGAGGCCGAGAACGGCCCCCTTCGTTGATTGGCGGCGCACAAACCTACAGAATGCCGCCAGGGCCCCCACAGGACCCTGGCGGCGTCATCATGAGCGGCGAGGGCCCTGAGCGGCGTCTCTTAGCCCTCGATCCCCGCCGTTCGCGAAGAAGACCCGTCGGGTCGTTGCGGTCCGTCCGAGCTGCGACGATGATCGAGTCGAAAAGGTTCCCCTCTGCTGACAAGAACCCAAGGGGCTCTTTCTCCAGAAGAATAGGTCGAGGGGTCTGTGCGGGGTCGCGTGAGAGCGCGGCCCCGCACATTTTCGTTCGTACGCGACCGTGCCCGTCCCACGGCGGACGTTCGTGGCCGTGCCCGGGAACCTTTTCGGATGTCCGGGCACCTTTTCGAATGACCGGGCAGCTTTTCCGAATTTCCGGGCACTTTTTTCGATTATTCGGGCGGATTTTTCGAATACCTGTCGGAATACCTGTCGGGATGCCGCGGCCTAGGCCCTCTGGAGCACCCTCACGAGGGCCCCCTCCATGAGCCCGCGGGGGTGCCGGGGTGCTCCGCCGTGTCACAATGAAAGCGTTCGCCAAGAAGGATCGGAGGGACCGTGCTGTTCGAATACTGCAGGTTGGAGGACGACACCGTCGTCACCCACTCCGAGGAGCGCCCCGACGGGACCGTCCGCGTCCTGGTCGAGCGCCCCAGGGATTGGGGCTTCGACTCCGCCGAGTGCGAGCTGCCGTCCTTGGAATGGACCCTTGTCGACGGGTTCTGCGGCGACGGCCTCGAGAGGCTCCGGCGTTTCGTGCGCAACAACGCCCTCCTGATCATGAGGCTCGCCCGCGAGAAGACCCCCGCCCGTGCCTAGGGTGTTCGTCTTCGGCTCCTTCGTCATCTTCTTCTGGAGCAACGAGGGCGGCGAGCCGATCCACGTCCACGTCGCAGTGAAAAGGCCTGTGGAAGGCGCCACGAAGATCTGGCTGACCGCCGGCGGCGGTTGCACGGTCGCCTCGAACGGCTCGAGGATCTCCCCGAAGGACCTCCGGGACATCCAGGACTTCATCGTGGCGAACCACGACGAGATCTGTGAGCGATGGGCCGAGACCTTCGGCGAGACCCCCCGCTTCCTCTCCTAGGTCCTAGGGAACGACCGCGGACCCCCCCCGTCAGGCCCTCTGGAGCACCCTCACGAGGGCCCCCTCCATGAGCCGGGCCCGGGCCTCTGCCGAGGGGCCCCTCCGGGGGGGCCGGGTGGACCGTCCTTGCGGCCCCTGCGGCCCCGTCCGACAGGATCAGGCCCCAGCCGCGGCCGCGGGCCCCCTCGAGGACCCCGGGGGCGTCCGCGGGCGCCATGAGCCACCGGAAGCCCGCCCCCTCCAGGGCCTGGGCGCCGGGACCATGGCGGCCTCGCATCCGGAACATCGACGCCATGGAGCGGGCCTTGGGCGAATGCTATTCGCCCACATCCTCGGTCAGCCCGATTCCGTTGAATACGCATGGCAATTCGCAGTAGAATACAAAACGAGGTCTGCAAAGGAGGACGAACGGAGTGAGAGCCATGGCCACGATCGAGAACGGCGCACCTGTTGCCACCTCGACATCCCTTGAGGACCGGATCCCTGTGAGGAACGGGGAGCTTCTCTTCTCCAAGGACCAGATCGTCACCGCGACGGATGCCACGAGAAACTTCAGGCGCGTCCGGGAGCAGGCCAAGAATCGTCCCCAGTTCATCCAGGGCAGGACGGGGGAGATCGAGGTCGCCGTCCTGGACTTCTCCATGCTCCAGGACCTCATGGCCCAGATAGAGGAGCTGCGGATGGAACGCTTCTACGACGAGTGTGCCCAGCGCCTCGAGGATGTCGACGCAGGGCGCGACCGGGCCGTCCCCATCGAGGACGTTCTTGGCCGAGACTGGGAGCAAACCCTGACCATGGCCGGTGGCGCCTTGACCGACGAGGACCTTTTCGAATGAGCGGGCGTTTCGCGATCGAGTTCCTTCCAGGGGCTGCCAAGGACTACGGCAAGCTCGACAACTCCCAGCGCCTCATCGTCAACGCCGGGCTCGACAGGCTTCGCCACCGTGCCGACGAAGTGGGAAAACCCCTGCGGGGCGGCCTGGCCCCATGTCGGGAGCTCAAATTCCGATCGGACAACCTGAGGCTCGTGTACAGAATCAGAAACGGAGTCGTAGAGGTGGTCGAGGTGGTGGCCATCGGCCCCAGGGACGGTGGCAGGGTGTTTCTCACGGCGGAGCGAAGGCTCAAGGGGCCATAGACCGCAAAACCCCTCCGGTACCGCGCGACCAAGGCCCTCCCGGCGCAGCCCCGGGAGGGCCTTTTTTCGTGCGGGGTCGCCCCCGCGCCGGAGGCGCGGGCGGCGGGGGCCGCAGGGGAGAGGAGGACCGATGCCTGTCACCAAGACACCCCTGCGCTACCCCGGCGGCAAGAGCCGGCTGTTCCCCCTCATGGCCCGCCTCCTCGCCGCCAACGGCCTCACGGGCGGCACCTGGGCGGAGCCCTTCTGCGGCGGGGCGGGCCTCGCCATGGCCCTCCTGCTCGAGGGCTGCGTGTCCCGGGTGGTGCTCGCCGACGCCGACCCGGCCGTGGCCGCCTTCTGGCAGGCCGTGAGGGAGCGCCCCGAGGACCTCTGCGCCTTCATCGGCCGGGTGGACCTGGACCTGGACACGTGGCGAAGGTGCCACGACCTCTGGGCCGGGGCCGCGGAGCCCTCCTTCGGGCTCGCCTGCGCCTGCCTGTTCCTGTCCCGGACGAACAGGGCGGGAATCCTGGGCGCGAGGCCCATGGGGGGCATGGGCCAGACCGGTCCCTGGGCCCTGTCCGACCGTTTCAATCGGCAGGACCTCGAGGCGAAGGTGCGCTCCATCGCCGCCCTCGCCGACCGCATCGAGGTGCGGTGGTGCGACGCGACGGCCTTCATGGCCGAGGTCGCACCGACCCTCGGCCCCGACGCGGTCTGCTACCTCGACCCGCCCTACGTGGCCGCCGGCCCCGGCCTCTACCGCCGGAGCCTCTCCGAGGGCGACCACAGGGCCCTCGCGGAGGCCCTGGGGCGCCACAGGGGCCCATGGGCGCTCTCCTACGACGCCTGCCCCCTGGTCGACGAGCTGTACGGGCCCTATGGGCCCATGAGCGTCCCTGCCACCTACACCGCCCAGAGGAAGAGGGCCGTCGAAGAGCGCCTCGTCCTCGCCGGCGGCCTCAGGGCCTTCAAGGACGGCCTCGGCAAGGCCTTCGTGGAGGACGCCGTCGCACCTCTCTGACAGCCCCTCTCACACCCTCCTGAGGCACCTCATGAGGGCCCCCTCGAGGAGGTCGGTGCGCCCCCCTGCGTCGGCCCTCCGGCGGCGCCCCCGGGTGACCTCGGTCACGGTCCCGGCGGAGACATCGCAGACCGTGAGGCCCCATCCGGAGGGCCTCGCCGACGCCGCGGCGGGCGCTTCCGCGGCGTCTACGCAGAGCCACGCGAAATCCACCCCGGCAGGGGCCTTGGGCACCACCGCCGACGGGAACCCGGGGTCGGCCACGGCGGCGAACCACAGGAGGTCGATCCCCGCAGGGGTGCCGTCGAGGTCTTCCAGGGTGGCCTGCCTGAGGCAGTCTGTGGCCACGAGGGTTGACGCCGAGTGCCTGCCGGAGGTCTCCGGGAAGGCCTGCCAGAGGAACCTTCGGGAGGGGTCGGAAGACGTCGCCCCGAGGGCCTCCGGCGAGAGGGCCCAGAGCAGCTCCTCGGGCAGGTGCCCAGAAGGCGCCGAGGTGCCCGCCCGGGGGCGCCCGCGGTCCCTCAGGCCGGCCCCGGCGGCCGCCATCCGGCGGACCTCCGAAAGCGTCGTGTCGCCTGAGACGAGGGAGCCCATGAGGCGATCGAAGGCCTCGGGGCGCCCGGCGGAGACCCTTCGGGCCTCCGCCACGGCGGTGGCCGAGACCGGGGCTGCCGAGAGCTCCGGGCAAGGCCTGCCGGCGGCCAGGGACCGCTCCCGGAAGGCCTCGTAGGAGCGCCCGGCGGCAAGGACCCGGTTGAGGTAGTTCACGGACACCCTCGACCTGTCCCCGAAGGACCTCATCCAGGAGGCGAGGGAGCGGTAGGAGTCGAGCCAGAGGCGCTCCTCGGCCACCTCCGACACCAGGCGGTAGACACGGGTCCACCCCATGGAGGCGTCCGACAGGCTCCCCTCGATCTCGCGCTCCACCTCGCGGAGCCTCTCCAACCGACCCATGGCACCTCCAGAAAATATCACCCGGGTGATATTTATCCCCACAGTGATCATACACCGGGATCGCCGAGGGACCCGCGCCGGGGAGGCGCGGGCGGGAGGGGGCGCGAGCGGTACGGGGTGAGGCCCCGGCACCGCGGCCAAGGAAGCAAAGAAACAACGTAGAGGAGACGCCATGGCGAACACCGATGAGACCCGCCCGACCCCCATCGTCATCGACTTCCTGGGTGAACCCACGGAGCTCTACCTGACGGTGGAGGAGTATTACTTCGGAGGAACCTACGTCGGTGCCGTGGAGGCGGATACCGGGGAGCCCTTCTGCGACGTCACCGTGAACCTCGGCGGGATGCCCGATGTGGACGGCGCCATGGCCTACATCGACACCAACGGCTGTTCCAAAGCGCTCCGGGAGCGCCTCGGGGAGCTCGGGCTGTATCGCCCCACGGGCATCGAGGAGAAGAGCGGCTTCTGCACCTACCCCCTGGTCCGGCTGGACCTGAAGGCCATGGAGCCCTACCGGGTCTGTGACGGGGTCCTCTGACGGCGGAGACGCCAGGATTTCCCGGATGGGCCGAAAAACCGCACTTCCCGGGGATAACCGGTACCATGGCGCCAAAGGCGGCGGTGGAAGGGGGTGCGCCTTGGCCTTCGAAAGGGCCCTCGCGGTCTCCGACGGGATGGTCCGGTCCATGGTCTCCATAGGCCGGCTCGTCGGCCGGGCCGAGGCGGCGGGCCTCGCGGAGCCTGAGCCGGCGGTGCGGCGGCGCGCCCGGGCGAGGGCCGTCCACGCCTCCCTGGCCCTGGGCGGAGGCACCCTGTCCGAGGGGCAGGTGGCCGCCCTGGCCTGGGGCCGCGCCGCGGCCGGTCCGGACCCGGACGCCCTCGGGGTCGAGAACGTCTGCAGGGCCTACGCCGCCCTGCCGGGGCTCGCGCCCCACTCCGCAGAGGACCTCCTCTGGGCCCACGGCACCCTCACGGGCCGGCCCGTGGGGGAGGTGCCGGAGGGGGTCTCTGACCTCCTCTCCTGGATCGGGCATACGACGGCCCACCCCCTGGTGGCGGCCTGCGTCGCCCACTGCGAGATCCTGTGCACCCGCCCCTTCGCCGAGGGCGACGGGGCCCTGGCCAGGCTCTGGCAGACGGCGGTCCTGTGCCGGTGGAGCGGCGTCTTCACCTACCTCCCCGTGGAGTCCGAGGTCTGGGGGCGCGAGGAGGGCTACCGCCGGGCCCTGGGGGTAGCCGGGGTCACGGGGGGCGCCGCACCGTTCGTGGCGTTCATGCTCGACGCCATAGGGGCGTCCCTGTCCCGGGCGGTGGCAGGCCGGGGCCTGGCGCCCCTGGACCGGGAAGGCCCCCGGGCGCTGCAGGGGCGCCTCCTGGCCCTCTTCAGGGACCGGCCGGACCTGTCCCTCGCCCAGGCGGCCCGGGCCCTGGGCGCGACCGTGAGGCAGGTCGAGCGGTGCGCCTCCAGGCTCAAGGCCGAGGGGCGCCTAAGGCGGGTGGGGCCCCGCCACGGGGGACACTGGGAGACCCTCCCCTAGGTGCTGACGCGCACCGGGGATGCAGGTCCTTCCGGGCGACCCGCAGGCACGCCACCCGAAACCAAGCACATCACCCGAAGGGAGATCCCATGGACGACATCGAGACGGGCGGCCGCCGCCCCTGGGCCAGGCGCTGTCGGGCCCTTCTCCAGTGCCCCCTGGTGAAGGCCGTCGACGCCTCCCTCATGGCCTGGGCCAGGCGCCACCCGGTCCTTCTCCAGTGCCTCATGGCCGCCACGCTCCTCGTGATCATCCCAGCATATCTCTTGCTGTTCTTCTCCTTCCTCGTGGACCCCATGACCGCGATCTACGGGGACGGCGTGGCGCAGCGCCCGCTGGCCCTCACGGCATTGATCGGGAGCGGGACGGGCCTCGCGCTGGCTTGGATCAACTTGCGAGCCTGAGCCATGGACGGAGCTCTCCCGGACCCCGGCGAGCCCTCCTCGGACGAGCCGGAGGACCGCCACGGGACCGTCCCTAAGTGGTCCTAGAGGACCGCCCTACGGAAGAAAGGTCCCCCATGGACATACCCATCCGCGAGATCATCTCCAAGGGGTCCGGCTGGTCGGACCACACGGAGGTGGAGAACGCCCGCTTCCTGCTCCTGTACGTGGCGAAGTTCGACGACGGCCTCAAGGCCCACTCCGAGCGCGTGGCTGCCGCCGTCGAGAGGGCCTGGGGCCCCGCGGACACCGGTCCCATCTCGGCCGCCCTGCTCCACGACCTGGTGGAGGACTCCGAGGTCACCCTGGACGACATCTCCCTCGGGTTCTCACCGGCTCTGGCCGCCTCCGTGGACGCCCTCACCCGCAGGGAGGGGGAGGGCTACACCGCCTACATCGACCGCGTGGCCAAGGACCCCGTGGCGAGCCTCGTGAAGACGGCCGACCTCCAGGACCATCTCGACCCCCGGTTCGAGGGGACCCTGCCGTCGGAGTCCTACCGAAGGCGCTGTGCGCGGGCCCTCGCCCGCCTCACGGCCGCCGACGTCCTGCTCTCCCAGACGCTCCACAAGGCGGGGGCCGACGGCCTGGTGGACACCGACGCGGGGTGCGGCTGCGCCATCGGGGACCTCTTCCCGTGCCGGTGCCCGAACCTCACCGGCTGCGTGGCGGCCGTGAGACGGGAGGGCCCCGAGGGCCCCAGCTTCGTCCCCCTGACCCAAGACAACGACCCCTAACGACCGACCCCCAGAAAGGAGCCCGCCATGGGAACCGAACTCGTCGCCGTCGACTGCACCATCCTCGGCGAGGCCCACCGCATCGTCGTCTGCCCGAGGGTCCAGGCGTCCAGCCTGGAGGGCCCCTTCGACTGCATCCTCATGACCGGCCCGGACTCCGACCCCATCGAGGTGCCCGCGGGCGCCGCCCGCCACCTGGAGCTCCTGTTCGACGACGTGGAGGACGGGGAGCACGCCTCCTGGGGCCGCCCCTTGGAGCCCATGGGGAAGGACCAGGCGATGGCCGTGGCCGACTTCGTCTGGGACGGCGCCTTGGCCATGGACCTCGCCGGCCTCGTCGTCGTGGCCTGCGACGGCGGCGTCAGCCGCAGTGCCGGGGTGGCCGCCGGCGTCCTCGCGGCCACCGGCAACGACGACTCCGAGATCTTCCGGAGGAAGTGCCCGAACTCGACCTGCCGGCGCCTCGTCATGGAGGCCATGGCGGAGCGCCTCGAGGACGACTGGAACCTGCGCACCATGGTCTCGGAGGCCATGGGCACGGTATCCCTTCCCGAGGGGGAGTTCGAGGAGCTTTGCGGGCTCCTCGACTAGGATGTGGCCCGCCTCTACCTGGCACTGCGCTGCCATTACCGCTAGAAATCTAGCGCTTCTGGTAGAATAATCCCAGATAAGCGCAACGCTACCGCTAAGAAACCAGCGATTCTGGAGTCCATGATGGCCACACCGCTCGAGATCATATCCGGAACGGCGACGCCCAAAAGGACCCTCGAGGCCCTCGGCTCCCGTGTCCGGGCACGGCGGTCCGCCCTCGGCCTCACCCAAGAGCAGCTGGCGGAGCGCAGCGGCGTCTCGGTGGCCACCCTGCGGAACCTCGAGCACCGCGGCAGGGCCACCCTGAAGACGGTCGTGGAGGTGGCCCGGGCCCTGGGCTGCGACAGCGACCTGGACGCCCTGTTCGCCAAGCCCGCGTACCGGACCATCGAGGAGGTGGTCGCCGATGGCACGGAGGGGAAACCCCGTCGCTGAGGCCCCGAAGACCGTTTCCGTCTCCCTGGAGGGGTCGCGGGTCGGTACGGCGGCCATGACACCCGACGGCCTCATGGCCTTCTCGTACGCCCCCTCCTGGATCGAGGAGGGGTTCTCGATCAGCCCCTTCAGCCTCCCGCTGGCCCCGGGGGTCCGGGTCGCCTCGCCGGACCCCCTGGAAGGCGTGTTCGGCGTCATCGACGACGCGATGCCGGACGGGTGGGGGAGGCTCCTGCTGGACAGGTCCCTGAGGATGCAGGGCGTGGACCCGAGGTCCGTCGGGGTGCTCGAGAGGCTCTGCCTCGTGGGCGACGGCGCCATGGGGGCCCTCTCGTTCGAACCGAGCCGGGAGTTGGCCGACACCATGGTCGCCGACATCGGCGACCTCGACCGTTTCCTGGGGGAGTGCCGCCGGATCCTCGACGACGAGCCCTTGGAGGACCCGGCCGACGTCGACAGGCTCAGGGTCCTCGCCGGCTCCTCCGGGGGCGACCGACCCAAGGCCCTCGTCTCCATCGAAGGCGACCCGTGGATCGTCAAGTTCCCCACGGGGCAGGACGGACCGTCTGCGGGGGTCGAGGAGTATGCCTATATGGCCTGTGCCGCGGAATGCGGCCTGGACGTCCCCGAGACGCGTCTGCCCCCGTCGGAGGTGTGCCCCGGTTATTTCGCGGTCCGCCGTTTCGACCGCACGCCCGGTGGGGGACGGGTCCACATGGTGAGCGCCGGCGGCCTTCTCGAGGTCTCCCACCGGATCCCTGTCCTCGACTACGAGAACCTGTTCCAGCTGACCGACGCCCTCCGGTGCCCGGCGGGGGACCGCCTGCGGCTCTTCCGCCTGATGTGCTTCAACGTGTTCTCGGGAAACCTCGACGACCACGCGAAGAACTTCTCGTACCTGTGCCGCGAAGGTGCCTGGGAGCTGGCACCCGCCTACGACCTCACCCCCTCATGGAGGGCCTACGGCACCCGGGAGAGGGCCTGCACGGTGGCCGGGAAGGGCTCGGGAATCACCGTGTCCGACCTCGTGTCCGTGGCGGAGCCCTTCGACGTCCCGTGCGGCGACCTCGCTGCCGAGGCGGAGGCGATCCGGAGGGCGGTCCGGACGCTCAGGGGGACCGTCGGGTCCTAGACAGCGAAGCGGACGACGGGTGCGCCCCCGAAGGGCCCCGGGATCATCTCCCGGGGCCCTTCTCTCGTCGCAGGCCGCCGACCCCTCCCTTGATGCCCCTCCCGATGTGCAATATCATGCCCATGGAGACTTGTGCATGATATTGCACATCCAGCACGGACGGAGGTGTCCCATGGCCTTCAGATTGGCCCTGGCGATAGGGCTCGCCGTGAGGGAGGCCAGGGAGGAGCAGGGCCTCACCCAGGCCCGGCTGGCCGAGCTCGCCGGCGTCTCCCGTCGGCGCATCCTCGACCTCGAGGCGGGCCGGGCGGACGGGATGGCGATGGACAAGGCCGACCGCATCCTCAAGGCCCTGGGGCTCGCCGTGACCGTCGGGGCCGACGAGGGAGGACCTGCGGGCCCCACCATCCAGGAGCTTCGCGCCCGACGGCAGCAGGCACGCAGCGAGGCGATCGCCAGGATGCTCGAGGCGTCCGAGAAGGGAGCGCCATGGTAGCCAAGGCCCTCACCGCATGGCTCTACGGCACCCCCACGGCCGTCGTGGACCGCGACGGGCACGGCCTCATGAGACTCCGGTACGCCCCGGGCTACGACGGCATGCCGCTTTCGGTGCGCCTGCCCGTAAGGACGCCGCCTTACCTCGAGAAGGACCTGAAGCCCTTCCTTGCCGGGCTCCTGCCGGACGACCGAGAGGCGAGGGCGGCCATGGGCGAGGGCGAGGGGGTCGGCCCCGGAAACGTCATGGGGCTCCTGTCCCTCATGGGAAGGGACTGCCCGGGGGCCGTCTCCTTCCTCGGCGTGGGCGAGGGCCCGGTTCCGAGGGCGTCCGACTACGTCGAGGTCGACGAGGGCGTCCTGGGACTCCGTCTCTCCGAGCTCATGGACGGGGGCGAGGCGTCCTGGCAGGCGAGGGCGGAGCACTGGTCCCTCGGGGGGTTCCAGCCGAAAATCGCCCTCGCCCGCTTCGACGGACGCTGGTACTCCTGCGAGGGCGACGCGGCCACGACCCACATCCTTAAGCCGGGAATCAAGGGCATGGCCTTCCAGTCCCTGGTCGAGCACGTGACCATGAGGGCATGCGCCCTCATGGGCGTCGAGGTCGCGAACACCGAGTACCTCGACGGGCTCGGTGCCGTCTGCATCGAGAGGTTCGACCGGGTCGTCCGGAGGCCCTTCGATGTCGTCCGGATCCACCAGGAGGACCTCTGCCAGGCGTGCGGGATCCTGCCGGAGAACAAGTACACGGAGAACGGGGGCCCCGGGGCCCCGGACATCGCCGCCGCCATAGACCGGTTCAGCGACGACCCGGACACGGACAAGAAAGCCTTCTTCCTCATGGCCGTCGCGAACCACCTGCTGGGGGCGCCCGACGGCCACGCCAAGAACTTCTCCCTCCTGGAGTATCCCGACGGAGGGGTCCGCCTGGCCCCGATGTACGACTGCGCGTCCGGGCTTCCCTACGACGGAGCGAGGGACCGCAGGGTCGCCATGGGCATAGGGGGCGTGAGCGCGGTGGGACGCCTGGGCATCGGGGCGGTGACGCGTATGGCCAAGGCGTGCGACCTGAACGGTGACTGGTGTGTCGCGAAGGTGGCCGACCTCTCGAAGGGGCTCCCCGATGCCGTCGCAACGGCCCTGGACGAGGTCTCCGGCGTGGGCGGGGCCGAGGAGCTTCGCATCCGCCTCTTGGACCCGGTCGGATCCGTGTGCGAGGCCACACTGGCGAGACTTCGCTAGGACCGGCTCCAATGTGCAACATCCTGCACAATCGTGTAAGTTACGCCGATAACTTACACGATAGCCGGGAAAGGTGGCCGAAAGTCCCCCCTTGCGGGCAGGAGAGGCGGGTCTTCCGCTCCGAGCCCGGCCCCCTGTCCGTGTCCCACCCGGCCGGGGGCCGTCCCTAGGCCGCCCCGCGGGGCACCCGACCCAAGACATCCGAGAAGGCACCCCGAGGGGCCCCGGGAGAGATCCCGGGGCCCCTGGCCGATGTCGCCTTCGACCTCGGCCTCGACGGGGCCTGGACGGCCGGGCCGGTCGATGCCCCGGCCTCCCTGGCCCATCCCCGACAGGTCCGACGGGGCGCCCGGGATTCCCTGGGCGCCCCGCCTCCCTCGCCCCGGCACCGGCGAGGGTCGCGCGCAAAGGCGCGCCCGGCAGTGCCCGCGGGGGCGGCCCGCAGTGGGTGCGCCCGAGACGAGAGGGGGCATCCCATGGAAACGACCGTCGAGCGCACCGGCACCTTCGGCACCGTCACCGGCCGCACTGACCACGCAACGAACGTCCTGGGCGACATGGTCGCCGGCATCTGCGCCCGGGGGGACCGGGCGGTCCGTCGCCTCTGCGCCCACGTCGGGGCCCGCCTGGTGGACGGCTTCTGGGTCTACCTCGAGAACTTCGGCACCGGGCGCACCTGCACCCTGCCATCGGTCGGTGGCTGGTACCTCTACGACTCGGTCCACGGCACCTACCTCGAGGTGGACCTGGACGGCGACGAGGTGCCCCGGGCCCTGCCCGTGGAGGCTACCTGCGACCTCGACTACGAGGGCTGCTCCGAGTGGAACCGCCTCGTCCCGACCCTCGCCTCCCTGGGGCGCGCCCTCGAGGCCGCCGAGGCCGACGCGTGGGGGCTCGACGAAGACGGCCTTCCCACGGACTCCTGGGACCGGTGGCTCGCCGACGTGGGCGCCTACCAGTCCCTCTACCGCCTCGCCTGCGAGCGGGCCGTGAGGGCCGTGGTCGCCGCCTGCGACGGGGAGTGCGGCTTCTGGGACTCCGACGAGGGGGAGGCGGCCTGGGCCGAGGGCCGCGCCCCCGAGACCGCCTGAGGGGGCCTTCCCGAACGAGACACCCGCGACCGAACCTCAAGGAGGACATGATGGACCTTCTCGACCCCGCGGTGGGCTGGCCCGCCGGAAACCTCTCATCGATCCTCGTGAAACCGCCCCAGCCGGGCCTCGTGGCGGGCCTCGTCGGGTGCGCCGCCGAGGCCCTCTCGGAGCGCATCGCCGAGGTGGCCGCGGAGGCGGCCTCCCTGGGCTTCACCGAGGACGGGGCCCTGCCCGCCCTCATGGAGGTGCCGGACTGGGACACGGCCTGCCACATGGCCGTGGTCGGCACCCTGGACCTCGACGACGGCCGGGCACTCGCCTGCTGCGTGGTGGTCACCCCCGTGGACGACCCGTGCCGCGGCGCCTGCGTGCCCGTGATGCTCGACGAGGACCGGAGCCGCATCCTGGCCGTGGCCGGACCCTGGGTGGGCCCCGCCACGGAGGGGCCCTCCCGCTGGGGAGAGGGCCTCTCGGCCTTCGACTACGGCCTGGACGGGGGCGACGGCCTGCCGGGCGCGGCGGCCTACATCCGCTGCGCCCAGGACGGCCCGGCGCTCGGCTGCGACGGGGAGGCCGGGGAGCTCATCGTCGCTGCGGCCGACCTGGCCCGGGTCCCGGGGGAGGTCGGCCTGTCGGCGGGCGGCGAGCTCGGCCGCGAGGCGGCGCGCGCCCGCATATCGGCCACGGCCAGGCTCTGGTCGGTGCTCGACGCCATGGTCTCAGACCTCCACACCCCGGCCCCCGGGGAGGGCACCCCCTGGGGCCCCCAGGCCTTCCTCGCAGAGCTCCCGGGAGAGATCCGCGAGGCCCTGGTCTGGGCGGCCACGGCCCGGTGGTGCTCCGAGGCGGGGGAGCCCATGGACGCCGACACCCTGGCCTCGGTGCTCTCGGGGCGCGTCTCGGACCTCTCCGAGGGGCCCTCGGGCAAAGACATCCCGTGGTGGGACCTCCTGGCCCTCGCGGGGTGCCTCGCAAAGATCGCGGGAGGGGCCGAGAAGACCCCCGGGGAGGCCCCGCGCCACGGGTCCGCGGAGAAGCCCGCCGACATCCCGTGCGGTGTCCGCTGGGACCTCGCGGCCGACCCCTCCTGTGCCCCTTGGGACGCCTTCGAGCGCCCCGGGAAGCCCGTGGAGGCCTACGGCGAGGCCGAGACCCTCGCAGAGGCCGCGGACCTCACCCGGATCTACCTGCTCCGCAGGGGCTGTGAGGTCCTCGAGGACCCCTGGGTGGGCCCCGGGGGCCGTCCCTACATCGAGGCGAGGGACGCCGACGGCACCCCCGTCCTGGTGTCTGTCAGGGCCCGGGTGGAGCCCGGGGCGACCGACCCGCTCATGGCCGTGGTGGACGACCGGGAGCGCCCAGGGTTCCGCAGGGACGCCCTCTCCTACGTCGCGACCCAGGACCGCCCCGGGACCGTCTCCGTGGACGTGGTCTCCATCGTCATCACGGGAGACCGCATGGCGCGCCTGCGCCACATCGTCGGCGCCTTCGATTGGGAGGCCTGAGGCCCTCTCAGAAAGGCCCGGCGGAATCGTTCGAGACAGGGCCCGGCAGGGCCTGCGGGAACCCCGCGGGTCCTGCCGGCCATACTTCAAGGAGGTTCCATGGCCACACCAATGAAACCGAAGGCGGAGCCGGTCGTCCTCGCCGTCAAGCTCAAGAACGCCATGAAGAGGGTCCGGCCGGACATCGAGGCCGTCGACGTCAAGAACATCCTCTTCCACGAGCAGAGGGTCGGCTGCTCCGGCTACTTCACCGACGGGGAGCGCTGGGTGTTCGTGGACACCGACATCCTCCCCATGCTGGGGGAGCAGCCCAGGGCCCTGCCTAAGGCCCTGTACCGCATCTGCGAGGGGCCGGGTGACACCACCGGCGGCCAGAACTACTTCTGCCTGAGGAACGCCGACGTCATCTGCCGTGCCGTGGGCGACCTCCTGGACCGGGAGCGCCGCCGCGCCGAGGGCTGAGGCCGCACGCCGGTCGAAGTATCCCCAGCTAGACGCCTTGGTGTGGGTTTCCGTGGAATATTATTCCGCAGAAACCCACAGCAATTGGGAGGCCTGAGGCCCTCTCATGGAGGGCCGGCGAGATCGTTCGAGACAGGGCGGGCAGGGCCTGCGGGAACCCCGCGGGGCCTGTCGGCCATACTTAAAGTGTGCAACGTTGGCAACGACAGGTCGGTGCGGCTGCACTTCATCTTTGACGAGGACGCCCGCCAGATCGTCATAGGCCACTTTGGAAAGCACTTGCCAAACACACTGTCTTAGAAGCTTAAAAGCAAATGTCTTAGAAGCCCCAGGAAAGCCGCTTTCTCCTGGGGTCCTGTGTTCGTTCACGCCAAAAAGCCCGCTGGTAAAACCAGCGGCCAGAGGCCCTGCGAAGTAATGTGGAAAGGAGCTCCCATGGCAGATACCGCCAAAGACCGTCTCATCGACAAGATCAAGAAGCTTTTGGCCGTGACCTCTGAGGCGGGGGCCACGGAGGCGGAGGCTGTGGCTGCCGCTTTGGCCGCCCAGCGCCTCATGGTGGCCCACGACATCTCTGAGCGAGAGCTTTGGGCAGAGGTGCCCGAGGTGATCGAAGAGATCTCTGTGGGCAGCGTCCGCATGGACTGGAAAAAGAGCCTTTTGAGCGTGGTCGCTCGCAGCTATCGCTGCTCATGCTATCTAAGCGGTGGCGGCAAGACCTTCCAGGGCATCTTTGTGGGTCGTTCCTCAGACGCCAGCGCGGCAAAGCTGGTTTTCGATTCCCTGGCAAACCTCGGGCAGAAGCTTTCCAAGAAGGCAGGGGAGGCCCGCAAGCAGCAGGCTGCCCAGGCCCAGGCGGATCTCTATGGCCATGAGTCGCTGAAAGAGGACTATGTGAAGCGTTGGCTCAACCAGGAGGCAGCCAAAGCTCGCACGAGCTTTCTAGCGGGCTTTGTGTCGGGGGTTGCCAGTGTCCTGGACAAGCAGACCCAAGAGCTCCTTGTGCTGGTGCCCTCTGAGGTAGCCGACTATATGGACAACATGAATCTGACCTCTCACAAGCGACGCAAGAAGTCCTATGGCCGCGATGCCTATGAGCAGGGGCGCCTTGAGGGGGCCGCTGCGGTGGCTTCCGGGCGAGTGGAAGACGGACAAAACCCTCGCCTGGTGGCCTAGAGAACGACATCGAGCAAAGGCCCTCCTCGGAGGGCCTTTTTGAGATGGGGTCAATAGTCAACTACCCCCACCTATGGAGGTGGGAGCTTGAAATAAGCCTCTAGTCGACCAGCTCAAGAGAGGGGCCCTTGCTTTGGCTCCGACATCCACGTTGGTTTGGCCGATGAACCAGGCACCTAGGAATATAAGGAGGCCCTTCATGGGACAGTATTTTGTAGGAGTGCTTCGCAAGAAAGGCTCAGACGACTTTCTTTTGGCAGACCCCGGCTCTCTCAAGGATGGCCTAAAGCTGACCGAACACGCCTATGCCAACGACCTTGGTACTCCCGGCAGCCCCTGTGTTGGCGAGGCTGTGTCTGCCGCCATGGGTGCCCTTAAGGAAGCCGGTGCCACGGGTGCTCAAGTGTGGTGGATGGGCGACTACGCCGACGACGTTCTTTCCAATACCGATGTCGATGGCGTCGCTGCTTGGAAAGCCGCTTGGAAGAACTCGAACAAGGCAACGCCTCTGTCGAACACCCTTGACGGGCACCTCGCTTGCCAGGGCTTTCTGGTAAATCTTTCCAGGAAGCTCTTCGTAGACATCCTTGCCTCACTGGGTCTGCGCGAAGTCAATTGCTTCGGCCACTTCTGCTGCGCCCATCATCCGCTGCCTTTGCTTTGCGCGGTAGGCAACGGTCAAGGCGGGGGAGACTACTACGGCCCCGATAGCGCTGATGAGGTGGGCGCCTGGGCAGGAGACACCATTGCCTGGTGCTCTAAAGACGAACTTGAAGGCTTTACCAAAGAGGGCTTTGAAGAGCTCAAGGTGCGCTTTTTGGAGCGCTGAAGCACCCCCTGTACCGGCGAGCTCTGAGCCGACCTCCCTCAACCGGTCGTGCCCCTGGACCGGAATCGGCTCCACAGGGGGCCCGGGCCGGCAGGCCCGGGTGGAAGGTCCCGTGGAACGCGACGAAAGGGGCGACATTCCACAAGCTGTGGCAGTCACGCCCATTGTGTGGCAGTCACGCCCATTGCGAGGCGTGTGGATCGAAACGGCCCCGTGGCCCCGGACCTCGGCATCGACGCCAGAAGGCCAAGGACCAAAAGTCGCGTCTGAACGTCTAAAGGCGAACCCAGGGAAGTCCCCTAGAATGCACACGAGCCTCTTGCTTAGAGCTTGGGGCCTGGCCTGCCTCGGAGCCCGCAATCCGGGGCCTTCCCCTTTGAACCCCAGAAGTTCCCTTCGCGAAAGGCCCCGTCGGACACCCCGGCGGGGCCTTCGCGTACCTGTCGAAAGGAGCGCCCGTGGCCGTCTTCAAGTACGTCGAGGATAATTTCGTCTGCTACCTTGCCTGTGACAGCCCTGAAGTAAACTCCCCCGAGGCGTTCCGCGACCTCTGCCGCAAGGTCTTTGTGAAGGCCTGTCCGGTGACCGTCGGGTCCACCTTCGGGGTCGGCCTCCTGCCGGTCCTCACGGAAGAACCCTTGGATAACCTGGCCTGGGACGCCGGCCTCAGAGGCGAGGACTGCTGGGCTTTCCTCGGGGAGTTCTCCGAGAGGGTCTGGGAGGCCCTTAGGGAGACAGGGGTCTCCCTCGAGGTCCTCGGCTACTACTTCATGCACGGGGAGTCGGAGGATCTGGCCGCGGAGCGGGACCGCCTCGCGGCGGTCTACTGGGACGCCGACGTGATCCGCGACTTCGACCTCACGGACCTTCGGAAGTGCCCCTTCTGCGGGGGCATCGCCAGGGTCCGCGAGGAACCCGACGGGGTATCCGGCGAAACCAAGGTGGCCGTGGAGTGCGCCAACTACATGTGCGGCGCCCAGATCGCCCTGATCGCCCCGAAAGGGGACGTCGAGGACGCCAGGGTCTCCGTGGTGGAGGCCTGGAACCTCAGGGTGGGGAAGTGACCGCCCCTCCGCCCCCCCCGCGAAACCCCATAGAACCCCTCTTCCAGGGCCCCGTCGGATGGCCGGCGGGGCCCTGGCGCATATCTGTCGAAAGGAGATCCCATGGCCGTCTTCAAGTACGTCGAGGAGGGTTTCGTCTGCTACCTCTCGTGCGACCGCCCCGAGGTGAACTCCCCTGAGGTGTTCCGCGGCCTCTGCCGGGAGGTCTTTGCGAAGGCCTGCCCGGTGACCGTCGGGGTCACTTTCGCCGTGGGCCTCCTGCCGGCCCTCACCGACGACCCCGCGGAGAACCTCGCGAGGTTCGCGGGGATCGACGGCGGGGACCGCGAGGACTTCCTCGGGGAGTACCCCGGGAGGGTCCGAGAGGCCCTTCGGAAGTCCGGGGTCATCCTCGAGAACCTCGGCTACTACTACCCCGACGAGGTGGACGAAGCCGCGGCCGCAGAGCGCGACCGCTTCTCCGAGGTCCACAGGGACGCCGTCGTGGTCGAGGACTTCGACCTCACGGACCTCCGCCGGTGCCCATTCTGCGGGGCCCCCGCGAGGGTCTACAGAGGCCGTGACAGCGTCCTTGGGGGCGTCACGGTGGCCGTGGAGTGCTCCTACGACATGTGCGCGGCCCGAATCGGGCTGCTCACCACGGAAGCCGGGGTGGACGTCGCCGTGACCGACGTGGTGAGCGCCTGGAACCGCAGGGCGGGGGAGTGACCATGACAACGTTTCGCTACACGGGGTCGGGATATGAGGCGTACTTCCTGGTCGAGGGCCGGCCGGTCAAGACTCCGTCGGACTTCCGCGAACTCTGCTGCGAGGTCTACTCCCGGGCGTGCCCGATGACGGTGGGCACCGTCTTCTCCGTGGGCCTCGCCCCGGCCCTCGTGGGCGAGCCCGCCGAGACCCTGGCCGAGCGGGTATGGCCCGACGACGAGGACGCCCAGAAGGACTTCATGGACCTCTACCCGGCCCGGGTGGCCGAGGTGCTCGCCCAGGAGGGGGTGAGGGTCACCTGCCTCGGATGGAGGGGCCCTGTCGGCCCCTTCGAGGAGGACCTGCCGTTCCTGGACCGGATGCCTCCCGAGCCCACGGTCACCACCGTCGAGGACTTCGAGCTCACCGACCTCGCCCCCTGCGGCTTCTGCCACTGCGACGCCCGGGTCGAGGAGACCTACGACCCGGATCTCGAGAGGACCCGCATCGAGGTGGCCTGCGCCAACGACGAGTGCGGGGCGAAGGTCACCGTCACGACGCCCCAGGACTGCCCCTACGACGTGGAGATGTCCGCCAGAAAGCAGGCCGTGGATGCCTGGAACCAGTGGCAGGGGAAGGGCTGACCCCCGTACCGACCGTCCCGACAACCTATGAAGGAGGTCCCCATGGCAGACGCCAAGCTCGACGCCGCCCGCAGGGAGATCGCGGCCCAGATCGCGGCCGACATCGACGCCCTGGGCGCCAACTGGGTGCGCCCCTGGGTATCCCAGGCACCTCGGAACCCGCTGTCCGGCACCGTATACAAGGGGCGCAACGCCCTGCTGCTCACCCACGTCATCCGCAAGCACCGCTTCTCGGACCCCCGGTTCATGACCTTCACCCAGGTCCGGAAGGCCGGCCTCATGGTCCGCCGCGGCGCCCACGGCTTTCCCGTGGAGCGGTGGCAGGAGGTCTTCTTCCTGAAGGCCGATCCCAAGGAGCCCGTGGCCCAGCCCAAGGGGGCCCGGGAGAGGGCGGCCATGCGGAAGGACCCCCGCTACGGCACCCGGGTGGTGCCCGTGGGCCACTACACCGTCTTCAACGCCGTCGACATCGAGGGAGTCGAGCCGTTCCTTGTGGAGGCGACCCCCGAGAACCCCGAGGTCATGGACCTCCTCGTGGACCACGGCCCGTGCCCCGTGGACACGGTGGTGAGCAACGGGGCCTTCTACGAGCCGGGCCGCGACCGCATCACGGTGCCCCCGGCGGCGACCTTCTCCTCCGAGGGGGCGTTCTTCCGGACGCTGCTCCACGAGGAGTGCCACGCCACCGGGGCCGAGGGGCGCCTCGGTCGCCCCGCCGTGTGCGGTCGGGCCGATGCGACCCGCGAAGACATCGCCCGGGAGGAGCTCGTGGCGGAGCTCGGCAGCGTGTTCGCGGCCAGCAGGCTCTCCATCGACCTTTCCGAGCTCACCGCGGCGGACCTGGCCGAAGGGGGCCGGTGGGCGGAGCACGGGGCCTACCTCAAGGGCTGGCTTGCCGCCTTCGACGAGGGCGACCGCGCCGACGCCCTCATGACCGCCGCCACGGCGGCGGGCAGGGCCTCGGACTGGCTCTTCGACCACTGCTTCTCCGAGGCGGAAAACGGGGACGCCGAGGCGGGGGCCGCCTGAAGGGGAGGGATGCGTTGAGATACTACGTCAACTACCGCGAGTCCGATGAGAAAGGCGAGCTCTGGAGGAACACGTGGCACCGGGCCCTGAAGACCCGCCGGGGCACCGAGGCGTGGCTCAAGCGCCACGGCTACGTGGCCACCGACGACCCGAACACCTGGCACGGCACGGAGTGGCCGTACACCAACGATGCCACCGTGTACGCCTGGGACGAGCTCCCCGACCACGTCAAGGACCTCATGGCCCACGAGGACCTGGGTCCCGACTCATGAGAGGCCGGGCACCCGTGCGGCCTAAGGCCCTGTGATATAGTCACTTTCAGATTATTTAAGATTTAAGGGAGGTGCCTCGTGGCCCAAGGTTTCATGGTCCGTCTCAGGGGCCCCATGGCCCTGTTCACCCGACCGGAGTTCAAGGTCGAGCGCTACAGCTACGACGTCCCCACGCCGAGCGCCCTGGCCGGCGCCCTGGCCTCCATCTACCTCCACCCCGGCATCGAGTGGCAGGTGGAGCGCTACTGGGTCCTGAACGAGATCCGCCGCCAGTCCGTGGCGGTGAAGGAGGTCTCCTCCAAGGCGAGCTCCGCGAAGGTGCTCCAGGCGGCCAAGGGCAAGGGCCCCATGCCCAGGGTGGGGGTGGAAGAGCCCCGCCAGATCCGGTGCACGTCGCGCCTCGTGGACGTCGACTACGTGGTCCAGTGCCGCTTCTCCATCACGGACGGCACCGACTCCAGGGCCAAGCGCGCCAAGATCGCGTCCATCGTCGATAGACGCCTCCGGCGCGGCCAGTGCTACCAGCAGCCCTACCTCGGCGTGCGGGAGCACCCCTGCTCCTTCTCGGCCTGGGAGGGAGGGGTGCCCGAGGGCCACTACTCCCAGTGCGGCCCCGTGGACCTCGGCCTCGTGTTCTGCGGCATGGACCGCACGGACCCCGCCGTGGACCGCCCCCGGTTCTTCCACGCGGTCATGGACCGCGGGTGCGTCGAGGTGGCCGGAAGGGAGGTGGTCTAGGTGCTCCTGGAAGACCTGGTGAGGCTCCACGGGGAGCTCGTCTCCCGCGGGGCCGCCGTGGCCCCCGCCGGCATGGCGTGGCGGAAGGTCCGCGGGCGCGTCGCCATCGACCCCGCAGGAAGGCTCCTGGGGATCCTTCCCGGCGACTACTCCGGGGACGAGCCCGCGGAGACCCTGGCGCCGGCGCCCCCGGTGAGGTCCGCCAACATCGCCGCGGCCCTGCTCTGCGACACGGCCGCCTACCTCCTCGGCCACTCGCCCAAGGGCGACGCCCGGGCCGCCGAGAAGTTCGAGGCGTCCCGGAGGCTCCACCGCGAGGCCCTCGGGGGCGTGGCCGAGGCGGCGCCCCTGCTGGCGTTTCTCGACTCCTGGGACCCCGCCCGGGCGCCGTCCGTGACGGCCGTCGCCGAGAGCCCCGTGGACCTTGACGGGGCCTTCCTCGAGTTCTGCCTGGTGGACGCCGACGGCGCCGTCCGCGACCTCCTGGACACGGAGGGTGTCAAAGAGGCCCTGGAGAGGCGCTCCTGCCAGAGGGGCGGCGGCGCCTACACGGACCTGGTCACAGGGGAGCCCTGCGAGCCCTTAAGGGTGCACCCCAAGGCCCCGGCCCTCGCGGGGCCCGGGGAGAAGGCGGCGCCGGTCGTGGGCTGCAACATCGAGAGCGCCCAGTCCTGGGGCGCCTCCCAGGGCTACCTGTCGCCCATGGCCCGTCCCACGGCCGAGCGCTACTCGGCGGCCCTGGACTGGCTTCTGAAGGATGGGTGCCACAGCCTGCGCCTCGGCGAGGCCACCTTCGTCTGGTGGGCCGACGGCGAGGCCGACGCATCCGTGGCGCCGGCCGTGGCCGACGCCCTCCGGGGCCAGGGGGCGGCCGACGTGGACGCCGACGCCGGGGGCGCGCCCCTCCACGTGGCCTGCCTCTCCTCGAAGTACGCCCGGGTGCAGCTCCGCTGGTACGAAACCGTCACCTGGGACGACGCCAGGGACTCCCTGGGGCGGTGGGAGGGTTGCTTCGGCGGGAGGGTCCCGTCGGCCTTCTCGATTCTTAAGGCCCTGGAGAGGCCGGGGGAGAAGGCCCCGGCCACCCGCTGCCAGGACGCCGCCTCCCTGGTGGGCGCCCTGGTCGTGGGAGGGCCCTGGCCGAGAACCCTGACCCAGAGGGCGGCCGCCATGGCGTCCGCGGGAGACATCGGCCCCACGGTGGCCGGCACCCTGGCCGCCTCGGCCCTGTCGACACGAAAGGAGTCGGGAATGGAGACCGACGACCTGCTCTGCCCCGCCGACCCCGCCTACCGGGCCGGCTGCATCTTCGCCATCCTGGAGGGCCTCCAGAAGGCCGCCCAGGGGCGCCTGGCCGCCCCGGTGAGGACCCGCTACATGGCCGGGGCCGCCAAGAGCCCCGCCCGGGTGTTGCCGACGCTCGTCGCCACCGCCCAGGCCCACCTGAAGAAGCTCTCCCGGACCAAGCCGGGGCTCGCCGCCTTCTACGAGTCGGCGCTTTCCGAGGCCGTGGCCGCGGGGCCCGTGCCCCTCACCATGGACGCTGCGGCCTCCTGGCGCTTCTACGTTGGCTACTACCGCCAGCGCGACCAGCTCTACCGCCCCGCCGGCGACGGCGCCGACCCGGAGGCGGAGGAGGTGCCCGCGGGCTAGGGCCCCACTCCCGCACCGCCCCGGAACGACGGAAGGCCCCACCACACGTTTCCCCCAAGGAGGACCACCCATGGACAACACCCTGGACCGCCGCATCGAGTTCGTCGCCTACCTCGATGTGGAGCTCGGCAACCCCAACGGCGACCCCGACGCCGGCAACCGCCCCCGCCAGCTCGACGACGGCCGCGGCATCGTCACCGACGTGTGCCTGAAGCGCAAGGTCCGCGACCGCATCGCCCTGGAGCACGGCGGCGAGGAGGGCTTCGACCTGTACATCGAGCCCACGGGGACCCTGAACTCCAAGGACGAGCGCGGCTTCGAGGCCGTGCTCGGGGCCGGGGCCGACCTCAAGGGGCTCAGGAAGAGCGACCCCGACGCGGCCCTGCGGGTCCGCGACGCCATGTGCCGCACCTACTTCGACGTGCGCTGCTTCGGCGCCGTCATGACCACCTTCGCCAAGAACAACCTGGCCGGCGGCCAGGTGCGCGGCCCCGTGCAGCTGTCCTTCGCCGTCTCGGAGCACCCGGTGTTTCCCGAGGGGCAGACCCTCACTCGCCAGGCGGTGACCACGGAGGCCGACCGCGAGAAGAAGACCTCCGAGATGGCCGTCAAGTGGGTCGTGCCCTACGGCCTCTACCGCGTCTCGGGCTTCGTCTCCCCGGCCCGGGCCAGAGACACCGGCTTCACCTGGGGGGACTGGGACGCCTTCATCGGGGCGTTCCGCCGCATGTTCTGGGAGGACCGCAGCTCGAGCCGCCCCTCCATGAGGCTCCGCACCCTGACCTGCTTCACGCACCCCAACGCCTTGGGGGTGTGCGCCGCCGAGGCCAACCTGGAGCGCGTCTCGGCGTCCCTCAAGGAGGGCGTGGACGTCCCGACGTCCTTCGGCGACTACGTCGTGGAGGCCGACGGCGAGGGCCTGCCCGAGGGCGTCGAGATGGTCCACGAGGTGCTCTAGGGCCGCCGCTGCGGGCGTCACCGGAAGGAGGATCCATGGCAAGACGCGGGAAGGGCCGCCCGAGGATCGGCGGGGCGTGGGCCATCGTCGTCGCGGCCCTGACGGCCGTCCTCGCCCAGACCCCCTGGGAGGCCCCCGGGGCCGTCGGGGACCCCACCGCATCGGCGTCGACGGCCCCGGCGGCGACGACCGCCGGGGCCCCCGGGGACATGGCGGCGTCGTTCTCGGCCTACGACGGCTCGCTGGAGCCCCACGCGACCTTCTCGGACCTCGACGGGAACCTGCGGTGCGGGCCCGTGTTCGCGGTCCTGGACGAGGCCTACATGGGGTCCGGGGAGAGGCCCGACATCTCGGGGGTGGAGCCGAGCGGGTGGAGGCAGAAGCGCTACGACGGCATCGACGGCGGCTGGCTCTACAACCGCTGCCACCTCCTGGGCGACCAGCTCTGGAACGACGACAGCGCCAACTGGAAGAACCTGGTGACCGGGACCCGCCAGATGAACGTGGAGGGGATGCTTCCCATCGAGAACGAGGTGGCCTCCCACCTGAGGTCCACGGGGCACCCCGTGATGTACCAGGTGACGCCCCTCTTCGAGGGGGAGGAGGCCGTCTGCCGGGCGGTGCGCATGGAGGCGTCCTGCCTGGAGGGGGACCTCAAGATCGACGAGCACGTCGAGAACGTCCAGGACGGCGTCGTCATCGACTACACCGACGGGTCCAGCCGGGCGGTGTGAGCGGGCAGACGCTGACGTCTCCCTGCGGCCGAGGCCGCGGGAACCCTCGGGCAGGCACGGTGGACGACACCCTCGCCGGAGCGACGACGGGCGCTCGAGAAAAGGAAACGGGTCACGACGTCGACGCGTGACCCGTTTCCCCGGATGCAAGATCTGCCCTTACTTAACACAGTTTCAACCCGTGGGCGGCCACGTGGGAGGCCGCCCGCCGCACCGGGCCCTGCCCCGGTGCCGACACCGCTAGCATAGCCTATGTCCCGGTCACCGCAAGGAAAGGGAGGGGACCATGACCGACGAGGAGACCTTCAACGTCTGGCGCGGCGAGGGCTGGTACACCGAGGACCGCGAGGAGTGGGCCGAGGCGCCCGAGGCCCAGTGGGTGGAGACCGAAAGGGAGTGGCAGGCCATGGTCGACGCCGGCAGCGACACCTTCTACCTCGGCGACGGCGAGGTGCCCGACGACCCGTCCGTGGCCTACCCCGGCCGTGGCGGCGACCCGGACGCAAGGCCCGCCCCGGAGCCCTACGGGTGGATGAGCGTCGCCGAGTACCGGGAGGCCGAGGCGGACGGCACGCTTTCCATGGAGGACACCTGGCACCGGGCCGGCATCATCTCCGGCCTGTCCCGCTACCCCGGCACCTGGGCCGACGTCATCGCCTGCGTCCGGGGCGCCTGGGCCGAGTCCATGGGGGAGGACAGCGACCCCACCGACTCCCTGGACGCCCGCCAGCTCGCCGCCGTCTGCAACGTGGCGTTGCGCGCCCACGACAAGGGGAGGGACGGCCGCTAGGGGCCCCGACAGGGAAAAGGGGCGGCCCCGCATGGACGCGGGGACCGCCCCCATCCGAGGCTAACGCCTGCCCCCACTTAACACAGTTTCAACCCGTGGGCGGCCACATGGGAGGCCACCCGCCGCACCGGGCCCTGCCCCGGTGCCGACACCGCAAGCATAGCCCAACCGCCCCGTCCCTGCAGGCGGGCCCGGGGCGACGACCGAAGGGAGAGGCCGTGGGAGAGGCCGCCATGACGACCGGGACCGACCCGTTCGGCAAGGGCCCTGGCACAGGCCCCGGGGACCTGCCCGCCGACGACGACACCCCCAACGCCGAGACCCTGGAGGCCGTGGCCGAGGCCGAGGCCCTGGCCGCCGGGCCCCACGAGACCTACCCCGGCGCGGCCGAGCTGTTCCGGGCCCTGGGCGTCTGACCCGGGGTCCCGACGGCACCGGGCGGCGGCGCCGTCCCCCGAAAGCCCCTTCTAAAAGATCGACCGAAAAGCGCCTACCCCGGGGTATATCGGGGTAGGCGCCATCTGACAGTCAAGGAGAACGACCCCCCCCCCGATGGGGGGGCGAGAGGAGATACCCATGGCACTTCCCGACCTCACCCCCGAGCAGCGCGCCGCGAACCTCGCCAAGGCCGCTGCCGCCCGCCACGCCCGCGCCGAGCTCCTCGCCCGGGTCAAGGACGGCACGACGACCGTCGCCGAGGTGCTGGCCTCCGACGACGAGACCTGCCGCCGCCTGCCCGTGAGGTCCCTGCTCAAGGCCCTGCCGGGGCTCGGCAACGCCAAGGTGGCCAAGATCGTGGAGGAGCTGGGCATCCCGGAGAAGCGCCGCGTGGCGGGGCTCGGCGCCCGCCAGCGCGAGGCCCTGGCAGAGGCCGTCTCCCGATAGCCACTGCCTCAAAGGGGGCGTACCCGACCGGGTGCGCCCCCTCTTTTCGGGCGCCCCGGGGTATGGGGAGGGGCCTTCCGCGGGCCATGGTCCCGAGGGGCCCCGAGGGCCCCTCGGCCATCGCCTTGAGAGAATGGGAATGGAAAGGAGGAAGGTGCCGGCGCGGCCCCAGGGCAGGCCCGGCACCGTGACGACCCATGCATGGATTCGATGACAGGCACCGCCGTCGCAGCACCTTCGAGGCCCCCCTCAAGGGTGCCGACTACGAGATATACGATGCCCACGAGAGCGTCCGCGAGGTGCTCGGGCACCTCCCCGTCGAGCTGGTCGACGGTTGGTGCTACATGGAGTGGGAGCTCGCCGCCGAGCTCGGGCGGCGCATGGACGTGAGCGACGAGCGCCTCTGCGGGGCCATGGGACCGGACCTGCCGGTGTTCTGCCGCATCGCCCCGGACGCCCCGGAGGTCCCCCGGGTCGCCCCCCTCGTCCCCTCGGGCCGGGCCGCGACCGTCGCCGCGGCCGAGGTCCTCGGCACCTACGTGGCCCTCCTGGGGGAGCTCGCGGACGCCCTGGAGGGCATACCCGCAGGGTCTCTTCCCGAAGGGGCCCGCGATCAGTGCGTGGGGTGCTACCGGGAGCTCGTGCTGAAGGCGTCGGAGCGCACCCTCTTCGAGGCCGTGGCGGTGGGCCGGCAGCGCCTGGCGGCATCCGGCGGCGACATCCTCGAGGACCGCTCCCTGGGCCTGGACCCGGCGGCCGAGTCCTGAGGGCGGCCCCCGGCGCGAGCCGACAGAAGACAACCGAAGGGCCAGGGCCCCATCCGGAACGAGTCCGGGTGGGGCCCTGCTTTTTGTCCTTAAGAAGAACTGGCGTTGTGCCCCCGTCCCCCGAGGGTAGTGCCCGGCCGCCCGGAGGCGGCCGGGTCTATGGCGGGCGTTGTGCCCGGCGTTGCGCCCGGGCCGGACCCGGCCCCCCGGCCCCCGAACCCAAGGCCCGGCCGGAACCGTGGGCCGGATCCGGGAGGCTCCCGAGGGAGTCGGCACCGGGGGCTCCCCATATGGGGTGCGCCTTGGACGGTGGCCCTGGGGGCGTCCTCGGCTTCCCGGGGTCCCCATGGCCCGACGGCGGGCCACCTGAGACCCCCTGGGTCTGAGACGCGGGAAAGCCCAAGGACAACCCCCGGGGGCCCTGACAGGACCCCCGGACCCCCGTGGTCCGGCGCCCCGGGGCGCCGTGGGGCCTTCCCGCAGCCGCCCCGCCGGGACATCCCGCCGAAGGCTCCGCCGGCACCCCCTCAGAGGGCCCTGCCGGCACCTCCCGCCGGCTCCTCCTGCCGAAACTCCCGTCGAGGGCCCCGCCGAGCTCCCCGGCGAAAACCCCCTGGAAGAACTCCTTGGAAGGACCCCCGAGGACCCCCCGATAGCACCGAGGCCCCTTCCCGGTCCCCGGCGGCAGGAGCCGCCGGCGGCGACCCCCGTGAGAAGGGAACGTCGAGAGAGATCGGAGACCCGCCATGGAGGCCATCCTCGAGAGCACCGCATACAAGACCCGCGCCGCGAAGGACCGCCGGCGCACCCCCGGGAGAATGACCGGGACCCTCGCCTGCGCCCTGGCCGTGGCGGCTGCGGCCCTCACCTCGGCGGGGCTCTGGCAGGCCTCCGCAGAGGCCCTGGGGGCCGCCCGGGCGGAGCTCGCCGTGGCCCAGGGGAGCCTGGCGGGCCAGCGCGAGGCCCTCGCCCAGGTCATCGGGGACACCCCCGAGGGCGATGCCCGCACCGCCGCCGAGGGGTGGCTGGCGGACGGTCCGGCGGAGGTGCCGGCGGAGGGGCCCGGGGACTCCATCATGGCCATGGGGGCGGCCGCGGGGGCTGCCCGCCAGGCCCGCGGCGAGGCCCTGGATCTTGCCCAGGAGGCCTACCTCATGAGGGCCGCCTGCCTCGGGGCCCAGAAGGAGGCCGCCCTGGGTGCGGCCAGGGCCGAGGCGGAGGGACCCCTGGCGGAGGCCGAGGGACTCTCCGCGTCGGACGACATCGCCCTGGCCTCGGAGGGGGCGAGGGGCCGCCTCGAGGCGGCGACCTGCCTCGTGCGCCTCATGGGCCGCGCCGACACCTTCTGGGACGCCTCCCAGGTGAGGGGGGCGACGGAGGACCTGCAGGAGGCGACCGCTGCGGTCAAGGCCGAGGTGGACGCCGCTGTGGCCGAGCGCGAGGCCGCCGAGGCCGCCGCCAGGGCGGCCGCCAAGACGATCGGGACGTCCGCGGGCTATGCCAGCGAGGCCGCCGCCGTGGCCGCGGCCCCTGCCGGGGCCACCACCTACCGGGGCTCCGACGGCGTCTGGCACATCGACTACAGCAGGGCCCACGGCACCGCCGAGGCCGCCTCCGACGGCGGCGTCACCGAGTGGGCCGACGGCTACTACATCGCCCACGACTGGAGCGACAGCGGCGCCAAGATCACCGGCCGCACAGAGTACGTCGAGGTCAACGGCCAGACCTACCGCCTGGCCGGCTCCAAGGAGGTCAGCCGGGACACCACCTGGAACGAGGTGGAGGGCTGGGTGCACGCCAACGGCGGCATCGGCATGCAGACCTGCGTGGAGGGCGGCGGCTACCTGATCAACCACTACGAGCCGGTCGCCTAGGGCGGCCGCACCGAGGGGCCCCGGGGGTAATCCCCGAGGCCCCTCGCTTTTTCCCGGCGGATTTCCGAAAGGGGCACCATAACGGAAATTTTCCGGCTATAATTTCCGTAAAGGGACGAGATCCGGAAGGGGGGTGCGCCATGGAACCGGAGAGGGGCGCCTGGCCGGCCGTGGGCTGGGAGGAGCTGCCCTGGAGGTCGGGCAACGACGACGACTCCTGGATTCCCCGGAGCCGGCGTCGGAAGATCCTGGGGACCTTTCGGGCGGCCGTGCCGGCGAAGATCGCGGAGGCGACCCCGGAGGTCGAGGGCGACCTCTGGCCCCTGGTCTCCGAGGCCGGCCGGGAGCTCGCCCGCTTCGACGCCGAGCAGGGGGAGCGCGGCTACGACCTTCCCGCCATCCTCCTGAGGGGGGAGTCGTCGGCGAGCTCCCAGATCGAGCACCTCACGTCGAGCGCCAGGAACGTGGCCTGGGCCGAGGTGTCCGGCGACCTCCCGGAAAACGCGCGCCTCATCGCCCGGAACCTCCATGCCATGGGCCGGGCCCTGGAGGTCGGGGGGCCCGTGGACCGCGACACTGTCGTCTCGGTCCACGGGGCCCTCATGGGCAGGCCCTGGGGGCTCAGGGGGGAGCAGGTCTGGGTGGGCGGCACCCCCTACAGCCCCCACGGGGCCCTCTTCGTGCCGCCCCAGGCGGGGCGCGTGGCCGCCCTCGTGGACGACCTCTGCGCGTTCTCCCGGAGGGACGACATCGACCCCGTGGTCAAGGCCGCCTGCTTCCACGGCCAGTTCGAGACCGTCCACCCCTTCGCGGACGGCAACGGGCGCTGCGGCCGCGCCCTCATCCACCGCATGCTGAAAGACGACGGGGTGTGCCGCAGCCTGGTGACGCCGCTCTCGGCGGGGCTGCTCCACGACGTCGGCCGCTACATGGACGCCATCGACGCCTACCAAGGGGGGGACGTGTCCCCGTTGGTGGGGCGCCTGGCCGAGTCGGTCCTCTACGGCGTCGCCGTGGGGCGCCGGGCGGCCACGGCCGTCGACTCGGTCATGGAAAGGTGGCGGCAGGCCATGGGGTCGAGGCGGACGGGGGCCGCGGCGAGGCTCCTGCCCCACCTGGTGGCCCAGCCCGTCACCTCCGTCGCCATCGCCGCGAAGGCCCTCGGCGTGAGCGAGCGCCAGGCCCTGAACGTCCTCGACGAGGCGTGCGAGGCCCAGGTGGTGAGCCCCTGCGGCAACCGGCGCCGGGGGCGCTTCTTCCAGGCCACGGAGCTCCTGGAGATCGTGGACGCCGTGGGGGCGGAAGACGGGCTGAGAAGGAGGACGCCCCGGTAGGGGACCGCATCGCCGGTCCTAGGCCGGAGGTCCCCGGGCGCCACGCCCGGGCGGGGGCACCCACGAGGGGTCTGGAACCGTCCCCTCCGTCAGCCCTTCTCGAGAGGAGCCCCCATGGACCTTTGGAAGAACTTCCCCGACCTCACCTATGTGAGGGACTCAGACGGCCGCCTGCTTTGCGTCTTCGCCCGTCGCGAGGAGTATGCCGAGAACCCGCGTCGGGACTTCGACCACCCGGACCACCTCGCGATGTTCGGCGACCTCGACTGGCTCGCCGACGGGTCAGGCACCCAGCGCCGGGACCCCGAGGGGGTCCTGCGTTCGCTTCTGGAGGACGCCTGCACACCGGAGGAGGTCGTAGCCTTCGTGGCCGAAGGAGGCCTCACCGACCACGAGCTCGTGGACTCGCCTTTTGGCCCCCATCCGCTCCTCGTGGGCTACGAGGGCACTGGCTACACCGGAAAGCTCGAGGGCGATGGCGCTCTCGACTGCATCCGCGAGCTTGTGGAGGCGGGGTGCCGTGCCCCGTCCCTGGAGGGCGCCACGGAGCCCGACCTATGGGACGCCTTCGAGGCCGGTCCCGTGGACGGCTTCGCCCTGATCCCCTGCCCCTGGCCCACAGGGGACTACCTCCTGGTGGACGAGACCGACCCGGACTGCGCCCCCTCGGTGGAGGCCACGCGCGACCTCCGGCTCCTGGGAGAGCTCTGCTTGGACGCCCTCTCAGGGGAACCGGCAGACACCGCCAGGCTCCTCGCATCCCGCGGGGTGTATCTCAGGGCCGTCGTCGCATCCGGTGACCCGCGCGACCCGTGGCAGGTGGACGGATGGGACCTCGCCGTCCTCGCAAGCCTCGGCGAGCGGGCACGTCCCGTCGACGGGTTCCAGTGGGTCTCGAAAGACGATGTGAACCGCGGCGAGGGGGAGACTTGGGAGCAGGCCGCATCGAAGCTCATGGACTTGGAGCTCTCGGTCCTGAACGCCTGGCTCCAGGGAGAGGTCTGGACCTGCGAGGCCGACGAGGTGTTCGGCTCCGGAGACGACGTCTGCTACGACGTCATCGTCGTGGACGGGCAGGACCCGGCCGAGCAGTGCCTGGCGCTCCTTGGCCTCGAAGATGCCGTTGCCGCCCCGGCCCCAGACCTCACCGACGCGGTCTCCTGCGCCGTGGCCGAGGTGGCCGCCCAGGCGGAGGCAGCAGGCACCACCCCGACGGTCGCGGAGGCCGTCTCCCTCGTTACCCGCGACCGCACCCTCTGGACCAGGTGGGTCGAGACCGCCGTCAAGTGCTTCCCGGACGTCCGCCTGGCCCTCCAGGGGCACTTGGAGGAGGCCTGCGGCAGCGCCATGGCTTAAGGACCGCAAGGGGACGCCCGGGATAGGACCCCGGGCGTCCCCTTGCGACAGACACCCGAGACAGAACCTTCAAGGAGGAACCCATGGAAAAGACCAAGAGCGACGTCGCCACCGCCCTGGACCTGCTCAGGATGTCCCTCGCGACGGCGAAGGGGGCCATGGCGGTCCTCGACGTCGCCTACGAGGGCGGCGACCTCGACCCACGCGAAGTCGACGCCAGCTACATGCTCAACGGTGAGGTCGCCGCCATCGAGAACGTGATCGAGCTCCTGACCGGAAAGGGGGGGGGTGGCTATGAGTGAGGGTTCTTGCATCGACCCCGCCGACACCCACCGCACCGTCTTTAGGTCCCTGGACTACCTCGGGGGCGACCCGGTGGGCCACAGAGGCTGTGCCGACGGGCTCATCCCCACGGAGGTCCGCCGGCACATTCGCACGGACGCCTCGGGTAAGGAGCGCGTGTGGTTCTGCGGATACGTCTGTATCCCCGGCTGCAACCTGCCCAAGATGGACCCGAGGAAGGTCTCGGCGGAGCTCTCGGGGATGCTATCCGAGGAGGACCTTGGGAAGCTTCCCTGCGACGTCTCCCACTATCGCCGCATCGACCTTCCCGACGGCCCCGGCACAGGGGACCACATGGACGTCTTCGGGATCTGCCTTGCCCCCGACGGGGTGCCCCTGAAAGACGAGGGGCGCCATCGGGAGGACACCGAGCGGGCCCTGAGCAAGCTCTCGGAAGCCCTGGACCTCTTGGAGATCCACCGGGTCTGGAGGGGGCTCGAGGGCGACCCTGTGGTGGACTGCTACGGCAACGCCCGGGTGCCTCTGGCCACGGACCGTCACGGGGGCCTTCTCACCATGGACTGCTTCGCCCTGGACTCCGAGGCGCCCCACAGCTACGTCACCATCGAGCCCAGGTACCTAGAGGTCAGAAGTGAGGAAGCGGCCTAAAAAGGGTCGTGGCGCCCCGGGGCACCGTCGCCGTGGCGCCGCGTCACCTCGGGGTGCTGTGACCCGGCTGCGGCAGACCGACGGAGCCCGCGACACCCGAAGAAGGAACCCATGACCCACCTCGACATCGAGGACCTGACGGCCCGGTCCTCGACCTTGCGTCCCCGGACGGTCTGCTTCACCGGCCCCCGCCCCAAGAGGCTCTGCGGCTACGACCACGGGAGCTACCGCGGGGCGGTGGCGGGGCTCGTGGAGGTCGTCGAGTCCCTCTACCGGGATGGCTTCCGGCGGTTTCTGACAGGGGGTGCCCAGGGGTTCGACCAGCTGGCCTTCTGGGCGGTCCACAAGGCAAAGGGGCGGTCGGGCCACCCCGACATCTGCAACGCGGTGGCCGTGCCTTTCCCTGGCCAGGAGTTCCGGTGGGCCGAGAGGGGCTGCTTCGGCCAGAGGGAGTACCGGACCATGCTGGCCGTGGCGGACCGGGTCTTCCACATCGGCGGGGCGGACGACCGTCGGGGCGCCGCTATGCACCGGAGGAACCGCGCCATGGTGGACGCCGCGGCCCTCTGTGTCGCCCTCTACTCCGGAGGTCCGGCCTTCAGGGATGCCAGGACAGGGGGCACCGAGGCCACCATGCGGTATGCCGAGGCGGCGGGGGTCCCCTTGAGGGCCCTCGACTTCAGGATCGACGCAGGGAAACCCGCGACCCTGACCCTGGGCACCCTCGCCGAGATCCCGCTATAGGAGGGCAAGGGGCGGCTCCGGGAGACCCCGGGGCACCGTCGCCGCGGAACCCGGCACCTCGGGGTGCTGGGGAAGACGGACAAAAGATGACGATCGCGCGAATGACACGATGGGGTATACTTCTGTTGGGCAGAAGTATCCGGATCGGAGCAACCGATGTGGTTCAAAGACAAGGACCTGGCCGCGTTCTGGGCAGACCCGACGGCCCCGACATCCAGGCGGCTTCGCCCACCGATGGGCAAGGCGGTGTTTCGAAAGCTCCAGATGCTCGATGCCGCTTGCAGCGTCGGTGACCTGAAGGTTCCTCCCGGCAACCGCCTCGAGCAGCTGAAGGGGGACCGCTCCGGCCAATGGAGCATCCGGGTGAACGACCGGTGGCGTATCTGTTTCGAATGGACCGAGGACGGTCCGAAGGGAGTTGAGCTCTGTGACTACCATTGATGACATCGTCTCGACCCCTGGGGAGATCCTCCGTGAGGAGTTCCTCGACCCCCTGGGCATCAGCCAGTACCGCCTTGCCAAGGCCATCGGCAAGCCCCAGTCCGCCGTCTCCGAGATCGTCAACGGCCGACGCGCCATCACCGCCGAGTACGCCGCCCTCATAGGCAAGGCCCTCGGCACCAGCGCGGAGTTCTGGCTGCGGCTGGAGGAGGGCTACCGACTGCGGTCGGTCGACCCCGAGACCGTGAAACACGTCGCCTGCCTGGTGTGAGGGGGCGGCCAAGACCACAGACCACATGCATGACCAGGGCGGCTTCCGGAAGATTGTCCGGAGGCCGCCTTTCTCTTTCCCTTCTCTTCTGAAGGTCCCGCGCCCCCGTGACCTGCCACAGGGGAGGCGGCAAGAGCCGCCTCCGGAGGCGCCTGCGGAAGACCCGGGGGAGGACCCCTCGGGCAAGGACCGACCGAGGAGGACCCCATGGACAGCGCCCGGACGATGCACCTGATCTCCCTCGCCTCTGGGGCCATGGCCGCCGTGGCCTCCATCGTCACGGTGGTCACGGCCACCTCCGGCGTGACCCCCGAGGGGGCCGCCGCCTGCGTCGTGGACCCCGGCTGCTTCTGCTGCGCGGCCGGCGCGATGCTGCTGTGCGCCTGGGCCTCGGACCGCGGTCGGATCCTCGGCCGCACAGGCCATGGCCGCACCTCCGGACAGGGGGCCTGAGGCAGGCCGGAGACCGCAGGGAACAAGGCGTCGCGGACGACCGCGACGCGGACAGACCCATGGGAGGGGCCGAGAAGGACCCTTCAGGGAAGAGAGACCCAAGACGAAAGGGAAACACCATGAGCATCAACCGCGTCATCGTCACCGGCAACACCACCCGCGACGCCGAGCTCGCCGCCACCGCCAACCAGACCTCGATGCTGAAGTTCTCGGTGGCCGTGGACGAGCGCTGGCACAACCCCCAGACCGACCAGTGGGAGGACCGCCCCAACTACGTCGACTGCGTGCTGTTCGGCAACCGCGCCCAGTCCATCGCCCGCTACATCACCAAGGGCACCAAGGTGGCCATCGAGGGCCACCTCCACTGGAGCCAGTGGCAGGACAAGGACACCCAGAAGAACCGCTCCAAGCTCGAGGTCTACGTGGACGACATCGAGTTCATGAGCCCCGCCCAGACCCAGGGCGCCGTCCCCGACCAGGTGCCGGTGCCCGAGGGCGTCGAGTAGGGAAGGCCCCAAGGGACGACCAGGGACCCGAGAGAGGGGCCCGCCGGACAAAGCGCCGGCGGGCCCCGGTTTTTTCGACGGTGCGAGACGCTGGGCGACCCCGGGCCGGGGCGCACGTCCCACCGGGGAGGGCCCCTTCACGGGGCCCTCGGGGGTCTCTTTGAGAGAGCCCGGGGAACGACCCGGGCAGGATCCGGAAAGGGGAGAGCCATGGAGCTCATCAACTTCACCAACTTCGACGACGCCATCGACGCGATGGCCTGCGACGCCCTCAGCGACGCCTACGAGCTCTCGGGCCTGGCCGACATGGTGGACTACGGCGACGGCGCCGACGCCTGCCTCCAAGCCATGGAGGCGAGGCTCCTCGGCAGCTCCCACTGGGACTTCGACGACGGCCGCATGGTGCTGGACCTCGACCACCTTTGCATGGCCTGAGGAGAAGACGGCAGACCCCCTCCAGGCCGTGACCCGGGAAACGGCCGGCCGGAGGGGAGGGGGCCGGGGGAAACCCCGGCCCGAAATATGGCCGCGGCAGGGCACCGGGCAAGACGCCAGGGGCGCGGCCGCGGGACAGAAAACCGATAGAGAAAAGGGAGCACCATGGCAGGACTCAATATGAACCACATCTCCGGCAACCTCGTCAGCGACCCCGAGCTCACCCGCACGGCCTCGGGCACGGCCAAGCTCAAGGGCCGCGTGGCCTTCGACCAGCCCGGCCGCGCCGCCGACGGCTCCTACCGACAGGAGACCGGCTACGCCAACTTCGTCACCTTCGGCAAGCGCGCCGAGAGCCTTGCCAAGCACCTGCGCAAGGGCACCAAGGTGGCCGTCAGCGGCCCCATCCGCCAGGGCCGCTACCTCGACAAGAAGACCGGCAGGATGCGCACCGGCGAGGAAGAGATCGAGATCGTCGACATCGACTTCAACAACCGCGCCCCCCGCGGCGGGGCGGTCCCCATGGCCGACGGCGGCGTGCTGGTGCTGGCCGACGCCTAAGGGCGGCCGGAAAAGACCCCGAGGGAAGACAGGACGAAAGGAGCCCCCCATGGGCATCAACAGCTGCACCTACATCGGCAACCTCACCGCCGACCCGGAGCTCATCGCCGTGGGCGAGTCGCACCTGCTGCGCTTCGCCATCGCCGTGACCACCCGGGAGCCCCGCCACGGCACCATCGAGGAGATCACGTGCTTCCGCAACTGCTCGATCTTCGGCCCCCGCGCGGCGGGTCTCTCCCGGGTGCTCGCCAAAGGGGCCAAGGTCATGATCAAGGGCCACAACCACTACGACACCTGGACCGACCGTGCCTCAGGGGCCACCCGCCACGGCCTGTCGGTGCGCGTGGAGGACATCGACATCATGGCCGCGGCACGCCCGAAGCCAGCCGCCGTAGACGACGTCCCCTTCGCCGTGGCCCCCGCGCCCCTGCCCGCAAGCGCCTGACGGAGGCCCCGCCGGGCCCCCCGGGAAACCCCGGGGAGGGCCCCGGGCACACCCGGGGACACGGCCCCAAGACCCCCCCGGGACCCGACGGAGACCCCGCCGGGCCCCCTCTTTTTTTCCGGGACTCTCTACCGGGGCTCTCCGGAAGACCCTCCCGGAGGCCCCCTTGGGACGTCCTCGAAGGTCCCCATGGGGTCCCTTAAGGGCCCAGGGGCCACCCCTAAGGCTCTTATGATAAGAACCTCTTATCCTCCTATGTTGTTATTCTCTTAATCCCTTCGACGGGCGACCGGAGCGCCACGGGGCCGGGACCGGGCCCTGGGGGAGCGCTCGGGGGACGCCCCCGACACGTCCGGGAGGTGCCCGCGGAAGGGGCCGGCGGGACCCCCCGGCGTCCCCGTCGGAGGTTTCGTAGGTTATGCGATGGAAGTTCCATGGGTGATATGGGGAGGACCCCTTGGGAAACCCCTGGGAAAGGCCCTCTGGAGACTCGGAGGCGCCCCGGGGAGATGTCCGGGGGACTCCCGGGGAGGGGCCCGGGAAGAGCTCGGGAGGTGCTCGGGGAACGGCCGGGGAAGCGACGGCGGGACCCATGGCGGGGATGCCGCGGGGGCGCCCGGAAGACCTCTGCCGGGAGGGCCCGGGGACCCCCGACGGGAAGCCCGGGGACGCCTCGGGAGGGGCCCGGGGGGACGGCCGGAAAGGCCTCGCGGAGGCACCCCGGAAGGGCCGGAAAGGCCTCGCGGAGGCACCCCGGAAGGGCCGGGAGGGCACCCCGGAAAACCCTTCGGGAAGGTGCTTTGGGGAGGGGCCGGGGTCGGACGGGAGGCCGCGGGGGTGCCGCCGCCGCCCCGGGGGGCCGCGGCCGGGCCGCAGCGGGTTTCGGGGGCAGAGACGGGGATACCCATCGAATGGCTTAGATATGTGTCACGAAAGGGGCGGCCCCGGGGAGGGCCGGGGCGAAACCGCAGGCAGACACCGGGGCGGGCCGGGGGTGGCCCGGCCGGCCCGGCGGTGGCCCGGGGGCCATGGCGGGGGAGGGCCGAAGGCGGCCCGGGCACAGGCGGAGGGCACGGCGGGGCCCTGGCAGGGACCCCGGGGGAAGGGATTCGCGAGGTGGGGACCGTCGGGGAGGCACTGGGAGGGTGCCTATGGGAGGCTGGCGGGACCTAAGGGGCTCCAAGGGCAGGCACGGGGGCGCACCGGGGGGTCCCCCATGGTTGAGGGAGCATAAGGGAAACCGTTAGCCATCAACGGTGAAACCCCGTGGGCCCCATGGGAGACGGTTCGGAAGGTTATGGGTGCGAGACCCCCGGCAAGGCGCCGGTGCCCCGTCGGAGGGACCCCCATCGGGGCCCCCGGGCCGCCTCCGGGCAGGGCCTCCCGCGGGGTCCTCCGGAGGGGGCTTCCAGGACCCCTTCCCCGGCCCGGCGGCGGGAGGTGCCCCAGGGGCCTGCCCCCTTGGGTGCCCGCTGCCGGGCCGGGGAGGATGGGTCGGAAAGGTCCTTTCCGGTGGCCCGGGGAAACGACGCCGGAGGGGCTGGGCGCCCTGGCCCCGAGGGCCGGCCGCGGGTGGGGGAAGGAGGGCCGCAGGAGGTTTCGAAGACCCCCCCCCGGGGGGGGTGGATCGGGGCGGTACCCTGCCATCGACCGGGGGCGCCCGTGGGAGGGGGATCCCGCGCCGACCTCGCGGGAAAACCCGGCGGCGGCCTCGCGGGAAACCCGGGGAGCCCCCGGCGCGGTAAGCGCCGGGCGGGGGATCTGTCGGAGGGGTGGGAAGGGCCTGCGGAAGGGGCTCCCGACGCCCCGGGGCGCGGCATTGCCCTCGGCATGGTCCTTGAGGGGGCCCGGTCGCCTCGGCGCTGGGCCGGGGTCGGAAACCGGATTAAGAGAATCCCATCCTCTTATATTCCTATCTTTCCATAGCCGACCCATGGCTCCCTCAGGTTCCTGATGGGTGCTGAAACAATGCTAAACTACATTCAGACATCGAAGCGAAGGGGGCCGCCGTTGCATCCCATCCCATGGCGCCGGGCCGCAGGCGGCGCAGTGGCCCTCGCGGCCACGGTGGCCGTGCCCCTGGGCCTCGCCCTGGCCGCGGCAGCCATCGCCGGGACGGAGAACCGTTGGGCCGTGAACCTCGCGGGGCAGCTGTCCACGGCGGCCCTGTTCGGCGCATGGCAGGCGTCCTTGCCCCCGTACGGGAGGGGGAAGGGCCCCGCCGTCCCGGCCAGGGCCGTGGCCCTGGCCGTCCTCTGGGCCTTCGTCGCCGCCCAGGCGGCGGCGGGCCACGAGCGGCAGGAGACGGTGCCCGCGGTCGCCTGGGTCTCCGTGGTCGTCGGCGCGCCCCTAGCGGAGGAGCTCTGCTTCCGGGGCCCCGTGCTCCGCCTCCTCGCGGGAAGGTTCGGCCGCACCGCCGCGGTGCTTGCCACCTCCGCCGTCTTCGCCCTCGTCCACTCGAGGGACATGGCCGGCACCCTCTGGACCTTCCTGGCCGGCGCCGCCTTCGCCGTGGTGTCCTTGAGGCGCGGCGTCGCCGCCTCCATGGCGTGCCACGGGGCCTTCAACGCGGCGTCCCAGGGCCTGGCCTCAAGCCCCGTCCTCTGGGCGGCGGCCCCGGTCGCGAGCGTCGCCGCATCCCTGGTGGGAACCGTCTGTCTGGCCGCACCTGTCGTGTCGGCCTCGATCTTGAAAGGAGGGGGCCATGGCCTCCGACGAGATACGTAAGGAAGCCCGTGCCAGATCCGGGACCTATGTGGCCGTGGCCGCCGGCACCCTCGCCGTCACCGCCGTGGGCCTCCCGGGGCCCCTGGGCCTGGTCGTCGCGGGCGCGGCGGCCGCCTTCACCCTCTGGCTCAACATCAAGCCGATCGCGGCCACGGCCCTGATCCTGGCCGCGTGGGCCAGGCGCCTCCGCGCTGCGACCGTCGCCCTGGTCGCGGTCGGGTCCGTGGCCATGGTGCCTGCGGCGGCCCCCACCATGGCGCCCGCCTCCTGGGCGGGCGTGGCGGCCCTCGTCTTCGTGCCCATGGTGGTGTGCTACTGCCCCCTCTACGGCATGGGCCAGCTCTCGAGCGAGATGGCCCGGGAGAGGACGGGGCGCGTGGAGCGGGCCTCCGTGGCCCTCGTCTCCTTCTGCGCGCCGCAGCTTCTCATCGGCGCCGCCTGCGGCGCGCCCGTGGACCTCGTGGCCGTGTTGGGCCTCGGGGCGGCCAGCGTCATGGCCTGGGCCATCGTGCGCCTCGCGGGCCCGGCGGCCCTGTTCTGCTCCATGACCCTCGCGGCCCTGGCCCACGTGGCCACCGGCCCGATCCAGCCCGACGGGGTCCTGGCCCTCTCTGCGGCCTCCCTCGTCCTCGCCGTCCCTGTCTACCGGTTCATGGCCAAGGTCCGCGCCGGCGGCCCGAGAGGGGAGTGACGACCATGGTCCAATCAAAGCTGTTCCGAAGCCTCTGCGAGCGTCGCGGGTGGACCGACGAGTTCCTGGGTTCCCTCGACGCCTACGAGGAGGCCCCGATCCTGGGGCTGGACCGTTGCGCCGAGCGCGTCGCCCGGGCCGTGGCTTCCCGCGAGAGGATCTGCCTGTTCTGCGACTTCGACACCGACGGCCTCTCGAGCCTCATGGTCCTTACCGCCTCCCTGTCGGCCATGGGGGCCGACGTCGGCATCTACCTGCCGGACCCGGCCTCGGGCTACGGAATCTCCCGCTCCCAGGTGGCGGAGCTCCTGGAGCTCCACCCCACGACGGGGCTCATCCTCACGGCCGACGTGGGCATCTCGGCCGACGACGCCTGGGAGTACGCCCACGGCAGGGGCGTGGAGGTGGTGGTCACCGACCACCACCAGAAGGACTCGGAGGTGAGGTCGGCCGACGCCTGGGCGGACCCGGCCCTTCCCGAGGACCCCTACCCCCACACCGTGTGCGGGGCCGAGGTGGCGTCCCGGCTCATGGGGGAGGTGGCGGCGCTGCTCCAGGTGGACGCCGCCGTCGCCTGGAAGGTGGACGCCGCCCGGGCCATCGCCGGCCTGGGAGCCCGGGGCGACATGATGCCAGCCCTGGGGCCCTCCCGGGCCTCGGTGAGGCGGGCCGTGGACCTCATGCACCTCATCTGCCTGTCCGACGGCTCCATGCTGACGGACGGCGGCATGTGGGGGGCGGTCATGCTGGGCCTGCGCGCCCTCGTCCGCAGGAACCTCGAGTACGCCAACGACGGCACCCCCAAGAGGTCCGCCGACCCCGTGGACCGGGTGGACGAGCACTTCCTGGACATGAGGGTGTCCCCCCAGCTGAACTCCATCCGCCGCACCGGTTCCGGCCTCGACTGCTTCTGGGCCCTCATGACGGCGCCCACGGAGGAGGCGCGCAGCGAGGCGGCCGGCGAGCTCGTGGCGCTGAACGAGCGCCGCAAGGCCGCCGTGGAGGAGGCCATGGAGGCGCTCCTGGCCTCGGAGCAGCCCCTGGCCCCGTGGGTCCTCTGCGACACCTCGGGGCTGGTAAGGCCCTCCTTCGCCGGCCTGGTGGCCAACCGCCTCATGGAGGCCACAGGCTCCCCCTGCCTCGTCCTGGTGGACGCCGGCGACGGCGTGTGGTCGGGGTCGGGGCGCTGCCCCATGGGGGCGAACCTGCGGGGCCGCCTGGTCGCCGCGGGCATCGCCGCAGCCGGCCACGGCCCCGCCTTCGGCGTCTCGGTTGCCGAGGGGTCCCTGGAGCTGGCCGCCTCGGTGCTCCGGGCCGCCGACGGGGAGCTTCGGGAGATCGCCGGGGCCGTGGGGCCCGCGTCGGCCGTCGACTGGCTCGTGGCCCCCGGGAGGGCCGCCGACACCGTCGTGGGCGACGACTACCTCTTCGAGGTCCAAGGCTATCTCAGGGCTCTGTCCCGGGTGGCCCCCTTCGGCCCCGGCCTCGCCCGACCCCAAGGGGCGCTCTTCTTCCTGGCAGGGGAGGAGGCCGAGGTGAGGACCATGGGCAGGGACAAGGACCATGTCAAATGGGTCTTCGAGGGCGTCGAGGCCATAGGGTGGAGGGCCGCCGGGGCGCTCGCGGAGATCGGGCCCGGGACCCCCGTGTGCGTGGTGGGGGAGGCCTCGGTCAACACGTTCCTGGGCCGCAGGGGTGCCCAGGTCACCGGGGACACCGTCCTCACCGGAGACGACGCTCTGGCAGTGGCCCGGTCGTTCTCCCTGGAGCCCTGAGGGACCCGGCGGCCGAAAATGGAGGAAGGCCCGGGCCGATGCCCGGGCCTTCCTCCGAGCGGTGGATCTGCCGACGGCTAGTCGGTTTCCTTCGCGAGGTCCCTCCAGAGGTCCGCCGACGGGGAGCAGAGGCAGTCCTGGGCGGTGACGTAGAGGGGCTCGGGCCTCCCCTCGCCCCGGGGGGGCTCCCTGGTCGGCCACTCCCTCATAAAGTTGCAGTAACCGATGCCGCTCTCGATCCGGTAGCGGGTGTGGCCGTGGTCGAACATGGTGGTCGCGTAAACGGCCCTCAGGAACTTCATGGGGCCCACCGAGTACCGCCTGTCGATCTGGGACAGGAGGGGGTGGAGCGCCCTGACGGCCCAGCCGTTGAGGTCGTCCAGCAGGAGGCGCCTGGGGTTGGAGGCGTCCCCGAGGTAGAAGAGCCACCCGCCGGGCAGGGCCCTTCCTAGGAGCCACTCGAAGACGGGGGCGAGCCCCTTCGGCCAGGTGCTGTTCTTGAGGCTGATCTTCTTCGCCTCGAAGCTGTGCACGTCGCCGGAGGGCCCCACGGTCAGCAGCCTCCTGCTCACGACGAGCCTCCTCTGCTCGAGGTCGACGTCCTCGGCCTTGAGGGAGAGGATGGACTCGATGGGGAGGCCGGTCAGCAGGTGCACCCATGCCGCCGCGGCGCACATGGCGGGCGACTGGACGTCGTCGCCAGCGACCTCCATGACCACGGCCAAGGCCCCCCTGTCGATGAGCTCGCCGAGCTTATGGATCCCGTTCTCGGAGAGGGGGCAGATGGTGCGGCTGCCGACGTTGACGAGCCCGCTGGCCTCACCTGCCGGGTTGGCCGGGACGCATCCCTCGCCCCCCGTCTTGCGGGAGATCCTGTTCAGGAGGATGGCCGAGAACTCCTCTGCCGCGGAGCGGTCGGTGCCGCCCTCCGCAAGGACGTCCACCAGGGACCCCTCGGCGATCTTGTTGTAGCGGAAGCTGAAGAGCTTGCCGATCGGCGCCTCGGCGACGTGGGGGAGCGCCTTGGTGACCTCATGGACGAGCCCCAGGTGGTCGTCGCGCGACACGGTCAGCGAGAACAGCGTGAGGTAGATCTCGGCCATGAGGGGCCAGAAATCCCCGGCGACGATCCTGTCCTCGACGGTGGGGGCCAGGACGTCCCTTCGGAGCTTCGCCTCCTCCAGGCCCTTCGCCGAGAACCGCTGGCTTATCCGCGTCTGGGCGTCCGTGTACTGGTCGGTGACGTCCCAATCGGCCCTCCAGACGTCGTCGCCGACCTCGTTGAGGCCCCGGGCCCGGATATTGAAACGGCGGTTGCCGTCCGATGGGCCGCGGCCGACCGTCCCATCGGGTTTGTTCTTGGCCATACCGTGCTCCTCCGCACTTAGAACGATCGCCACAGTCAGGCGACGTCGCCCGATTCGAAGGGGGCGATGTCAAATTGGGTGAACTTAAGGTGTAAGGTACCCGAGTTACCACGAATTACCCCTAAAGAGTAAAACACCAAATGCGTCGATGCACTTAACATGGACTGAAAACACGGTTCAAACTCGGCCCGGGCCGGTATGGGCCGGGGTCGCGGCCGCAGGACCGGCCGATAGAACCGGCCGATGCCGGCGCGGGTCCCAGAGGCCCGCGCGGAATGGCCCTCTGGGGGTCACGTCTGGAGGCCGGCCCGGACCCCGAGACACAGGTGCCCTCGGGGACACCCTCGCGCCGTCCGAGAACCCCATATCACATATCGTAGTGAACCCCCTTGAGAACCCACCGGTAGCTGGGGTTTCATTTCGAAGGGGGAATCTCTGATAATGTGGATTATGTAAAGTAGAGGTTATCGTCCGCCTCCCCCGCATCCCGCGGGGGCCTTGACGGCTGGGTCACGGAGCCTAGCTCGCGCGGGCCCCGATGGCGGCGAGACTCAGGCCCTTGGAGGACAGGGCGCGATCGATGCACTCGACGTGGTGGACCACGGGGATGCGCCTGGCATCGGCGCCGTCGACGAGCTCGTAGAACTTCTGGGCGTAGGCCTCGATGCTCTCGTCCCGGTCGCGATGGAGGTTCAGGGGCTGGAGCGCCCGGGCGCCGAGGGGGCCCATGTGCTCGAGGACGCTCCTGATCTGGCGGGTCTGGGCCTTGGACGCCACGACGGGCTCGTCCATGAAGTCGACGTAGAGGGCGTAGCGCTTGGAGCTCATCCTCTCCGCCCTCTTGATATGGGCGATGTTGACGAGGCATCCCCTGGAGGCCATGACGAAGCCGGACGCGGTGAGGCGCCTGGCGGCCTCGACCATGGTGATCTTCTTCCAGACGTAGGCGCCGTCGGCAGTGATGACGGACACGTCCTTCCGGCTCTCCTTCGCGGACCAGACGATGCAGGAGATGTCCCTCGGCCTCACCCAGTAGAGGGCGCCGCCTCGGCACACCTCGATGGGGTTCATGGCGCAGACGGCGATGCAGGGGTCGGCGACCTTGGCGAGAAGCGACTCCAGGGCCTCGGCGAGCCTGCCGTCGGAGGATCCCTCGGCCAGCGCCTGGTCGGCGTGCTCGCTCCAGGCGGTCTCCCAGGTGACCTTGCGGCTCACGAGGACGGCCACGGGGACCGGCCGGTTGACCCTGCGGACGGCACGGATGATCACGGGGAGCCTCTCTGGCTCGCAGAACCCGTCCGAGACCAGGCAGGTGTCGAACAGCCCGCTGTCTGTGGCCGTGAGCAGGCCCTCCACGTCGTCCACCACATGGGTCTCGATGTTCTCCGAGACGCGGCCCAGCGCCTCCTCCAACCAGTCGAGGCACTCCCCCGTCGCGGCGACGACCACCCGAACCCTACCCGAGAGCTTCAAGATATGCCCCCTTCACACCTACGCGGTACCAGTCGATACCAATGTTACTATGGTTTTATGTAGCTCAGGTTCAGGAATACGATTTCTCCCTTAAATATAGACATACGTAAGCGTCTACCTAGGATTTCGAGAAAAGAACGCTGGCAGGCCCCGGAAACCTTCAACCAGATTGCTTTCATCATATCTCGTACTTGACGATATTTCGGCCACATTCGGATTGAGTTTATATCTGAACCCAACATAATGGGAGGAGGAGCCATGACGGAACTCGAAGGGTGGACCCCTTGGGACGAGGGGTGGCTCGGGTACCACGACCCGGACCCCGCAATCATCGACGAGGTCCTCGGGGCGGTCGGAGAGGCCGACGTGGAGGAGATCGAGGCCCTGGCCTGGTCCCTCCTCATGGAGGACGCGGACTTCGACGGGCCCGACGTGGAAGAGATTGAGGTCCCGGCCGAAATCGCCCTCGGGAAGGACGAGGACCCCGACGACGGGGGCCCTGACGGGTTCTCCTACGAGGACCCCCGGGACTGCGATGTCGCGACGGTCTTCCCGGACCCGGTCGCGCTCACACCGAGCGACTACCACGCGGCGGCGGTGGCCAGAAACCTCCGGGCGGTGTGGGGACACCCCGAGGTGGTCCGCTGCCACATGCCCGTGCACAAGAGGACCACCCCCGAAGGCCAGGTCGTGCTCGCGGCGATCCTCGACAGCCTCGGCCTCGTCCCCCTGGAGGCGACCCCCCGGTTCATCACGGTGATGACCGCGCCGGACCTCATCTGGCGCCCCGGGATGGAAAAGGGCCTCCTCATGGGCCTGGCCATGGCGGCCCCCTGCCTTGCCGAGGGCAGCCGGCTGGACATCGAGGTCCCCTGCCGGGTGACCGTAGGCCCGGACACCGTCGACATCCTGGCCACCCACGCCTTCTACCTCGGCGCCAACCACGGGTTCCGCGCCTACGAGCCCGACGTCCGCTGGGCCGGGGAGCACCGCCGGGGCCCCGCCATGCCCATCCGCAGGGACCTCGCGGGGCGCCCCGGTGCCGAGGCCCTCTGGGAGGAGGCGTGAGAGGGCCCCTCCGCAGGGCCCTCGGGGCCTGGGGGCTCCTCTGCGGGGCCGCCCTCGCCGCCCTCCTGCTGGCCGTCTTCTGCGCCTCCCGGGGGGCGTCGGTCACGACGCTTCTCGAGGAGGGGCCGGCGAGGACCCTGGCGTGCGCGCTCACAGGACCCCCCGACGCCTCCTTCCTGGTGGCCCCGGAAGACGCCGGCGACCTCGTCTCGGAGGGCGAGGTCACGGTGCTGTTCCGTCCGGGGTGCCCGGACTGCGAGGCCGTGATGGGGCTCTTCCCCACCGGCGGAGCCCGATGGGTCTCCACCCGGTCCGCCGCCGGGGCCGCCCTCGCCGCATCCGTGGGGGCCTCCGAGGTGCCCGCGTACCTCACCAGGGGTGCCGACGGGTCCATCGGGGGCGTCACCCTGGACGCCGCCCTGACCATGGCCGCCGAGAAAAAGGAAGGAGGGCTCCGTGCCTGACGTGAGGCTCCACGACTACCAGGAGTATTCCAAGGACCTCATCCTGCATAAATCGGGAGTTGGTTTATTCCTGGATATGGGGTTCGGAAAAGCCTGCGACGACGCCACCCCCGTCCCCATGGCCGACGGGTCGTTCAGGCCCATCGGGGACATCGTTGTCGACGACAAGGTTCTGGGGCGAGACGGTAGGTCGACAAGGGTCACCGCGGTTTGGCACCACAAAGACAAGCGGGCCTTCCGGGTGACCCTGAGAGACGGCCGCTCGTTCGTATGCTGCGACGAGCACCTCATCCCCCACATCACCTATACCGGGGCCAAGAAGCTCAAGGTCAAGCCCCTCGGTCAGATGCTGGACGACTACAACGTCGTGAACAGCCAGGGCTACATCAAGAACAAGTACCGGATCCCACAGCCCGACGCCGCATGCTATCCGAGGCGCGACCATGTCATAGACCCCTACGCCATGGGGGCCCTGCTGGGAGACGGGTCGTTCGGCGACACGTCGCTGACGATCTCCTCCCAGGACGAGGACGTCGTCATGGGGGTTGCCGACTGCCTGGGCGTTCCAAGGGAGAACGTCTCGAAAAGCAGAAGAAACTACAGCTGGCAGTTCACCAGGTGCGAAGGTGCCGACCGCGCCCGCCGTGAGCTCAAGCGTCTGGGGCTCACCAGAGTGAAATCCGTGGACAAGTGGATCCCCGAAGAGTACCTCATGGACTCGAAGGAGAACCGCAAGAGGCTGCTGCAGGGCCTCCTCGACACCGACGGAACGCTCCAGTTCTCGCGTAAAGGCGGAACGGGCTCGATGCATCACCGTTTCTCGACCCTCAGCAGGCAGATGCAGAGGGACGTGGCGCGCCTTGCGCGGTCCCTGGGCTTCGCAGCCATGACCCAGGAGACCCGCAAGCCCGACGGCTCCCTGCACGACCTCTCCGTGGCCATCTACACCAACGAGATGCTCATCACGTGCAAACGGAAGCTGGACATGGTCCATGGCGCCTACTTCAACACGTGGCTCGACTCCTTCATGGCCATAACGGACATCGAGGAGGTCGAACCCAGGGACATGACCTGCCTCACGGTCGATGCGGAGGACCATCTCTTCCAGATCGGTGAGTACATCGTCACCCACAACACCCTCACCTGCCTCCAGGCCCTCTACGAGATGAACCCCGCCTGCCACACCCTCGTGGTGGCCCCGAAGACCGTGGCCGCGACCACGTGGCCGGCCGAGGTGGAGAAGTGGGGCTACCCCTTCCGCACCCTGAGCCTCGTGGTGGACGGGCGGGGCAGGACACTTCCCGGGAGAAGGACCCTGGAGCTCGTGGACGGGCTTGCGGCGGAGCCCTCCACCCTGTGCTTCCTCAACAAGGAGCGCCTGGCGTCGGTCGTGGCCCACGTCATGGACGACCCCGCGTGCCCCTTCATGGGCACCTGGCCCTTCCCCGTGGTCATCTTGGACGAGCTCCAGGCCTTCAAGAGCAGCTCCAGCAAGCTCTTCGGCGCCATGGCCAGGGTCCGTCCCCAGGTGGCCAAGATCGTGGGCCTCACCGGGACGCCCTCGCCCCAGGGCCTCACGGACCTCTGGCCCGAGCTCTACCTCCTGGATGGAGGAAGATCCCTGGGCACCTCGGAGGACGCCTTCCTGACGACGTTCTTCACACCCCACGACTACGACCCGGGTCGGGGCAAGAAGAAGATCCGGTTCTGGGACCCGCTCCCCGGGGCCCACGGGGCCGTCATGGCCCGCATCGCCGACACCTGTGTGTCGGTCGCCAACCCCAACATCAGCCTCCCCGAGGTCACCGTGAACGACATCACCGTGGCCATGGACGCCAAGGAGCGCGACCTCTACGACGACCTCTTCTACAACTGGACCCTCACCCTCGGTGTCGACGGCCAGGGCAGGCCCGTGGAGGTGGACGCGGTCTCCAAGACGGTGCTCTCCAACAAGCTCCGCCAGATGGCCTCGGGGGCCCTCTACGTGGGGGACGGCCGCGAGTACGTCCCCGTCCACGAGAGGAAGCTCGACGCCCTGGGACAGGTCTTCGAGGCGAGCACCGCCCCCGTGCTCGTCTGCTACCACTTCAGGAGCGACCTGGACATGATCTGCCGGCGCTTCGGGGTGGCGGGGGACGGTACCCGCAGGGATTTCCCGGTGGAGGTCTTCGATGGCACCGCGGCCATGCTCGCCCGGTGGAACCGGGGTGAGATCGGGCGCCTCCTGATCCAGCCCCAGAGCGCCGGTCACGGGCTCAACTTCCAGGAGGGCGGCCACACCATGGTCTGGTACACGCTGCCCTGGGCCCTGGAGGTCTACATGCAGGCCAACGCCCGCCTCGCCCGTCAGGGCCAGCGCCACCCCGTGATCATCCACCGGATCCTGTGCGCCGACACCGTCGACCAGAGGGTCGCCGGAGCCCTCGCGGGCAAGCGCGAGGTCCAGGACTCGGTGCTCCGGGACGTGGCGAGAGACGCCCTCGGCAGGAGGTCGAGGGCAGTCCCCGTGTCCTAGGGGTGCCCCAGGCACCGGCAGGGGCCGGGGCCTCAGGCCCCGGCGGGAGGTCCCTTGAGGAGAGGGAGGAAGGACCCGAGAGGAAGAGCCTCGAGGGGCACAACTCCCAGGAAGAAAGGAAGCACAGCCATGACGAACAACTACGGCCAGCCCCAGCAGCCCGCCTACGCCCAGCCCACGGCCAAGATCGACTCCCGACCCTACCTGGAGTCCTCCAACGCCGGCGACAACGCCATGGTCAGCGGCACCACGAGCTTCTGCCGCCTGTTCGAGTGCGTCCACGGCCAGGCCCTGCGCGACGACATGGAGCGCAACAACTCCAACGTCGCCGCCCCCTACTGGTCGATCACCGTCGACAACGCCCAGCTCATGCCGAACCCGGCCACCGGCGGCCAGTCCAACTTCGAGCTCTACGCCATGGCCAAGGTCAACAACTACGTCAGCGCCGACGGCGTCCACCACTTCAGCGCCAAGACCCGCGCCACCAACGAGAACTTCGAGAACGCCAACGACGAGCGCAACCCCAACAACGTCTTCTATCCGAAGCCGTTCTTCTACCTGCGCCTGCCCGACGGCACCTACAAGGCCATCGACCTGGAGGGCGAGCCCGACCGCGGCCTGCCGGTCCACCTGCTCGTGGAGTGCTGCCGCTCCAAGCCGAAGGACCGCGCCAAGAAGCCCACGACCTACGTGAAGCTCAAGGCCGTCTACTTCGACGAGCTCTCCTACTGGACCCCCGAGACTACCAGCGCCCCCGACGCCAGCGCCTGGGGCTTCAACGTGGTGGGCCCCGCCGCGGCACCCCAGGCCCCTGCCCAGCCCCAGGTCGCCCAGCCGGTCTTCGCCTCGGCGCCCCAGCCCATGCCGCAGGCCCCCGCGGCCGTCCAGCCCGTGCCCGTCGCGGCCGCGGTGCCCCCGGGCACGCTCGCCGACGAGGTCCCGTTCCCGCCGACGCCCGCGGAGCTCGACGGCTTCCAGGCCGAGCTCGGCGCCCTCATGGCCCGCGCCGCCACCGGGTCCGTCCTCTCCCCCGAGGAGAAGGCCCGCATGGAGTCCCTCCAGCACTCCCTGACCGCCCACCGCCAGGGCCAGGCCCCCGTGGGCCTCGGCGGAGGCATCGCGGGCTGATCGCCCGCGGGGTCCGGGGCCCGCACGAAGTACCCTCTAAAGGGGGCCTTCAGGCGGGCCCCGCCCCTTTTCCCCGTCGCCATGTCCCCGGAACACCCAGGAAAGGAGCCTCATGGCCTTCGAGACCCTCCGCGAGAGCCCGCTCTGGGACCGCATCGCGCACCTGGAGCGTTGGTGCGCCACCATGCCCGGCAAGCCGAAGATCCCCGTGGACATGGGCTCCTGGGGCGACTTCAGGCTCCGCGGCAACCGCCACGGCGACGCCACGGACTGCTGGGACCTCCCCCGGCTCCTCGACGCCGTGCCCGCCGGATCCCCCGTGGCATTCCGCCTGGACATGGCCGAGGCCGGCATCCTGGTGGCCGACATCGAGCCGGGCTGCGACCCCTCCGTGGTCGACGCCCTCATGGGCGCCCCCTGGCTCTACGGGGAGGCCTCCCTGTCGGGCCGCGGGCTCCACCTCGTGTTCGACGCCGGGGACCTGGCGGGGCACCTCGACAGGGACGCGGAGCGCGTCCGCAGCGCCAACGGGGACCACGAGTACCTCCAGAGGCACTGGGTGGCCTTCACCGGCAGGGCCGTGGACCCCTCCGCCAGGGGCACCGACGTCTCGGCCCTCGTGGCCGACTACGCGGCCTGCCCCCAGCACCTCTCCGGCAGGCGCCGGGACCCCACCGCCGACGACCTCGCAAGGTTCCGCGCCAGGGCCGTCAGGACCCACGAGGGCGACGCCCTGAGCCTGTCGGAGTGGCTGATGCGCCTTTCGGAGCGCCGGGGCGAGGCCCCGGACGGCGACCGCAGCGCCTGGGAGTACCGCCGCATGCGCTGGCTGCTCCACAGGGCCGCCGAGAGCCGCGAGGCCCCCTCGTGCAGCCGCGGGGAGATGCTGGCGGTGTGCGCCGACGTCGCCCGCAGGACCTTCCCCGATGCCGAGCTCAGGGAGATCAAGAAGGGGCGCCGGCGCGGCATGGAATGGTACGACTACCTGGCCGAGACGGCGGCCCAGGGGATCCTCTAGGGGACCCGGGAAACGGCCGACCGAGAGAGAGGGAGGACTGCTATGGAAAACGCCATGGACCCCGAGGAGCGGGCGGACCTCGAGAGGCTGCTCGCCTCGGTGGACTTCGACCACCCCGACACCATCGGGCCTTGCACCGACGCCGACGGGGCGGCCCTGGTCCTCACCCCGGACATCCCCCGGGACGAGCGCGACCGGATCGTCCGAAGGTGGAGACAGAGGAGGGGCCCCAGCAGGTACCGGGACCTCCCCATGCCCGTCGTCGACGTCAAGGCCGGCGGCAAGGCGGAGGGGCCCTGGCGCCTCGTCGCCCCCATGGAGATCGCCGACATCGCCGGCTGGAACCTGAGGCGCCTCGGCTACCCGGCCACGCGCCTACTGAGCTACCGGGAGGGTGGCCACGGGACCAACGACGAGGGCAGGGCCGAGATGGCCTGGCGCCAGTGGCCCGACTGGGGCTTCCTCCAGACCCCCTACATCGTCGAGACCGACGCCCCCCGCCGCCTCGTGGCCGACCTCATCGACCGGATCGTCGCCAGTAAGGAGTGCGAGGCCTGGGTGGAGGACGAATACGGCTTCAAGGGCTACGACGACGAAGAGTGGGCCGCAAGCGCCGACAACCCCGACAATGCCTAGGGGCGGCAGGCGACCGTCGGACCGCTTCGTGGACCCCTCGGTCTCCCACCAGTCCATCCACACCGGCACCCTGACCGACGCCGTGGACCGCCTCTTCGCCCCGGAATCCAAGGAGCTGTCCTCGGTGTTTACCAGCCGTGCGGTCGCCGCCGACGTCCTGGACGACGCCTGCGAGCAGATCGACCGGGTGCGGCGCAGGATGGCCGGCCCCCCGCGGACGACCAGGGCGGTGGTCAACATCGCCAAGGCGGACTGCGGGGTGAGCCTCCGTTGGGCGGCCGGCAGGCTCGAGGCCTCGAGGTCCCAGAGGGCCCAGGTGGTCTTCGTGGCCCCGGACCCCGCCTCCGCCAAGGTGGCGATCCTCACGGCCTACCCTCAGTTCAGCAGAAAGGACCCCGCGGCCGACGTCGACCTGGAGGCGGCCCTCTGCGCCTCCAGGAGGTTCCGTAGGGCCCCCTACGAGGAGGCCCTGCCCATCCGGCTCGCAGCCTACCTGGGCCGGGACGTCCACGTCCTCATGGACGCCGGGGTGCCCAAGGTCTTCCTGCCGGTCGACGACCGGCAGAACCCGGGGCTCCACCTGGCCCTGACCGTCACCGGCCGGGCCGTCGCACCCTCCGGGTTCGCCACCAAGGGGGCGGCGGCCGGCGGCCGGGCCCTCTTCGACGTCGTCCCCCAGGGCCTCGAGAGGCTCATGGGTCTCGACGCGAGGCGGGCCCTCACGGCCTACTGCCAGACCCACGGGGGCTTTTCCAAGAGGCTCCTCCGGGCCCCGAGGCTCGTCGAGGACCCCAAGGCCATAACCGACGCCGAGCTCGCAAGGAGGGCCATGGCGTTCCAGAGGGAGACCGGGGCCGCCGCGGAGGATGCCCGCCGGCGCCGCGACGGCGGCCTGGGGCAGCGCCCGGAGACCGGGGACTCCCGGGCCATGGGGCTCTAGGGACCCCTCCCCCGCCGGCCTCAGGCGACGGGCATTGTGGCCAGGACCAGGTCCCAGACAGGGACCGACAGCACCACGGCGGCGCAGACGGCTGCGGCCGTCACGTACTCCGAGAGGGCGCCGACGCGGTAGAGGCCCACATGGCCCGGCACCACGGTGCGGCCGCGGACGCTCCTCGACCGGCCCCCGGGCCAGAGCCAGGGGACCCCGGCGTCGCTCAGGGAGTCGAGGAGCACGTGGAACAGGCAGCCGGCGGGAAACCACGGCCAGAGCCAGAGGGCCCCCGGGGAGGTGGCCGCGACAGCCCAGCAGATCGCTCCGCAGAGGGCCACGCCCACAAGGGAGTGGGTCAGGGTCCGGTGGCGCACCCCGAGGATGGCCAGGCCCCGGTGGGCCCAGGGAAGGCGGTGGGAGACCGCCGAGTCCGGCGTGTCGAGGTCGGGGGCCACGCAGCCCGCCAGGAACAGCATCCCGCCCCAGAGGACGGGGTCCGGGGACCCCCCGGCGTGGGTGGCCGCGGACGCGGCCGTGAAGACGGCGGCGACGCCGCAGGCGAAGTGGGTCTTCCCCCTCATGGGACCTCCCTTGTCAACAGCCGGGCACCTTTTGGGACAAGTTTAATACATTTTTGTGGGGAGTGATGCCCTGTGGCAGGAAACAGCGTGCTCGACGATCCCTTGCTCGCATCGGCCATGGCGGCCTTCTCCGAGAGCCGCCCCGAGGCCCCGAGGGTCTCCCCCGCCATGCCCGAGACCCCCTTCGAGCCCACGGCCGAGCAGGTCGCCTGCGTCTGCGCCGAGGGTCCCGCCACCCTCGTCGTGGCCGGGGCCGGCTGCGGGAAGTCCACCGTCATCGAGATGCGGATCTCGGCCCTGGCGGCCTCCGGCGTGGACCCCAGCGAGGTCCTCTGCCTGTCGTTCACCAACGCCGCCGCCGACCACCTCACCAGCATCTGCCCGGGCATCCGCAGCCAGACCGTCGCGTCGTGGTGCCGTGAGCGCTTCGAGGAGGCGATGCCGGGCGTCGCCACGTGCTCCGGCGAGACCTTCGCCAACCTCGCCGGCGACATCCCTGCCCTGGAGGGGATCGCGGCCCTCTCGTCGGCCGCCGAGCAGGGGCGTCACGGGAGCGCCCTGGAGGCCGTCTGGGAGGTGGCCCGGGACCCGGGCTCCGTCAGGCGTGCCCTGGGGTCCTTGGGGTGCTGCGACCTGACCGGCCAGGCGGCCTTCGTGGCGGCCACCCAGGCCGGGTCCGAGGGCACCGGCATATCCCACGTCATCGTCGACGAGGCCCAGGACGACTCGGCGGTGGACCTGCTGGTGGTGCTGTCGTTCTGCGCCGCGGCCAAGGCGTCGCTGTTCATGGTCGGCGACGCCTGCCAGTCGCTCTACGAGTTCCGCGACGCTTCCCCGGACACCCTGGCGGCCATGGCGGGCACCGGAGCCTTCGACGTCATGACCCTCACCCACAACTTCCGAAGCGCCCCGGAGGTGCTGGCCGTGGCCAACGCCGTGCTGCCCATGATGGCCAGCAACACCGCGGGCATCTCCCTCAAGGCCCCCGACGGTGCGGCCCGGGGCTCCGCCACCGGGCTCACCTTCGGGTGGCGCGGCAGGGCCTGCGCCCGGAAGAACCTGGGAGACACCCTTGCGAGGGCGGCCGCGGGGGTGGTGGGCTCCGTGGCGGCCGGCGGGAGCGGTGCGGTGCTCGTCAGGACGAACTCCCAGGCGGAGGCGTGCGTGGAGGCCCTGAGGGAGGCCTTCCCAGACGTGGCCGTGGACCTGCTGAGGGCCCCCAGGAGGGCCCAGCCGTCGTGTCTGTCGGCCTGGTGGGCCCGCTACCGCGGTGTGCTGTCCCTGACACCGCCCGAGACCTGGCCCCGGCTGGTCTGCCACCAGGTGTGCCGGAACCTCGCCGAGCTCGGCGTCCCAGCCGAGGAACGGGGCGAGGCCCAGGCCGCCGCGGCCGCCTGGGCGTCCTGGGCGGGCCGCCTGGGCCTTCGGGGCGAGAGGGACCTGATGGACTCCATCCGCGTCTTCGAGACCTCCCTCCCGGCAGACGACGATGACGTGCGGACAGACCTCGCGGGACGGCTCTGGGTGTCCACGGTCCACGGGGCCAAGGGCCTGGAGTTCGACGGGGTGGTGTGCCTCGTGGACGGCGCCAGGACCTCCGAGGAGGACCTGCGCCTCGACTACGTAGCCCTCACGAGGGCCCGCCGGGACCTCGTGGCGGTGGTCTCGGAGCACACCGACCGAATCGGCGCTGCCACGGCCCCAGGCACCCTCGGCGGGGCTGTCCTCGGGGGCTGCGGCAGGGTCGGCGACATCCCCTGGCAGGGGCGCCTTTAGGTTCCTGACCGTCCCTTTGGGAAAACCCGCAGGGATGTGGAGAGGGTCCTTCGTCCCACCGGGAAACCTTCGACGGGTTTTTCATGGCCCCGTGCTGCCGAAAGTCGGGGGGGGGGGGGGGTAAAAGTAGCCATGGGCACAACCGGCGTAGGCCCCCACCGACGCCGCGCCGCTTTGGGGTCGGTGGGACACTTTAGGTCCCACCGGTAGTAGGATTGCATGACGTATGGTTTTGAGTCTTCAGGTTTAGTTCTGAATACACTCTGAAAGATAGGGGTTGCAATGGACGCAACCGATAGCTGGAAGACCGGGACCCTTACCGAGAGGTGCCTTGGCGCCCTCGAGGAGTCCGAGCAGTTCCGCCGGTGGGCCGCAGACGAGGCCTCCGCGGCGGTGCGGCGGGTCCGCATCCTGGGAGAGGGCGGCGCCGCCGGCCCCATGGACCGGTGGGCCCTCGAGTTCGTCGCCTCGGTGGACGACGAGGAGGGGGCCTGCGGGGCGGGGCTGTCTGCGAACGCCTACGCCGCGGCTGCCCGGGAGTCCCTCGGGTGCTGCGTCGAGGCGCTCCTCGAGCAGTACCCGGGGCTCGCTCCCCTTCTCATGGGGACGCGGGCGTCCTAGGGAATGCCACAGGGTCCGGCGCCGTGCGCCGACGTCGACCGGGGACCGGCCTGAGGGCCGCCCCGGCGCATACGTCGGCGCATGGTCTCCCGTACCGGACGATCGCGGAAGAGACGACGGAGGGGCCCCGGGGAAACCCGGGGCCCCTCCTTTTTTCAGCGCCTCTCCCCTATGGCTCAGTAGGTGCGGCGGCGCAGGAACCAGGCCGTGGCGGCGGAGGCCACGGAGAGGCACCCGGCGAGCACCGGGGCACCTCCGGTCTGGAGCATGGTGCGGGCGGCGTGCTCGGCGGCAGCCACCTCGATGGGCTTGCCCTGGTCGCGCGGGGTCTGAACCACGGAGTCCTCGTCGGTGTCCTCCATGAGGCGGCCGTAGGCCGTGCGGGCGACGTAGAGGTCGGCAGAGTTCTCAAGGTCGGCCCCGGGCACGTAGGCGTCGGTCACCTCGCAGGTGAGCACGGCGGGCATGTACTGGCGGGTCGTCCCGTCGGCCCCCTCGAAGGTGCCCTGGCTCTCGGGGTCGCCCTCGAAGTCGTCGTGGGGGGCCTTGAGCGAGTCGCTCTGCCAGAGGGCGGAGCCGTCCGGGCGGGTGGTGAAGCCCGCCTCCACGCGGCCGTACTCGAAGCGCACGGCCACCACGTGCTCACCCTCGGCGAGCTTCAGGTCGGAGACCTCCAGGGTGTCGGCGTCGGCGGCCGGGATGCCGGCCTTCCAGAGGTGCCAGCCGGTGTAGTTCTGGCGGCGCTCCTTGCCCTCGTTGTCGTAGGCGTCGTCCATGGTGGCGTTCGGGCCGGACTCCTCCACGAAGTCGCGGTCGGTCATGTCCGTGGCGTACCAGACGTTGAGCAGGCCGTCGTGGTCCTGCCACGCCTGGGGCGTGGTCACGGACTTGAGGTTGGCTAGGCCGTCGGTGACGCAGGTGAGCTCGTCGGTGACGGTGAACTCGTCGACCCAGGTGCTGCTCGTGTTCTGGAAGTCCAGCGTGTAGTCGAACTCACCGCTGTCGGAGACCGTGACGGCCGCGCGGTTGGCCCCGTCGCCGTTCTCCACCACACCCGGGGCCACCGGGTCGGCGATCTGCTGGCGCTTGTCGAGGCGGCCGGAGATCTCGATGTCGGCGACCTTGGGGGTCTGGACGACCCTGTCCTCGTCGGAGTCCTCGAGGCCGTCGGCGTCGCCGCCGTTCCTGGCCAGGAAGACGTTGGCGCTGTTCTCGAGGGCGGTCTCGGGGATGTAGGAGCCGTTGACCCTCATGGTCACCTGGATGGGGCCGTAGGCGCTCCCCGAGCCGTCGCCGTGACCGGTGTGGCCCTCGAAGGGGCACTCGAAGGGACCGCCGGGGAGGACCTGGGTGATGTCGTCGTGGTTGTCCTTGAGGTCCTCGCGGGTCCAGGTGGACCCGTCGGGGCGGCTCGTGAAGCCGGCCTCCACGCGGCCGTACTCCAGGCGGATTCCGGTCACGCGCTCGCCCTCGCCGAGCCCCAGGTCTGCGACCTTGAGCTCGGTGTCGATGCAGGTGGGCACCCCCTCGGCCCAGAGGCGCCAGCCGGTGTAGTCGAGGCGGCGGCCGTCGTCGCCCAGGCGCCCGGCGTTCTCGTCGGCGGAAAGCCAGGGGTTGTCATGGCCGTCGGAGAGGGTCTGGTTGGCCCCGGAGGGGTCGACGTGGTCCTCGGGGGTGAGGTTCGTCTTATACCAGACGTTCACCTTGCCGTCGTAGTCGGCGCCGGCCACGCCGGTGCGGATGGCGTCGAGCTCGGCGAGGCCCGCCGCCACGGCCTCGAGCGGGTCCTCCACGGTGTACTCGTCGCACCAGGTGTTGGACGTGGAGCGGTGGTCCAGCGTGTAGGTATAGGTGCCGTCGGCGCTCTCGATGACCGGGGCCCGGTTGGCGCCGTCGCCGTTCTCGACGACGTCGTCGGCCACGGGGTCGGCGACCTGCTGCCGCTTGTCGAGCTCACCGGAGATCTCGATGGGCTCGTCGACCATCTCCACGGGCACCACGGAGCCGTCCTCGGTGACGGTGAAGGTCACGTCGGAGGCCATGTCGTGGTCGCGGGGCGTCATGGTCTCGGTGAGGGTGTACTCACCGGGGGCCAAGGCCTCGATGCGGTGGGGCTCGTCGCCGGACACCCACTGGTCCACCACCGTGCCCGAGGGGTCGGTCACGGTGAGCGTGGCCCCGGGGACCTCGGGGCCGCCCGTGACCTCCACCTTGGAGACGTCCACCTTGGTGGGCTCGTCGGCCACGGTGACGAGGTGGTCGCCGTCGCCCTCGATGCGGCCGTCCTCGGCGGCCGTCACGGGGCTCACGGTGCGGTCGACCACGTAGCCCACGGGAGCCGCCACCTCGGCGTACTCGTAGGTGGTGGCCCGGGCGTTGGTGCCGAGGCGGTCGAAGGTGGCCCGGCCGTCGGCGCCGGTGGTGGCGAAGCGGGTGCCGGAGCCGTCGGTGAGCAGGCGGTCGACGCGCAGGGCGACACCCTCGGCGCGGCCGAGGAAGAGCGTGCAGCCGCCCTGGCGGACGTCGGCGATGCCTGCGACGGCGCCGGCCACGGGCACGGTCTCGCCGTCGACCACGAGGTTCCAGCCGCCGAAGGCCTCAGGGGCCTCCCAGGTGGAGTCGGAGCCCTCGACGCGGGAGAGGGCCACGGAGTCGTCGTGGTCGGCCACGGCGCAGCCCACCTCCCAGGCGCCGTCGACGTCGGCGACGTTCAGGGTGTAGGCGGAGCCGGCAGAGACCTCGATCTCGGTCTCGCCGGAGGCCTCGGCCTCCTTGCCGTTGCACTGGAGGGCCACCCGGTAGGTACCCGGGGCCACGGGGGTGCCGCCGTCGGTGACGGCGTAGGTCTGGGAGCCGTCCTCGGAGACGAGGGAGACGGAGACGCCCTCGGCCACGTCGCCGGCCAGGACCACAGCCGAGGCGTCGACGGGCTCGAGGCGGATGTCGTGGTCCTCGGTGTCAGGGGCCACGACGCGCAGCGGGGAGGCGCCCTCCTCGGCAGCGTCGGCGGCGTCCTTGGGCCAGAGGGCGAAGGTGGCGCCGCTGAGGTCCTTGTCGGAGGTCGCGGAGACCTTGGACAGGACCAGGTGGTTCGGGGCGTTGGCGGCGGCGGTGCCGGCGGTCACCACCGGCGTCCTGTCGTCGGCGTAGGTGAGGGTCACCTCGTGGGGGGTGGCGTCCAGGACGTAGCCGTCGGGGGCCCGGGTCTCGACGAAGCTGTATGTGGCGGACCCCGTGCCGAGAGGCAGGAGCCCGGTCTCGGCACGGCCCTCGGCGTCGGTGGTGACCATGGTCATGAGCTGGCCCGCGGCGGCCTGGACACGGCCGTCGGGGGACACCACGTCGTCCTTGGCGTAGACGTGGAAGGTGGCGCCGGCCAAGGCCTCGCCGGTCTCGGCGTCGGTCTTCTCGATGGAGGCGCGGCCCTTGGCCTGGTCGTCGGAGAACCTCACGACGGTCACGGGGGCCGTCTCGTGGGTGCCGGCGATCTCGAAGGTGAGGTCCTTGCCGTTCAGGAGGTAGGGGGCCTGGGCCTTGACCTCGCGGATGGTGTAGGTGCCGGGCTGGAGGCCCTCGGGCAGGGTCACCATGCCGGAGCCGTCGGTGACGAAGGTGTCGAGGACGGTGTGGTTCGGGTACCACAGCTCGTTCTCGATCCGGTTGCCCTCGGCGTCGAAGAGCTGGAACTCGAAGCCGGCGAGGGGCACGGTCTGCCCGCTCTCGGCGTCGGTCTTGACGATCTGGACGTGGGACTCGACGCGGTCGTTGTCCACGATGTAGGACAGGGTGGCCCCGTCGACCATCTGGTCAGCCGTGATCTGCCAGGGCTGGGCCGGGGAGAACCCGGAGGGCACCGTGGAGGCCACCTCGCGGACGGTGTAGCCGGCGGCGTCGTAGGGCAGGCAGCCCTTGACGGTGTCCGGGCGGGTGCCGGAGCCGTACCAGCCCGACGTAAGCTCAGCGCGGCCCTCGTCGTCGGTGGTCATGGTCGCCACCACCTGGCCGGTGGTGTTGGAGACGACCTCGAAGGAGATGTTTCGGCCGGGGTTCTGGAGGCCGGAACCCTCGTTGCCGGTGTCGAGGTACTTCACGAGCTTCAGGTTGAAGGCGATGACGTCCTCGAGGTAGTCGTCCTCGGGGGTGAGCTCGACGACGCCGGCGTTGTTCATTGAGTCTGCGGTGATGTGGTAGGTGTGGACCGTGGGGTCGAGCCTGTAACCGCTGGGGGCCCGGGTCTCGCGCACCGTCACGGTGCCGAAGGGGATGTCCCGGAAGGACAGATTCCCGTTAGCGTTGGTCGTGGCCCGCTTGGTCTGGGTGGTCCCGTTGTAGGGGTAGCTGATCTCGAACTCCGCCCCCTCCAGGGTGGCGCCGGCCTGGGCGTCCCCCTTGGTGGCGGAGTCCTTCTTCTGGATGTGCAGGAAGAGACGTCCCGGGTCGTCCGTCACCTTCTCCTCGCAGGTGGAGTTGCCTGTGCGGAAGAAGTGGGTCTCCGGGTCGAGCTTGTAACCCTTGGGGGCCTTGGTCTCGCGGTAGGAGTACTCGGCGTTGCGCTTCAGCTTCAGGTCCGCGTGGCCGTTGGCGTCGAGGACCACCTTGGTCTTCTCGCCGGAGGCGATGTGGGTGAGCTCGTACTCGGCACCGCCCAGGGCGTACTCGCTGTTGCCCACGGTCATGCGGGCGTCGGCGGAGAGCTTCGTGAAGGTGACCGTCACCCGCGGGTTGTACTCGAAGCCCACCAGGGTCTGGTTGCCCAGGGGGTCCGCCGGGGCGGTGGCGAAGTAGACGGCGAACTCGTCCTCGGCGGGCAGCCACGTGGTGTCGCCGGGGGCGGAGTACTTGATGAGCTTGGCCCGGGTGGAGTCGGGATAGGGCCCGCCGCTCCAGTGCTCGGAGGTGGCCCAGCCGCCCACCTCGCCGTCGTAGGTGGCAGGGTGGTCGAAACCGATGACGTAGCGCTTGACGGCGGCGGTCTGGGCATCGGTGAGGCCCGTGCAGGCCACGTCGCCGTTGCCGTTGCGCATGTCGGTGAGGAGGACGTGCATGAGCAACCAGTCGCGGTCCCACTCGGAGATGTCGCCGAGGTTCACGACCGATGTCGAGGGGAAGAGCCCGCCGTCGGAGCCCCAGCTGGCGTTCTCGTAGCGCGGGCCCCCGGGGCCCCACCACATGATGGCGCGGACGAGGTTGCGGTTCGTGGCGGTGTTGTTCACGGAATCGTGAAAGAACCAGCCCCAGTCCGAGGTGGTGTTATGGGCCTTGTAGCCCTCCCCCACGTGGGCGAGGCTCGGCAGGTGCGCGTCGGCGCACTGGAGGAGGCCCCCGCCACGGGCCTCGAAGACGCCGGTGGCGCCGAAGGGGCCGTAGTGCAGGGCGCTCCTGGCCCGGATCTGCTGCTGGCTCGTGGCGGCGACGGCCGGGGTGGCGCACGCCAGGACCCCCGCGGCCTGGGAGGCCACGAGCAGGACCGTCATCAGGGCCGCCTTGAGGCGGCGGCCGAGGCCGCCCCCGGGCGAGGCCTGCTTTCGCTTACTTTCGATACCGAGGCCCATGGGGCCTCCTTTCTTCCGTTGCTCTCTCTGCTCGCTCGCCGGCCCCGGGGACCGGCACGGGTGGCTCTCACGGCATCCTCCTCTCCTCCATCGCGGGGCCCCGACAAGGGCGCCCCGCCGTCGCGGGACCGGGACTCGCCCTACAGGGACCATGGTGGCGGACCCGAGGGACCCCTGCCGGGTCGTCGGGAGGGGCCCGAGCGTCCTAGCTGGGGTTTCGTCCCGGAGGCCCCCGAGATGGGGTGACGGGTGGGCCCTTTCGGCCCACGGTGGGCTCGGTCGACCCAAGTGTCGTATGGGAGTAGAGGGGCCGGATTCGGCGCGAAATCCCGATTCCTGTGTCTAGCTGGGGGGATGCCGAAGGCGGCGCCAAAGTCGATGACGAACGGGACACGCAAGGCGACCCTTTTGCTAACATCGCCGGTGCGCGGCGGGGACGGCCGTCGTGGGCGCCGCCCTCCTGGAAGGAGGTGGGACCCATGGCCGAGACGTCTGTCGTCGCCCTGCATGTCCTGCAGGGCGCCTACTACACTCTTGATGTCGTGTACATGGTGGTGAGGATTCGCCGCCTCGTGTGCGAGGACGCTATCCGCGACAAAACAGAGAACCGGTAGCCTAGGCTACCGGTTCTCAGCGAAGTAAACACGGGTGGCGCCCACTGACCAAGGCGGACGTTCCCGTCGCGTGCCCACATTGTACAACAGATGCCGACACTGTGATCGGAGACAGACAGTGTCCCACAGAGCCTCGACCCCGGGCGCGGGGCGCCCCTACGGTACGGGGAGGGGGTGCCCCTCCGGCCAGAGGGTATGCAGGCGATATTCAACGCGAACGGTGCCGTCTCCTTCTTTTCCCGGTTCTAGCAGCCGTTTCCCTTAGTTCGTGCTATACTGTTTTCAACAGTAGGCCACGACCGAAGGGAAGTTCCGTATGGCCGACCACCAGCCCCTGCAAGAGCTCCGCGAGGCCTCCAGACGGGTCCTCGTCTCCATAAAGGCCGTCCCCTCCCGCCTCCGGGAGGCCCTGACGACGTCGCCGAACAGGGCCCGCAACCGCGCCGTGGCCGCCGGCTGCTGCGCCGCCGCGGCCCTGCTGGTCGGCGTGGGGGCCTGGGCTGCGGCCGCCCCCGGCGCCCTGCCGGTGCCGGCGGAGCCGCCCACCGCGGCCGCCCAGGCCTCCGACGACGGGGAGGCGGAGCCGGTGGCCGTGGCCCTGGAGGTGAGCGCCGAGGGCTACACGGACCAGTCCAGCCCGCTGGTGGCCGTGGTGGAGCCCGTGGCCGACGCCGGGGGCGACGAGCAGGGGGCCGACGACGGGTCCGCCTCCCCCACCGAGGCCTTCGCCCACGCCGTGAGCGCGGAGGAGGTGTCCTCCGGCACGGCGTCGGTGGACCTCAAGCCCGGCACCTACACCGTCTCCTTCGTCTCCCCCATCAACCAGGACGGCTCCGTCTACAAGGTGCCCGAGCCCCAGGAGGTGACCGTGGCCGCACCGGAGGCTGAGGCCGACGACGACGGGGCGGGGGCCGAGGCCCCCAAGGTCGACGTCAAGCTCGACCCGGTGCCCGCCGACCAGGTGACCAAGGAGGACCTGGACAAGATCAAGGGCGAGCTGGCCGACGCCGTGGCCAGGGGCGACGGCACCCTCTCGGGAGACGCCGGGTCCCAGGCCACGGACAGGGCCGAGGAGAACGCCTCCAAGGCGCCGGCGTCCAAGCCGGCCGAGGAGGGGCAGAAGCCCGAGGAGAAGCCCGCGGAGCAGAAGCCTGCGGACAGCGGCAACCAGACGTCCGGGTCGTCCGGCAGCGGCTCTTCCGGCGGTAGCGGCTCCTCCGGGGGCCAGTCCTCGGGCGGCAGCCAGGCGTCTGGGTCGTCCAATGGCGGCTCCTCCGGTGGCGGCCAGTCTTCCGGCGGCAGCGGCTCCTCCGGCGGCTCCACCACCCCGGCCAAGAAGTGGGTCGCCGAGAAGGGGCACTACGAGCCCGTCTACGAGAACGTGTGGGTGCCGAAGATCACCTACGTCACACGTCCGAAATACGTGTGCAACGGGTGCGGTGCGTCGTTCAGCTCCGTGGACGCCTGGGGCGACCACGACTTCGCCTACTGCGAGAAAGGCGACTTCTCCCACGGCACCTACCTCGACGACTCCTACGACGAGAAGGTGGACAACGGCCACTACGAGAAGAAGCAGACCGGCCAGAAGTGGGTCGTGGACGTCCCCGGCCACTGGGAGTAGGGCCGGGACCGCGAAGGGGGGGGCACCCGTCGTGAACCCCGGCTCGTAACCAAGGAGGGGCCCCTATGGGGCCCCTCCTTTTTACTGCCCCGGACCATCCCAAGGCCCCCTCCCCCGTCGGGGCCCTGACCGGCAGGCGCCGTCGGTCAGCCCCGCGCACCCTTCCTCAGGTTGCAGTCGCGGCAGAGCATCTGGCAGTTGTCCGGGACGGTGCGGCCCCCCTCGCTCCACGGCACGATGTGGTCTGCCTCCATCTCCTTGAACTCGAAGTGCTCCCCGCAGATGGGGCATACGCCCTCCTGGCGCTCGTAGGCCGCCCTCGCGTCCCGCCTGTCGAACGCTCTGATCGACAACACCCTCTCGTTGCCCGTCAGAAGGTACTCGTAGACGCCCGGCTTTCTGGTGACGTCCTCATCGGCCATGAGCTCGCTCACGCGCCCCTCGAGCACCTCGGGATCCAGGTCGCGCCGGTCGCCATGCGCGTTGTAGAGCAGCCCCCACTTGAGGCCCTTCATCTCCCCACGCTTGGTCGGGAACACCGCCTGCACCCATTCGACCACCGACCGGAAGTAGCTCCACAGCCCCTGGGCCGTCGGGTCGTTCTGGTGCTCCCCCATGTAGCCCTCGACAGTCTTCCCCTCCGCATCGGCAGCCCATGAGATGGCCGCCTCCAGGAACTCCTGGCGGATGCTCTTGCCCTTCAGGTAGCCGTCCCCCAAGGTGGACGCCGCGCACCCGGTCTTCGAGAAGTACCGCTTCGCGTCCGATACCCACGGCCCTGCGTACACGGCGTTCCTGAGCTCCTGGTCGGTCAGCCGCTCGCCGGCGATGTTGATGATGCGGAACCAGTCGAGCTTCTCGGAGTCCGTACCCTCGCACACGTAGACGAACAGTGAGTAATCGAGGATCTGCTCCTGACGGTCGGCCGGCAGGTTGTAGAAGTACAGGTCGTCCACCGAGAAGGAGCCGTCAACGTACTCGCAAAGTGAGACGGTGCGCTGCTGGCCGTCCAGCACCTCGTAGCGCGGCCCGTCGGTGTCGCCCCCGCACCCCTCGCCCCGGTCGACCCAGTACATGACATTGAGGGGCAGCCCCCTCATCACGGTCCGGACCACCTCATCGCGCTGGCTGTCCCTGTAGACGAACTCCCGTTGGTACCTCGGGCGGATGTCGAGCCGGCCGCCGTAGCCGACCACGCCCTCCTCGGCGTCGTTGGCATAGCCCTTGCACACCTCGCGGACGGTCACCTTGAGCTCCTTGATACGCATCGCCTCATGCCTCCTTCGGGGTCTCGGGGCGCCTGTTGCGGACGACGATGCGGGCATACGGCAGGCTGTAGGACCCGTCCTCGCCGCGCACCTCGAGCTTCGTGCGCCCCTCGTGGTTGCGGGTGACGCCGATCTCCTTGGCCAGGTTGCCCTCACCCAGGCCGACGATCTCGAACTGGTCCGGGTTGTACTCGTCGAGGAAGTTGACCGGCACCCCCATGGCACCCGCGTAGTCGCAGGGGATGTCCCTCACGCTGGACACGTCGATCCCGTCGAAGTTCGTGTACGGGGGATAGGCCTCCGGCGTATAGTGCCGGAACAGCACCAGGTCCTCGTGGCGCTTCCCGATGTCGAGGTTCGTGTACCAGCAGACCTTCCCCATCTGCATGTAGCGGCGGCCCTCGTCGTCGACCCTCACGCCTTTTGCCCGGTAGGAGTCGGGCACGTAGAAGCGCCTCGGCCTCGTGGCGCCCAGCCACATCCTGTCGTCCCTGATGAGCGGGAACGTCTCCCTGTACTTCCGGCCACTGTCCGGGCCGATGATGACGAAGTCCTTCCCGAGTTCCACGAGCGTCGAGACGTACTGGCGAAAAAGGGAGAAGGGGGGGGGGTTGGTGGCGACCACGTCCGCCTCCCTCAACAGCCCCAGACACTCCGGGCTCCGAAAATCCCCGTCCCCCTCGAGCTCGACGAGCTCGTTCTCCCTCCGCCTGAACAGCTCGGCTACGTCGAGCATGCCGATGCCGCCGTCACCGGTCGCGTCGTAAACCTTCGTCACGACAGCCTTGTACGGCCTGCCCCTCACGCCCTCGGCGAGCCCCCCCCCGCGACATCGGGCAGCGGGAACTGCCGTCCCGCGATGGGCGAGTCGGCGTAGCATGTCGCGACCAGCCTCGTGAGGCCGAGCCGGTTGAAGTTCAGCACGAAATACTTGAAGAAGTTCGACTCGAACGGGTCGTCGCAGTTGCAGAGGACGGACCTGCCCCTGAAATGCCCCCTTTAGTGGCGCAGCTCCTTCTCGATGTCGGTGAGCTGCGTGTAGAACTCGTCGTTCTTGGCGGTCCTCGCGGCCCCCAACGCACTGTTCCCCGCCATGTGAGACCCACCTTCCAAGGACAAGGGCACACCCGCCCGCCGCGGTGACGGCCGGCGGCGGGGCACGGCACCAGATTAGCCCATCCCAGGCGCCCCCACAGGGAAGTCCTTAATGATTTCTGCAATGCCCCCGCCGGACCCGCTAGAATACCCCGTGAGCCCACCTTCGCCCCCAGGACCCTCGAGGAGCCCCCATGGACACCGCCGAGACCCCCGCCGAGACCCGGCGCGAGATGCCGCCGTTCATGCCGGAGAGGCTCCTCCTGCAGGAGTCGGAGGACCCCCGGGTGGGCCCCGGGGCCCTCGACAGGATCAGGCGGGACCTCTCCCGGGCCAGGTCCGACGACCTCTCGGGGCTGTTCTCCGCCATGGACACCGCCGACCCGAGCGTCGGGTCGTTCACGTCGATCTCCGTCGCCTGCGCCTGGGACCTCTCGAGGCGCGTCTACCGCGTCCCCGCCGCCCTGGCCAAGGAGCTCTCCGCCGGGTGCGGGCGGCTCCCGGCGTGCGCCCTAGCGCACCTGCCGGTGGACGACCTCTACCTCTCCTTCGGCGACGGCACCGGGGTCCTCGCCTCGGCCCTCGAGGAGGGCGTGCTGGCGGTGCTCCTCCTGGACACCGGCGGCCCCGCGGGACGCACCGTGGCGCCGATCCCCTTGAGGGTCCCCTGGGACTCCACCGTCGAGGAGGTCGTGGAGGACACCGTGAGAAGGCTCTCGGCCCTGGCCGCCGTCCCCGCCCCGTTCGCGGCCACCACGGGCCTCCTGCTGTCCCGTACCCTGGCCTCGCTCATGTACCTATCCTCGGAGAACGCCGACATGGTGCCCCTGGAGGAGCCGAGGACGGCCCGGAGGAGGTCCATCCGGCGCCGTTTCCCCAAAAGGCGCTCCTGCGAGCTCTCCGACGTGGGTTTCAGCCTCCTCTCGGACCTCCGGCGGGCCCGGTCCGGCCAGGGCCCGGGGGAGGGCCCGGGGCGCACCGTGGCGCCCCACATCCGCAGGGGTCACTGGCACACCTACCACCACGGCCCCAAGGGCGCCCCCACGGACACCTTCGTCAGGTGGGTCGCCCCCGTCGCGGTGAACGCCGGCGGCGGCACCGTGCGGACCTCCGTGACGGACGTCGACGGCACCTGACGGCGGGGAACTCCCCCGAGACATCCCCACGGCGGGGACCGACCTCTTCAGGCGCGTCCCTTGCGAGTCGTCCTCCGAGGCCCGGAGCCGCACGCCATGGCGCGGCGCGCCGGGGGCATCCTCCGCACCCGGAGACCGGCCCGAATCCCCCCAGTAATTATATTTGATTATAATATAAGGTAATATAACGGCCCGTCCCGAAGGACACCGTCCCACCTCAGGCACCCCCACCGAGCTGCTAAAATACACAGACATCCACTTCCGTCCACCCTGGACACGAACCCCGAGGAGCCCCTCGATGAGCACCCAGGACACCCCCGCGGCACCCACCGGCGAAGATTCCGGCGAGACCCCCTACGACGCCTCCTTCGAGAAGGCCGTCCTGGAGGACGTCCGGGCCTGGCGCGCGGGGAAGCTTGAGACCTACTCCCTCGAGGAGGTCGAGGAGCACCTCGGTCTGGACCGATGAGCCTCCCCGAGGAAACCCCCTCTAGGCACCGCCCCGCTACGGCCCCTCCGGGAAGGAGACCCTTGGCTCTGCCCTCCGACACCGCCGCCGAGACCCTCGCCGGGACGTTCCGCCGGCGTCTGCCGAGGGGCCCCGCCGGGACCGCTGCCGAAACCCCCGCGAGGACCCCCGCGGGGGCGCCCGCAAAGGCCCCGTCGGCCGTCCCCGTGGACGCGGTCCGGGACGCCCTCGCGGCCCGCCTCCGGGAGGCCGTAGAGGTGCTCTTGGCAGGCTCCGCGGCACACCCCGTGGCGCCGTCCGCCGACCCTGCGCCGCACCCCTTCGCGTACCGCCTGGGCTGGGCCGCGGGCGAGCTCCTGAACGACGGCCTCGACCTCCCCTTTCGCCGAAAGCACCGCCGGACCCCCGGGAGGAGCCACCCGGTCGCGCCCCTGGCCATGGAAGGCGCCGCCGAGGGGGCCTGCATCGAGATCGACCCGAGGGGGTTCCTGGGGACCCCGGCCGCAGAGGTCGCCTTCGGAGCCGCCGCCGAGGGCTGGAACGGAAGGGTCGACAAGTACAACGAGGTGAAGCGCCTCATCGCCAAGCTCGCCGACAACGAGGGCGCCTTGGCGGAGGCCCTCTCGGAAACCCCCGTGTCCTGGTTTTTCCTGGGACTCGTCACGGAGCATGCCGCCGTGGACATCGAGGAAACGGTCGGCGGGTGCTCCCGGTGGACCGAGGCCGAGGGAGCCTTCTGGGAAAGTGCCGAGGGGGCCGGGCTCTGGGAGAGGTGGCAAGGGCGCCTGCTGTGGGATCGCGCCTCAGGCGGTGCCGCCCACAAGACGGCCTAGGGACATCCCCGGCCAAGAAAGAGGCCCCCAGGGGACGATCCCTTAGGGGGCCTCATGCCGTCTGCTCCCTCAGACCCTGGCGCAGACCACCACGGTGCGCCCGCGCTGCCCCGCCCAGGGGCTCGAGCAGGTGACGAGGGTGAGGACCCGGGACGTGCCGTCCGCGGTCTCCTGCCAGCCCTCCGCCGACGCCTCCGCCCGGGTGCCCAGGGATGAGAGCCAGGACCTCAGGGTGGCGACGTCGCATCCTGAACCGTCCGCCCCGCCGGCAAAGTCGAAGCGCTGCACCTCGGGGTCGGCCTTGTCGCAGCGGAAGGCGAAGAGGGGCCGGAAGGTCTCGGTGCCCCGCTCCGGGGTGTCCAGGACGACCGTGCCGATGCCCTGGAAGACGCCGTCGTCCCATGCCCGGTAGAGGGGCGTGAAGGCCTCGCCGGGACCCATGTGGTGGCCGTAGACCATGGTGTGGGCGGCCAAGGCGTCGGTGTCCGCGTCCACCACCAGGGACCCTACCCGGCTCCATCCTCCCCAGAAGTCGTGGGAGAGCCAGTAGTCCGGGTCGTCCTCGGTGGCCTGGAGCACGGGGTAGTCGATGGGGGTCCCCTCCACGGTGAGCCATGCGACGCAGGCCGGGTTCGCGGCCCTCAGGGCCCCCCAGTCCCTTCCGCCGGCATCGGTCGAGGTCTCCTCGGCCATGGCCTCGAGGCGCGCCCCCTCCACCGCACCGGGGGCGAACCAGAGGACGGCCCCGGCCACGGCCAGGACCGCCGCCGCGATAAGGACCAGGTCGAGGGCGCGGCCCGCCTTCCGCCGCCCCGGACCGGCCGACGGGCGCGTCCTGCCCGCCCAGGGGGAGACCTGGCCGTGGGGCGCTCTCACCTCCATGACCCGGCCTCCACGACGACGCGGGCCTCGGACATGATGCGTCGGCTGAAGTTGAGGGCCGCCTCCTCGGGCTGCTCCGAGAGGAGCTCCCCCTCCACGTCCACGTGGAGCGACGCCGCCTCGGGGTGGCGCATGACGGCGTCGGCCACCGGCACCTCCACCTCCTTCTCCACGAGCCTGCGGATGCGGCGGGCGCCGCCGGCCGCGGCGTCCTTGACGCCGGAGGCGTCGTCGATGCGGTCGCTCTCGAAGAAGTCGGCGACCCTGGGGGCGAAGGACACCTCCACGCCGTGGAGCCTCTTGGCCTTGGCGGCCACCCGGTCGAGCTCGCGAATCACGATCCTCATGGACGTGGCCTCGGAGAGGGGCCGGAACGGGCACACGGCGTCGAAGCGGCCGAGGAGCTCCGGCGGGAACCGGGACTTGCCCCCCACCCCGTCCGAGGAGGTGAGGCGGCGCCTCACGAGGGGGTCGAGCTTGGTGAGCAGGTCCTGGGAGGCGTCGGAGTCGTAGCGGGCCACGTCGGCGAAGATGTCGGAGCCGGCGTTGGTGGTGCAGCAGATGTAGCAGGAGGAGAACGACGTGACCCGGCCGTTGCGGTCGGAGAGGCGGGCGTCGTCGAGGACCTGGAGCAGGAGCCTCACGGCGGCCGGGTGGGCCTTGTCCACCTCGTCCAGGAGCACCACGGAGAAGGGCCGCTCCCAGACCCTCTGGCAGAGCTCCCGGCGGAAGCGGTCACAGGAGGCCTCGGTGACGTACTCGCTCATGTCCAGGCGAACCATGGCCTCCTCGGTGCCGAAGAGGGAGCACGCGAGGGAGCGGGCCAGCTCGGTCTTGCCGACGCCGGTGGAGCCGCAGAAGAGGAACGACGCCTTGGGCTTGCCGGGGTCGCAGAAGCCGGCGGCAGCCAGCCTCAGCTGGGCGGCCACGACGCCGCAGGCCTCCCCTTGGGCGAACACCCGGGCCTCCAGGGCCCGGAGCACCTCGTCGGGGTCGAAGCAGGCCTCGAGCTTGGCCCCGCAGAGCCGCTCCACGGCCAGGGCCAGCATGGCACGGTCCAGCGGCGCCCCGCTCACCCGGTGCTCACCCACCACCTCGTTGGCGGCGAGCACCGACTTTCTGGGCTGGGCGTCGGCGGGCATGTAGTCGTCGGTGGCCTTCACGAGCGACGCGGCGAAGCCCGTCGGGATCCTGCAGTCCTCCTCCAGGTGGCGCTCCAGGAAGGCCTGGACCACCGAGACGCAGGCGTCGTGGCCCATGGGGGCCACGGTCACCCGGCCGAAGCGCTCGGCCAGGGCCTTGTTGGCCGACAGGTGCTCGGCCCACTCCTCCATGGTGGTGGCAGCCACCACGTGGACGCGGGTGTCGGCGGTACGGGCCAGAAGGGGCTTCAGGGCCTCCACGGCGCCGTAGGACAGGGCCTGGAGCTGGTGGAACTCGTCGATGAAGAGGCACACGTCGGCGTCCTCGCCCCTCGCGAGGTCCGAGGCCTCGGAGAAGACCCGCTTCAGGCGGGCGCCGAGCTCGTCGGGGTTGGAGAGGCCCGCCGTCATGGACGCCACGTCCAGCTCCAGCCAGATGCGCTCGCCGTCGGTCCTCGCGGCCTCGTAGGCGATGGTGGACTTGCCCGTGCCGGCGCGACCCAGGAGCACCACGTTGGAGCTCTCGGGGCGGGCCAGGGCGGACCTCACCTGGGCGAGCTCCGCGTCCCTGCCCTCGACGGCCCTGGCGGGCACCGGGCAGAGGTCGCCCCAGGAGGCGATGGCGTCGTACCCCGAGAGGTCCGCCAGGCGCCGGCGGGGCTCCGCGGCGAAACCGTCGGGGCCTTCCCCGTCGAGCCCGGAGCGCCCCTTGGGGGTCGAGAACACCGTCGAGAGCGATCCGTAGATGTCCATAGGGGCCATGGCGGCCCTCCTTTCGGTCTAGATCCCGTGCCCCCAGGGGTCCCGGGGGGCCTCCGGCGCCTCGGCGTCGGCGTCCCGCCGGGCTTTCTCCGCGGCCTTGGGCACGGACCCGTCGGCCTCGGGCCCTGGGCGGCGATGTGGGGGTGCCGCGGGCGTCTGGCGGCCCTTGGCCGCGGTGGCGCCGACGGCCGGCTGGCGGTCCTGAAGGGGGTCCTCCGGAGCCGGAGCCATCCGGGGGCCCTCCACGATGCCCAGGGCCACGGCCTCGGAGATAAGCTCCGGGGCGATGGCGGCGTCGGCGAGGTCCTGGAGGGCCTCCGCGAGGGCGTCGGGGGCGTTTCCGGGGGCGTGTCTCCGGGGGTCTTCCGGGGCGTCCTCCGGGCCTTGCTCCGGGTCCCTCCCGGCGACCGCGCGCCTTCGGCGGGACCGTTCCAGCTCCCGCTCGGAGAGCTCGGCCGCGGCCTCCGCCAGGGAGGCGAGCCACGCCGCCTGGAGCCCCGCCGTGTCCGATGGCCTCACGGACTCCACCTGGAGCCGCGCGGCCGCCCTCTCGGAGAGGGCCCGGGCGCGGCACGAGCGCTCTTCGGCGGCCGACCTCTTGGCCATGGGGCGCCCGAGGACCGGCCACGGGGGCTCAAAGGTGCCGCCCTGGCCGTCTGCGGCCAGGTCCCGGACCTCCTCGGGGGCCATGGCCTCCAGGGCGGAGGCGACCTGGCCCCGGGTCCGCGCCACGGCGTCGCGGGCGGACTTCCCAGCCGCGACCACGGGGGCCTCGAGGCCGTCGAGGACGGAGGCCTGGGACCTTTCGTCAGCGGCGGCCACGGCTGCCCAGGGGCGGCCGCAGGAGCCGTCCTCCAGGGCCTCGGCGGCCCGTCGCCGGGCCTCGGCGAGGCAGCGCCGGGGGACCTTGCCCTTAGAGGTCCGGGGGGACCGGCCCTGCTCCACCACGGAGACGTGGCAGTGGACGTGGTCCGTGTTCGTGTGGACCCCGGCCACCCAGCCCATGGAGTCGTACTCCTCCCCCACCCGCTCCATGGCCCGGGCCACGGCGGCGCGGACCCGGAGCACCTGGGCCCTCCCGAGGGCCAGCGCCCCCTTGGCGACGGCCCCGACGGACTCCATGAAGTACCTGGCGAAGGAGAAGACGAGGGTGACCACGGTGCGCCCGGCCAGGAACAGGTCTTGGATGCGGCGGCAGGCCGCCTCGGCCCAGGAGCCGGTGCCCGACAGGGTGGACCCGATGCCCTCCATGGAGCCGAAGAGCCTGCCGTCGGCCACCCTCCGGCCCCCGGGGACCGACGTCAGGGGCATCCGGGGCGGATCCGGGGCGAGAAGGGGCGCCGCGGTGGCGCCCAGGGACTCGCAGGCCCCGTCGCGGCCGACGTAGCGGGCCGCGTGGGCCCCCGGGGAGGCACCCCGGGAGCCGCCCCGGGGCGAGGGCACCGTGAAGGAGGCGGACACCACGCAGGGGTCGTCAGGCATCCTCGACGCCCCTCGGGCTCCTCACCGTCACGAAGGCGCCGAGACCCTCCACGGGCCAGCCGTCCTCGAGGTCGATGGAGTCCACGAAGACCACGGAGCGCTCCTGCTCCCAGGAGACCTGGGTGACGTCGACGGAGGCCGGCATCTCGAAGGAGGCCCCGCGAAGCCCCGAGAGGTCCAGGCGCGATCCGCGGAGGTGCAGGCCGGCGGCCACGAGGGACGCGAGGTCGGCGTCGGTGAGGTCCACGCACACCTGGCACACGGGGGCCTTCTCCCCCATGTCCACGACCGCGACCCCGTAGCCGAGCACCGGGGACCCCGCGTCGGCGTCGGCGGCCACCGACGCCACGCGCCCCGTCACGACGACCCAGGGCCTCATGTGGCGCCCCTCGTCGTAGGAGAGCCGGGCCGCGTCCACGACCACGGTGGCCGTGGCCGCCATGGAGCACTCGGTGGTCACCTCCGGGACCCCGGGGCCCCAACAGGACTCGGCGACGATGGCGCCGAGGCACTTGGTGCGGGCCTGCTGGACCCTGTCGGAGGGCACGCCGGCCATGGCGGCGAAGACCGCCTCGAAGGAGTCACCGGCGGCCATGGCGCTCACCTCCCTCGACCCTCTCCGCCAGGGCGTCGGCGGCGCGCCTCTGGAGGCGCAGGCAGGCACGGCCCATGGAGCCGAACCCGCGCCAGAGGGCGGCGGCGCACAGGGCCGAGCTCATGGCCGTGGGAGGGCCCCACAGGAGCAGGATCTGGGTCACGGTCCACTCGGCGGTGGCCCCCAGCAGCCGGGCCCAGAGGGCGGCGGCCCAGATGGCGGCGAGGGCGGCCGCCACGGCGGCGAGGGTGCAGGCGACAAGCCACAGGGCCGCCGCCAAGGCGGCGCAAAGCGCCCTCGCCGTGCAGGTCAGGACCCTTGGGGTCATCATGTGATCGGTCATGGGATCATCTCCTCGATGATTCTCGCGGCCGCCTCCGGGTCGTCGAAGACGAGGCGGCCGCACACGTCCAGGTCGACGACGCACGATCCGGGTGCGGCCGTCGCAAGGCAGACGGGGATGCCGGTGACCTCCCCGTCGTCGGCGGTGAGGGTCAGGGTGCGCCCGCGCACGGCCACGGCCACGGCCACGCTCCTCGCCCCGGGGCCGCGGTAGCGGGCGCGCCCCCCTGCCGGTGCGGGCGCCGGGGCGGCGGCAGCGGCGCCGGCGGCCCTGCGGCGGAGCGCGGAGGCGGCGGCCACGGCGGCGAGGGCCGCAATGGGGGCGGAGCCCACCAGGACCCCCCGGGCGACGTCGCCCGTGGAGGCCAGGGCGACGCCGGCCCAAGGGGCCCCCGCGGCGACGGTGATCGAGGCGGCGGTGACCGCGGCGCGGGCGGCTCCCATCAGTGGGACGCCTTCAGGGCGGTCTCCACGGACTCGCGGACCCAGGGCACCTGGGAGTCGTCGGCACCCATGACGGCCTCGATGAGGTGGAGGCGCCCCTGGGCGCGGGCGAGCTGGTCGCGGGCGTCGGCGAGGGCGTCCTTCAGGGACCCCACCTCGGCCGCCAGGTCGGCGATCTTGGCGTCGCGGTCGGCGATGCGGGCCTCCAGGCGCCCCGCCTCGTCGCGGGCGACGGCGCGCTCCTTCTCGAGGCAGTCCTGGATCACGGCCCCGAGGTCCCCGAGGACCCGGCCCATGGCGTCGGGCACCGCCTCCTGGGGCCCGGACGGGGCGCGTCCCGCCTGGGGCGCCGGGGCCGTGTGCGCCTCGGGCTCGCAGGCGACCTCGTAGTCGTCCGCCGGGCCCCCCTCGTCCTCGACCTCGTAGTCCATGGCGCCGTCGGCGTCGGCGAACCCGCCCAGGCCCCCCTCGAAGATGTCTTCCACGACCGACCCCTTTCCATCTCGGGCCCCGGGGCGCGCAGGCTCCGGGGCGCGGTTTCTCTCTCGGTAGAACCATGGCACACAGGAAAGGGGCCCGGGGGCTCGCCGCGGCACCCATAGGGCTTCTAGCTGCGGTTATGCCCCCGGACCCCTTCAATTGGGGTGACGGGTGGGCCCTAAAGGGCCATGCCCTCGTCCTTGCTGCCGAAGGCGTCGGCGGCCTCCTCGGGGATGGCCTCGAAGCGGGTGCGGCCCGACCGGGACCAACGGGGCTGGGGGGGCCTGTCGTGGAGCTCGGCGAAGCGGGCCCGGGCGTCGGCCACGGTGACCGGGCCCCTGCCCGACGCCTCCCGGAGGTCCCTCACGGAGCCGGGCTGGATGGCCTCGAGGCCGTCGAAGAGGTTGTGGGTCCCCTCGTCGGCGGCGAGCTGCTTCAGGCCCATGGCGTTGGGGTGGTAGGCGAGCCAGTCGATGACCGAGGGACCCAGGTGGTCGGCCAGGTCGTGGCGGGTGATGTCGGCCATGACGGGGCGGCCGTCGGGGCCGTCCACGGCGAGCCCCCTGGCGACCCTGTCGAAGATGGAGCGCTCCATGGGCAGGTTGTGACCGTCCCCGCCGCAGAAGAACCCGTGGGCCATGTCGGCCCACTCCCCGGGGTCCATCTGGCCGGTGCGGGAGGCCTCCCAGTGGGGGTTGCCCCGGCCGTCCACGGTGCACTCCACTCCGCGGCCGGCGACGACCTCGTTGGTGGGGTCGCCGATGAGGTCGTAGCGGAAGCTCGCCACCTCTGCGTCGTGCTTGGCCTGGAGCAGGGACTGGGTGGGGGCACGGAAGCACTCGTTGGTGGCCTCGATGTCGCCTCCGCGCATGGCCGCGATGCCGAGCTTGTGCTTGGCGCCGGCGAGGCCGACGGCCTCGCTCTTGGTGGCCGTGGAGAGCTGGGAGCCGCGGGTCTTCGCCCCGTCGCGGCAGAGGAAGGGGTCGACCCCGATCGAGGTCACCGTGCCGTCCTCGCCCATGGACAGGGCGTAGCCCATGTAGGCGGCGAGGTCGCAGATCTTGCCCACCGACCCCTTGACCCCCGGGGCCACCGTGGTCCTGTGGATGGACTCGAAGCAGCTCCTGGGGTCGGACACGGTGACCACGGCCTCCGGGCACAGGGAGGTGGCCCTGAGGCACCGGAGCACGGCGGCGCTCTCGGCGGCGCCGAACCGACGGTCCCCGGCGTTGGCCATGGCCCTGGCCTCGGCGAGGGCCGAGGCGGCCCCCGGGTCGAGGTGGGCCCCCAGGCGCACGTCGGAGCCGTTGTTGAAGAAGACCGGGCGCAGCCCGTCCTCGTCCGCGGGCGCCGACAGGTCCAGGCGCACCCCCTCGGCGGCGCAGGTGAGGGCGGCCTCGCACTCCCTCCTCGCCGCCCGCGACCTCACCGGCACCACGGCCACCGAGTCGCCGTCGAAGTCGCCGTCCATGGACTGGGCGATGACCGGGTTGACCGCGATGCACCCGTCGAGGCCCTCGTCGACCACGACCTCCAGGTAGCGCACGCCCCCGCGCCTCAGGATCGGGTCGCGCCAGACCAGGACGTGGTCGCGGTCCTCCACCCCGGCGTTTGTCGCCACCTCCGGCGACAGGGCCACCTGGTCCACGGCGAGGTCGGGGTCGGGGACCCACACGCAGGTGGAGCTTCCCTTGATACGGCGCTTGAGCAGGCACTCGAGGAACTCGTTCCTGGTGCCGGCGCACATGGACTCGGCCACATCGTCGGCGATGGCCCGGGCGCAGGCGCGCCCCCGGCCGCGGCAGGACTCCTGGAGCCGGGCGCAGGCGGCGGCCGCCTCGGCCTCGCCCCGGGCCTCGTGGATGCGGGCCCAGGCGCCGTGGTGCTCGTAGCCCATGGCGGCGACGATGAGGCCCACGTAGTTGCGGGTGACGTCCTCCATGTGCTCGCTGCCGTCGGCGTCGACGGTGGCGCCGCGCCAGGCGGAGCCGATGACGGGCATGTAGTGACGGCCGCCGGCCTCGGGGACGGGGCGCGGCGCCCCGTCGGGCTCGGTGCCGAAGTCCACGGCGAAGGGCAGGTCGATGTAGCCGCCGGGGCCCGACAGCAGGGCGCAGGCGGCCTCCCGGGCCGCGTCCTCGTCCATGGCCAGGGTCCCGTCGGCCCTCACCTTGGAACGCCCCGCGGCGAGGGGGGTGGGGAGCCGCATGGGGCGGCCGGTGAGGTCCCCCACCGACTCGATGCGGGAGATCTCGCCGTCGTCGGCGATCCGCACCCCCATGGCCTGGGCCCTGGCCTGGATGCGCCTGAAGCCGCGGTCGTTGGCGAACAGCTCGCTCTCCAGGGCCTTCAGGCCGAAGCCGTCCACGATCCAGAGGAGCTGGCCGGAGGAGTTGCGGCCCTCCCCCTTGTCGGGGTCGTAGACGTTGGTCTTCTCGTCGGTGGTCTTGTCGGTGATGTCCACGAGGACCTCGCCGCAGCCGCCGGCCACGGTCACGGCCCCGCGCGGGACCACCCGGGTGGAGCACCCGGCCGCCTCGAGGTCGGACAGGACGGCATGGGCCCTGTCCCGCGCGGCCGCCTCCGCGGCCCTGGGGCCCCGGCCTCCCGCGGCCCGGGCGGCGTCGGCGGCCGCCGCGGCGCGGGCGCAGGCCAGGACCAGGGAGCGGACCCCCTCGGCCTCCTCCGATGTGAGACCGAGGCCCACGAGGATGCGCAGGGGCCCTCCCCCGGGGGCGTCCACGGGGAGCTCGACCACGCGGGCGTCCTGGGAGAGCCAGCGCTCGACGCGGCGCCCGAGCTTGCCCTCGTCCACGACGGGGACCCCGTCGGGGCCCGCCTCGGGCGACCCGTCGGCCCCGACGGCGTAGGGGATGTCGCCGAAGGCGCCTTCCGGGGCGGCGGTGGGGGCGGGCATGACGAGGTCGGCGGGGTGCTCGAGCATCTGCACGAGGGTGCCGCCGTTCATGCGGGACAGGAACGAGTGGGGGCTCGCCGCCACGTCGAGGTGCGGGTTCATGGCGAAGAGCCGGCAGGCGTCGGCCTTCGACGGGGAGAGGGAGGACAGGTCGGCGTCGGGGTCGGCGACGAAGGAGATAACGCCCTTGTTGCCGGCCTTGTCGCAGAGCTTGTCGCCGGCGTGGAGGGGCCTCTGGCCCCCGTCCTCCGTCGGTACGGGGTGGGCCTCGGCGAAGGCGCGGCCCACCACCCAGGCGTCCTCCATGGTGAGCCCTCCCAGGGGCAGGAGGGCCATGGTGGCCCGCTGGTTGGCCCAGATGGCCCCCTCGGCGTTGGAGAGGGTCATGGCCATGCGGTCGGCCGTGGAGCAGTCGAGCACGGGGGCGTGGTTGGCATCGTCGGCGAGCGGGCTCGGGGTCTGGACGGGGTTGCCGTCGGTGTCGAGCACCGGCACCGGGTGGCCGTCGGCGTCCACCTCGACGCCCTTGCCGAGGACCCTCACGACGCCCTGGGCGTCGGAGGTGACGTTGACGGCCGAGTCGCAGAACATGCCGTCGAAGCCCACCACGCGGATGCAGTCGCCGCCGGTGAGCGACAGCCCGTCGCTCATGCGGTCGGCGCTCCAGGGGCGCCCGGAGCGCTCCCCGATCCTCTTGAGGGCGCCGTAACCGGCCTGCTCCCGGAGCTGCCGCGGGAAGCGCACGGTGTTTCTCCCCTGGGCCACGAGCACCCCGAGGTCGTGGCCGTGGACGGCCATGGAGGCGAGCTGGCCGGGGGCGCGGCGGTCCTCGATGAGGGAGCGCACGAGCCGGTTCAGGGCCCGCTCACCGTGGCACACCGAGGCCCCCTCGGGGCCGGCCGCGGACCTGCCGGTGCGGCTGGCGAGGGTCTGGCGGGTGACGCAGCGGCGGACGCCGGCGGCCATGGACTCGGCGAAGGAGGTGAGGCGGATGCGCTCCCATGGGGGCACGGCGCTCTTGGCCCCCCGCAGGTAGCGGCCCTGCCAGCCGCCGACGAACTCGATGTCGGGCCTGCCCACGTAGCCCGTGCGCATGATGCCGCTGCCGTCGGTGGAGGGCACCTGGCCCACGGTGCCGGAGACGACGGTGCCCTGGGGGGACCGGGCGCTGTAGGAGATGACGCCGTGGCCGTCGATGGCGAGGCCCTCCACCTCGGCGCCCACGGAGCGGCAGGCGTCGGCCACGGCCGACAGGCACGCCCCCTCGAGGCTCTCCGGGTCCACCTCGTCGACGGTGCGGGCGCTTTCCGGGTCGAAGGCCACGAGGGCCTCCAGCTCGTCGTAGGCCTGGGAGGGGTCGTCGGAGACGATGTCTTCCGGGGAGAGACGCGCCTGGCGCACGAGCTCCCGGATCTTCTGGCGGCAGGTGATGGGGCCGTCGGGCCCCGCGGCCCAGGCGGCGACCCTCACCGGGTCGATGCGGAAGCCGCCGCCGGCCCTGGGACCCCCGACGCGGCCGTCGGTCCAGATGCGGGCGGCCTTGGCGCAGGCCCCGGCCCGCTCCCGCGGGGAGGCATGGGGCCCGACCAGGGGAAACCCCTGGGCCTCCTCGGGGTCGAACCCGGCCTCGGCCCAGTCCGAGCCCCCGGAGACGACCTTGAGGAACTGGCGCTGGAGCGAGGAGACCTCCTCGTCGCCGTCCCAGGCCCCGAAGGCGCCCCCGGCGTCGGCCGTGGCGGCCATGGCGGGAAGGCCGAGGCGCTCGACCAGGGCCTCCTTGGCGGCCTCCACCATGGAGTCGAGCTCGCGCAGGGCCGTGTCGCGGTCCACGTCGGCCACGGGACGGCCGCGGTTCGGGCCCGGGGAGCTCACCTTGAGGCCCGCGGCCACCGGCTCCGGGCTCACATAGACCCTCACCGTGGAGTCCGCCGTGGCGCGCACGGCGATGGACCCCATGCGCCTGCGGCCGTCCGGCAGGGAGGGGTCGCGGAGGCGGCCGCGGCCCTGGGCCCTCACCGAGCGGGAGAACTCGTCGTTGTCGGCGACGCCCGCCAGGGACCCGTCGAGGGGGTTCCGCTGGAGCCAGACGCGCCCGTCGGTGTCGGTGACGGCGAAGTCGGCGTGACGGCCGCAGAACACCCTCATCATGGCCCTGACGTCGCTGGGGGCGAGGTCGGGGGACGGCTTGGTGGACCTGAGGGCGCGTGCCGCGTCGGGCTCGTCCTCGGCGAGGCGCCAGGTGGCCGCCCCGTCGCGGATGCGCCCCGCCTCAGAGGACCGGTCCACGGCGGCGAGGCGCGCGGAAAGCTCGGGGTCCGCCTGGGGGGCGGCGCCGTAGGAGGTGGACATCACGCGCACCGAGGAGCTGCCGAGGGCGGGGTCCTCGAGCCTGGCCTCGATGCGCAGGTGGTCGGAGGCGTCCCTGGCCTGGGCCGTGGCCCCCTCGAACGAGAGGGTGAACCCGACGCCCAGGGCGTCGAGCTCGGCGAGGGCGGCGGCCCCCAGGGCGGCGCTGTGGCGGCACCGCTCCATGGTGGCGTCCATGGAGCCCCGCAGGAGCCCCACCCTGGCGGCGGCGTCGGGCACGGCGCCCAGGACGCGGCGCACCGTGCCGCCCACCCGCTGGAGGGCGCCGGCCGAGTAGTCCGACCAGGGGCCGGCCCGGCGCTCGCCCCGGCCGGGGAAGTCGCCGAGGAGCGAGGCGGCGCCGCAGACCCCCTCGCGGATGCGGCGCCAGCCCTCGGCGTCCAGGAACGGCGCGAGCAGGCTCGCCCCGCAGACGTCTGCGGGGGTGACCAGTGGGAAGAAGGAGGCCGCCGGCGAGCCGAAGCGGCCCGGCACCGACGCCCAGGGGCTGCGGCCGGACCTGACGTTCTCGGC
>NZ_CALPCK010000004.1:0-1229 GCF_943193035.1 Caniella muris
CTCCGAAAATCGGGGTCCAATGTTGACTGTCCTCGCCGAGCAGCATCCTGCCTGAACTGACGTGCGCCCCTGGAATGTGACCGATTTTGAGTAGAGTCCGACGCAAAGGAGTCGGACGAGAATGAAGCGCAGCAGGTTCAGCGAAGAGCAGATCATCGCGATCTTGAAGGAGCAGGAGGCGGGTATGGCGACGGCGGAGGTGTGCCGGCGCCACGGGATCAGCTCACCGACGTTCTACAAGTGGAAGTCGAAATATGGCGGGCTGGAGGTGTCCGAGGCTCGGCGGTTGCGGGCGCTGGAGGACGAGAACGCGCGGCTGAAGAAGCTGCTGGCCGAAGCGATGCTCGACAATGTCGTACTGAAGGATCTGGCCTCAAAAAAATGGTGACGCCCGACGCTAGGCGGGAAGCCGTCGCTCATGCTCGTAAGCATCACGGGCTGAGCGAGCGTCGGGCGTGCAGTCTTGTCGGCGTGAGCCGCCGGGTGATCCGGTATCAGCCGACGAGAGGCGATGATGCGCCCTTGCGGACGCGTCTGCGCGAGCTGGCGGCGGAACGCCGCCGGTTCGGCTATCGCCGTCTGGGCTATCTGCTGGCGCGGGAGGGCATGACGCCCAACCACAAGAAGCTGCGGCGCATTTACCGCGAGGAGAATCTGCGGGTCCGGCGTCGCGGCGGTCGCAAACGTGCGCTTGGAACGCGGGCGCCGATGCTGTTGCCGAACGGCCCGAACCAGCGCTGGTCGCTCGACTTCGTGTCCGACACGCTGACGTGCAGCCGGCGGTTCCGCATCTTGTGCGTGGTCGACGACTACGCGCGCGAGTGCTTGGCGCTGGTGGCCGATACCTCGCTGTCGGGCGCGCGGGTCGCTCGGGAACTGACGCGGCTGATCGGGCTGCGCGGCAAGCCGCACACGGTGGTCAGCGATAACGGAACCGAACTGACCTCGTCGGCCATCCTGCGCTGGTCGCAGGAACGTCAGGTCGAGTGGCATTACATCGCGCCGGGCAAGCCGATGCAGAACGGCTTCGTCGAGAGCTTCAACGGGCGCCTGCGGGACGAATGCCTCAACGAGACGCTGTTCACGTCGCTGGCCCATGCCCGGTTCGTGCTCGCCGCCTGGCAGCACGATTACAACCACGTCAGGCCGCACTCGAAACTGGGCGGGAAGACCCCCGCCGAGATCGCCGGCCAACGTGCCTGGGGGCATGCCCCCAGGCACGTTGCCAT